>CALXHI010000012.1 GCA_944388075.1 uncultured Clostridia bacterium | reverse complement strand
AATGAACATCGACCGCCTTGCGGCGATGCTTTTGCACCTCTTTGAATTTGTCTTGTCCTTTTTCTTTTTTGATGTTGAAAATAGGGACGTTTTAAAAATGACTGGTTGTTGAGGATACACTAAGTATTGCTTCACGAGCACTCCAAATCTCGCCACAATTCAATTTCAGAATAACTGGTTTTCACAGTTATATTCTTTGAAAAAGATTCGTGAGTTTGAACTGATCAGAATCATGTATAATTAGACCCTTGAGGCAATTATGAGCATTTAAAAGTATTGAACACTCTGAGCAAAGAGTAAATTGATGAAGTTTTTCGTGCGAATCGTCGAACAAATAAATTAAAGTGCCATCATCGCAATGTATAGAAGTATTTCTAACAGATTGATTTACATAGCGTTTTCGAATGGGATCACACTCTGGAAAACAAATCTTTATATATTCTGGATGAGATACTGTATCAAGAGGTGGTAAGCCTTCATTAATTTCGGAAAGTCTAATCAAAAAACTTATATATTCTATCTCATCTTTTTTTCCGCTGCCACATATATCGATTGGTATTTGATTTTCCTGACGTAACATTAAGTGATATAGTCCATCGCAAGCTTGGCTGCGTATTTGTTTTTCTATATTCACCATGACAGAATTTTTGGAAATCCGTTCATAAATGATTTTATATTCAGAATGTTCACACGTATTTGCTGAAAAATAAAAATTCATACTTCGCCTCACTCAAGCATAAGAGCATGAAACACAGTGCCAGTTTCTGTATTTATTCCAAGTTCCCATCCACCAGCAACTATTGTATACTCGTCTAACGATTGTGAACTCAATTGGTTCATAGCGTCATCAATCGCAGATGCATAGCTTTCAAGCATAAGCTGACTTCTTAAATTAATTGAAAAGCTTTCATCACCAAATCTGCCTACATACTCCCCCATATGTTTTGTTGCATTTGAATTCGTATATAGCACATTTGTCCCCGTTGTAGGGTTTACATAACCAATCTGTTGTAATCTGATTTGAAAAGTCGCCGGAATGCTCGTTGATGCCATATTATCAGCAGTTGCAGTAATTCTATACCAAACTAGATAGCTATCGCCAAATGCACCTATTAAAGAATTTACACCTGTTACACCTTCATTAGCAAATGTAGTGATGACTAATTCAGAAAAATCGTCGCCATGATTCAATACTAGTTTTGCTAAATCATCGGATAAACTTCCGCTTTTTGAAATCACATTAAGTATATCATCCCCAAGGAACATACACTTAGGGTTCTTCAGCAGTGTTTCAATTGTAGACTGTGAGCAGCCGAGCTTAGAGAGCTTGCTAATCTGAGAATTGATCTCAGCAGTGGTAAATCCGCTGTTTTTCAATCCGTTTATTACATTTTTGCCGTATTTAGCACAGTTGCTTGCGTTTTTCGCCTGCGAAATTATCGCACCGCCTATCTTCGTAACACCAAAGGTAATCACGTTGATAGCAGCATTGATTTTGACCTGCGTTCCTGCTTCCTCATTGCCGTTCATGTAATAATCGTAGTTATTTGCTATTGTTTCGATGATATCGAAAACCAAAAACTCAATTGCGATGACACACAAAACAACAGTTACAACAGGCATAAAGGCTAATGAAGTCATTGCTGAAAGCGTTGCGATTAAGAGACCGACAGTCTCCACGAGCCATATTTCATCAATAGCTATACCAATAATGGCGGCAACGCTGACTGAGCTTGAGCAAACGCCACCATTCATGTTTCCAGAGATCATGAAGGTTTGTGCTGACTGGTCTGCTGTTTCAACAATATAGCCGATGCCTGTCCAGTTACCGACAGTTACGTTCTGCTCCATTGTGATAATAGTATTACCTGCATCGATTTCTTCTTGCAATCTCACAGCATCATCAGTGCTGATCTTCAAATCAGAGACTTTCTTTGTAGTATTTTTTGACAGGGAAACTATATTAATACCATTTTCCTGAGCACGCTTGAATAGCTGCACCGTGGAAAGACTCTCCACTCCAACAATTTGCTCAAGAATTGCACTTTCGAGTTCTGAGGAGATATAGCCACGCTCCATATTGAAAGCCCGAAGCTGTGCGCTGTCTGATACTTCACTGACCGTGCTGACAGAATTGCTTATGATGTCCACAAAGAATTGACCGTTTTTATCGATTCCATACGGTTCTCCAGCAACCTGAACCTTGCTCGGATACACGCCGGGCTTGAAACCGAAAACTCCGATTTTTACAGTATCTTCACAATTTACATTATTATTCTCTGCCAAAGTCTGCGTGTAGATGTCCAACTGAGAGAAATACATAACGCCTGTCAACCGCAGTATGCTTCCGAGGTAATTTGCGTTATATACGTTCTTCTCGTTGACCTTGGAGGCATCAGTCTTTTCGTTAAGCTGGTACTTTTGGTTAGCGACTGACGTTTGATCTGCGGATTTTGAATAACTCTCCGATAATTCATTCGGAGATATGGTTCCAACATCAAAAACAATACAGCATAGTTCTCCCGGAGAAAGTTCCTCCTCGTATGTTTCTACTTTTCCGCCGGTTTTAGAGTTGATATAAAGCGTCTGCTTCTCTTCAAAATCAATTGCGGGATCAGTCAGGACAGTTTGACCGTCAATTTTGACAACTGGTGTAACAGAGAGTGCTTGTCCTAATGCATAGGGCGGAAGATTAAAGATGCTGCTGGCATCAAAATCTACCCATTCATGCAGTTCCTTTGTGTCATCAGAAACCACATACTCAACGGTGACGCTCTTTTTATATAGCTCTGAAGCGTGATATGTCTTTTTGCTGTTGTTATTAAATCCAATTTCAATGATATCAGAACGGCTATCATCAAGTGTTGTGGTCACTGTCGGTTCAACATTAAAAAGGTGCGGTGATGTGGTCGGAAGCTTGGTAACACTCTTCTGGACTGGTTTCTTGGAGAAAAACGTGTAATTCTGACCTTCGAGATTTGTTAAAGCATTATTGTAGGCTGTGTCCGAAATGGAATCAAGATAGTTCAGATCTGTCTTGTTAAGGATTTGCTCGATATCGGAAGTGCTTGTTCCCGACACAAGAGTCTGGATACTGTTTTTTTGCGTTTCATACTCCTTGAAGCATACATCAAGGTAGTATGTCGTGCCGGCATCCACTACTTGAACATAAGTATAGTCGCAGAAGTAATATGTAACACCCTCGTGTTCATAGGTTGTGTTTTCTCGGCCTTGACACGCATAAATTTTGGTCGCCGCTTCAATTGAGTCAGTGCTTGTCCATTTCATGAGCTGTTCAGCCGAAAAGCCCACAATGTCGGTCACATAATTCGCATCGTAACCGAGATATCGCAGCATTGCAATAAGTAGGCTGGACAGATCCGCATCATTACCGCCACCCTGCTCAAAGGTACCGATAGCACCTTTTCGTGAACCGTAGTAAAACTCAGAACGCATATTGTTATAAAGGTAGTTATATACATTTACTGCATTTCCGAGTTCTTTAGTCTTTTCTGCCATTTGAGCAGTCAATGAAGTTTCAATTGGCTGGTTGCTTGTCACTATTGATGTGTCAGGTGGGGCGATCTTATTTCGCATTGAACCGTTAAAGGAGTCTCTTTCCACCAACAGGAATTGCTGCACCTCAACGACATCCTTGACGTCAACTACACCGTCTGCATTTACATCCGCTGCAACTTTGTCAATGCTAGTTGTTCCAGACTCTATCAACTCTTGCTTCATTAAGCACAGGTCAAATACGTCAACTCTGTTATCGTCATTTACGTCACCTAAAATTACTTCTGTTTCTGCTGCGTGTACATCGATCTCGTTGACGAAAGTCTGCAAGCTGCCTGACGAAGCGAAAAGAGTCATGGTCGCAGCCGTCAACGCAGATACGATTTTGGAAAATAGCTTGTTCATCTGATACCTCCTATATATAGTGTTATGCTTTGATTATAGCACAGATTGCCAGAAAATTCAATAGCATATTTACATATTCACAGATGAATAGACTAATCATAAAAAGCCTGTGAAGAAGATCTCACACAGGCTTCAGACTATATTTTGCAACTGCTGTGACTATCCACAGCCCCTATTTTTTATCCGCTTTCAAAAGTCAACGATAACTTTTAGAAAAATGCACCCTTTTTCGAGTTTCGTTACAAAAATCAACGGTAACTTGAGCAATCGTTGACTTTTGAGGTGCTTTTTCGCATTTTCGCCCTGTTTTGACCGTTTAGAGCCTCATATAACTACCTGTTATACTCCCTACCGTTTCCGATTGCCCTCAAAAACTGCGTAGTATCTGCATTTAGGCAGAATAATGCACCCCAACTTTGATTGTATCAAAATCGGGGTGCTAATATGGTGGACCCGAAGGGGATCGAACCCTCGACCTCTGCGTTGCGAACGCAGCGCTCTCCCAGCTGAGCTACGAGCCCGAATACCAACATATATTATACCACAGGTCGCTCGGGCTGTCAAGGGGTGAAAGAAAATTTTTTCGGGTCGTGTGGGGACGATACCCGTTATGTCCAAAGAGAGGTGATCGACATTGGCGATGCGTCCTCATTTTTGGAAAAGCCGCAGTGTTTGTAAAAATGCAGTTCGTTGTTATAGGCAATCAGCGTGAGCCGCAGATAGTCTTGATATTTCTGCTTGACCATATCGACCAAGGTTCTGCCGATGGTTTGCCCGTGATACGCAGGGTCTACGAGGAGATAATGCACATAGGCGTTCATGATGCCATCGTCCATGACGCAGATCATGCCGACAAGTTTATCCTCATCCCATGCAGAGTAGACTGTGCGAAAATTTTGCATGGCGATGACCAGCTTTTCCGGATAATGCCCCGATGACCAGTCGACGGAGAGAAAGAGCCGTTCGAGTTCGGCAGCAGTGAAATTGCGGGTGTCTTTGTAGGTGATTGGCATGGCGATACCTCCATTTGCTGTGATATAAAAAGTTTATGCGAGATAGCGGTTACTTATGCACAAAGCTTCATCGGATTAGGCTGTCGGTTCTGCAATCGCCAACCAGTTGTTTGCGGTCGGCAGAGGGAGCTGCCTGTGCAGTGTCTGCGCCAAGGTCGGAAGATAGGTTCGGAAATAGGCGGCGGTTTCCGGGGAAAGTCCCTGCGATTCCAAAGTGTACAGGGCGGTCAGCATGGCATCGTGCAGCTGCTGAACGGACGAGAATGTGAAATGGTCGAAGAAATGCTCTGCTTCCTGCCGGCTGACCAACACGGAGGGTTTCGCCTGTGCATCGGCAGAGCCGAGATGGTGTACCATGCAGTGGCGCAATGCCAAATCGGCAATATTTTCCGGCAGAGCCGAGCGGGGGAGATTGTTTTGCTTTGCGTATTGTGTCAGCATGGTTTGCATCTCGCCTGTAGTCCATAGAGTGCAGAACTCTGTTTCCATCTGTAATGCCCTGACATAGGAATGTACCATCAACAGACCGATGCCATAGCGTGCTTGCAGCATCAGCGGCGGATAGGTTGGGTCAAAGTGCGTATGCTCTGCTGCATAGCGAATATCATACTGCTTGATGAATGCGGCAAAGTCGTCTTTCAAATCCAGAAACAGTGCAGTTGCGAAGGGCTTCATTTGCTGATATACCCGTGGGAACAGCTCCTGAATTTCGGAAAACAGCTGAAGAACACGGCTGCGGCTGTGGGTCAAAAGCGTGTCGAGCGGTTCTGTTTTGAGTGCTTGCAATGCCAGCGTATCCGAATGCAATTCCAGCAGGACAACATCGAGCTGATAGAACAGTGAATTGTAAATGCGTGCAAGGGTATTACGGGTAATGGTGGTCGAGCCGGGCTGATATGCCTGTGCTTGCAGATAGGTCCGGCGTGTGAGCGTATCCCGAATGGTTTGCAGCCTGGCATCGGGAATTGTATGTTCCGAAGCGGCATATTGGAGCAGCTGCCGGGTATAATGATGGGGTGTGAATCCCGGTGATGCCGAAGGGTTATGTTCGGCAGGGGCTGTATGCGGTGTAGAGACCGGCAGCCATTCTGTCATACCGCACCTCCTTGCTTTGCTTCCTCTTCCCACGCTTCTGCCTGCCGATCCCATTCCTGTTCTTGACGGCGGCTGGGTAGCAGCAATTCCGGATTCCTTTGCAGACCGATTTTCCAGTCCCATTCTGTGCCGGTATGCCAACGCCAGTCCGCTTCCTCTTCGAGCCAATCGGAGAAGCCGTAGAGCGGGTCTTCGACATCGTAATTCTGCTGTGTATTGCACATCTTATTGAGCAGACGTGCCATGGTCTGACAAACATAGGTCTGCATTTCGCTCAGCAGGATATCCGGATCCCCACAGCAGGGATAGTCTTCAAACAGCTTGGACATATAGTAGAGAATGGCGTTATCGGAGAGCCGACAGCTGCTGCAATCAAAGCCGGCATTGTCGTAGAGGTCTTGCAATTCTCCTTTCACAGCATAGAATACCTCGGTCAGCTTGGCGATGTTCAGGGCGTAGTTGCCGGTTGCCAGATATCCGGTCGGCAGCAGCCTGCGAATCAGGCGTGGGACAATGCTGTCGCCGAGCATCACAAGCGCTTGCTCCTTAGCGGCACTGCGCTCGATATCGACAAGTGCTTCGGAATCCTCCGGTGTCAGCTGCAACGCATAGCTTTGCATGGATTGGCTGTTGGTTGCCAAAACCTGTTGCATCTGATCTTCTTTTGACACCGGCGAAAATGTATCGGAAAAGGTCAGAGAAAAGTCCATACGCAAATCTCCTTTCAAAATCCAAACCAATCGGGGCGTTTACAATATAGCATAATCAGTTGTACTGCGGGGGAGAGGAAAGCGTACTTTTGTGCAATACGCCAAAATCGGAGAGCGGGGGTTGACTTTTGGGCAGATGTGTGTTATAATAAATGGTGTAAAATGGTGTTTTTATATCGTTCTATTTAAAATGGAGATAGAATCATTATACCATAAACGGGAATCCTTTGTCAAGCGGCACGGAGAAATTCGTGTTGCTTTTTTGATTTTCGGACGAATGCTTAAATTCTCGGCTTCGTGATTGCCGAATATGCACGAATGCACCAAAGTCAAGCTCTGAGCCTTGACAAGACGGCAAAAGTTTGTTATAATGAGAAAGTCGTGTAAAGGCTGAAACCATGACAAAGGACAGACCACGATGAAGAATTTAGAATTTGTACTGCTGCTGGATTGCTACGGCACGCTGCTGACGGAACGGCAACGAGCATTGCTGGAAGGGTATTATGACGAGGATTTGTCGCTTGCGGAACTCGCAGAGCCGCTTGGAATTTCTCGACAGGCTGTGCATGACAGCATTCGCAGAGGAGAACGGCAGCTGCTTGCCTTTGAGGAACAGATGGGCATTGCGGAACGCTTTCGGCGATGCCGCACGCAATTCGAGGCAATCGAACGGCTCTGTGAGGGGTTAGACGAACCAATGCGTTCACAGATTATTGCCGCTGCCCGGGCGGGCATTGCCATGCTTTGATAGAATAGACTTGAGAATCGAGAGGGAGTGAGGCGTATGGCTTTTGAAGGATTGTCCGAAAAGCTCAATCAGGTATTCAAACGGCTGAAAGCGCATGGTAAGCTGACCGAATCCGATGTCAAGGAGGCCATGCGTGAGGTGCGGATAGCACTGCTCGAAGCCGATGTCAGCTATAAAGTCGTCAAGGATTTTGTGGCGAAGGTTTCCGAACGTGCCGTTGGCAGTGAAGTACTCGAGAGTTTGACGCCGGCACAGCAGGTCATCAAGATTGTGCATGAGGAATTGATTGCCCTCATGGGAGACGGGCAGGCACGATTGCAGTTTCCGTCGAAACCGCCTTGTGTGATTATGCTCTGCGGCTTGCAGGGTTCGGGTAAAACCACCCATGCTGCAAAACTTGCAAAGCTCCTGAAAAAGGAAGGCCGGCATCCGATGCTGGTTGCCTGTGATATTTATCGTCCGGCGGCAATCGACCAGCTGGTCATTGTCGGTGAAAAGGCGGGTGTCAAGGTCTTTGAACTGGGACAAATCGATCCGGTCGAGATTACCAAGCAGGCACTGCGCTATGCCGGTGATCATAACCATGATGTTGTGATTCTCGATACGGCAGGCCGTCTGCATATTGATGAAACCTTGATGAATGAGCTGAAATCCGTACAGGCTGTCGCACAACCTCACGAGATTTTGCTGGTGGTGGATGCGATGACCGGTCAGGATGCCGTGCATGTGGCAAAGGCGTTCGATGAAGCATTGGGATTGACCGGTGTCATTATGTCGAAGCTCGATTCCGACACCCGCGGCGGTGCGGCACTGTCGGTGCTGTCTGTGACCGGCAAGCCGATCAAATATGTTGGTATGGGCGAAAAGCTCGATGATTTCGAGCCGTTCCATCCCGACCGTATGGCATCTCGAATTCTGGGTATGGGCGATGTGCTGACCCTGATTGAAAAAGCGGAAACCGTCTACTCTCAGCAGGAAGCCGAGCGCATTACTCAGAAATTGCAGCAGAATCAATTCGATATGGAAGATCTGCTCGCACAGCTGCGGCAGATTCAGAAAATGGGCGATATGCGCAAGATTCTGTCGATGCTGCCCGGTGTGAGTCGGCATATCGATGAGCTTGACATTGATGATAAGGCGTTCGGCCGTGTTGAGGCAATCATTACCTCCATGACACCGGCAGAACGTGCAAAGCCGTCAATCATCAATCCGTCCAGAAAACGCCGTATCGCAGCCGGAAGCGGCACGAAAGTCGAGGATGTCAATCGCCTGCTGAAGCAGTTTGAGCAAATGCAGCAGATGATGAAAAAGCTCGGCACGTCGGCGAAAAAGGGTAAATTTGGCAAGCGTCGGATTCCGAAAATGCCGCCGATTGATCCGTCTCAATTCGGCGGGGGATTCCCGCAATAGGCATGCTTTCATCGCAAGCAATTGCGTGAAATACAATCGAGTGTCTTCTCTTGAGGCACTTGTGATTATGATGTTGGAGGTGAAACACATGGCAGTTAAGATTCGTCTGAGAAGAATGGGTGCCAAGAAGGCTCCGTTCTATCGTATCGTTGTCGCTGACAGCAGATACCCCAGAGATGGCCGTTTCGTGGAGGAGATCGGTTACTACGATCCGACCAAGGAGCCGTCTGTGATCAAGGTGGATGCCGATAAGGCAAAGACTTGGCTCAAGAATGGCGCACAGCCCACGGATACCGTTCGTGTCATCCTGAAAAAAGAAGGCATCCTGTAAGTTTCGCAATATTTTGTTTGGAGAGAATTGTATGAAGGATTTGTTATACGCCATCGTTGAAGGCTTGGTCACTGACAAAACAGCCATCCGAATCACCGAAGATGCCCCGAATGAGGAAGGCGTGATCGTTCTGCACCTCAGTGTCGGTCCGGACGATATGGGTCGTGTGATCGGGAAGCAGGGCAAAATCGCCAAGGCCATTCGTACACTCATGCGTGCTCGTGCCGCAAGAGATAACCAGATGGTCGCTGTGGAAATCGAGTGATCTGCTCTTCTGACCTCAAAATCATCCCATAAGAAAAAGCCAAGTGTTTGCTTGGCTTTTTGCTTTTTTTATCGTATGATTGCTCAAAAGTTTGTCGAATGGCTTTGCACGGCACTGCGGAAGCGGAAACAAATAGGAGGTGTGAATATGAATGACAAGGAAAGAAAGCTCGAACGCTACAGGGCGGAAAATCAATTTGCGCAGAAAGGGCAGATTGTTTTTACAGGTTCGTCACTCATGGAAATGTTTCCAATCAATCAGCTGCTCACAGAACATGGAGACAGTACTGTGATCTATAACCGTGGCGTGGGCGGTTTTCTCTCACATGAACTGCTTGCTGCCATAGATGTATGTGTGATTGATCTGCAGCCATCGAAGGTTTTCATGAATATTGGCACGAATGATCTGAGCCGGTCAAGCATTCCGATTTGTGAAATGATTCATAATTATGACAGGATACTCTCGAAAATTGAGTATGCGGTTCCGGGTGTAAAAATATATCTGATGGCGTATTACCCTGTGAATGCGGAAGCCGCTTCCGAAGAAATGAAGGAATGTCTGAAAATACGCACAAATGAGAAAATTCAGGCAGCCAATGCGGAGGTAAAACGGTTGGCGGAACAGCATGGGCAGCGCTATATCGATATCAACCGTAATCTTCAGGATGCGCAAGGCAGGCTGAAGGCGGAGTACACCATCGAGGGGATGCACATTCGTGAGGCCGGCTATCGTGCTGTTTATGAAGATATTATGGCATTCGTGAAAGAGGATTGAAAGATAACAACACCGCACAAAGTCCGCTTGACGGATTGGTGCGGTGTTGCCTTTAATTTCTGCCGATTGCGGCGCGCAGTGCCCGCAGCTCTTCACTCGTCAAATCACGCCATTCGCCGGGCTGGAGCATACCGAGCTTGAGCGGTCCGATGCTGATGCGGCGCAGTCTTGCGACTTCCAGACCGACAGCATCGCACATCAGGCGGACCTCACGCTTTTTGCCCTCATGAATCGTGACGAGCAATACCACACGATTGGCTTCTTGTACCTGTGCAACGATGTTGGCAGGTGCCGTCACAACGCCCGATTCAATCTCGACGCCGGCAGACATCTGTGCCAGCTGCTCCTCGGAAACCGGCGGTCGTACCGTAACCCGATAAGTTTTGGAAACCTCACGGCTTGGGTGCATGATATCGTTGGCGAATTTGCCGTCGTTCGTGAACAGCAGCAAGCCCTCGGAATTGCGGTCGAGCCGACCGATGGGGTATACACGCTCCGGAATACCGGTCAGCAGATCGGTAACACAGCGGCGTCCCTGTTCGTCCGACATGGTCGTCACATAGCCACGAGGCTTGTTCAGCATGATATAGCGGTACGTTTTTTTCTTGGGGATATCAATATTCTCGCCGTCAACGGAGAGCAGGTCTTTGGCGGTCGCCTTATCGCCCAGCTTTACCGGTCTGCCGTTGCAGCGCACACGACCTGCGGTGATGAGCTGTTCTGCCTTTCGGCGAGAGCAGTAGCCGCAATACGACAGCAGCTTTTGGATTCTGATTTTTTCCATGGAAAAATGCTCCGTCCTTTCGTTTTGGGGCATCGGGGTTTACGTAGTCGATTCGGTATTCTCCTGCTTTTTGGACATGAAGCCGGTGATCTTGTCCACCAAATCCGGCACCATGTTGACGATGGCATTGGGCGTAGCGGCATTGACCGACAGCTGCAGCAGCTTAACATCATTGGCCGTCACAACCAGAAATGCTATGGGCGTAATCGTGATGCCGGCACCGCCGCCGCCGCCGAATTGGTCTTTGGCAACCTTAGTCGGCAGATCGGAACCGCCGGAGGCAAAGCCGAACGAGATTTTGGAAATCGGGATGATCGTTGTACCGTTGTCGCAGGCAATGGGATCGCCGACAATGGTATTGGCATCGACCATGGTGCGGATTTGCTCCATGGTGACACGCATGGTTTCTTCTACGGGATGCGGGTTGCGTGGTTCGTTCATAATGCGTTCCTCCTTTTGAATGAAGCACTCAGCCGCTTTGCTTGACGGCTGCTGCCTGTTGTTCTTGTTTTGCGAGTGCATCCTGCCGCCGGAGTCGGCGGAAGGAGAAATAGACAAAGCGTGCGACCAGCCCCAATGCTGTGCCCAGCAAGGCGGCAGGAGAGACACGCAGTTCGGCAGAGACATTGCAGTCGATGCTTGTGCCGCAGAAATCCGCCTGTACCTGACAGCGTTCCACCTCCACATCCAGCAGGCTCTGCAAAAAGCCCAGCGTTTGAAAGACCAAGGTGCTGGCAGAGCCGTATAAAATGGCGGTTTTGGCGGCATCATCCGAGGCGATGCGGAGTTCAAAGGTGGCTTTGCGAATATGAAAATGTCCGAGCAGCCAACGCAGCATCGGTGTCAGCGAATGCAGGACATCTCCGATCAGTCCAAGCCATTCCGAAAAATTGTGGGGCTTGAGGCGTTCCACAATGCCGGGCTTTTTCCTTCGCTTTACGGGATTGTCGACTGCATCCTCTTGTTCGGGCGGATGATCGAATATCGGTTCATTCTCTGCAGCGTCTGCATCGGGTGCAGACCTTGAGGATACGGTCGGCGTTTCGGCTGTATCGGGGATATTGTGATTCGGCGGATCGGATTGAGAAGCGGACGCTTCCTTTGCGGATCGATCCGGCTGTGATTCGGTTTCCTGCGCTGTGGCGGATGGAGAATCGGCATCTTGCTGCGGTTTTGCATCGGGTATTTTGCGGAAGGATTTTTGCATGACCGAAATGCAGGCATAGAACATCGTCAATCGACATTCGCTTTCATTTCGGACAAAGCGTATCCGAATGGGCAGCAGGAGCAGCACACAAATCACTGCCAACAATGTCCAAAGCACATATGCCCCCATTTTCTCACCGCCTATCCGAATCAATACAAATTCAGTATACCACATTTTCGTGAAAAATGCAAGGGCATAGGCTTAAATTCGAGGATTTTGTGTGCCAAAGCATGCGGTCGGACTGTAATTGCGGCATTTGGGAGAAATGGCTGGACAAATGCGATCGGTTATGGTAAAATAGTAGGGGAATTACAGGGAAGGGAGTGGATGTTATGCAGACAGGACAAACCGGAAAACCGCCGGTATGGGCGGTAGTCGGTGCAACGGCATCGGGAAAAACCGCCTTGGGCATTGCGCTGGCACAGCGATATGGCGGCGAGGTGGTTTCTGCGGATTCTATGCAGATTTACAAGGGACTCGATATCGCAACCGCAAAGCCGACGGTCGAGGAAATGTGCGGCATACCGCATCATTTGATCAGCGTACTGCCGCCCGATCAGCCCTGCTCGGTCGCAAGCTATGTAGAGATGGCGAGGGCGGTGATCGAGGATATCCACAGCCGTGGCAAGCTGCCGATTGTGGTTGGCGGCACGGGGCTTTATGTGGACAGCCTGCTCGAACACATTCAGTTCCCGGATATTCCGTCGACGCCTGATGTACGAGAACGGCTGCAAGCCGAGGCGATACAGCTTGGAAATGCCACATTGCTCGAACGGTTGCGGACGGTTGACTCGGAAACCGCTGCACGCCTGCATGAGAATAACCTGCGTAGAATCATCCGTGCGCTCGAAGTCTATGAGGCGACCGGCATTCCGCTCAGCGAACACGATCGCCGCAGTCGGATGCAGCCGGCACCTTGGGATGTGATTCGGATTGGCATCGGCTTTCGGGAGCGAGAACGGCAGCGAGAACGGATTCGCTTACGGGTAGAGCAAATGGTTGCGATGGGCCTGCTCGACGAGGTGCGTGCCGAATATGCAAGCGGCATGCGGCGTGCAACGGCAGCGTCTGCCATTGGCTATAAGGAGTTGATTCCTTGGCTCGAGCATGAATTACCTTTGAATGTCTGTCTGGAAACCGTTGTACGGGAAACCTGTCGGTATGCGAAACGGCAGGGAACTTGGTTTCGGCGAAATGCAGGAATCCAATGGATATACCGAGATGAAATTTGTGAAAATGAGAAAATATTATCGGAAGCACAAAAAATCGTAGAAAAAACATAGCCAAATCATAGCGAATGTGGTATAATATACTGTGTGTATCCGATGGCAGTCGGGTGCATGGGTGACAGAAAAACAATGAGAATCCGCTGCACGGTAGGTTCGTGCAGCCAACCGAACTTCAGTAAAAGAAAGAGGCAAAAGTATGACAAACAAGGGCTTGAATTTGCAGGATGTCTTTTTGAACCAAGCGAGAAAGGAACGCATTCCGCTGACCATCTTCCTGACCAACGGGTTTCAGTTCAAAGGCATCATTCGCGGCTTCGATCAGTTTATCGTCATTCTCGAAACAGATGGCAGACAGCAGCTGGTCTATAAGCATGCCATTTCGACGGTCGTTCCTGCCCGCGCAATTTCGATTCTCGATGCGGTCGAGCGGGAAGAAGCGCAGTCCTCATGAATGAACTGACAGCCAAAATACTCAAATACTTGCTTTTGATATTTGCCGGTGTTTTGGTCATCAGCATTGTGTATCACGCCTTTAATCAGGATTACGAAACCGAAACGGCCGTGTATGCGGAGGTCAGTGATGTTTCCGCATTTCAAGGCGTGTTTGTACGGGATGAAACGGTGCAAACCTATTCGGGAAGCGGTATCATTCGCTATTGCGTTGAGGATGGTGCAAAGCTCGGCGTTGGCAGCGTGATTGCAGAGGTCTATGCCAATGAGGAGCAGATCGACCTGCGTGCAAAAATCGCCGAGAAGGAGGACGAGCTGGCTTTGCTCACGAAAGTGGAGAATCCCGGTGTCAGCGAATATGCCCAGCCTGCCAATCTGGCGGAGCTGATTGCGGCGCAGTACAGGGAGTTGATTCGCTGTCGAGAACATGGCGATTTTGAAGCACTGTCCCGTTCCAAGCGAGAGTTGACTGTGCTGATGAGCACCTATGACAAGATTACTGGAAACGATGTGCAGTATGCGGCACAGATCGCACAGCTGGAGGAGGAAATCGCTCAGCTCAACGCCAAAAAGGTTGAGCCGAATGAAGTCATTCGTGCGAGCGAAAGTGCCTATTTCATCAGCTATGCGGATGGCTATGAAAGCGTGCTGACAACGGAGAATCTTTCTCAGTTGACCGCAGAGCAGCTGGCGCAAATTACCAATGACGGCATCCAACAGTCGAATGAACAGCAGATCATCGGAAAGCTGGTCAATGGCTATACGTGGTATATTGTCGGCGTGTTCGACAATACCAAGCTGCGTTTGTCCGAGGCATCGAGAACGAAAATTCGTTTGGAATCGGTTTCTGAGGCGTTGTCGGTGGAGGTCGTGTCTTTGGTGTCGGCAGGGGATATCACGAAAACGCTCGGTGTGTTTCGCTGTGAGAAGATGACCGAAGAGGTTGTTCGTCACCGGACGGAGCGAGTTGAAATCGTGCGGGATACCATCAGCGGTGTGAAAGTGCCGAGAGAGGCGATTCGGTTCAAGGAATTGACCGAAACGATTACAGACGAGGAAACCGGCGCAAGCTATGAGCAGACCACCAATTATATGGGTGTGTATGTGCTGGTGGGTGAGAGTGCGGAATTCCGCAAGCTCGATATCGTTTATGAGGAGGAGAACTACTACCTGTCAAATCTCGATGCGGGGAACGGGTATGTGGCACTCTATGACGATATCATCGTAAACGGGGTGATGGCAGATGGCAATTGAACATACGCCGCAGCAGCAGGCTGTGCTCGAACGACTGGCGGTCATTCGCCGGAATCTCGAAACGGCTTGCCAACATGCCAATCGGCCGATAGATGATGTGCATTTGATGGCGGTGACCAAAACGGTTGACCCTGTTCTGATCAATACTGCCGTAGCCGCAGGTGTACACTTGCTCGGTGAAAACCGTGTGCAGGAGTACTATGCGAAACGAGATGCCTATGCCCCCGAAGCGGAGGTGCAGTTCATCGGGCATCTGCAAAGCAATAAGGTCAAGCAATTGGTCGGCGAAGTCACGCTGATCCATTCGGTTGACCGCATATCGCTTGCAACAGAAATTCAGCATGTGGCGGCACAGCGTCAGCTGATACAGCCGGTGCTGCTGGAGGTCAATATCGGCGGAGAGCTGTCGAAATCCGGCGTGGCACCCGATGCCCTGCCGGCATTGCTCGAGCAGGTGTTGGCGATGCCGAATCTGCGTGTGGACGGGCTGATGACCATTCCGCCGCCGATTGCACAGCCGGGGGATTCGGAACGGCATTTCGATGCCATGGCAAATTTGTTTGCCGCCATGCAAACAGTGACACCGATGACAGTGCTTTCTATGGGCATGTCGGAGGATTATGAACAGGCAATTGCCTATGGTGCAACGATCGTGCGGCTTGGTCGGGCATTATTCGGTCCTCGCCAATATCCTGCCGCAATCTAATATGTTCCGTACACACGGTCATGCGCTGTGTGCTGTCATTATCAATCAGAAAGAAAAGGAGAAAGCCAAATGAAAATCGTAGATCATATCCGTGACTTTTTTGCCCCGAACGAGGATGATGCGCAGTACGATAACGAGTCGGCATCGGCACAGCAGCCTCAGCCCAGACAGTCGAGCCATAGTGCATCTCGCACCGGTTCGGATTCTTATTCGGGTCGTTCATCTGTCACAGATGTCCCGCCTCGCCGTCCGTCCGCAGAGTCGATCAGCCGTCCGAGCCGCCCGGAGCCGGATGCCGGTATGGATTCGCAGGACAAGTTTGTGAATATTCAGGCCACTGCACAGCTGCAGGTTGTGTTGGTGAAGCCGGAGGTCTATACCGATGCCAAGCAGATTGCCGATCACCTCATTGCAAAGAAGACGGTTGTGCTCAACCTCGAAACGGCATCGGCAGAGAATAAGCGTCGGATCATTGACTTTTTGGTCGGCGTTGCTTACGCAAACGGCGGCAGTCTGAAGCCGGTTGCCAACCTGACCTATATCATTACGCCTTATAATGTCGGTTTCATTGGTGAGGACTTGGTCAACGAACTGGAAACCAACGGCGTTATCATGTAATGCCGCAGGCTGCAAAAGAGTTGGAAAGGAGTCATAACTATGATTACTGCAAAGGATATTCATAAGAAGCGGTTTGAGAAGGTAAAGTTCGGCTACAGTCCCGAGGAAGTCGATTCATTTCTGTCGCAAATCGAGTCTGACCTGCGCTTGATGGAGCAGGAGGCTGCCAACAGCAACAACAAAGTACTGACGCTGGCCGAGGAGATTCGCAAGTATCGTGAGAGCGAAGAGGATTTGAAGAATGCGCTGATCGGTGCGCAGCGTCAGGCACGAGAGGTTGTCGAGGAGGCAAGAGCAACGGCTGCCCAAATCGAAGCCGATGCCAGAGCAGAGGTTACTGCCATTCAGGAGAATGCCATTGCCGAGCAGGAAGCACAGCTGCAACGGATTTCTGCACAGTTGGAGCAGGAAAATCGTGCGCTGGTTGCAACACAGCGGCAGGTTGCGGCGTTCAAGAAAGCATTGTTTGATATGTATAAGGCGCATCTCGAGCAGATCTCTAAGCTGCCGGAAACCACGGAGGATATGGAGGAGCTGATTGGCGGTGGCGCAGAGCCTGCACCTGCACCGATCGAAGACCCTGTAACCGAAGCGGCAGAAGCATGCGTTGCGGAACAGCCCACAGAGCCGGAAGCAGAAACGCCTGCCTTTGATGAAGGCGTATCGAGAACACGTTCACCAAAGCAAGAGCGCAGCGATTTCGAGTCTCGCTTTGAGAATCTGCAATTCGGCAGCCGTCGGGACGATAAGAAAAAGCGTTCTTGATTGTAGGAAGAAAGTAGCTTGCTGCGGCAGAAATACCGTACCAAGTTACTTTCTTTTGATTTTGGAAGGAAAGGGAGTCAAGTAAATGCTGACATTTGTAATCATCTATGTGGCGATTGCTGCTTTGGTCGGCATCGATCAATGGATCAAGATTTGGGCGATTGCGGAATTAAAGGGCCAGCCCAGCCGCAGTTTTTTGCCCATCGGAGATTTCGATTGGATGCATCTGACCTATGTCGAGAACGATGGTGCAGCGTTTAGCATGCTGAGCGGCTCTCGTGCCTTTTTGATTGTGTTTCCGGCGATCGTGATTGTGCTGTTGCTGGTGCTGCTGCATCGATATGGCAAAACCAGACGCTGGCTTTGCGTCGCAATAACCTTGATGGCGGCAGGCGGCATCGGCAATCTCATTGACCGCATTTGGAGAGACGGCAAGGTTGTCGATTATCTCGATTTGCAGCTGTTTGAATTTGCGGTATTCAATTTTGCGGATTGCTGTGTGACGGTTGGCGTGATTGTGCTTTGCGTTGGGATACTGTTCCTCGAAAAGGAAGAGCCGGATGCCAAGCCGCTGAAGCATGCAAAAGGGGTAGCACTTTCCCGGCGAGTCGGACGGATGCCGAGTGTGGAAGAAGCCGATATTGTGCCGGATGCAGAACAGATATTGGATGCACCGGAGCTGTTCAATACCGAAGTGGATATGGATACCATATCGAAACCGGGTGCGGATACAGGAGATGTCGGTTGATGGGCGATCCGATGATACTGACGGCAACAGATGCGGATATCGGGCAGCGTCTGGACGCATGGCTTGCTGCACAGGAAACGCTTGGGCTGACCCGTTCTGCGGTACAGCAGCTGTTGGAAAGCGGCGAGATTTTGCGTAACGGGAAAGCGGCAAAGAAAAATGACCGTCTGCAATCGGGCGATACCGTCAGCGTGCGGATTCCCGAACCGGTCGAGCTTGCCGCAGCCCCACAAAATATTCCGCTCGATATCGTCTATGAGGACGAAGATGTGCTGGTAGTCAACAAGCCCAGAGGTATGGTGGTGCATCCGGCACCCGGACATCCGGACGGTACGCTCGTCAATGCACTGCTCTATCACTGTGCCGGTAGACTTTCTGGTATCAACGGTGTGATTCGACCGGGGATTGTGCATCGCATTGACCGAGATACGAGCGGTTTGCTGATTGTCGCAAAGACCGATCGGGCGCATTTGGGTTTGGCAGAACAGATTGCCGTCCATGCCTTTTCCCGAGAATATGAAGCGGTGGTTTGCGGCCATCTGCGAGAATCGGAAGGCACGATTCATGCGCCGATTGGGCGTGATCCGAAGGATAGACAAAAAATGTGCGTGATTGCGAAAAATTCCAAAGATGCGATGACGCATTACCGTTTGCTCGAACAATTTGAGCGATATGCACATATCCGCTGTATCCTTGAGACAGGACGCACCCATCAGATTCGGGTGCATATGCGCCATATCGGACATCCGCTCTACGGCGATCCGGTGTACGGTAAGCCCGTGAAGCAGATTGCCGGGCAATGCCTGCATGCAAAAACGATTGGTTTTGTCCATCCGGTGACGGGGACAGCCATGCAATTCGACAGTCCACTGCCGGAGGATTTCGAGGCAGTACTGCGGACATTACGATAACAGGGTCGCTATTTGCGACGCAATGGAGAGAAGTATGGGCAAATATGATGGTTTGGCATTGCTGACTGATTTGGACGGTACATTGCTGACACCGGAGAAACGACTGCATCCGACCGATGCGGCTGCGATTGCGACATTCCGTGCCGAGGGCGGCAGATTCAGCATCGCAACCGGACGGGGGGTGGAAGCAACCAAGCCGTATTTCGACTTGCTGCAACCGGATTTTCCGGCAGTGCTGTATAACGGCGGTGTGCTGTATGATACGAAGGCGCAGCGGATTTGTGCGGTGACCTATCTGCCGGCTTGCAGTGATCGTATTTTACGCACGCTGATGGCAGAGTTTCCCCAGGTCGGCGCAGAGGTGCTGAATGCGGAGGGCGTATTCGTCATTCAGGATGGCGAATATGAACGGCGGCATCTCGAGATCACCGGCATTCCGGTGGTACTGCGGTCGCTTGACGAACTGCCGCCGACACAGTGCTATAAGGCATTGTTTGCCGGTGCGCCCGAGCAGATCGACCGCATGATGATACGAGTGCAGGCGGCTGACTGTACCGGTGTGAGCTATACCCGTTCTCATGACTGGTTTTTGGAGATTTTGCCGCCGAATGTGTCCAAGGGCAGTGCCTTGACACAGCTGCGAACGATGCTGCCTGCCGGTACAATTATCGGCGCAAGCGGTGATTTTGATAATGATATTGCCATGCTGCAAGCGGCAGACTATGCCGGCTGTCCTTGGAATGCGCAGCCCCATGTACGGGCAGTCATAGCGGCGGTCGGTGGTTATCATGCACCGAAAACCTGTGCAGAGGGATTCTTTGCCGATTGGGTGCATAGATTTTTACAGGACAATTGCCGATAAAAAGAAAGAACGCCGATGATGCGGCGTTCTGACTTTGGTGTTACATACTGTGGTGGTTTTGCCGGATGGCTGCGCGTGCCTTCGTGACAATGGTTTTGTCGTTCTCGTAGGTCAGCAGGTGGGTGGCATGGACAATGTCGACCCAGCGAATGTCGGCGATTTCCTCCTCCTGTGGCACGAACTCATGGTTTCGTGCAAAGCCGAGGAAATACACCACAACCTTTTGCGTGTCCCGCTTGGGCGAGTAGGAGACGGTTTCCCGGAATGTTTGATCCAAGATGACATCCAGACCGGTTTCTTCCTTAATTTCACGCTTTGCGGTTTCCAATTCGGTTTCGTTGCCTTCTACATGACCCTTTGGAAATGACCAGTGACCACTGTTCACATGCTTGATCAGCAGGATTTCGATGTTGCCATGAAATCTCCGATACACGATGGCACCGCAGGATTTTTCGTGCAGCATGGGCGAAGCTTCCTTTCCTTGCATGATTGCAACAATGTCTTATCCCTTTTATTATAGCACAAACAGTTTCGTTTGTAAACACCTTTTGACCGGAAATTCACAAAACTTTGAAAGGATGGATTCTCATGTTCCAAACAACTGCATTCAGCGCAGCAAATATTTTGCTGCCAAACCAAACTGCCATGTCCGATGTCTGGGCGGTCTGTGCTTGCGACCAATACACCAGCGAGCCTGCTTATTGGTTGGAAACCGAGCGGCTAGTTGGGGGGCGCCCGTCCACGCTCCGTATGATTCTGCCCGAACTCTATCTCGAAGATCCGGATGTTGCAGACCGCATTGCCGAGATTCAGGGCAGCATGCGCCGCTATTGGCAGGACGGCATTTTCCAAACCTACGAAAATGCGATGATTTATGTGGAGCGCATCCAGAGCGATGGGCTTTGCCGTGCGGGTCTGGTCGGCAAAATTGACCTCGAACAGTATGATTATACCAAAGGCTCGACTTCGCCAGTGCGTGCGACCGAGGCAACCGTAGCCGAGCGCATTCCTCCTCGTATGCGGATTCGACAGGGTGCGGCACTCGAACTGCCCCATATCATGATTTTGCTCGATGATGCACAGAACACCGTCATCGAACCGTTGACTGCACAAACCAATCGGATGCCGCTGCTGTATGATACCACGCTGATGCAGGGCGGCGGTTCGATTCGGGGCTGGTTGGTATCCGAAGCCGAGCAGCAGCGCATTTTGCAGGCATTAACCGCTTTGGGCGCAGCTGAGCACTTCGGCGAGGGGGTTGCACCGCTTGTCTATGCGATGGGGGACGGCAACCATTCGCTTGCCACTGCAAAGGCTTGCTATGAGGCATGGAAGGCGGAACATCCCGGTGTGGATACGACAAACTGTGCGGTACGGTATGCGTTGGTGGAGTTGGTTAATCTGCACAGTTCTGCACTGCAATTCGAGGCCATTCACCGCATTCTGATCGACATCAATGCCGAGGCTTTGCTGTCAGAGATGACCGCAGCCCTCGACCTTAAGACTGATGTGCCGGCAGAGCAAGCGATGGAAATTCTCGTGCAAGGAGAACGCAAGACCTATTACATCCACAAGCCGACCTCGAATCTGACTGTTGGCAGCGTGCAGAATTTCCTTGACGGATGGCTGTTTGCCCATGGCGGGAAGATCGACTATATCCATGGTGCAGAGGTGGTAGCACAGCTTTCTGCAGAACCCAATACGATGGGCATTTTGCTGCCGGATATGCAAAAGTCGGAGCTGTTCCCGACGGTCATTGCCGATGGCGCATTGCCGCGAAAAACATTCTCGATGGGTCATGCGGCAGACAAACGGTTTTACATGGAATGCCGTCTCATTGGTGACGAAACCATATTCTGATTCATCCGACCTTTTAGGCAATAGGGCGATTTTTGGGAATTTAGCTTGCATTTTCGTGTGCTCTATGCTATAATTATCCTTATAATTCCGAATGTAAAAGCCGATATTAAGGTATTTCATTTGCTTAATCAAAGTGAATTAAATTGCAGCTTCTGCAAGACAAAACCGGAAGAAAGGATACAGAGAATATGTGTGGAATTGTCGGATATGTTGGAAAGCGAGATTGTGCCGATGTGTTGGTTGCGGCACTGTCTAAGCTCGAGTATCGCGGTTATGATTCGGCAGGCATTGCCGTTTTTGTGAATAACACCATCCAAACTGCAAAGTCACAGGGCCGTTTGGAAGATCTTTCCAAGAAAATGGAGCAGGAAGGCAAGCCGGAGGGTCATGTCGGCATCGGTCATACCCGTTGGGCGACCCATGGTAAGCCGTCGGACATCAACTCCCATCCGCACCGTGGCGGTGAAAATGTGACGATTGTACATAACGGTATCATCGAGAACTACAAGCAGCTGAAGGAAATGCTGATTGCCGAGGGCAGAAGCTTTGTGTCTGAAACCGATACCGAGGTTGTCGCACAGCTGCTGGACTACAACTACAACGGCAATCCGCTCGAAACCATTGCTAAGACGATGGCGCAGGTTATCGGCAGCTTTGCGTTGGGCATTCTGTTCAACGATTTCCCGAACCGTATCTATGCCGTTCGTCGGGAGAGCCCGCTGATTGTCGGTGTGGGCGAAGACGAGAGCTTTATTGCATCGGATGTGCCGGCAATTCTCAAGTACACCCGTCAGTATTACCTGCTCGAACATGACGAGATTGCCATGCTCGAAGAGGGTAGCATTACCTTCTGCAATATGCAGTTCCGACCCATCCAAAAGAAACTGATGACGGCGGATTGGGATATGGAAGCTGCCGAAAAGCAGGGCTATGAGCACTATATGCTCAAGGAGATTCATGAGCAGCCGGAGTCCATCAAGCGTACCGTGATGCCTCGCATCGAGAACGGTATGCCCAATCTCAGTGAGTGCGGCATTACGCCGGAGTCGTTGAGAGCGTTCCGCAACATCTATATCGTCGCCTGCGGTACCGCCATGCACGCCGGTATGGTCGGCAAGTATGTCATTGAAAAGCTGGCAAGAGTGCCGGTGATCGTTGATATCGCATCGGAGTTTCGCTATCGTTCGCCGCTGATTGGGGAAAGTGATCTCATTATCATCATTTCGCAATCCGGTGAAACCGCTGACAGCTTGGCAGCCATGCGTTTGGCAAGCGAGCGTGGGGCAAAGACGCTTGCAATTGTCAATGCTAAGGGTTCTTCCATTGCGAGAGAGGCGGATATGCTGATCTACACCCATGCGGGTCCCGAGATTGCCGTTGCATCGACCAAGGCTTACATGGTACAGATTTCCGTGATGTATCTGTTTGCATTTGAGCTGGCATATGCTAAGGGCAAAATTGATGAGGCAGAATGCCGCCGCCTGACTGCACTGCTGCTGGAAACGCCGGATCGCATTGCAGCATTGCTTGAGCAGAAGGAAGAGCTGAAAGCGATGTCGGAGGCATTGGTTTCGGCAGAAAGTCTGCTCTATATCGGCAGAGGTTTGGACTATGCGCTCTCGATGGAGGGATCGCTGAAGCTGAAGGAAATCAGCTACATTCACAGCGAGGCCTATGCTGCCGGTGAGTTGAAGCACGGCACCATTTCGCTGATTGATCGGGATATGCCGGTGATTGCGGTGGATACGCAGCCGGATTTGCATAAGAAGACGGTATCCAACATCGAGGAGGTCAAGGCAAGGGGGGCAAAGACCTTGGTCATTTGCGGCGAATCGCTGATTCCGAGCAAGGAGGTTGCGGATTATTTCTTTGCTGTACCGGAAATTGATGCGCTGCTGATGCCGATGCTGGCGGTTGTGCCGTTGCAGCTGATTGCCTACTATGTATCGGTCATGCGCGGCAACGATGTGGATAAACCTCGGAATCTGGCCAAATCCGTGACTGTGGAATAATACTTTGTTTGAGAATATGGGCTTGCGGCTGTTTCTCGCCGCCGCAGGCATTTGATTGATGGAAAAAGGGGAGCCATGAATCAGAATCGGGGTGAAGTATGAGGACTGGAAGTCTCGTGTTTCTCCCTGATTTTTTATTTGCATAAACAAAATCTGAAAAATGCAGTAGAATGGAGATTTTCACATGAACCAACATTGGTGTACCAAGCAGATGAAAGGAATTGCTGCACTGACCGCTGCGATGCTGAGCCTGTTGGCGGTTGGCGTTCATGCCGTGCAGGCAGAGGAGGAAGAGGAAGAAATCTTCACCAGCGGCGACTATACCTATACGCTGATGGTCAGCGTGGACGATGAGAATGTCAAGGCTGCCTGTATCGAATCCTATACCGGATCGGAGACAAATCTCGTCATTCCGGAGACATTGGACGATCTGCCGGTGGTGGCATTGGGCGATACCGCCTTTGTCGATAACGATACGCTGGAAACTGTCACACTGCCCAGCCAGATGGTCGGCATTGGCAATACAACCTTTGCGGATTGCTCGAATTTGAAATCCTATCAGGTGGCAGAAAACAGCCTGTACTTTCAGAGCATTGACGGCGTGCTGTATGCATCGGAGGGCAAATATCTCGTGCGCTATCCGATCGGCACGAACCCTGTGAACGTGACGATTCCCGATGGCGTGTATGATATTGGCTATGTGGCATTTGCCTATTGCGACACCTTGCAGAGCGTGACGTTTCCGGACTCGCTGAAAACGATTGGTGCATGGGCGTTCGCTGATTGTGAGCAGCTGAACAATGTGACATTGCCCGATGCAGTCACCGAAATCGAGGAGTATACCTTTTATGGCTGTGCTGCTTTGGACGCACTGACCTTGCCTGATACCATCAAAACGATTGGTGCGGCAGCATTTGCCGGTACGAGTCTGGGGGAATTTGAAGTGCCGAAGGAGTGTACCACCATTGGACAGGCGGCATTTGCCGGTACGCCGATGACGGAGGTGACGATTCCTGCCACTGTGACCTTCATTGACTATTCGGCATTCGGCTATCAGCTCGATGCGGAGCAAAACCTGACCATCAATGCGGATTTCGTCATCTATGGCGAAAAAGGCTCGGATGCGGAGCGGTATGCGTCCGATGCGGAGAATGGCAATACCTTCACGTTCCGAGAAATTGAGGACAAGCATGAGAATTTGGAGGAAGTGCCGATCGGACAGGAAAGCAGTGTGGATTCCTCTGCGAATGTCGAGGAGGATGGGTTGTCCGCTGTTTCCTTGATTGGCGGCATTGTCTGCGGCGTAGTGTGTCTGGCATTGGTCGTATGGCTGATTGTGCTGATTGCCAGGAAGGCATCGAAACGGGGAGATACCGAGTCATGAGGATGCGAATGGTACTCATCTGCGGAATGCTGCTGTTTGGCAGCATGCAGGGCGTGGCGGCTGCGGCAGAGGAGAATGCGGCGGATTTTGAATCCTCCGGTATGTATGTGCTGAACAATGGCACGATATCCTTCTCCTATCTGGAGGACAATACCCTGAAAATCACCGACTGCGAACTGACCGGTTCCGGCACGGTTGAAATTCCCGAGAAAATCAGCGAGAAAACCGTCACGGTGATTGGCGAGGCGGCATTTTACGAATGTACGGCTCTGACCGATATTACATTGCCCGATACCATTACCACCATTGAAAGCGGTGCGTTCTATGGCTGTACGGCACTCGAGCAGATTTCGTTGCCCGACAGCGTTACCACATTGGGGGATAGTGCATTTTACGGCTGTACGGCATTGACGGTATGCGACTTCTCCGATGCACTGACCACAATTGGTGTGGAATGCTTCTATGGCATTGCCGGATGGCAGGTGCTGGAATTTCCCGAGTCTTTAACGCAGGTTGGCGAAATGGCATTCGGCAATGTAGCGAATCTCGAGCAGGTGCAGATTCCGGCTTCGGTCACCAAACTCGATGCGTATGTGTTTGAGGGATGCCACAAGCTCCGGCAAATCACCGTTGCGGAGGAGAATCCGACCTATTGCGACATGGACGGTGTACTCTATAACAGCAGCAAAACCTTGCTGATTAAGTATCCGCCGGCAAAGTCCGATACGAGCTTTACCGTTCCCGCCGGTGTGACACGGCTTTCAAACTGGGCGATGATCGGCGCTGCCAATCTGGAGGAAATCCATTTGGGAGATGTGACAGCATTGGGTGAGGAGGCATTCTATGGCTGTTCCAAGCTCAAGACGATGACGCTGCCGGAGGGCATGACCGAAATTCCCTATGCGGCATTTGCCTATTGCAGTCGTCTGGAGCACATACAAATTCCCGCAAGTGTGACTACCATCGGCGACTATGCCTTTCTTGCCTGTGAGCGGCTGCAAACATTGACCGTGCCGGCAACCGTCACCGAAATTGGTGAGTATGCCATCGGCTACAATGTCGATACGGATACTGCACAACCCGTTCTCAACCGTGCCTGCCGTGTGCAGGCGGAGGAAGGTTCTGCTGCTATGGAGTATATCAAGGCAAACGGCATTCGACAGCCGGGCAATCAGGTCTTGGGAATTATCCTGATGATTGCAGGTATCGTGATTGCCATCGGCATTGGCATTGGCGTTCTGATTTATAAGCGCAACAATACCATTCGCATCGCGGCAGGGCCTCGCAAGGGCGAGCCGGTTGCAAAACAAAAGAGGAGGCCATCCAAATGATACAACAATTCCGTAAAACACTTGCCGCATTGCTCGGTGCAGCCATGCTCTGCTCCGGCGTTGGTGCACTCTGTGGCTCTGCCGTGGTCGGAGAGGTTGAAGATGACGGTGATGACAGTACATTCACCGATGAGGTGCTGACCTATGAAATCATCGACGGCGGTGTGCGTGTGAAAACCGCAGATCCCGGTGTTGTCGAATTGACCTTGCCGAAGGAAGTCGGCGGTTATCCGATCATCGAGATTGGCGAGGCGGCATTTTCCGGCTGTACATCGCTGAAGCAGCTGACCTTGAAAGCCAATTTGCGCAGCATCGGAGAAGGTGCATTCACCGGCTGTACGAGTCTGACGGAAATTAAATTGCCGGATACCATTACGTCCATTGGTGAATACGCCTTCTATTCTTGTACCGCACTGGAAACCATCGAATTGCCGGATTCGCTGGAGGAGATTGGTTCGTATGCGTTCTCCTATTGCTTTTCGCTGAAAGAAGTGGATTTCCCCGATACGCTGAAGGTACTGCCGAGCTATCTGTTCTATTATTCAATGGCACTGGAGTCGGTTGATCTGCCCGATCAGCTTGAGGAACTGCAAAGCCTTTGCTTCATGGGCTGCTCTTCCTTGCAGGAGCTTGAAATTCCTGCAACGACCACGACTATCAATGCGTTGGCACTGATGGCATGCAGCTCGATGGAGCAAGTAAAGGTGGACGCAGACAATCCGAACTATATGGCAACAGAAGATGGCGTGCTGTTTACCAAGGACGGCAGCGAGTTGATGTTCTATCCGACCGGATCGTCAGCTGTCACTTATACGATTCCCGATGGCACAACCACACTTTCGCCCTATGCCTTTTCCGGCGCACTGTCTCTGGAAGAGGTGGTATTCCCAAGCGGCATTCAGGTGATCAATGAAGGCGCATTCTCGAACTGCGTTTCGTTGAAAAACGTTGAATATCCGGCACATCTGGACTATATCGCCGCAAGTGCCTTTGCGGACTGTGTGCAATTGACGACCTTTGCGATTCCCGAATCGATACGCAGCATTGGTGAGTATGCGTTCTATGGCTGCACCGCCTTGACGGACATTCAGATTCCGGCAGCAGTCGAAGCCATTGGGGCGTATGCGTTTTGTGATTGTACGGCACTCAAGAGCTTGACGGTTCCGGAAACGGTGACGACGATTGAAGAATATGCCATTGGGTTCTATGTGCCGGAAGCGGAGGAGGATGCCGAAACTACGCCGGATCCGGAAGTGATTGCAGATTTTACGATGCAGGTCAAGCCGCAATCGGCGGCAAAGGAGTATGCCAAGACCAATGACATTGATTATGATCAGGATGGCATCGATCCGCAGCTGCTGCTGTATATCGGCATTGGCGTTCTGTTGGTGATTTTTGTTGCTCTGGGTGTGGTGGCATGGAAACGCTTTGTAGGGAAGAAAACAGCTGCGGAGCAGGCGAAAAGCGCAATCCCCGAAGAAGACGAAATCGATCCGAATTATGTTGGTATTCTGGGGGATGATGAAGACGGCGATCCCTTTGACCGCAGCTATGGCTTCCGCATTGACGATGAAGAGGGCGACGATAAGGATTCCGATGATGACACGGCGGATGATTTTGCTGATGACGGTACGGATACCGACAATTTCGACTGCGATACGGATTGTGACTGCGATGTTGACGATTGAGTGTGTCATGGATGTAAGGGGACTGTTATGAAAAAACAACGCAGAGATCCCATTGTGTTATCACAAATGCGGCCGTTGAACCTATTGCTTGTGCTTTGCGGCTGTATTTTGTTCACCTTTGCCTGCATTCATTTCTCCAGCTTATGGACATATATTAAGGGCGTTCTATCGGCTTTGGGTCCGGTTTTGGCGGGATTGGTATTCGCCTATCTGCTCAATCCGCTTGCGGTACGCTTGGAACGGCATTTTACAAAGCGGCTGAGCCGCATTATGAAAAATACGACAAGGATTCAGAAAATTGCCCGTGTGGCGAGTGCCTGTGTTGCGGTACTGTGCCTGTTGGCGGTTATTGGACTGCTGGTTGCGGTAACATTTTCGCAGGTCATCGACAGTATGTCCACCTTTCTGCAAAAGCTGCCCGGCTATGTCGAAATGGCAGGAAATTATGTGGAGAAATGGATACCCCGAGACAGCTCGCTGTATCAATATGGTGCGCAGCTGATTGGTTCGCTGAGCAATTTGGAAACGGTGATCAGCAGCGAGGACACCAAGGATATGACGCAGAAAATTCTTTCACAGTTGGCAGCAGGTGCGGCAGGAACTTTTGGCTTGATTTATGATGTTCTGATCGGTATGATCGTAGCAATTTACCTGCTCATCAGTAAAGAACGCTTTGTGCGGCAGTTTAAGCGGATTTTGTTTGCGTTTGTGAAATCGAAAACTGCTTTTTGGATTTATGAGCAGATGCGAAAAGCGAACAAAACCTTTGCAACTGCGGTTTTGGGCAAGTCTTTGGAATGTATTGTAGTCGGCATACTCTGCTTTTTTGGGCTGCTGATTATGGATGCACCGTACTCGGTTTTGATTTCGGTAATTATCGGCGTGACGGATATCATTCCCTTTTTCGGTCCGATTATCGGTGCGATACCCTGCATCCTGTTAATTCTGATGGAAGATCCACTGAAGGCAGTGTATTTCGCAATTTTCATTCTCGTGCTGCAACAATTTGACGGCAATGTACTGGAACCGAAAATTGTCGGAACATCGGTTGGATTGCCGGCATTCTGGGAGCTGTTCGCCTGCTTGCTGGGCGGCGGATTGTTTGGTGTTATCGGTATGGCACTCGGTGTACCGGTCTTTGCGGTGCTCTACCATCTGATTCGAGAGTTGGTATCGGAGCGTTTGCAGGACAGAGATTTGCCGCCGGAATTTCTTGAGAAGGATTTGGGGGTAGAACCTACAGATATGGAATCCGGTTTGTTTGATACGGATCAGCCGGAAAGCCAATATGTGCAGCGTTGGATTCTGCTGGAGGAAATCGCGCCAAAACCCACACCCTCTTCGGAGGATGCACCAACAGAATCGTAATACAACAAATCGGCAGTCCCATTTGGTACTGCCGTTTTTGTTTGCCATAGACAGGGAAAACCCGTCCCTGACCGCAGTAAGGAACGGGTTTTGTGTTGAACTTAGGCAACCGGGCCGAGTTTTTCAACCAGACCGGCAATGTAGCGGTTGAGCGACGAAATATCCTGTGCATTGACGATACCATCGCCATTGCAATCAGCATTCAGCAGACCGGCATCTGTCACATCTACCATGGAATCCTCTGCGACATAGCGCGCTGTCAGAACGGAGTCAGCAACCGTGATAACACCATTGCAGTCAGTATCGCCATAGAAGACGTTCGGAGCTTCCGGAGCAGCCAGACCGGCAGGATCCTGACCATTGTAGCCCAGGAGAGTGCCGTCAGCATCGTAGAAGGCTACGCTCAGCAGGTAGGAAGTACCTTCGCCGACATATTTCATGATCGGATCGCCGTTCTCATCGACTTCGCCGGTATCGTTCTGGAACTCGTCAACCCACCAAAGCTGAATCTGTGCACCGTCAGCAATCGTGCCGTCGATACCCTCAATGAGCGTAGAACCGAACATTGTTGTGCAGTCATAGTTGATCGAAGACCAATCGCCTTCTGCGTTGTTGTAGCCGATGCAGCCATTGACATAACCGGAATCGGTGTAGAAGAACAGCTCCATTGAAGCGACAGCGGTCGGATCGACATCACCGAAGTTGATGACATAAGGAACGGAATCGCCATCGTAGTCAGCACCATTACCGTTCTTCTTGACGAGGTAATCATTGATATCCACAGGAGTCATGACATTGCCTGCTGCATCGTACAGTGTGACGGAGAGCAGCTTTGCAGTACCGGTGCTGCCTGCCTCATAGATTGGGTTGCCATCCTCATCGACTTCGCCGGTATCCTTGTCATAGAAGGGGTTGACAAACCAGAACTGAATCTGTGCAGAAGCATAGTTCGGATCGAGCTTGCCTGCCAGACCCTCAATGGTCCAAGTACCGTACTCGCCGTTGGTTTCGCACTCGGTGGTGGTCCAAGCGGCATCCGGATCTTCAGCGGTTACATCATTGAAGCCGATGCAGCCGTTGACATATGCGGAATCGACATAGACCTCAGCCTCGATGCGATCAACCTCGGACGCATCCAGACCAACGAACGGGATTGCGTAGGAAGAATCGCCGGTGGCATCGCTGGTTCTCTCGAGCAGAGCGGTATTGATGTCAGTCGGAACGAGCAGGTTGCCGTCTACATCGTAGTAGCGCACCTCAACGAGCTGTGCAGTACCGTCATCGCTGACGGTGGACTCTTCGGTTTCCTCATTCCAGACATAGAACGGATTGACGTACCAGAGCTGGAGGTTTGCAGTCGGATTTTCAGCATCGAGCTTGCCTGCCAGACCTTCAGCAGTCCAAACATTGTAGTAGCCGTTGGACTCGCAGTCAACGGACACCCAGTTGGTCGAGGTTTCATCCTCGGGATCTACCGTGATGGTGGTATCGGTGTAGCTGATCGAACCGCTGATGTAACCGGAATCGACAGCGATGACAGCTTCGATCTTGTCCACAGCGGATGCATCAATGCCAACGAAGTTGAAGTCGTAGGTGGGCTTTGCATTTTCAGCGGCTGCATCTGTGGTGGTAGCGGTCAACAGAGCGTCTTCATCGATGCCGAAGAAGCCGAGAATGTTGCCGTCTGCGTCATAGACAGTAATGCTGTTGAGGAGCATGGTGCCGTCGCCGACAGCCTCTTCGCCCTCATGGACCTCGTTGATCCACCAGGTCTGCATCTCGATGGTCGGGCTGTCTTGAGAAAGCGTGCCCGCCAGACCTTCAACAGAAACAGTACCCTCTGCGATTGCGAGTTCCCAATCGATCGAGTTCCAATTGAACTGTGAGCTGGTCTCGTCTGTCGGGTCATAGTCGGGGTTGTCGCTGTTGTAGCCGAAGCAGCCATTTGCGTATGCGGTGTCGACAGTCAGGTCAGCTTCAATGCGATCGACGAGCGATACATCAATACTGGACAGGTCGACTTTGTAGCTGGCTTTGTCCGAACTGGTATTGGTAAGCAGCGGTGCGCTCAATACAGCAGCTTGTACGGAAACCAACTGCATGGTTAGGGCGGACAGCGTCATCGCCGCTGCCGTCAATGCGGATGTGCCTTTCTTCCACTTGATGTGCATGGGGAAGACCTCCTTTTCAATATATGTATTTAAATTATAGCACAATCGCCAATGGATATTGTTACCATTTTATGAACAGAACCGCATTTTTATACGAAAAACTTCTGAAATAATCAATAATCGATTTGCAATTTGCACAAAGATAAAGCACTTACTTTCGATTGTGTAAGTGTTTTTGAATCTGTTCATAAATTTTGGTTTGGAAAATTGATCATTCGGTCTGCTGTGTGAGCGATAGAATTTCCCAGTTTCCGCTTGTATTTTGCAGGGAAAAGACCATGGTTTTCTGTACCTGTGGATCTCCCTGTTTCCAGCTGGGGTATTCCTCCAGATAGTCCACCGTCAATTGCAAAATGCTGCCGTCCTCGTGATAGGATTTTTGGCGCAGCTGGGGTGTATAAGTGAACACCTTCGGGTCAGCCGGAACAAAATAGCTTGCGGTTTCCGCATCATAATAGAACCTCAGATCGTCGGTTGAACCCATCGTGCGGTAGGTTTCCGGCGCACAGTCTGCCGCAAAGCGTTCATTGGCAATGCGGAGCAATTCCGTCGTACTAACTCGGCACATACCAAGCTGTTCGGTTTCCGTCGGCAATGTATTTTCGACAATCATGGTCCAGATTGCCGCAGAGAGCATTTGGTCATCGGTCAGCGGTGCATCCGGCGAAAATTCCGGCATATCCATGATGACCAACGGGCGGATGCAATCGAGCAGGGCAGCATCTTCACTGCTTTTTGCTTTTGCACGGTGCCCCATGCGAATGCCTGCCATGATTAAGCTGATGATACCAACCACTGCGAGCAGCAATACCAGAATGCCAAGCACAAATTCCCGTTTGGAAACGGGTGCAGCGAGTTCGCCCAATGGTTCGGGCAGAGAATCGGATATGAAGTCCGGCAATGGCTCGGGTATTGAATCGGGAGTGGGATTCGGTAGCGATTCCGGCGGTGCAGTCGATTCCGATACAGCCTCTTTGGGCGATGCAGCCGGCTCGGATTTCGGCTGCATCAGCGAATCCAAAAAGGCAGAAAGTTCTTTTTCGTCCATGGTATTCCCCTATGCTTTTGTTCCGTTATTTCTATCTGTAAGGGCGATCAGCGAATCTGACCGTCGCCGTCAATCAGGTATTTGACAGTCGTCAATTCCATCAGACCCATCGGGCCGCGGGCATGGAGTTTCTGGGTTGAGATGCCGATTTCCGCACCGAATCCAAATTCGCCGCCATCGGTGAATCGTGTGGACGCATTGACATAGACGGCTGCGGCATCGACCTCCTGCTGGAAACGGCGTGCGTTCTCAAGGGAACGGGTGACGATACATTCGCTGTGATTGGTGCCGTACTTGGCAATATGGTCGAGAGCTTCGTCAAGCGAATCGACAATGCGAACGGCAAGCTGATAGTCGAGATATTCCTCGGCATAGTCGGACTCGACCGCTTTGAGGACGCAATTGCCGAGAATTTCACGGGTATCGGCACAGCCGTGCAGCTGAACCTTATGCTCATCTAGTTTTACTTTCATCATCGGCAGGAAATCGGCTGCGATATCTCGATGAATCAGCACGGTTTCGACTGCATTGCAGACAGACGGACGCTGGGTTTTGCCGTTGTCGACAATGTTGACCGCCATTTCGAGATCAGCAGAGGCATCGACAAAGACATGGCAGTTACCGGTACCGGTACGGATGACCGGCACGGAGGCATTCTCAGCAACCGCACGAATCAGACCGGCACCGCCACGGGGAATCAGGACATCGAGGTAGTCTGAGAGTTTCATCAATGCCTGCGAGGATTCTCTGGACGGATCCTGCACGAGCTGTACGGCATCCTTCGGCAGACCGACCGATGCAATGGCATCCCGCATGATAGTGGTCAGGCAGACATTTGAGGAGAATGCTTCTTTGCCGCCGCGCAGAATGACGCAGTTGCCTGCTTTCAGGCAGAGGGTTGCGGCATCGACGGTGACATTCGGGCGGCTTTCGAAGATGATGCCGATGACACCGAGCGGAACACGGGTCTTGCGGATTTGCAGGCCGTTCGGACGGACATAGCCCTCATCGACCTTGCCGACCACCTCATCAAGTGCGATCAGCTTGCGGACACCTGCGGCAATGCCTTGAATGCGGTCGGCATTGAGCAGCAGGCGATCCTGCATCGCACGGGACATATTGTTTTCAACGGCATGGTCAAGGTCAACCCGGTTGGCGGTCATGATTTCCTCGGTGCGGGCAATCAGCGCATCGGCGATGGCGGCGAGGGCATCATTTTTCTGCTTCGGCGATGCCGATGCCAATTTCACGGCTACGGCTTTTGCGTTTTTGCCCAGTTCGGTGACATGAGCGAATGCGGTATTCTGTTCCATGGGGATACACTCCTTTATCTTGTTATGCTTTGGGCTGTGCCAGAAAACGGGTGCCGACCGGCTTGCCCTTCATCAGCAGGTCATAGATATTGTCGGGACGCTGTCCGTTCAAAATGACCATATCAATGCCCTGTGCGGTTGCGATTTTTGCGGCGGCAATTTTGGTGACCATACCGCCCTTGGCATTGGGCGTACCGGCACCACCGGCGAGTGCCTCAATAGAATCATCAATGCGTTCGACAATCGGAATCAGCTTGGCAGCGGAATCCCGATGGGGATCGGCATCGTACAGACCGTCAATATCGCTCAGCAATACGAGCAAATCGGCATGCACCAGACCTGCCACAATGGCAGCCAGCGAATCATTTTCGCCGATTTCGAGCTGCAATTCGTCAATGGCAACAGTATCGTTTTCGTTGACGATCGGGACAACCCCGCGCCGAATCAGTTCTTCCATGCAGTTGCCGGCATTTTCACTGCTCTCGTTGAGGACTGCCTTGGTGAGCAGCACTTGTGCAACGGTGACATTATAGTTTGCAAATTGACGATCATACAGATACATCAATTCGCATTGTCCGACCGCAGCACATGCCTGCTTGGCGGGGGTAGCAATGGGGCGTTCCTGCAATCCGAGCTTGCTCATGCCGAGGCTGACTGCTCCGGACGATACCAGAATCAGCTCAATGCCGGCATTGAACAAATCGGCGAAATTCCGCACGAGATTGTGGAAATGCTGTAAATTCATGCGGCCGGTCGGATGGGTCAGCGTAGATGTGCCGAGCTTGATGACCACACGTTGTTTTTCGGGTGAATATGCCATAAATGTAAATCCTCACTTTATACAGCCTGACAGATGCCTGCTGCATTATTTTGGAGTTACCACATACTGCGGTGTGCCGTTGAGATACTGTTCGAGATTGTCGGCGGTCCGCTGCATGAGGCGTTGACGGGCTTCTACGGTAGCCCAGCCGATATGGGGCGTGATGACGCAATTCTTTGCGTGCCGCAGCGGTGTGCTTTCTTGCATCGGTTCAACGGCGAGCACATCGAGATAGGCTGCGGTCAGCACCCCTTGATTCAGCGCATCTGCCAAATCTTGCTCCTGTACCACAGGACCGCGAGATGTATTGATCAGAATCGCATGAGGCTGCATCAGCGCAAGCCGTTCCCGATTGACCAGTTCTTTGGTTTGCGGCGTCAGCGGGCAGTGAATCGTAATGGCATCGGCTTTGGCAAAGACGGTATCGACCGATGCAATTGGGTAGGGGCAGTCTTTCGGGGTGGTACGGGTGGCAATCATCACTTGCATTCCAAAGGCATCGGCGATACGGGCAACCGCCTGACCGATGCTGCCATAGCCGATGATGCCGAGTGTTTTGCCAGCCATCTCCTGCACCGGATAGGGGAAATAGGAGAAGGTCGGCGAGGTCAGCCATTCACACTCCTGCACGGCATTGTGATAGCGGGTCAGACCGGCATAATGCTCGAGCAGATAGGCGAATACCAGCTGTGCTACAGAATCGGTTGAGTAGCTGCCAGCATTGCAGACCGTGATGCCGTGTTCGGCGGCAGCGTCAATATCCACATTGTTGTATCCGGTCGCAAACAATCCGATATAACGCAGATTCGGGCATTGCTCCATGACCTCCCGTGTTATCAGAACCTTGTTGCAAAGTACGGCATCGGCATTGCCGATGCGGGCGATAGTTTCGGAAGCGGTGGTTGCGCCATAAACCTCCATTTGCTCTGCAAAGCGGTGAAAGCAGTCGGGGGAGAGTTCGCCCGGCTGTGCGCACATGGTGTCAAAATCCAAAATCACCAAATGCTGAAAGCGATTCATTCCGATTCCTCCTTTGGTTCGGATTCGGTTGGTGTATCAGACGATTCGGGTGCATCCGTCAGTTCAGCCGTTGCATCGGTTGATTCGGCGGTATTCGGTACAGCAGTTTCCTCCGGCTGTGCGGCTTCTGCCATGACCGGTTCGGTCGATTCCGCAGCAGGTGCGGTAAGCTCTGTCGGTACTTTCGCTGCGACAGTCATATCCGCTGCGACAGCAGATGCTGCATTTTTTGCAAGCTTGGGCTGGACAAAGGAGATGACCAAAGCCGCCAGCAGCAGCACCGCTTCAACAATGCCGACAACGGTAAACCAGCTGTGGCTGTCGGAGAGGTGAAGCGTCAGCGAAAAGGCGATCGCTGCGGTCATGATGAGCTGATACCAACGCTTGTTGCGGATAAATTGCAGAATATAGATGGTACAAGCAAATACACAGAACAGAATATGTTTATCCAGACCGATCGGAATCATAGATGAGGCATCCATAGAGTAAGCTCCTTTATTTTTCAATTTGTATGCGAATGGGCGGTTGCAGGGATTGGGCTGCAATCTCCTGCAAAATCGTGCCTGCCATCAACAAGCCTGCTGCGCCAGGTACCCATGGCACACTGCCAATCGGCGGCCGTGTACCGTCTGTGGGCGGCTCGATGGGACGAGTGGGCGGTTCGGGGGAGAATACCACCTTGACCTTCCGAATGCCTCGTTTCCGCATGGCAAGGCGCATGGTTTTGGCAAGCGGACAGCCTGCGGTTTTCTCCAAATCCGTGACCCGAAACTGCATCGGGTCAAGCTTATTACCTGCTCCCATGCAGGACAAAATCGGGACGCCGGCAAGCACTGCCTGTTCGATGAGATTGCACTTGTCCGATACGGAATCAATTGCATCGCAGATATATGTGAATTGCGATAAATCCAATTCTGTTCCGGTATATCGCTGCGGCAGGGCTGTGATGCGGCATTGGGGATTGATATCGGCAATGCGGCGGGCTAGGACTTCGGCTTTGGGCTGTCCGATGGTGGAGGTCAGCGCACAGAGCTGCCGATTGCAATTGCTCTGTGCTACGGTATCGCCATCCATCAGGGTGAGTGCGCCGACACCGGCTCTTGCGAGGGCTTCGGCGGCGTATGAGCCAACACCGCCCAGTCCGATGGTGCAGATATGTGCCGATTCAATGGCTTGTACGGCGGCATCTCCGAGCAGCAGCCGAGTACGGGCTGTGGATTCCGCAAGCATGGCGGTTCCTCCTTAGGGTTCCGGATCATAGAAGACACGGTAACGTTTTTTGTTGTGGGCATAGGCACTGATAACCAGCCCAATACAGAAATACATCGACACCATTGCCGTACCGCCGGCACTGAAAAACGGCAATGGAATACCGATGACCGGCATGACCTTGAGTACCATGCCGATGTTCATGACATAGTGTGTCAGCAGCAGGGCAAACACGCCCAAACAGATGGTTTTGCCCATGGTGTCTTTGGCAAGATGGCTGTTGGCGAGGATGCGCAGACAGATGAATGCCATCAGCACAATGGCAATCGCCGCACCGACAAAGCCGCCGACCTCTGCGATATAAGCAAAAATGAAGTCATTGTGCATTTCCGGCACCTTGACATAGACATCGGCATCCAGACCACGTCCGAGCAATTCTCCGGCACGGATGGCTTTCAGACCGAGATCTTGCTGATATTCTACACCGAGCGGATCGGTGCCCGGATGGAACAGCACGAGAATGCGATTGCGATGCACATCGCTGAATACATAGGTCCAGATGAACCAAATTGCCAGCGGTGCCAGTGCCAAGGCCCCCAACAGATACCAGAAGGACAATCCTGCACCAAACAGCATGAATACGGTCATCATGGCAAAGACAATTGCCGTACCGTAGTCACCTTGGATGGCGACGATGCCGATCGGAATGGCGGCATGAAGCAGCAATAGGAGCAGCTGCGGCGGCTTGTTGAGTACCTTTTCGCATTTGAAAATATGCAGCGAAAAGGTGAGCAGGAATACCAGCTTTAGAATTTCCGCAGGCTGAATCCGGATAAAGCCCAAGTCGATCCATGCCACATCATCGGCACCGGCTCGTCCGTAGCCGAGGCTTGTGAAGGTCAAGGCAACCAGTCCCAAAGCAATCGGCGTGTAGAGAAACCAAAAGCGTGCCAGCTTATGGTAATCCAGCGCAGAGATGACAAGGCATCCGCTCAGACCCAAACCCATCGAGCAAAGCTGCACAAACCAGTCGTTGGAATCGACCTCATCGGTGACCTGCATTCCATGCATTTGACGCAGCAGTATTACGCTGACAATCGAACAGAGCGTGACCACAAGCAGTAAGGGACGATCCAGTCGCCGGAAAAAGTCACACCAACGGTTCCAGAGCATACGCACGGCGAATTCCTCACTTAACTGCCGAATACCACATCGCCATGGTAGAAGTAGCGGAACCAGTTGGCGAAGGCAATGATGTCCTCGTGGTTGCGATAGGTGCAGGTATTGGCATAGCTGGCGATCTCAATCGGCTCGTTGTCCTCTGAGATGACATAGAGTGTGCTGCATCCGGGTAAGTCGCCGTCTCTGGTCTGTTGCTTGAGCGTGGCATCCTCGTAATCTTCGGCATGGTTGGCGAGATAGCGCAGTGTGTCACGCTCGACATCACCCATCATGCCAACGGGATCATGCTGATCCCGATGCTGTTCGAGCAGCTCGACCCAATCGTCGTTTTTGAGGTTGAGCGCACTGCGGAAGCGATAGACATAACCGTCAACATCGTAATAGTTGACCGTCTGCTTATAGGAATTGCCAAATTCCTCGTAAAGCAGTACCAGGAGGATGTCCTGATCGGGTTTTTCCGCATCGTCCGCCGAGAACGGGAAGGGGGCATCGGTTTTTGCCTTGACATCGGGGGACAGGTCGGAAATGGGTGTGCCTTCTTTGACATCGGGCGGTAGGATATTGACGCTCGGGTTATTCTGATTCGAGCCGGTGGGACGAGTTTCGGTACCGTCTCCCTTGTAGCAGCCGGTTGTCAGCGTGAGGGATACCAAAGCGGTGCAAAGGACGGGGAAAAGGGTCTTGCGAATGTTCATACTCAAATACTCCTAATTCTACACAAATTGAAATGAAATGCGTTCACCGCCGAAGCGGGTCACTTTTATTGTTTGCCGGACACTTGCCAATATTTCCGATCGAGTGTGCGGTACTGCACGGCTTCTGCGATATGCGATTCGTCGATGACCTCGGAATGGTGTAAATCGGCGGAAGTGCGTGCGACCTTCAGCAGACGGTCATAGGCACGTGCGGACAATCCCAAATTTTCAAAGACAGCTTTCAGGCGTTTTTTTGCTCGATCGGTGACCGGGCAGAATGTGGAAAGCTTGTCTGGCGTAATCCGTGCGTTGCAGGTGATAGACGTACCTCGAAAGCGTTCTTGCTGGATGGCACGGGCAGCCAACACTCGTTTACGGATTTCAGCACTCGGCTCTTCCTTCTGCGTATCGGTCAGTTCTTGGAACGTGACCGGTGCAGCTTCGATATGAAGGTCGAAGCGGTCGAGCAAGGGTCCGGAAATACGGTTGAGGTAATTGGCAGCTGCTTTGGGTGCGCAGGTACACGGACGGTTCGGATGCCCCAGATAGCCGCAGGGACAGGGGTTCATCGCTGCAATCAGCATGATGGAACACGGATAGCGTACCGTACCGGCAGAGCGGGAAATGGTCACCTCTCGATCTTCGAGCGGCTGTCGGAGAATTTCGAGAGTACGGCGGTCAAATTCGGCAAGCTCATCGAGGAAGAGCAGACCATTGTGTGCCAGGGAAATTTCGCCCGGATGGGGAATTGTGCCGCCGCCTGCGAGTCCTGCGGAGGAGATCGTGTGATGAGGCGCACGGAACGGTCGTGTGACGACGAGCGGATGCTCCGCATCGAGCAGACCGGCAACCGAATGGATTTGCGTGGTTTCGATGGCCTCCTCGAAGGTCATTTCGGGCAGAATACCGGGCATACGCTTAGCAAGCATACTCTTGCCCGAACCGGGCGGACCGATGAGCAGCGCATTGTGTCCGCCGGCAGCCGCCAATTCCAGCGCATATTTTGCAGCAGTTTGTCCGTGGACATCGGCAAAATCCGGTACATTGGGCAGAGCTGCCGATTCCATGCCGCAGCGAGAAATGGGTCTGAGGTTGTCTTCGCCGCTGAGATGGCGGATGAGGTCGGAGATGTGGGAAACGCCGTACACGCAAATGCCCTCCACAACGGCGGCCTCCTTGGCGTTGTCGAGGGGGACATAGATTGTTTGCAGACCCTTTTGCTTGGCGAGAAGCGTCATCGGCAGTACGCCATTGACACGGCGCACATCTCCGTTTAGGGATACCTCCCCGATCATGGCGGCAGAGGCAGAGACCTGTACATGCCCCATAACCATCAATAATGCTATGAGAATGGGCAGGTCATTCATGCTGCCGTTTTTATGCTGATCGGCAGGGGCGAGATTGACGATGCAGGTTTGACTCGGGATGGCGATGCCGCAGCTGCGCAATGCCGATTTGATGCGTTCCCGGCTCTCCTGTACGGCAGTACCGGCAAGACCGACAATATCAAATCGCGGCATACCTCGATTCAGTGAGATTTCCACCTGCACCGGAAATGCGTTCAATCCGAACAGTCCGAAGCTGTTGACGGAAGCAAACATGGATGGACTCCTTTCCGTGGATTCTCGATATCAGGATTCTGATGTTTTATTTTCGGCATCGATGCGGCTTTGGCGCATGGCACGGAGTCTGGCACGCACCTCTTCCGGATTCGGCAATGCGTCATGCTGCGGTGCAGGGCGGAGATTGGCATCCATCTCCTCAAGCACGATGTCGGGAGAAGGTGCGGGCAATGCCGGAATTTCGGGTGTTTCCGTCTGCTGCGGCTGTGCGACTGTCGGGTCGCCCGGCGCTGTGATTTCCTCCATCTGCGAGGACGCCGTGCGCTGTGTCACATACAGCGGTGCGACATACTCGGAAGATTCTTCCACGCTCACGGAGAAATGCGGAAATCCGGGCTGTTCGGAGAGCTGCTGATATTCCCGACAGCGCAGGAATGTCCAACCATAGAGGACGATGCCGAACAGATCGGGAAGAAAGAAGCCATAGGATTGTGCGGTTGCATTGCTGACCATTCCGAAAACCATATGCACGAGAAAAATGCCAATCAGAACCAATGCCGGCATCGGGCGTTTTGAGGCGGCAAAAAAGCCCAGAACAAATGTGGCGACAGACAGTAGAAGGAAGCCTGCGCCATGTGCGATCGAATGGTAGAATTTCGCTGCGCCGGTTACATCAGGGTCTTTGGCAGGCTGCACACCGCAAAACAAAATCAGGAAAAACAAAAATGCGCCCAAAACAATTGTGGCAATCCATGCCGCTTGAAACTGCCGCTCCAGCTGCAGCTTTTTCAGACGGTTTTGTTCATGTTGTTCTTTTTGTGTTTCGGTCATCATGTGGATGTGCCTCCTTTGTGGGAGCGATTGTGACGGGAACGTTTTTTCTTGCGGTGAGATTGTTTGGGTTGTTGTGGCTGCTGCTGCGATAGGATATCGGGTATCGAATCCGGCACGGTTTCTGCCGCTGCATCCGCATTCGAGGACGAGATATCCTCTTGCGAGGCAGGAGCGGCTGCCAGTTGCTTCGTTTCCGCAGCAGGATTCGCTTTGCTTGCCTTTGCATCTGCAAGCGTGCGCTGCAATTCCTCTGCAAGTGCTTCAGAGGCAGAGCCGGTATCCTCTTGTATATGTGTGGATTTCTTTTTTCGCAGGGAATACTGCTCGGAAAAAATCGGTTTTTTCTTGCCGAAGGCAGAACGCTCATCCTTGTGGGCGAGCAGCGTCTGAATGACGAAATCGGATTTGTCGATGCTGAATGTCTCGTGGAAATCGGGGTAGCCATCCATAGTTGAGAGTGCGCCTTCTTTGCGCATGGCTTGGATGGCGAAGATGTAGAAGAACAGACCGACAATGCCAATGATGGCGGTCAAGTAATCGAGCTTGAAAATGCCGATGACAGTGACAATGCTGTACCAGGCGGCAAGAATGATATTCAGCGAATGAAAATTCGCCCATGCCAAATAGCCCAGCACAATGTCGAGCAGGGCAAAGAGAATCTGAAAAATACCGCCGGTCAGAATCGCACCGGGATCATCGGAGCCGATGAAGGGTGTACTGAGAACGGAAAATCCGCCGATATAGACCTTGAATACGGCAAGCAGGCAGACAATCATGCAAAGTATCATATTGCAGAGAAAGGTGCGTTGATGGACACGGTTGATTTCGTGCATCTGCATACGGCAGTATTCGTAGTGGGATTCATTTTTTTCCAGATGAACAATTTTGGGCTGTTCATCGCCGAAAGGGTTGGTCTGAGGGGTTTGGTCGGTTTGCGCCATAGTGAGATCTTCCTTTCTATATAAAATAAAGGCGACACCGCACAAAGATTGTGCGTCAGATGAAACAAAAAGCACAGGGAATGCTCGGTGTATTTCCGAATATTTTTGTGAAATGTGACGGAAAAGTGCAAGCAGATGGCGTGCAAAGCCGTCAGACGGTCTTTGTGTGGCGTTGCCTAAAATGAAATGTGGGCACACAATCGAGGAATCGTGTCACATAGGAGCGGTGATGGCATCTGCCTCGTGCTCGGTATCCGCATTGGTCTGCTGAAAGCGGTCATGATAGCCGGCTAAATCGGATGGGATATTGACCGTTTGCGGATCCAGCAAATCCGGCATGACATTTTCTGCAGCTGCATTGGATACGGGCTGTTCGGCGCATGCATCCTGTGCGGCTTTGATGGCTTGTTTTTTGGCAAGCCGTTCGGCGGCCTGCTGTTTTTCCTGCTGCTCCTGATAAGAGATTGCAAACAGCGGATAGCCTTCCTCTTGCGCAAGTGTCTCCCAACAGCGATGGAGAATGAATGCCATGATGTTCAGAAAAAGCTGAAACGACACGAACGCATAGTACCTTGTTGTCAGCATTAAGACAAATAGGACTGCGCTGAGAATAAGGGCATAGCGGGAACGCTTTCGATAGATGACATATCCGGTCGGGAGTGCGGTGGCTAGCTCGACAAGTGCGGTGACAATGAAATTCGTCATGTCGGAATCGAGTTCGCCGGTTGTCAAGAGTGACATGATATTGGCGACCACGGACAAAACTCCTATGATTACGTCGGGAAGCATAACGAATAGCGCACAGGCAAGCCACATGAGAAATAAGAGGAGGCTTACGAGCTCATATAGTCTTTTCTTTTTGCGATTGCGTGCATAACGAGCTTCCAGTGCTTCATCGGTATACAAAGATGCCATAGAGATTCTCCTTTGCGTGGCGGATTGCGCTGCTCACATGATATACTCTTTTATTATACCACGAAATCCTCCGCTTGTAAATGCCAAGTAACCAATCTTTTTGGAAATTTTTTGCATGAAAGAAATGGCAAACCGTAGTGAATATGCACAAAAGCGACCATTTGATATCGGACAAAGTGCCGATGAAACAGCACATCCCCCGCAGGGCGAACCATACGAGGGATGCTTTCATGATTGCTTGCTTGTCTTGGGACTGTACCGTGCTGAAAACAAATTTTTGAGGCGTTGTGATTTCATGGGAATGCCGGAGCGTGAACTTGCTATGTACCGTTTTGTAAAATGCCAAAAATGCAACAGCATATTTGCATGGGAACAAAGCATTTTGCACGAAGTTTTGAAAAAGCACTTGACACGGCATCGAATTATGCTTATAATAATAGAATGCCTGATTATGGCATTTTCAATCGCATGTCTACTCTATCATACCATAGAATTTCAGATTTGTCAAGTACTTTTCATGCAAATTTCATGCAGACATATGCGATTGCTTCGTTGCGTCCGTTTTGTGATGTATAGAACAGTCAGGAGGTTTTTGCCCATGAGCTTGCAAACTACCCCGCAAATTGACAAGGAACTGCAATCCGAAATTGATGTTGTTCCGAAGCAGGTCGGAAAGAACCAACGCATGAGCTTTGGAAAGATCAATGAGGTTCTGCCGATGCCGAACCTGATCGAAGTACAGAAAAGCTCGTATCGATGGTTTTTGGAAGAAGGCTTGCGTGAGGTTTTCCGTGATGTTGCGGATATTACGGATTTCAACAACAATTTCCGTCTCCGCTTTCTGGATTATCGCATTGATTCCAAACCCAAGTATACGATTGCGGAGTGCAAAGAGCGGGATGCGACATATGCGGCAGCATTGCGCGTGAAGGTTCAGCTTTGGAGAACCGGTCAGGATGATGTTGTCAACTCGGAAATTTACATGGGCGATCTGCCGCTCATGACTGACAGCGGGACATTCGTGATCAATGGTGCAGAGCGTGTCATTGTGTCACAGCTTGTGCGCTCGCCGGGTGTGTATTACGGTGTGAGCCGGGACAAGTCCGGTAAAAGCCTCTTTAGCACAACAGTCATTCCGAATCGCGGTGCTTGGCTGGAATACGAAATGGATTCCAATGATGTGATTCATGTTCGCATTGATAAAAACCGAAAGATCCCGCTGACGATCTTTATCCGTGCATTGGGACTGGGTAGCAATGAGGAAATCTTTGAGGTGTTCGGTGAGGATCCGAGACTGAAGGCGACCATTGCCCAAAAAGAAGAAAATGTCACCGATGATGCAGCACGCAACATCGAGGCTTCCTTGCTTGAGGTCTATAAAAAACTCAGACCCGGAGATCCGGCAACCGTTGAGGCAGCAGATTCGCTGTTGCAGAGCTTGTTTTTCGATCCGAAGAAATATGATCTGTGCCGATTTGGCCGCTACAAGTATAACAAGAAGCTCGGCATCAGCTCCCGCCTGATCGGACAGGTTCTTGCGCAGGATGTGGTTAGCCCGATGACCGGCGAGGTCGTTGCCGCACAGGGACAAAAGGTCGATGTGGCATTGGCACAGGCCATTGAACAGGCCGGTGTCAGTGAGGCGTTCGTTGATGCCGAGGTGCGTGAAACGCATGTGGACGAGACAAAGCATGAGGTGACAGCAGAATTCGTTCACCGTACAGTGAAGATTTTCGGCAATGGCATGGTTGATATCGCCCCCTATGTTCTGCCGATTTTGCCGGACTTTGACGGTGAGGCTTATGGCATTCGGGAAAAGGTTTCCGCAAAGGTACTGCTCGAAGTGCTCGAGGAAGCAGATGGGGAACCGGAAACCCTGAAGAAGTTGCTTCGTCAGAAGGCAGATGTGCTCGTGCCGAAGCATATTGTGCTCGATGATATTTTTGCCTCCATCAGCTATTTTTGTAATCTCTGCGATGGCATCGGTCATGTCGATGACATTGACCACCTCGGTAATCGCCGTATCCGTTCGGTCGGTGAACTGATGCAGAATCAGTTCCGCATTGGATTCGCTCGTATGGAGCGTGTGGTACGGGAACGCATGAACATTCAGGCGCAGGATGCCGAAAACTTGACGCCGCAGGCATTGGTCAACATTCGTCCGATTCAGGCGGCAATCAAAGAGTTTTTTGGTTCGTCTCCGCTGTCGCAGTTCATGGATCAGAATAATCCGCTGTCCGAATTGACCCACAAGCGTCGTTTGTCCGCACTAGGTCCGGGTGGTCTGGCAAGAGATCGTGCCGGATTCGAGGTGCGTGATGTACACTACAGCCACTACGGCAGAATGTGTCCGATCGAAACACCGGAAGGTCCGAACATTGGTCTGATCTCTTACCTTGCATCGTTTGCTCGCATTAATGTGTATGGCTTTATTGAAGCACCGTACCGCAAGGTCGATAAGGAAACCGGTGTGGTCACCGATGAGGTCGTTTACATGACAGCTGATGTGGAGGACAATTATTGCGTGGCGCAGGCGAACGAGCCGTTGACAGAGGATCACAAGTTCGCTCGTAAGCGTGTTACGGCACGTCTGCGGGATCAGATTATCGAGTGTCCTCCGTCGCAGATCGACTTTATGGATGTTTCGCCGAAGATGGTTGTATCTGTCGCAACGGCGATGATTCCGTTCCTCGAGAACGATGATGCGAACCGTGCATTGATGGGTTCGAACATGCAGCGTCAGGCTGTTCCGCTTCTTAAGACCGAGAGACCGTTTGTCGGTACCGGTATGGAATATAAGGCTGCTGTGGACTCTGGTGTTTGCGTACTCTGCGACAAGCCCGGCAAGGTTATTGCGGTCAGTGCGGACGAGATTGTTGTACGTTATGGTCAGCGTGAGGACGAGGTGCAGAAGTATCAGCTCATCAAGTTCAAGCGCAGTAACCAAGCAACCTGTATCAATCAGCGACCGATCGTTTCGGTTGGGGAAGATGTTGTGACCGGTCAGGTCATTGCCGATGGTCCTGCAACCTGTGATGGTGAGATTTCCTTGGGTAAGAACGCCCTCATTGGGTTCATGACTTGGGAAGGCTATAATTATGAGGACGCTGTTTTGCTGAATGAGCGTCTGGTACGGGAAGATGTCTTTACGTCCGTGCATATCGAGGAGTATGAGCTGGAATGCCGTGATACGAAGCTCGGTCCGGAAGAGATCACCCGTGATATTCCCAATGTCGGCGAAGATGCACTGAAGGATTTGGATGATCGAGGTATTATTCGGATTGGTGCAGAGGTGCATCCGAATGATATTTTGGTCGGTAAGGTCACCCCGAAGGGTGAAACCGAGTTGACCGCAGAGGAGCGGCTGCTGCGTGCCATCTTCGGTGAAAAGGCACGAGAGGTACGTGACAACTCGCTGCGTGTGCCTCATGGTACATCCGGCGTGATTGTCGATGTGAAGGTGTTCGACCACACGAATTGCGATGAACTGGCACCCGGTGTCAACATGATCGTTCGCTGCTATATCGCACAGAAGCGTAAGATTTCTGTTGGTGACAAGATGGCGGGTCGTCACGGCAACAAGGGCGTAGTTTCCCGCATTTTGCCCGAGGAGGATATGCCGTTCCTCGAGGATGGTACGCCGCTGGATATCGTTCTGAATCCGCTCGGCGTTCCTTCTCGTATGAACATCGGTCAGGTGCTCGAGGTTCACCTCGGCATGGCTGCCAAGGCACTCGGCTGGCATATCATGACCCCTGTTTTCGACGGTGCACATGAGGAGGATATTCGTGCCTGCTTCCGTCTGGCGGAGGAGCAGAACCGGAAGGCAAGAGAATCCGGTGACAGAGAACCGTTTTCCCTGAAACCGATGCAGAAGGTCATTGATACCAAGTCCATTCCCTATTCTGAGGATGGTAAGTTTACGGTTTATGACGGCCGTACCGGTGAGAAATTTGATAACCGTGTTACGGTTGGCTATATGTATTATCTAAAACTCCATCACCTCGTTGACGATAAGATTCATGCACGTTCTGTCGGTCCGTATTCGTTGGTTACGCAGCAGCCGCTTGGCGGTAAGGCGCAGTTCGGCGGACAGCGTTTCGGTGAGATGGAAGTTTGGGCTCTCGAAGCATATGGTGCTGCTTACACGCTTCAGGAAATCCTGACAGTCAAGTCCGACGATACGACCGGTCGTGTCAGCACCTATGAAGCAATTGTCAAGGGCGACAATGTGCCGCAGCCGGGGATTCCGGAAAGCTTTAAGGTTTTAGTCAAGGAATTGCAGTCGCTCGGTCTGGATTTGCGTGTACTGGATGCTGACCAGAATGAAATCGAACTCAAGCAGTGCTTTGATGAACCGGTGAAGCCTCGCCGCAGCGAACTGCTCTCCGAACAGATGGTTGGTGTGCAGGACGGTGAACAAGCGATGTCCGGTGCCGGATTCTTGATTGGTGATCAGGGACAGTCCCTCGAAGAGTTGGCTGAATCGGGCGGTGCATGTCGTGATTATGGAGTCGGTTCGGATTCATTTGACGATTCCGACAGTGATTTCTATGGCGATGCTATGAAGGCAGGTCTTGATGATTTCGATGACTCCGATCAGGATTCTTACGACGAGTAATCTGGAACAGTGCAATACGGGGCGCACCCGAGCGATATCGGCTGCGCAGATCCGTTTCCATCCATGTAGGCGAGACGGCCTATGCAAAAACGCATAGACGATAAGGAGGAAACACATTGGATTACATTACCTTTGATTCCATTAAAATTGGCTTGGCGTCTCCGGAACAAATCCGTGATAAATGGAGCCATGGCTGCGTCGAAAAACCGGAAACCATCAACTATCGTACGCAGAAGCCGGAGCGTGGCGGTCTGTTTTGCGAGCAGATTTTCGGACCGACCAAGGACTGGGAATGTGCCTGCGGAAAGTACAAGAAGGTGCGGTTCAAGGGGACGATTTGTCCGATTTGCGGCGTTGAGGTGACGCAGGCGAAGGTGCGCCGTGAGCGCATGGGTCATATTGAACTGGCAGCACCGGTTGCCCATATCTGGTATTTTAAGAGCACACCGGCGTACATTCGTCAGGTGCTTGATATCTCTCAGAAAGATCTCGAATCAGTAATCTATTTTACGAAATATATCGTCACCGATCCGGGTGAGCCGGATCCGACGCGAGACGGTGCTTATGAAACCGGTCTTGTCAAGCAGCAGACGCTGACTGAGGAGGAATACCTCGAAAAAGTACGAGAGCATGGTGCAGATTCATTCCATGCCGAGATGGGTGCCGGTGCGATTCTCAAGCTGTTGCAGGAATACAGCCCCGATCGTTATGACAAATTCCGTGACCGCATGGTTGCCGAGGGCAAGCTTCAGCTGGATTTCGAGCAGCTGGATGTCTGTCGAAATTGTGAGCACGGCTACCAATGCCGGGATTGCTCTTTCTGCGTTGATGTCGAGGAAGAGTGGAAGAACAATTTGGAGGTCGTGTCGGAGCAGCTGATGGAGGAGCTGAGAGTACTTGATCAGAAGGCGACCAGCCGTGCGGCACTCCAGAAAAATCAGAAGCGCAGCAAGCTGCTCAAGCGTCTGGAAATTATCGAGGCATTCCGTTTGTCCGGCAATCATCCGGAGTGGATGGTCATGACCGTTTTGCCGGTTTTGCCGCCCGATATCCGCCCGATGGTCATGCTCGATGGCGGTCGCTATGCGACCTCTGATCTCAATGATCTCTATCGCAGAGTCATCAATCGCAATAACCGTCTGAGCAAGATGCAGGCACTGAAAGCACCGAGCATTATCATCCGTAACGAGGCGAGAATGCTGCAAGAGGCTGTCGATGCTTTGATCGATAACGGCCGCCATGGCAAGCCTGTGACCGGTCCGAACAACCGTCAGCTCAAGTCGCTTTCCGATTATCTGAAGGGTAAGCAGGGTCGTTTCCGTCAAAATTTGCTCGGTAAGCGTGTGGACTATTCCGGTCGTTCGGTTATCGTTGTCGGTCCGGAACTGAAGATGTATCAGTGCGGTCTGCCGAAAGAGATGGCAATTGAATTGTTCAAGCCGTTTGTGCTCAAACGCCTTGTGGAAATCGGTAAGATTCAGAATATTAAGAGTGCCCGTAAACTGGTTGACCGTGCGCAAGATAAAGAAGTTTGGGATGCACTGGCATACGTCATTAAGGATCATCCGGTTCTGCTGAACCGTGCGCCTACGCTCCACCGTCTGGGTATTCAGGCATTTGAACCGGTACTCGTCGAGGGCAGAGCCTTGAAGCTTCACCCGCTGGTTTGTACCGCATTTAATGCGGATTTCGATGGCGACCAGATGGCTGTACACCTGCCGCTTTCCGCTGAGGCACAAGCCGAGGCACGTTTCCTGATGCTGGCTGCCAACAACCTGCTGAAACCCTCTGACGGTAAGCCGGTTGCCGTGCCGACGCAGGATATGATCCTCGGAAGCTACTACCTGACGATGGTGAAGGACGGCGAGCCGGGTGAAGGTATGGTATTCCGCAATGTCGATGAGGCGATGATGGCATATGAGCAGCACTATATCACGTTGCACAGCAAGATTCGTGTGCGTATGACGGAACGGATCGACGGTACACCGGTTTCTCGTGTGGACGGTCAGCCGGCCTCCCGCATTATCGACTGTACGATGGGACGCTTGATTTTTAATCAGGTGATTCCGCAGGATTTGGGCATTGTCGATCGCAGCAATGGCAACGATTTTGAACTGGAAATCTCGCAAGTTGTCAAAAAGGGCGTACTTTCTGATATTATCGATCGCTGCATCCGTACGCATGGCGTGACGGAAACCGCAGAGGTGCTCGACCGTGTGAAGGCATTGGGTTATCGTTATTCCACACGTTCCGGTCTGACCGTAGCGGTCATTGATGCGACGATTCCTCCGCAGAAGAAGGAGATTCTGGCACAGGCAGATGCCGAAGTCGAATCCTTGAATGAGCAGTATCAGTACGGTTATATTTCGGATACGATTCGGTATCAGAAGGTCTGTGAGGTTTGGGACAGTGCCACCAAGCAGGTCACGGAGGCGTTGAAAGCAAACCTCGATCCGTACAACCCGATCAATATCATGAGCGACTCCGGTGCGCGTGGTTCGATCAACCAGATTCGTCAGCTTGCCGGTATGCGTGGCTTGATTGCCAACACATCCGGTGCGACCATCGAGATCCCGGTTCGTTCCAATTATCGTGAGGGTCTGAACATTTCTGAATACTTTATCTCCAGCCGTGGTGCTCGTAAGGGCTTGGCAGATACCGCTCTGCGTACGGCGGACTCGGGTTATCTGACCCGTCGTCTGGTGGACGTTTCGCAGGATGTCATCATTCGGGAAACCGATTGCGGTGCGACTGAGGGTATTGAGGTTTACTGCATCAGCGACGGCGATCGTGATCTCGAGCCGTTGCAGGAGCGTTTGGTCGGTCGTTATCTGGTGGAGGATCTGCGGGACGAAAAGTCTGAGCTGTATATTCCCAAGACCAGAGCATTGACCGAAGCCGATGTACAGAAAATTGTGGAAGCGGGCTTCACAAAAGTGCATATTCGCTCTGTGCTTTGCTGTAAGGCGAAGAAGGGTGTTTGTGCGAAGTGCTATGGCATCAATCTCGCAAACGGCAATCTCGTTTCGCATGGTGAAGCGGTTGGTATCATCGCCGCACAGTCTATCGGTGAACCGGGTACCCAGCTGACGATGCGTACCTTCCACACGGGCGGTGTCGCAGGCGGTGAGGATATCACACAGGGTCTGCCTCGTGTTGAGGAATTGTTTGAAGCAAGACGTCCCAAGGGTGGTGCGATTCTCGCAAAGCATACAGGCAATATTGAACTCAAGGAGGAAAATGGTCTGAAGACCATTGTCATTTGTGATCCGAATACGGGTGCAGAATCGCCGAAATATTCGATTCCATATAACTTCCATCTGATGAACTACGTGCAGGATGGTGCATTTGTTGAGGCAGGTGTTCAGCTAACGACCGGTAGTGTTTATCCGCCGGAGCTGCTCGAAATCCGAGGCGTACAGGCCGTTCAGAACTATATCATTGAGCAGATCCAGTTTGCATATCGCCAGCAGGGTGTAGAAATCAATGATAAGCATATCGAGGTCATTGTGCGTCAGATGATGCGGAAGGTACAGATTGACGATCCGGGCAGCAGTCTGCTTTTGCCGGAGTCCATGATCGACAAGCGTGAAGTGGAAACCATCAACGCCGCACTGCAGGCAAGAATTGATGCCGGTGAGGAGGATGTGCGTCTGGTGACTGTTCGCCCGTCGCTGCTTGGTATCACGAAGGCATCTTCGAATTCGGAAAGCTTCCTGTCGGCAGCATCGTTCCAGGAGACTGCAAAAGCACTGACCGATGCGGCTGTTCACAGCAAGAGCGATCATCTGCTCGGTCTGAAGGAGAATGTTATCATCGGTAAGCTGATTCCTGCCGGTACCGGTATGGTGCCCTATCAGCAGGTGAAGCCTGTACCGACGATCCCGCACACCGAACATCCGGTTGCGCCGATTGGCTAATTGTAGGAAGAGGGACGGTTCACTGCAGCCGTCCCTTTTTGCTATCCACAGAGGTAGAAATTTATGAAAAAAACATTGCTGTTGCAAATTCCAAACGAAATTCCGCAGGATATTCGGCGGCGGATTGCCGATGCAAAGGTCTATGACAGCTCCTGTTCTCCCGAGGCGAGGGTGTATTTTATCGAGCAGGGGCATGGCTTTTATCTCAAGCACGCCGCCCCAAATACGCTTGCACGAGAAGCTCAAATGACCGCATATTTCTATGCGAAGGGATTGGGCGCAGAGGTTTTGCAATACATATCTGAGGACCGCGGCGATTGGCTGTTGACAGCTGTCATTGAAGGTGAGGACTGCACCTATGAACGCTATTGTGCCAATCCGGAACGCCTTTGCGATACGCTGGCAACGGAATTGCGCCGGCTGCATGAAACCGACTACACCGGCTGTCCGGTGTCCGACCGTACCGCAGAATATCTTGCCACGATGGAGGCGCATTACCGCACCGGGCAGTATGACCAATCACATTTTCCCGATAGCTTTGGGTATCGCTCGGCGGAGGAAGCCTATGCGGTTTTGACAGCAGGCAAGGCTGCGTTGCAAAGCAAGGTGCTGCTGCATGGCGACTATTGTCTGCCGAATATCATTTTGCACGGCTGGAAATGGTCCGGCTTTATTGATGTCGGCAGCGGTGGTGTAGGGGATCGGCATATCGATTTGTTCTGGGGGACTTGGACGCTTTGGCACAATCTGAAAACCAATCGATATCGGGAACGCTTTCTCGATGCGTACGGCAGAGACAAGGTGCAGGTAGAATTGCTCAAAACGATAGCAGCTGCGGAGGTTTTCGGCTAAATCCATCTTAGCTGCGGTTTGGCATTCGGATATGGAATTGCCAGCATTTTGCATATATGATAAAACAAGAAAGGAGCGTATGGATTCGGCATGCCGAGTCATACAAAAACGATATGAGAACCAAATGGCAGGCTGTCCGCTCTGGATTCTGCGTCATGCTCATGGCTATGTGTATCTGTCAGCCGGCATATGCGGAAACGACAACCCAAGAGACGGCGGCTACGACGACCACCACAACCACACCCGACGTCATGTCCCGCTTGACCTATGAGGTGCAGGAGGACGGTGTGACCATAACATCGTTTGCTTGGACGAATGAGCCGACCGTGACGATTCCCGACACAATCGAGGGCAAGCCGGTCACAGCCATCGGGAAAGAGGCATTTCTGTATTGCTATGCAGATACGGTGGAATTGCCCGACACGGTGCGGACAATTGGCGAGAAGGCATTTGCCGGCTGTGCGTATCTGCAAACAATGACGATTCCGAGTGCCTGCACGGAAATTGGCTATGCGGCCTTTGCGGATTGTGATCGGCTCACAACGGTTGCGATTCCGGAAACCGTTAAAACCATCGAGCATGACGCATTTCGGGGAACGCCGTTCCTCGCACAGCAAAGCGATGCCTTTGTGATATTAGGCGATGGGATTCTCTATGCCTATCGGGGCACGGATGCGGATGTGCAGATTCCCGATACGGTGCGAGTGATCAATGCCTATGCGTTTGCGAATCATCACAATATTCACACGGTCCAGATTCCGGCATCGGTGACGGAAGTGCGTGCAGGCGCATTTGACAACTGCATGGCACTCGAGGAGATTGCGCTGGAGGGTATGCCGACCTTGTTTGAGCCGGACGCTGTGCGCAATACGAATTGGTATCAGCATTTCCCTTCGGATTATGTGACCATCGGTACGATGCTGATTGGTTATCGAGGGGAAGATACGGTGGTGGATATACCGGAGGGCATTACCGTTATCAACCGCTCAGCCTTTGAGGGCAATCCTGCAATCACGACCGTAACTTTGCCCGATTCCGTGACTGAAATTCGGCGTGCGGCATTCTATCGCTGCACCTCGCTGCAAGTGGTTAAGATGGGCGATCAGGTCACCGAGATTGGAGAAATGGCATTTTTTGGATGTCAGGCTTTGGGGTATATTCACATGAGTCATCAGCTCGAAACGATTGGAGCGAGGGCATTTGTCTCTTGTGATGCGCTCGATGGAATCATCGTACCGGACGAGGTGACTGCAATCGGCGAACGTGCCATCGGCTATCGGTGGAGCAATGACAGTAGCGAATATGTCCTCGATACCACGTTTGCCGTCCGCACCGACAATGCCGTCGCCAAAGCCTATGCCGAGGAAAACGGATTGCCTTTGGAGTCGGTACCGGCTGCGGAGACGACCATGCCGCCGGTCACAACAACATCGCAAACTGGGAAGGAAAGTCCTTGGATCGGCAAACCGACCGGTACCTACTGGATTCCGGCACTCATCTTGGGCGGACTGCTTGTGTTGGGTGCAATCCTCGGCAGGATCGTGCGGAAGCACAGCTGAATCCGCCAATCTCAAAGGCAGCACCGCATAAAATTTTTTTGCGTGAAATGACACGTAGCTACGAACAAATCGTGATGCAACTTTGTAGCGCGGCAAAAAAATACGAAAAACCCCTTGACAATTTTGCAAATTGGGTGTATAATAGCAATCGAGAAAGGCAACGGTGTCTTGGAACTGAGAAGTCCAAGGCACCGTTGCCTTTTTTGCGTATACATAAAACATACACAGGAGGAAAAAACGATGAAAACAGTACCGGATTATTTTGGATGTTTGGTGTTTGACGATCGCATCATGAAGACCATGCTGTCTGCCGATGTCTATGCTAAGCTCAAGAAGACCATCGTGCAAGGCGAGAAGCTGGATCTGACCGTTGCCAATGCGGTTGCGGAGGCAATGAAGGATTGGGCGGTCAGCAAGGGTGCAACCCACTACACCCATTGGTTCCAACCCATGACCGGCATCACCGCCGAGAAGCATGACAGTTTCATTTCTCCGGCTTCGGACGGCAGAGTCATCATGGAGTTCTCTGGCAAGGAGCTCATTAAGGGAGAGCCGGACGCATCGTCCTTCCCGTCTGGCGGTCTGCGTGCGACCTTCGAGGCTCGTGGCTATACCGCTTGGGACCCGACCTCTTACGCATTCATCAAGGATAAGATCCTGTGTATTCCGACTGCTTTCTGCTCCTACGGCGGTGAGGCACTCGACAAGAAGACCCCGCTGCTCCGTTCGATGGAAGCACTCGATAAGCAAGCCATGCGAATCTTGAAGCTCTTCGGCAACGAGGATGTCAAGTGTGTTCGCACTTCAGTTGGTCCGGAGCAAGAGTACTTCCTCATCGACGAGGATGTGTACGCACAGCGTAAGGATTTGATCTACACCGGCAGAACGCTGTTCGGTGCCAAGACTCCGAAGGGTCAAGAGATGGATGATCACTACTTCGGTGTGATCAAGCCGAGAGTTGCCGCCTACATGGCAGACCTCAACAAGGAGCTGTGGAAGCTCGGCATTTTAGCAAAGACACAACACAATGAGGTCGCTCCGGCACAGCATGAGCTGGCTCCGATCTATACGACAACGAATCTCGCAACCGACCATAACCAGTTGACCATGGAGATCATGCAAAAGGTCGCCAAGCGTCACCACATGGTCTGCCTGTTGCACGAGAAGCCTTTCGCAGGCGTGAATGGCAGCGGTAAGCACAACAACTGGTCGATCGCAACCGATACGGGCGTGAACCTCCTCTCCCCGGGCGATACCCCGTATGAGAATGCACAATTCCTGCTGTTCCTGTGTGCCGTCATCAAGGCGGTTGACGATTATCAGGATCTGCTCAGAATCTCTGTGGCAAGCGCAGGCAACGATCATCGTCTGGGTGCGAATGAAGCACCGCCTGCTGTGGTTTCGATTTTTTTGGGCGATGAGCTGACCGCCATCATGGATGCCATTGTTGAGGATCGTCCCTACAGTGCACAGCAAAAGACCAGCATGAAGCTGGGTGTTAACGTTCTGCCGAAGTTCGCACGGGACAATACAGACCGCAACCGTACTTCTCCGTTTGCATTCACCGGCAACAAGTTCGAGTTCCGTATGCTTGGCTCTGCCAATTCGATTGCCTGTGCAAACATCATGCTCAATGCAGCGGTTGCTGCGTCGCTGAAGATTTATGCCGATCGTCTGGAGCAGGCTGAGGACTTTGAGTCTGCCCTCCACGAGATGATCCGCAAGACCTTCAAGGATCATCGCAGAATCATCTTTAACGGCAACGGCTACGATGATACATGGATCGCCGAGGCTGAAAAGAGAGGACTTTGCAATTACCGTACCACGCCGGACTGCATTCCGCACATGCTTGATGAAAAGAATGTGAAAATGCTGGTTGGCCAGAAGGTCTACAGCGAAGCAGAACTGAAGTCCCGTGCGGAGATCCTGCTCGAGAATTATAGCAAGACCGTGCTGATCGAGGCGCACACCATGGACGACATGGTACAGAAACAAATCCTTCCGGCAGTTGTGAAGTACGCCAACGATTTGGCTGTATCAGCGGTGTCGAAAAAGGCATTGGTTTCCGGTCTGGCTTGCAGCTACGAGTCGGAAACTGTCGCAAAGCTTTCTGCACTGTCCGACAGCATTGCACAAAAAGTTGCGGTTCTGGAAGCAGATATCGAAAGGACCAAGTCGATGGAGGATGTCATCGAGTTGTCCTCCTTCATTGGCAAGACGTTGCTGGCAGACATGGAGTCGCTTCGTGCTGACTGTGACGCTGCCGAAATGCTGACCTCGGAAGAGTATTGGCCCTTCCCGACCTATGGTAAGCTGTTGTTCAGCGTGAGGTAAGCGAAACCTGCGAGGCTGTCGCAAGGGGTTATGCGGCAGCACGCTATCAAAAATATGAGTGGAAAGGAGTCATAGCGTTATGGAAAAATATAGTGGCTTGAATACCATGTGGATACTGGTTGGTGCTGCACTGGTGTTCTTCATGCAGGCAGGATTCTCGCTCTGCGAGGCCGGTTTCACGAGAGCAAAGAATACCGGTAATATCCTGATGAAGAATTTGATGGACTTTTGTATTGGTACTCCCTGTTATTGGCTGGTAGGGTTTGGTATTATGTTCGGAACGGGCAATGCCTTCTTTGGCACGCTCGATCCGATGATTCAGGGAGATTACAGTGCGATTTTGCCGTCCGGCGTACCGCTTTGGGCATTTGTGATCTTCCAGACGGTGTTCTGCGCAACGGCTGCAACAATCGTATCCGGTGCCATGGCAGAACGAACCAATTTTGCAGCATATTGTATTTATTCCGCAGTCATCTCCCTCATCATCTATCCGATTTCCGGACACTGGATCTGGGGCGGCGGCTGGCTTGCAGAAAGCGGCTTCCATGACTTTGCCGGTTCTACTTGTGTTCACATGGTTGGCGGTGTTGCAGCACTGACCGGTGCGGCAATTCTCGGTCCGAGAATCGGTAAGTACGATAAGGACGGTAAGCCCAGAGCAATTCTTGGTCACAACCTGACCTTCGCAGCCTTGGGTGTGTTCATCCTGTGGTTCTGCTGGTTCGGATTCAACGGTGCATCGACCGTGTGCATGGATACCGATGCAGCGATTGCACGTGCCGGTCTTGTATTCTTCAATACGAATATGAGTGCAGCGGTTGCCTGTGTTACGACCTTGACTGTGACATGGATTCGATACAAGAAACCCGATGTTTCAATGACCTACAATGCCGCATTGGCAGGTCTGGTCGGTATTACCGCCGGCTGTGATACGGTAGAACCTTGGGCAGCAGCCATCATTGGTATGCTCTGCGGTATCACGATTGTGTTCTCTGTCGAATTTTTCGACAAGATTGCAAAGATTGATGATCCGGTTGGTGCTATCTCCGTCCATGGTGTATGCGGTGCTTTGGGTACGATTGGTGTTGGTATCTTCTCGAACGGCTTGGGTACCGAGCATAAGGGTCTGGTCTATGGCGAAACCGCACAGTTCGGCATTCAGATTCTGGGCGGTGTCAGCGTGGCAGCATATGTTGCCGTTGTGATGGTAATTGTATACACGATTCTGAAGCATACCATTGGCCTTCGTGCAAAGCCGGAGGACGAAATCATGGGCTTGGATATCTCCGAGCACGGTTTGCGGACTGCCTATGCCGGCTTTGCGATGATGCCGGAGGAGTATTACGAGGATGCTTCCGTTGCAATTGCCGCAGCAGCTGCTGAGATAAAGGGTCAGACACCGGTGGAAGATGCGGTCCCGGTTGTCAAGGAGGCAGCATCGGTTTCCGATGGCACTCCGAAATTCACCAAGGTACAGATTATCTGCAAGGAAGAGAAGCTTTACGCTCTGAAGACAGCAATGAGCAGCTTGGGTATCACCGGTATGACCGTATCGCATGTCATGGGTTACGGTTTGCAGAAGGGTGATTTGGAATACTATCGTGGTGTTCCGGTCGAAACTAACCTGCTCCCGAAGGTACAGATTGACATCGTTGTCAGCAAGGTTCCGGTTCGCAGCGTGATTGACACGGCAAAGCATGTGCTTTATACGGGTCATATCGGTGACGGTAAGATTTTCGTATACGATGTGGAGAATGTCGTGAAGGTCAGAACCGGTGAGGAAGGCTACGACGCATTACAGGATGTCGAGTGAGTTCTCATCCGGCACAAAGCGGTATTCGACTGACGGGCATCAGCCGGATGCCGCCGCGTGCTGAAGCAAAAGCTACACCGCAGGCCATGTCACGAACGAAATTCGGCATGACCATTGCGGTGCGCTTTTGTGTACACATGACGGGGGAACGTGAGAAGATGTTCTGCCGTGATGTGTATGCAAAAGTCGGCAAGGCATTTGCAGAAAGCAGTAGGCAATCCGTGCGTGACGAATTGCCAATACAGTGCAGATTGCGAGGAAGATAGCGTATGACCAAGTATATTTTCGTAACCGGCGGTGTGGTTTCCGGACTGGGAAAAGGCATTACCGCTGCTTCATTGGGCAGACTGTTGAAGATGCGGGGCTTGAAGATCGCCGCACAGAAGCTCGACCCGTATATCAATGTCGATCCGGGCACCATGAGCCCATATCAGCATGGGGAGGTTTTTGTCACGGAGGATGGTGCGGAAACCGATCTCGATTTGGGGCACTACGAGCGATTCATCGATGAGAACCTCAACCGGTTCTCCAACCTGACAACCGGTAAGGTGTACTGGAATGTGCTCAATCAAGAACGCCGTGGCGAATATCTCGGTGCAACGGTGCAGGTCATCCCGCATATCACCAACGAAATCAAGGACTTTGTCTATCGTGTCGGCAGAGAAACCGATGCAGATGTCGTCATCACCGAAATCGGCGGCACGATCGGCGATATCGAAAGCCAACCGTTTTTGGAGGCTGTACGGCAAATTTCCCTCGAGGTCGGCAAGGAGAACAGCCTGTTCATTCATGTGACGCTGGTGCCGTTCCTGCGTGGATCGGACGAGCATAAAACCAAGCCGACTCAGCATTCGGTCAAGGAATTGCAGGGCATGGGCATTATGCCGGATATCGTGGTTTTGCGCTGTGATTCGCCGCTCGATGCGTCTGTATTCCGCAAGATTGCGATGTTCTGCAATGTGAAGCCCGACTGCGTCATTGAAAATCTGACACTGCCTTGCCTGTATGAAGCGCCGCTGATGCTCGAGAAAAACGGCTTGGCAAATGTCGTTTGCCGAGAACTTGGCATTGATGCCATCGAGCCGAATTTGAACGAATGGAACGCTTTGGTCGAGCGCATTCATAACTGCAGCAAGACTGTACGGATTGGTCTGGTCGGCAAGTATGTGCAATTGCACGATGCGTATCTGTCGGTGGTCGAGGCACTGCAACATGCCGGCTATGCGTATCGTTCGCAGGTCGAAATTCAGTGGATCGACTCGGAAACGCTGACCCCGGATACTGTCGACAACGTGCTGTCCGAGGTGGATGGCGTGCTCGTACCGGGTGGCTTTGGACATCGCGGCATTGACGGCATGATTCTGGCGGCACAATATGCCAGAACGCATCAAGTGCCGTATCTGGGCATTTGTCTGGGCATGCAGATTGCCGTCATCGAATATGCTCGCCATCAGGCAGGCATTGCCGATGCCAACAGCGGTGAGTTTGACGAAATCTGCAAGCATAAGGTCATCGATTTCATGGAAGGCCAGAGCAGCCATATTGCGAAAGGCGGTACGCTGCGGCTCGGCAAGTTCCCCTGCATCATTCAACCGGATACGACCATGGCTCGTTGTTATTGCAAAACGGAAATCTCCGAACGGCATCGTCACCGGTATGAATTTGCCAATGCTTATCGGGCAACGCTGACCGCAGCCGGTTTGACGCTGAGCGGTCTGTCACCGGATGGAAATCTGGTCGAAGCGGTTGAGCTGACCGATCAGAATTTCTATGTCGGTGTACAGTTCCATCCGGAATTTAAGAGCCGTCCGAATAAGCCCCATCCGCTGTTCAGCGGCTTTGTATCGGCGGCATTGCAACAAACGGAGGGTGCAGAATGAGTATTCATGAAGAATGCGGTGTATTGGGTGTGATTCGTCCTGAACCCAAGCCATTAGCTTCTCTGGTCTACTACGGTCTGTATGCTTTGCAGCATCGTGGACAGGAAAGCTGCGGCATTGTGATCAATGACGATGGCTTGTTCTACTCCCATAAGGATTTGGGACTCCTGAGCGAGGTCTTTGATCGGGAACGGCTCTCCCGATTCCCAAGCGGTACGATGGCGATTGGCCATGTGCGCTATGCGACAACCGGCGGCAACCTGCGTTGTAATTGTCAGCCCATCGAGATCAACCATATGAAGGGCAAACTCTCGATTGCGCATAACGGCAACCTTAGCAATGCGGCGGTGCTGCGGGAAAAGCTCGAGTTGGACGGTGCAATCTTCCACACAACCAGTGATACGGAAGTCATTGCCTATCTGGTGACGAAGGAGCGGCTGTCTGCACCGAGCATCGAGGAAGCGGTGCATCGGGCGATGGCACGCATGGAGGGTGCGTACTCTCTGGTGCTGATGTCGGCGGCAAAGCTGATTGCGGTGCGTGACCCACATGGATTCCGTCCGCTTTGCTACGGCAAAACCGCAGACGGCGGTTATGTGGTCGCATCGGAAAGCTGTGCGTTGCGTGCGGTTGGCATTGAGCCGCTTCGGGATTTGGAACCGGGCGAAATGCTCGTATTCCGGAACGGTGCCGAGGTGATCTCTGACCGTCGGTATTGTGGGACAAAACCGAAAAAGCCGTGTATCTTTGAATATATCTATTTTGCGAGACCCGACTCTATTTTGGATGGTGTCTCGGTGCATATGGCACGCAAGTGCGCAGGCAGCATTCTGGCGAAATGCGCACCGGTTGCGGCGGATGTGGTCATCGGTGTACCGGACAGTGGTTTGGATGCCGCTTTGGGCTATGCGCAGACATCCGGCATTCCGTATGCCATCGGTTTGATCAAGAATAAATATATCGGCAGAACCTTCATCGCCCCCGAACAGCAGGAGCGCATTGACGGCGTGAAAATTAAGCTCAGTCCGATTGCATCAGTGCTCAAGGGCAAGCGTGTGGTATTGGTGGACGATTCGATTGTACGTGGTACAACGGCGCATCAGCTAGTCAAGCTGATTCGAGATGCCGGTGCATCGGAAGTGCATATGCGCATTACCGCACCGCCGTTTCTCCATCCCTGCTACTACGGTACGGATATTGATTCGGAGGAGAATTTGATTGCCAATCAGCATACGGTTGAGGACATTGCAGAGATGATCGGCGTAAATACACTGGCCTATCTGCCGATTGCATCGCTGAAAGAACTGGTGGAGGGTTCGGATTACTGTGCGGCATGCTTTACCGGCGATTATCCGACCGAACGGCCGAACGATATGGACAAGAACCGCTTTCAACGGAAACTGTCTGAACGAACGGAATAGGAGGAGCGTATGACGCAGGCTCAACAAAGATGCAGGAAAAAGCTCGTGCTGGAGGATGGCACGGCATATTTCGGATATGGATTCGGTGCGAAGGACGTGCGAGTGACCGAAGTGGTGTTCAACACCTCTCCGGTTGGCTATCAGGAGCTGATCTCCGACCCGTCCTACACCGATCAGGCGGTTGTGATGGCGTATCCGCTGATTGGCAACTATGGCATCAACCCCGATGACTACGAAACACAGACCCCGACCATCAGCGGCTTGATTGTACGGGAATATAACAATATTCCGTCGAATTTTCGTGCGACGGAAACGCTCGGTGCGGTCATGGAACGCTATCACATTACCGGTTTGAGCGGCATTGATACCCGAAAGCTGATTCGATCGATTCGGGATTACGGCACCCGTTATGGTATCATCACCGATGCGGATATGCCGCAGGAGGTGTGCATGGCATTGCTGCAAAGCTACTGTCCGGCGACCGATGCCGTAGCCAGAGTCAGCCGCAAGGCGATGATCGCATATCCCGTTGAGCATCCGAAGTTTCATGTGGTGGCGGTGGACTGCGGCATGAAGCAGAACATCGTGCGCTGCCTGAACGAGCGGCACTGCTCGGTGACGGTTGTGCCGTGGAATACCGATGTGGAAACCGTGCGCAAGCTCCATCCGGACGGTATTCTGCTCTCGAACGGCCCCGGCGATCCGACCAATGTGCCGGAGGTCATCAAGCTGGTCAAGACGCTCCGTGGCGAGATTCCGATGTTCGGCATCTGTCTGGGACATCAAGTCCTCTGCTTGGCATACGGCGCAAAGACCTACAAGCTGAAATTCGGTCACCGTGGCGGCAACCACCCGGTCAAGAACCTCAAAACCGATAAGATTGAAATCACCTCGCAGAATCACTCCTATGCCGTCGATGCGGAGAGTCTCAAGGATACCGCATTGACCATGACGCATTTGAACCTGCTCGACCAGACGGTAGAGGGTGTAGAATGCGTTCCAGAGCGGGCGTTCAGCGTACAATATCATCCGGAAAGCGCCCCCGGCCCGCAGGACAGCGGTGCATTGTTCGATCAATTCTTGGAATGGATGGAGGGTGCTGAACATGCCTAAACGCACGGATTTACATAAAATTTTGGTCATCGGCTCCGGCCCGATTGTGATTGGTCAAGCGGCAGAGTTTGACTATGCCGGTACGCAGGCCTGCCTTGCGCTGAAAGAGGAAGGCTATGAGGTTGTACTCTGCAACTCCAATCCGGCTACCATTATGACCGATCCGCAAATCGCCGATAAGGTCTATATGGAACCGCTGACAGCAGAGTATGTCGCAAAGATTGTCCGCAAGGAACGTCCCGATGCGATTTTGCCGGGCATCGGCGGACAGACGGGCTTGAACCTCGCCATGGAGCTGGAAGCACAGGGTGTTTTGCAGGAATGCGGCACGGAATTGCTCGGTACCGGTTCGGATTCGATTGCCTGTGCGGAGGACCGTGAGCGGTTCAAGGAGCTGTGCGATGCTATCGGCGAACCGACTTTGCCATCTGAGACTGCAGACAGCATAGAGAGCGGTTTGGCGGCGGCTGAGAAGATCGGCTATCCGCTTGTGCTGCGTCCGGCGTTCACTCTGGGCGGTACCGGCGGTGGCTTTGCGGAGAATGAGGCGCAGATGCTTGAAATCCTCAAGCAGGCACTTGCCCTTTCGCCGGTGCATCAGGTGCTGGTAGAAAAGAGCGTCAAGGGCTATAAGGAAATTGAGTACGAGGTCATTCGGGATGCCAATGACACGGCGATTACGGTTTGCAACATGGAAAATCTCGATCCGGTCGGTATCCATACCGGCGACTCGATTGTGGTATGCCCCTCGCAGACATTGACCAACCGGGAGTATCATATGCTTCGTGACAGTGCGCTGCGGTTGATCCGTGCATTGAAAATCGAGGGTGGCTGCAATGTGCAGTTCGCACTCGACCCGAATTCGTTCCGATATTATGTCATTGAGGTCAACCCGAGAGTTTCTCGTTCCTCGGCATTGGCATCGAAGGCGAGCGGCTATCCGATTGCGAGAGTTTCGGCGAAAATTTGTGTTGGCATGCGCTTGGAAGAAATTCCGCTTGCGAATACCTCGGCAGCATTTGAACCGGCACTGGACTATGTGGTATCGAAAATGCCTCGATTTCCGTTCGACAAATTCTCCGATGCAACCCGTATACTGGGTACGCAGATGAAGGCAACCGGAGAGGTCATGAGCATCGGCAGAACATTTGAGGAAAGCCTGCTCAAATCGGTACGTGCATTGGAAATCGGCATTCACCACCTCTCCGTGCCGAGCGTCGAGGAAAAGACTACCGAAGAACTGATGGAGCTGGTACAGGATGGTACGGATGAGCGCATCTTTGCAATTGCGGCATTATTCCGCCGTGGCATTGCGGTCGAACCGCTTTACCGTCTGACCGGCATTGACCCGTTCTTCCTGACGAAATTGCAGCATATCATGGCGATGGAGAGACGGCTGCAAACCGAAGATCTGACACCGGAACTATTGCGTTCGGCAAAGCGAAAGGGCTTTGCGGATATCACGATTGCAGAGCTGACCGGACGCACCGAAAAGGACGTATTTGCATTGCGAGAGCAGGCAAATATCTTCCCGGTTTACAAGATGATCGACACCTGCGCATCGGAGTTTGCAAGCTATGTGCCCTATTTCTACTCGACCTATGAGGAGGAGAATGAATCGATCATTTCCGACCGCCGTAAGATTATTGTGCTTGGTTCCGGTCCGATTCGTATCGGTCAGGGCGTGGAGTTCGATTATTCGACCGTACATGCCGTAAAAACCATTCGCACGGCAGGCTTTGAGGCCATCGTCATCAACAATAACCCCGAAACCGTATCCACGGACTATACCACCGCCGACAAGCTTTATTTCGAGCCGCTCTATCCGGAAGATGTGATGAATATCATCCGTATGGAGCAGCCGGAAGGCGTGATTGTGACCTTGGGCGGTCAGACGGCGATTAACCTTGCCGCACCGCTTGCTGCAGAGGGTATTCCGATTGTCGGTACGGACTGCGATGCAATTGCGAGAGCGGAAAACCGTGACCTGTTTGAGCGGCTGCTGATTTCGCTTGGCATTCCGCAGCCGAAGGGCAGGGCGATTACCAAAATCGAGGATGGCATTCGTGCGGCAAAGGAAGTCGGTTATCCGGTTCTGGTGCGTCCGAGCTATGTGCTTGGCGGCAGAGCGATGCAGATTGTAGCGAAAGAAGAGCATCTGCGCCATTATCTGATGCACTCGGTGCAGCTCAGTCTCGAAAGCCCGGTACTGATCGACCATTATATCTGTGGTAAGGAGCTGGAGGTCGATGCCATCTGTGACGGCAGGGATGTATTTGTTGCCGGTATTATGGAATTGGTCGAACGTACCGGTATCCACTCCGGCGACTCGATCAGCGTGTATCCCTCGTTCAGCGTCTCCAACCGTGTCAAGCGCACGATTCTCGAATGCACCAAACGGTTGGGATTAGGCATCGGCATTGTGGGACTCTACAACATTCAGTTTATCGTCGATGAGCAGGATCAGGTTTTTATCATCGAGGTCAACCCGAGATCCTCTCGTACCGTGCCGTTCCTCTCGAAGGCCACCGGCTATGCTTTGGCGGATATTGCAACGAAGGTTATGTTCGGTACATCGCTTGCGGAGCAGGGCATTCGTTCCCTCTATCCGGCAGAAAAGAAACGCTTCTATGTCAAAGCACCGGCATTTTCGTTCTCGAAGCTCAAGGGCATGGATACCTATCTATCGCCGGAAATGAAATCGACCGGTGAAGCAATCGGTTATGACAAGGCATTGCATCGTGCGATGTATAAGGCATTGATTGCCTCGGGCATCCGCCTGCACAACTACGGCACGGTCATTGTCACATTGGCGGATGAGGACAAGGAAGAGGCCTTCCCGTTGGTCAAGCGGTTCTATGAGATGGGTTTTCGCATTGAAGCCACCGTTGGTACGGCAGATTTCCTCAATGCACATGGTGTGCCGGCAACGGTACGGCGCAAGCTCAGTGAGGGCAGTACGGAGATCCTCGAATCGATTCGCACAGGCTATGTCAGCTATGTCATCAATACCCGTGCGATTTTGTCGGGCGTACATTATGAGGACGGCGTAGCGATTCGCCGCTGTGCCATCGAGAACAATGTTACGACCTTTACTTCACTCGATACGGTGCGCGTTTTGCTCGATGTGCTCGATGAAATGACCATCGGCGTATCGACCATCAATGAAACAGATTGAAAGGAGCACACAGATATGCTGCACTTTACCAAAATGCAGGGATTGGGAAACGACTATTTGTATTATTACGGCATGTTGGAACAGCCGGAGGATTTGGCTATTCGGCTCTCCAATCGCCATTTCGGCGTCGGTTCGGACGGTATCATTACGATTTCGCCGTCTGAGGTTGCCGACTTCAAAATGCGGATTTTCAATGCGGACGGCAGCGAGGCGAAAATGTGCGGAAACGGCATTCGCTGTGTCGGCAAATATGTCTATGACAAGGGCTTGACCGAGAAAACCAACCTGACCATCGAAACATTGTCCGGCATTCGGACACTGCAATTGGCGGTCGAGAACGGCAAGGTAACCGCTGCAACGGTCGATATGGGCAAGGTCGAGGTGTCCGAGCCGAGATTACTGCTTGCCGGTACACAGCCGATTGCGTGTACACCGGTTTCGGTCGGCAATCCGCACACCGTGCAATTTGTGGAGAATGCCGAGGCCGTACCCTTGCGTACCGTCGGCGCACAGCTCGAACATCACCCCTATTTCCCGGAGGGCGTCAATGCAGAGTTCGTGCAGGTGATTGACCGTCAAACCCTGCGGATGCGAGTTTGGGAACGTGGCAGCGGCGTGACTTGGGCATGCGGTACCGGTGCTTGCGCCTCGGCAGCGGCTGCGGTACAAAAGGGCTGCTGTGATCCGGAGGTCTGGATTACCGTCAAACTCGATGGCGGCGACTTGAAAATTTTCTGTCGGGCGGATGGCACGGTGCTGATGCAGGGTCCTGCCGCAACCGTCTGTGAATGTGAGGTAGAACCATGAAACCCAATCAACATTATCAAAACGTCAAGGATTCGTACCTGTTTTATCATATTGCGCAAAAAACAAAGGCATATCTCGAAGCCCATCCCGATCAAAAGCTCTATCGCATGGGCATTGGCGATGTTTCGCTGCCGCTGGCACCCTGTGTCATTGCGGCATTGCATGAGGGTGTGGAAGATCAGGCAACCAAAGCCAATTTCCATGGCTATATGCCGGAATGCGGTGCGGCATTTCTGCGGAAAGCCATCGCCAAGCATTACCAAAAACGTGGCGTGATGCTCAACGATGATGAGGTGTTCGTATCGAGCGGTGCCAGCGATGAGCTTGGCGATTTGCTCGGTATTTTCGATACCAACCAAACGGTCATGATCCTCGAGCCGGCATATCCTGCCTATGTCGATGCCAACCTCATGCGCGGCAACACGATTATTCACCGCAATGCCGGTCTGGACAACGGCTTTCTACCGATGCCCGACCGTTCGCAGAAAGCAGATATCATCTACATCTGCTCGCCGAATAACCCGACCGGTGCGGTCTACTCTGCGGCACAGCTCAAGGAATGGGTGGACTATGCCAACGACATTGGTGCGGTGATTTTCTTTGATGCGGCGTATGAGGCATTCATCGAGGATCCGGATCTGCCCCACAGCATTTTCGAGATTGAAGGGGCTCGCACCTGCGCCATCGAGATTTGCTCGCTGTCCAAGACGGCAGGGTTTACCGGAACTCGCTGCGGCTACACGATTCTTCCGAAAACGCTCGAGCGTGAGGGCATGAATCTCCATGCCATGTGGGTGCGCAACCGCACCACAACCACCAACGGTATTTCCTATATCCTGCAAAAGGGCGCAGCAGCGGTCTTTTCGGATGAGGGACAGCGTCAGGTTGCCGAGTTGATTGCCGTTTATAAGAACAATGCCAAGGTGCTGATGGCGGCTCTTGACCAACTGGGCATTCGCTATTTCGGCGGTGTCAATGCGCCGTACATTTGGCTGCAATGCCCGAATGGTATGGACAGCTGGAGCATCTTTGACCTGCTGCTCAATGAGATTCAGGTCGTCGGTACGCCGGGTGAGGGCTTTGGGCCGTGTGGCGAGGGCTATTTCCGCTTCTCGACCTTTGGTGATCCGGAGGATACGAAGGTTGCGGCACAGCGGATTCTCGATTTGCTGTCGAAATAATTCTGTCAAATGTACAAGACGCTCGAATACGCAAGCCGTGTTCCGAGCGTTTTTGGATGCAGATACAGAGAAAATCTTAGACAACACCGCACAAAGCCCGCCTGACGGCTTTGTACGGTGTTGCCCTTATTTTTTTAAAATAGAGCTTGACAAAACGTTCACGATGTGATATAATACAATCTAGAATATCGAATGAGCAAAGGCGTTCATTCAAAGGCAGAGGGTAGTTATACCTGTCTGGTTTTGAATGAACGCCTTTTTTGTTCGGCATTGGCACGTAAACCAAGAGAAAGGAATGTTATGTTATGAAACCAGAAGGTCAAGTCCGCATCCCGTCCGGTTGTGCAATTTCTGCGATGATCTCCAAAAACGGCGAACGGATGAGCGGAGAGAAAATCATCGAGAGCATGAAACCCATGCACGATCGCTCCAACGGATTGGGCGGCGGCTTTGCAGCATATGGCATTTATCCGGAGCACAAGGACTACTATGCCTTGCACATCTTTTTCGACTCCCGTGCGGCACGCATGGAGTGCGAAACGTTCATGAATGAGAAGCTCGATATCGCAAAGAGTGAGCGGATTCCGACCCGTATCATTGCGGAAATCACCGATGAACCGTTGATTTGGAGATACTTTGTATTGCCCCGGCGGTTTGCCTTGCAGAATTCTCAGCTCGATGAACGGGAATATATCCTGCGCTTGGTTATGACAATCAATACGAAGCTTGACGGCTGTTTTGTGTTCTCGAGCGGCAAAAATATGGGTTCGTTCAAGGCGGTCGGCTTTCCGGAGGATGTCGGTCGGTTCTACCGTCTTGAGGAATACGAAGGCTATTGCTGGACCGCACACGGCCGCTATCCGACCAATACTCCCGGCTGGTGGGGCGGTGCACACCCGTTCACGTTGCTGGATTACTCCATCGTTCACAACGGCGAAATCTCGTCCTATGATGCCAACCGTCGGTTCATCGAGATGTTCGGCTACAAGTGTACGCTACAAACCGATACCGAGGTTATCACCTATATCATGGACTATCTGCTCCGCCGTCAGGGCTTGACGTTGGAGGAGGCGGCGCATGTGGTGGCTGCACCGTTCTGGAGCACCATTAGCCGCAAAGATGAAGCCGCCAAGGAACAGCTGACCTATCTGCGTACGGTGTTTCCGAGCCTTCTGATTACCGGTCCGTTCTCGATCGTCCTGGGCTTTAACGGCGGCTTGATGGCACTGAATGATCGTTTGAAGCTGCGCAGCATGGTGGTTGGTCATAAAGAGGATCTCGTCTTTATCGCAAGTGAAGAGGCTGCAATTCGTGTGATGGAGCCGGATGCCGAAGACATCTATGCGCCGGTCGGTGGAGAACCGGTGATTGTGAGAGTAAAGGAAGGTGCGTTCTGATGGGCGTGAATGATATGATTTCCACATTTGAAGTAGTGCGCAACGAGCAACGCTGCATTCAATGCCGTGTATGTGAAACCCAATGCGCCAATCTGGTGCATTACTATCATCCGGATACCGGCTTGATGATGTCGGATGAAAGCAAGTGTGTCAATTGCCAACGATGTGTTGCACTGTGTCCGACGCGAGCCTTGAAGATTATGAAGAACCGCTGCAGGATGCGTGAAAATGCCAACTGGTCGCAGGATACCATTCTCGAAATCTACAAGCAGGCGGACTCCGGTGCGGTGTTGCTGTCGTCGATGGGCAATCCCAATCCGCTGCCGGTTTACTGGGATCGTATCCTGATCAATGCCTCGCAGGTAACCAACCCTCCGATTGATCCGCTGCGTGAGCCGATGGAAACCCGTGTCTACCTCGGCAGAAAGCCTGAGCAGATCTCCCGTAAGGAGGACGGTTCTCTCGATACCAAGCTGGCACCGCAGCTGCAGCTTTCTTTGCCTGTGATGTTTTCTGCCATGAGCTATGGCTCGATCAGCTATAACGCACACGCTAGCCTTGCCAGAGCAGCCACAGAGCTTGGCATTTACTATAACACCGGTGAGGGCGGTCTGCATCAGGATTTCTATCGCTACGGTGCGCATACGATTATTCAGGTTGCATCGGGTCGTTTCGGCGTGCATAAGGACTATCTCGAAGCCGGTGCTGCCGTGGAAATTAAGATGGGTCAGGGTGCAAAGCCCGGTATCGGCGGTCACCTGCCCGGTACAAAGATTGTCGGCGATGTGTCCCGTACCCGTATGATTCCGGAGGGTACGGATGCCATTTCGCCTGCACCGCATCACGATATCTATTCGATTGAGGATCTCCGTCAGCTGGTCTATTCTCTGAAGGAAGCCACCGAATATAAGAAACCGATCATCGTCAAGGTTGCGGCCGTACACAATATCGCAGCGATTGCCAGCGGTATCGCACGCAGCGGTGCGGATATCATTGCCATTGACGGTTTCCGTGGCGGTACGGGTGCAGCACCGACTCGCATTCGTGACAATGTCGGTATCCCGATTGAGCTTGCGTTGGCAGCGGTCGATACCCGTTTGAGAGAAGAGGGGATTCGCAATCGTGTATCGCTCGTGGTCGGCGGCAGTATCCGCAGTGCCTCCGATGTGGTTAAGGCCATCGCACTCGGTGCAGATGCCTGCTATGTCGCAACGGCTGCCGTACTCGCCTTGGGCTGCCATCTCTGCCGCACCTGCCAGACCGGTAAGTGCAACTGGGGCATCGCAACACAGCGTCCGGATCTCGTCAAGCGTCTGAATCCGGATGTCGGCTCGGAACGCCTTGTCAACCTGATGAATGCTTGGAAGCATGAAATCAAGGAATTGCTGGGCGGTATGGGTATCAATTCGATCGAAGCGCTGCGCGGCAACCGTTTGATGCTGCGTGGTGTCGGAATGACTGAGAAGGAACTGGAAATTCTCGGAATTGCGCATGCAGGTGAGTAAGATGAAAAGAGTCTATGTGAATGAACAATGGTGTCTGGGATGCCATCTTTGCGAATATAACTGTGCATTTGCCAATTCCGGAAAGCCGGATATGGCGGTTGCCCTGAAGGGAAAAATCATTTACCCCCGCATCCGTGTTGAGCAGGACGGACAGATTACCTATGCGGTCAACTGCCGTCACTGCACCGACCCGATTTGCGTCAAGAGCTGCATTGCCGGTGCTATCAGTAAAGATGCCGACGGCGTCGTGCGTATCGATCAGGAAAAATGCGTCGGTTGCATGACCTGCGTACTGGTCTGCCCGTATGGTGCGGTCGCACCGAATGAGAATGGCGTCATGCAAAAATGTGAACTGTGTCTGCAAAACAGCTGCGGAGAACCGGCATGTGTCAAGGGCTGTCCGAACCGTGCTATCGTATATGAGGAGAGAGGGTGAACGCTATGGAACAATATGTCATCATCGGAAATGGTGTTGCGGCAGTCAGCTGCATTGAGGGTATCCGCAGCGTTGATACCGAATCTCCCATCACCGTGTTGGCGGCTGAGCCGCATCCGACCTATTGCCGTCCGCTGATCTCCTACTATCTGGAGGGCAAAACAACGGTCGAGCGCATGGTGTACCGCAAGAAATCTTTCTATGAGGAAAACCATGTAACAGTGCGCTATGGTGTGACCGCCCACAAGATTGAAATTCATACCCATGAGGTATTCCTCGAGGACGGCGAGTCCGTGCCTTATACCAAACTCTGCATCGCAGCCGGTTCAAGTCCATTTGTACCGCCGATGAAGGGATTGGAAAAGGTCGAGAAGCAGTTCCGCTTCCAGACGTTGGACGATGCGTTGGCATTGGAACAGGCTCTCACGCCGGATGCCAAAGTGCTGATCGTCGGTGCGGGCTTGATTGGCTTAAAGTGTGCCGAGGGCATTCACGGCCGTGTTGCCTCGATTACGGTTTGCGACCTTGCACCTCGTATTTTATCGAGTATCTTTGATGATTTGTGTGCTGCGAGAATGCAGGCGCATCTTGAGCAGCACGGCATTTCCTTCCTGCTCAATGATACGGTCACGGAGTTCAAGGGTCAGACCGCAGTCATGAAAAGCGGTGCAAAGGTGGACTTTGATATTCTCGTGGCAGCCGTGGGTGTACGAGCCAATATCGGCTTGGTCAAGGCAGCCGGCGGCAACTGCAATCGTGGTATTGTGGTAGATGCCCGCTGTGCAACGAGTATGCCCGATGTCTATGCAGCCGGTGACTGCACCGAGGGCTATGACCTGACGATTGGTGCAAACCGTGTACTGGCACTGTTGCCGAATGCCAATATGCAGGGCTACTGTGCCGGTCAGAACATGGCAGGCAAGGCGGCTGCCTTTGACAAGGGTATCCCGATGAACTCGATTGGATTCTTCGGTCTGCATGCCATGACTGCAGGTACCTACTTTTCCGAGCAGGAGGGCGGTGTTTGCTATGAGGAGTGTGACGACAAGCACATCAAGCGCATCTATACCAAGGATGACCATATGACCGGATTTTTGCTGATCGGTGATGTTGAAAAGGCCGGTATCTATACCGCTATGATCCGAAATCGCACGCCGCTGTATTCGGTGACCTATGATGCGCTGCAAAAAGATCCGAGTTTTGCATCTTTTTCTGCTGAAAAGCGTGGACAAATTTTCGGAGGTGTGGTATAATGAAACGAATCAATGCGGATCAAGTCCATTTTCGTGATCTGAATGAACAATTGCGGAATTCCAACGGAGAGGTCGAACTGCGCAATGTCTGCGGCCAACGCTTTATCGCAGCAGGCTTCAGCCGGCGGAATATCGATATTCACGGCGTACCCGGCAATGCACTCGGTGCATATTTGGACGGTGCGACCATCACCGTGCATGGCAATGCACAGGATGCCGTCGGCGATACAATGAACGAAGGCGAAATCATCGTCCATGGCAACATCGGCGATGCAACCGGCTATGCCATGCGTGGCGGTAAGATTTATGTCAAGGGCAATGCAGGCTATCGTGCCGGCATCCATATGAAGGCATATGCCGAAAAATATCCGGTCCTGCTGATCGGAGGCAGAACGGGCAGCTTTCTCGGCGAGTACCAAGCCGGTGGTTTGATTATCGTGCTGGGACTGTATGAGGGGCAAGAGCCGATCGTCGGCAATTTTCCCGGTACGGGTATGCACGGCGGCAAGATGCTGATTCGTTCAACCTGTGAGGATATTCGGTTTCCCGGTCAAGTGACTGCGCAATCGGCAACCAAGGAAGATTTGGAGCAGGTGAGAGCGCATATCGAGCGGTTCTGTGAGCTGTTCGGCTATAATGTGGAGGAAATCCTCGATGCACCGTTCACAGTCGTGACGCCCGACAGCAAGAATCCGTATAAGCAAATGTACGTTCAGAACTGAATGCTATGTGTGGCAATACTGTACACAGACCGTCTCTGTGCCTTTGTATGGTATTGCTTTGTCCAAGGACAAAAAACATTTGGTAAAGTAGGTGATTCTATGAATTATTCTCCGCAGGAGATTATGCAATTCATTGCCGAGGAGGATGTACAATTCATTCGACTGGCATTCTGCGATATTTACGGCAGACCCAAGAATATTTCGATCATGCCCCAAGAGCTGCCCCGTGCCTTTGAGCAGGGTATTGCCTTTGACGGCTCTGCGATTGCGGGATTCCGCAGCGTGGTGCATTCGGATTTGTTTTTGCGTCCCGATCCGTCTACGCTCTCGATTCTGCCTTGGCGGCCCGAACATGGCAGAGTGGTGCGGATGTACTGCAATATCTATGAGTTTGACGGTACGCCCTATGAGATGGATACCCGTTATCTGCTCTGCAATGCCATTCGGGCGGCAGCGCAGGAGGGGTATCGGTTCCAATTCGGTTCGGAATCGGAATTCTATCTCTTTGAGCGGGATAACGAAGGACAGCCGACCCGTAAGCCCTATGACCTTGCCGGTTATCTCGATATTGCACCCGATGACAAGGGGGAAAATGTACGCCGTGAAATTTGTCTGACGCTTTCGCAGATGGGGATCACGCCGGAAAGCTCGCATCATGAGGAAGGTCCCGGTCAAAATGAGATCGACTTCCGTCATTCCGATCCGCTTTCTGCCGCCGATAATACCATGACATTGCGTACGGTTGTGCGCACGGTTGCAGAGCGTAACGGCGTTTGGGCGGACTTTTCGCCCCGTCCGTTTGCCGGCAATCCGGGCAACGGCCTGCACATCAATCTTTCGGTTCACCCGATCGATCGGGAAGAAGCGTCGCTTCAACCGGTCATTGCCGGCGTGTTGGCTCATATTCGAGAGATGACGCTTTTCCTCAATCCGTCTGAAGAATCCTATAAGCGGTTTGGTCAGGATAAAGCACCGATCTATATTTCATGGTCGCATGAGAACCGCTCCCAGTTGATTCGGATTCCGGCTGCCGGCAGCAAGCATCGCCGTCTGGAACTGCGTTCGCCGGATTCGACTGCCAATCCCTATCTCGCCTATGCTTTGATGATTCATGCGGCGATGGAGGGCATTCGCGGGAATATGCAGCCGCCGCAGGCTGTGGATGAGAATCTCTATACGGCGGATGCCTCGCTGCTGTCGCATCTGCAAATGCTGCCTCGTTCGCTGAATGAGGCAAAGCAATGTGCAAAAGAGAGTGCGTTCATTCAGCGTTGCCTGCCCGAAGCCATGCTGATGGAGTATCGTCAACGATAATCCCTGCCAAGCGAAAGGAGGCGGCTTGTGACACCGGCGCAACAACAATTGACATACAGCGTGTTGGTCGTTTCTGCCGACTCACGCTTTGATCAATTTCTTGCCAATCTGCTGCCGACCACGCAGTATGTACCGATTGCGTATGCAAAATCGAACAGCCAGGCAAGACAGATGCTGCTCGAACGAGATTATGATTTTGTCATCATCAATGCACCGCTGCCCGATGATTTCGGCACAAAGCTGGCGATTGACGTGGTGACGAACAGTACCCGTGTGGCTTTGCTGCTCGCACGCACCGATGTCTATACCGGTGTCTATTATCAGATCGTGCGCCATGGTGTCATGACTTTGCGCAAGCCCGTAACACCGGCGATTGTTTCGCAGTCGCTGGACAATATGTGTGCGATTCGAGAACGTCTGCGGAAAATGGAGAAGAAGACGCTTTCTGTTGAGGAAAAGATTCAGGAGATTCGTTTGGTGAATCGTGCGAAATGGGCATTGATCTCGCAGCGAGGCATGACCGAGGAGGAGGCACATCGCTATATCGAAAAGCAGGCGATGGACAACTGCATGACTCGCAGCGCCATCGCACATCAGATTCTCGAGAACGAGATCTGCGGCGAACCACCGAAGTTTTGAAAAGGGCTGTCCCACAGTGCGAGCAGGCAGAAGTAAAACCAAAAAATAATTGTGTGTACAGACGGCGTTCGTGTCCTTTGCAGGGGCAGGAACGCCGTTTGCGTTTGGCATACCATTGTGCGATGTGTGGAGAGGTAAGAAACAGTTTCTCCGCTTGCTGTCTTGCAGAGTGCGGTTGAAGGAAGACAGGCAAATCAAACGTGCATTCCAAAGAATCTCGATCACGCAGTGGGATACAGCTGAAAAACGACCGATTTCGCATTGTTAGAACAAATATGGATGTCATTTGCTATTGACAAAATTCGGAAACTGTGATATAATGCTTCTCAGCACGGTGTGTGCCAGCACACAATGTGCTCGAACCGTGCTAACGCACAAACCGGGGGATTTGACCACTCTGTGCCGAATGAAACGGCGATTTTGTGGCAAAAATCATGGGTGAAAACGAGCATGTGCCGTAACACATGTGGCGAAGAAAGCCTGTGATGTGCCGAACAATACGCCATACAGCAAGGAGGAAATGCGCTTTGCAAGCCGGCAAAGCGAGATGCGCCTATGGAAGCCCAAGAAAAAAAATTGATTCGTGATCAATGGTCGGAGGAAATACTTCAAATTGCTGAACAAATCGTGCTGCAAGAAGGCGCACATACCGTAACGGTGCGGAAAATCATGGAAAAGATGGGAAAGAGCAATCGTGTGTTCTATAACCGTTTCCACAACTGCGATGAGGTGCTGCACTGTGTGTATGAGTCCATCGTATTGCGGATGCGTTCCCGTTTTGCTGTGGAAACCGATACGCCGGAGGCACTCTCGCGGTCGGCGATGGAATTGGCGATCGGCGTGCTGACGGATACCTATGATATCAAGCAGCAGTTCAGCCATTATATGTTTGAGCATGACTCCATGTCGGAGCGCAATCGGCAGTGGTGGATGCAGTCCATCCGCACGGTGCTGGAACGGGCACAGGCACGAGGCTATCTCAATGAGAAGCTCGAACTGGATGCCATTTGCCATGCGGTCTGGTGCTTCTGCCGAGGATTCAATGCAGATGTCGTCGGCGGACGCTATGAGAAGGAAGATGCCATTGCATTGCTGAAAACGGAATTCGGATATCTGCTTGCAGGCATGTTGAAACTTGCATAAAAATAACGCAGTGATGCTGAAAGGAATAACGGAATGAGTATTCATATTTGCGGTACCGGTTCGTATTTGCCGGAGCGCATTGTCACCAATGAGGAGCTTTCTACGCTGGTGGAAACGAGCGATGAATGGATTCAGCAGCGTGTCGGTATTCGGGAACGCCATGTTTCCGAGCATGAAACCGCTGCCGATATGGCGGTACATGCGGCACAGCGAGCTTTGGAGGCAGCTGGTTGTACGGCAGCAGATCTCGATTTGATTATCGGTGCGTCGCTGACCTCGGATCGTGCCTGCCCGACGGTTGCCGGCATGGTACAGGCTGCGATTGGTGCGACCTGTCCGGCATTTGATATCAATTCGGCGTGCAGCGGATTTCTTTTTGCATTGGATATCGCAGCCTCGTATCTGGTACGGGGAGGCATGAAGAAGGTGTTGGTATTCGGTGCAGAGCGCATGAGTCGGATTCTCGACTGGAAAGACCGCTCGACCTGTGTCATTTTCGGTGACGGTGCCGGTGCGGCAGTGGTTGAGCCGGGCGATGGCTTGCTTGCCTCCCGCCTGTTTACTGCCGGTGAAGATCAGGTGCTGTTAATCCCGAATCATCTGGGTGAATCTCCGTTCTACAAGAACGAACCGGAGGGTACGCCCTATGTCCATATGAACGGACAGGAAACCTTTAAGTTTGCTGTCAGCCGCATGACGGAAGATATCAAGTATGCGGCAGAGCAGGCAGGCATCACGCTGGATGACCTCGCCTGGATCGTACCCCATCAAGCCAATCGGCGCATCATTGACTTTGCGTCGAAGCGGCTGCATGTCCCGAAGGAGAAGTTTTTCGTCAACATCGAGCATGTCGGCAATACCTCCGCAGCGAGTGTGCCCATTGCGCTTGACGAGCTTGTACGGAGCGGACAGCTCAAGCGTGGGGATTTGTTTGCGATGTCTGCATTCGGCGGCGGCTTGTCCGGTGCTGTTTGCATCATCAAATATTAAGGCGATCACAAGATTGCTGAAAAATCATGTTTTGGAGGAAACCACTATGACTAACACGGAAGCAAAGGTAATCGAAGTTTTGGCTGAGCATCTGGATATGGATGCATCCGAGATGACCACAGAGACCACATTTGAGGATCTGGGTGTCGATTCTCTGGACGTCGCTGAGATCGTCATGGAGATGCAGGATGTGTTCGATATCGAGATCGAGACCGAGAAGGTCGGCAAGTCCGTCAAGGAAGTGGCAGCCTACATCGATGGCAAGGTGAACGCATGATCCAATCGCCAATCTGTGAGTTGCTCGGGATTCGCTATCCGCTTTTGCAAGGCGGTATGGCGCATATCTCCGATGCGGATCTGGCAGCAGCGGTTTCGGAGGGCGGCGGACTGGGTATCATCTCAGCCGCTGCCGGCGACCCTGTTCAGCTGGCTCAAGAAATTGATGCAATTCGTGCCAAGACCGATCGTCCGTTTGGTGTCAATGTGATGCTGCGTGGCGAACGGGTTCAGGAAGTGGCACAGGTAATAGCCGAAAAGCGTGTACCGGTGGTAACGACAGGTGCTGGCAATCCCGGTTCGTTTGTTCCGATGTGGAAGGAAGCGGGCGTGAAAGTGATTCCGGTGGTCGCATCGACCGCTTTGGCAAAGATGATGGAGCGTGCCGGAGTGACAGCCGTAATTGCTGAGGGCGGCGAATCCGGCGGTCATGTCGGTGAGCTGACTACCATGGCGCTGATTCCGCAGGTGTGTGATGCGGTTTCCATTCCGGTGATCGCAGCAGGCGGTATCGCCGATGGCAGAGGTATGGCAGCGGCTTTGATGCTCGGAGCCTGCGGTGTGCAGATCGGTACACGGTTCCTGACCGCTCCGGAATGCCATATTCACCCGACCTATAAGGAAAAGGTGCTGAAAGCAAACGATATTTCCACCATCGTTACAGGCCGTCGTCTGGGGCATCCGGTACGCAGCCTGAAAACGAAATTCTCTCGAGAGTATGCAAAGCTCGAGTATACGACCATCTCCGATGAAGATCTGGAAGCCTTTGCGAAAGGCTCGCTGCGAGCAGCCGTCGTAGACGGTGACGAAAAGCACGGCAGCTTTTTGGCAGGTCAGATTTCCGGTATGGTAACAAAGGAACAGCCGGCCGCTGAAATCGTGCAGGAGATTTGCACGGAAGCGGAAGTACTGTTGAAGCGAGGCATAACATGGGTAAATTAGCATTGGTATTCTCCGGTCAGGGCGCACAATATGTCGGCATGGGCGCATCGCTGTACGAGATTTCTCCGGCAGCGAAGGCACTCTATGATGCGGCAGAGGCTGTCCGCCCGGGGACGATGGCACAATCCTTTTCCGGTACGGAGGAGGAACTCAAGCAGACCTGTCATACACAGCCCTGTCTGTATCTGGTTGACCTGTCGGCTGCACTGGCTCTGAAGGAGAACGGTATCACCGCAGATGCGGTTGCCGGTTTCTCGCTCGGCGAGGTGGCAGCACTGGCATATGCAGGTGCATATTCCCACACGGATGGTTTCCGTATCGTGACAGAGCGCGGCAAGCTGATGGACGTGGCGGCAAAGGCTGCCGATACGGCAATGTGTGCGGTACTGCGTACCGAGCGCAGCGTAATTCTCGAGGCTGTCAAGGAGTTTCCGGAACTGTATGCGGTGAACTTCAACTGCCCCGGTCAGACGGTGGTATCGGGTCTGAAGACGAGCGTCGATGCCTTCAAGGAGAAGATTGCAGAGCTGGGTGGCAAATGTGTGCCGCTGGCGGTTTCCGCAGCCTTTCATTCGCCGTTTATGCAGGGTGCATCGGAGCAGTTCCGTCAGGTGCTGGAGCAGTATCGCATTTCTGCGCCTCACATTCCGGTGTATGCAAACTTGACCGCTGAACCCTATGGCATGGCGGTACGGGATACACTGGCGATGCAGATGCAGCGTCCGGTTCGCTGGCAGGATACGATTGAGCATATGGCGGCAGATGGATTTACCGACTTCATCGAGGTTGGTGCAGGCAAAACACTTTGTGGTCTGATTCGGAAAATCTCAAAGGAAGTACATGTGTATTCGGTCGAGAATGCTGAAACACTGAACAAAACGCTCGAGGAGGTGCACATCTATGCAAAACGGTAAGGTTGCGATCGTCACCGGCGGTTCCGGCGGTATCGGTGCTGCCATCGTGCGGAAGTTGGCATTCGAGGGCTATGATGTGGCAATTCTCTATGGCGGCAATCAGGCTCGTGCCGAGCAGCTGCGAGATGAGATTGTCTCACAAAACAGTGTTAAGGCAGAATGCTATGCCTGCGATGTGGCAGATGCCGCTGTCTGCAAGGCGGTTGTCAAGGAGATTGCTGCCGCATTCGGCCGCATTGATGTGCTGGTCAACAATGCCGGCATTACCAGAGATAATCTGCTGCTGACTATGCGAGAAGCAGAATTCGATGCTGTGATCAACACCAATCTGAAGGGCTGCTTCCATATGATGCAGAGCTGCAGCAAGACCATGCTGCGCCAAAAGTCCGGCAGCATCATCAATATTGCATCAGTATCCGCATTGATGGGTACGGCAGGTCAGGCGAACTATGCCGCCTCGAAGGCCGGTGTGATTGCGATGACCAAGACAACCGCAAGAGAATATGCCCCCAAGGGCATTCGCTGCAATGCGGTTGCACCGGGCTTCATCGAAACGGATATGACCAAAGACTTGAAAAACAGAGAGCAGTATCTGGAAAGCATTCCGCTGAAACGTGCGGGTCAGCCGGAGGAGGTTGCCGAGTTGGTGGCATTCCTGGCGAGCGATGCAGCGTCGTATATTACGGGAACCGTCATTCGCTGCGACGGCGGATTGGCAATTTAAGCGTAGAAACGGAGTAGAAGCTGATGAAAAGAGTAGTGGTAACAGGTATGGGCAGCATTACGCCCATCGGATGTGACCTTGCATCCTATTGGAACGGATTGAAGCAGGGCGTATGCGGTATCACACCGATTACACGGTTCGATACGGAAGGCTTTAAGGCCAAGCTGGCAGCCGAGGTCAAGGAGTTTGACCCGCTCCAATATATGGAAAAGGCAGATGTGCGCCGCAACGATCGCTTTGTGCAGTACGCACTGGCAGCTGCAACGCAGGCTATGAATGCGGCTCAGCTGGCAGGCAAAATCGATGCAGAGCGTTTTGGCGTATGCTTTGGCTCGGGTATCGGCGGCTTCGAAACGTTTTTGGATGAGCATAACAAATTCAATCAGAAGGGCCCGTCGAGAGTGTCGCCGCTCTTCATTACGAAAATGATTTCCAATATGGCGGCAGGCAATATTGCCATTCGCTTTGGTGCAAAGGGATCTTGTCTTTCGCTGACGACTGCATGTGCAACCGGTACGAACTGCATCGGTGAGGCCTATCGCATGATTCGCGGCGGCTATCTCGATGCTGTCATTGCCGGCGGTGTCGATGCAGCCATTACCCCCCTTGCCATTGCAGGCTTTACCAACTGCATGGCATTGACCGAATCCGATGATCCGAATGCAGGCTCGATTCCGTTTGACCGCCGCAGAAATGGTTTTGTCATGGGTGAGGGCGCCGGTGCGGTGGTGCTGGAGGAGTATGAGCACGCCGTTGCAAGAGGTGCAGAAATCTATGCAGAGCTCTGTGGCTATGGCACAACCTGCGATGCCTATCATGTCACAGCCATTGAAGAGGGTGCGGAAACACCGGCTCGTGCGATTAAGGACTGCCTGTCGACGATGGGAGAGGACATCGATGCCGACCGCATCTATATCAATGCCCACGGTACCAGTACTCCTCTCAACGACAAGACCGAAACCAAGGCCATCAAGCTGGCATTTGGTGCGGATGCGTATCGGGTACACATCAGCTCGACCAAGTCTATGACCGGTCACTTGCTCGGTGCTGCCGGTGCGATTGAGGCAATTGCGGCTGTGATGGCACTGCGGGAGAATACCGTTCCGCCAACCATTCACTATCAGGAGCCGGATTCGGACTGCGATCTCAACTACACCCCCAATACGGCATTGGAAACACCGCTCGATGCTTCGCTGTCGATTTCTTTGGGCTTTGGCGGTCACAATGCCTGCATTGGTTTTGTAAAAGTATAAGGAGCGGGTTATGAATCGAGAAGAATTGATGCAAATTCTGCCGCATCGAAATTCCATGCTGCTGCTGGATGAGGCGGAGGTCAAGGACGGCGTGTCCTATGCCAAGCGCAAAATTTGCGGCGATGAGTGGTTTCTGGACGGTCATTTTCCGGACAATCCTGTTGTACCGGGTGTCGTGCTTTGCGAGATGCTGGTGCAGTCGGTCTGCGTTTGCTTGCAGGGCAGTGCAACACCGGATATGCTGACCTTGCTCACCGGATTGGAGAAGGTCAAGTTCCGTCAGCCGGTGCGTCCGGGCGATACCTTTGAAATGCGCAGCGAAATCGTCAAGCAGAAAGCGCCGTTCTATTTTGCCAAGGGCGAGGGATATGTCAACGGCAAACGCTGTGTGACGGCGGAATTTTCGTTTGCGCTGATGAAGAAACCTGCGGAGGAGCAAGTATGAGCTTGAAAGATACGATCAGTTCGATTCTGCCTCACAGCACACCGGCGGCACCGGCGCAAGAGCCGAGAACCTGCAAGCAGTGCGGGACAACCACTGCCTATGAGGAATTGCGGAAAAATCATATGATCTGCCCGTCCTGCGGTGCATATTACCGGATGCACGCATGGGAGCGGATTGCCGATATCCTCGATGAGGGCAGCTTTACCGAACTGGATAAGGCGATGCAGAGCAGCGATCCGATTTCCTTCCCGAATTATCCGCAAAAGCTGGCACAAGCCAAGCAGGCGAGTGGCTTGCAGGAAGCTGTGGTTTGCGGCATCGGCAAAATCGAGGGTGTGCGCTGTGCAGTATTCGTGATGGATTCGGCATTCATGATGGGCAGTATGGGTACGATTGTTGGCGAAAAAATCACCAGACTGTTCGAGAAAGCAACCGCACAGAAATTACCGGTGGTCGGTTTTCTGACCTCCGGCGGTGCGAGAATGCAGGAGGGTATTCTCTCCCTTATGCAGATGGCGAAGGTCAGCGGTGCGGTGCGCAAGCACAGCGATAACGGCGGTTTGTATCTGCCGGTGCTGACCGACCCGACAACCGGCGGTATCACAGCGAGCTTTGCCATGCAGGGTGATATCATTCTGGCAGAGCCGCATGCGCTGATTGGCTTTGCCGGACAGCGTGTCATCGAGCAGACGACAGGTGAGAAGCTGCCGCAGGGCTTCCAAAGAGCGGAGTTTTTGCTCGAACACGGCTTTGTTGATCTGATTGAGGAGCGGCCGAGACTGCGGTTTATGCTGGCCAATCTGCTGAAGCTCCACCAAAAGCCGGAAACTCCGAAAATGACCAAACCCTTTAGGTCTTTGATGCCGGAAAGGAGACGATAACGATGGCAACAGCCTATGAACGGGTACAAGCGGCCCGAAGCGGAAAGCGTCCGTCCGGCGGATATTATATTGACCGTATGGTTGACGGCTTTGTGGAATTGCACGGCGACCGGCGGTATGGCGATGACCCTGCCATCATCGGTGGTATTGGCTGGATGAACGGTCAGGCTGTGACGGTGATTGCGATGGAGCGTGGCGATTCGATCGAAGATCGTATGCGGCGGCATTTCGGCTGTCCGTCACCGGAGGGCTATCGTAAGGCACTGCGTCTGATGAAGCTGTCGGAGAAATTCGGCAGACCGATTATCTGTTTGATCGGCAGTTCGGGTGCGTACTGCGGCATTCAGGCAGAACAGCGCGGACAGGGCGAAGCCATTGCCGAAAACCTCTTTGAGATGATGGGACTGCGTGTGCCGATTATCTCGGTAGTTATCGGCGAAGGCGGCAGCGGCGGAGCATTGGCACTGGGTGTCTGCGATACGGCAATTATGCTCGAAAATTCGGTGTATTCGGTTATTTCGCCGGAGGGGTGTGCCAGCATTCTCTGGAAGGATGCCTCGAAAGCACCGGAGGCGGCGGAAGCCTTGCACCTGACCTCCTATGACCTCCACAAGTTCGGTGTGGTCGAGCATGTCATCAAAGAGCAGAACCGTACCGAAAAAGAAATCGGTGCAGAATTGAAGCAGCTGATTCTCGATGAGCTGGCACAGAAATCCGCCATGTCGGTGGATGCACTGCTGGCGGCACGGTATCAGAAATTCCGCTCCATCGGTGCATAAACATAATAATGGGCAGTCCTCACGGAAAACCGTGGGGACTGCTTTTTGTATGGAATTATGACAAATCTGTGGGGATATTCGCAGCCCATGGCATTCTTGAATGCTGTTCTAAACCATTCCAGACAGGCATAGAATATCACAAATGCACGGCGGATACAAGGAAAAGATTTCGGCTGTGCGCTGGAGGTTACTATGAGCAACACAAATGAATGGAGACTGGAACGGGAATCGGTTTGCGCACCGGCACGGATTCTCGATACCGTACAGGAACAGAGTGTCGAACTGGATTATGTGCTGCCGGACTACTATCCGGACTTCTTCCGGTTGCTGTCCTGTACGGCAGAGCCAACCGTAGTCAGCTGGGACATTCGGGACGGCTTGCTGCAATACAGCTGTGCGGTACGGATTCGGGTGCTGTATGTGCCGGAGCAGGGCGGTACCGTGCAGGCTGTAACGCAACAGCTCGATTACCAAAAACAGCTGAACCTGCCTGCCGATGCAGCGGTACGCAATTTGCAGGTGCGCCTGCATCCGACCACATCGTATATGAACTGCCGTGCGGTCAATCATCGGCGCATGGATTTGCGCGGGGCGATTCGTCTGGATATTCACCTGTCCGGCGAACGGGAACAACAGGTCATTGCCGATGCGTGCGGTCTGCACTGCCAATGCAAAAAGGAAACGGTCAACTATGTATCGCAGATGCTCCGCACAAGCAAACGTTGTGTGATTTCGGAGGCACTCAAGCTCAATGAGGCACAGCCGGCATTGCTCTCGATTCTGCGGGAGCAAATTGCGTTGACCGTTAACGATACTCGCATTGTTGCCGGCAAGCTGATGGTCAAGGGCGAAGCAGCCGTCACAATTCTGTATACCTCCGCAAGCGGCATCGAAACCCTGCAATCGGTCTTTCCGTTCCATCAAATCGTGGAGCAGGATGGCTTGCGGGACGATATGCCCTGTATGGTCGAAGCGGAGCTTGCCGACTATTTGTTCACCACCGAAGCGGACGGCAACGGCGATATTCGGCTGGTGCATTGTGATTTGCAGGTGCGCTTGCTCTGCGAGGCGGTTTGTACGGTGTCGGCAGATTTGGTGACGGATTTGTATTCGACGGTGCATCCCTGCACGCTGCAAAGCGAAACGGTCGAGCTGCTCGAATGCCCCGTGCCGATTTGCGAGCATCTGCAAACGCAGTTTGCACTGCCTCATCCCGAACAGAGCCTTGCAAGAGTCTATGCGGTATGGGTAGAACCGTGCGATTTGCATATGGAGGAAGGGGAGAGCGGTTCACAATTGGTCGGCAGTCTGCGCTGTAAGATGATGGCGGCTGATATGGACAATGCGCCGATTTTGATTGAGCATACCGAGCCGGTCACGCTGCCGCTGCACGATATCCCCGGCGATATGCGCCTGCCTCGTGTGACTGTGCAGACTTGCAGCTATACCTTAACCGATGCCGAAACCGTAACGGTACAGGTGATGCTTTTGCTGAAGGGCTATGGCATGCGGATGTGTCGGCGAACGCTGTTGACCGATGCACAGCCCGATGCCGATACCCGCCTGTCGCTGGCGGAGACATATGCACTGCGGCTATATTTTGGGCAGCCGCAGGAGGCGCTTTGGGATATTGCAAGACGATTCCATACCACGGTAGCTGCCATTCAAGCGGAAAATGAGGATTGCTGTGATCCGCTGACGCAGGCGCAAATGCTGTTGATTCCGATGGTGCAGTGAAGGAGGCAGACATGAGAGACTTGTATCGAGATATTGCGCAGCGAACCGGCGGTGATATCTATATCGGCGTAGTAGGTCCGGTACGTACCGGAAAATCGACATTCATCAAACGGTTTATGGAGGCGTTGGTGATCCCGAATATTGAGCAGGATGCCAAACGGGAACGGGCAACCGATGAATTGCCCCAGAGTGCCGGCGGCAAAACCATCATGACCACCGAACCCAAATTTGTGCCGGAAGAGGCGGTGAAAATTGCCTTGCCGGGCGGTGCGGAATGCTCTGTGCGTCTGATTGATTGTGTGGGCTATATCGTGCCGAGCAGCTTGGGCTATATCGAGGATGAAGCGCCCCGTATGGTCAAAACACCGTGGTTTGCCGATGCCGTACCGTTCAACATGGCGGCGGAATTGGGAACGCAGAAGGTCATTACCGAGCATTCGACTGTTGGTTTGGTTGTCACGACCGATGGTTCGGTGACGGATATTCCACGGCAGGAGTATGCGGCGGCGGAATCGAGGGTCATTGAGGAATTGCAGTCGCTTGGGAAGCCGTTTGTGATTCTCTTGAACTGCGTCCATCCCGAACAGCAGGCGGCACAGAGCCTTGCTGCGGAATTGGAACAGACCTATGGTGCACCGGTGCTTGCGGTAAACTGTCTGGAGATCGGCGAAGCGGAGATTCAGCAGATGCTCGAGCGGCTCTTGGATATGTTCCCAATTCGGGAAGTCTGCGTGGAAACGGCACATTGGCTGCCGGCATTGGAAACTGGGCATTGGCTGAAAACAGCGGTATTCGATGCGGTGCGCAATGCGGCAAAGGGGATGCGTGTGATGCGAGATGCGGCACAGATGGCGCAGTCGCTTGCCGATTGCCCGTATATCCAAGAAGCAGGTATCCGCAAAATGGAATTGGGCACGGGAACCATCATTCTGCGGCTGGCACTCGACCCGGCATTGTTTTATCAGATTCTCGGCGAGGAAACCGGTATTGAGATTCACGGCGAAAATGAGCTGTTCCCGATTCTGCTGGAATTGACACGGATTCGACGAGCCTATGAACGGGTGCGTCCGGCTTTGGAGGAAGCGGAAGCGACCGGCTATGGCATCATCATGCCCGAAGCGGAAGAATTGACGCTCGAAGAACCCGAAATGATCAAGCAGGGCGGGCGGTATGGCGTGCGGCTGCAAGCCTCTGCACCATCGCTGCACATTCTGCGAGCCGGCATTCAAACAACTGTCTGTCCGATTGTCGGCAGCGAAAAGCAGAGCGAAGAACTGGTACTCTATCTGCTGCGAGAATTTGAGGAGAATCCGGCAAAGATTTGGGAGTCCAATATTTTCGGCAAATCGCTGCACGAGCTGGTCAATGAGGGACTGCATACCAAACTGGCGAAAATGCCGACCGAAGCCCGGCTCAAGCTGCAAGAAACACTCGAACGGGTGATCAATGAAGGCTGCAGTGGACTGATTTGCTTTATTTTGTGATAAGAATCAGTGAGATTGCACAAAAATACAGAAGTATGCGACATTATATCATTGCAAAGGCAGGGCGTTTCATGATATGATAAGCTATCATCATATGGCAATGCTGTGTGGTGAGAGAGAATATCGAACCGTCATTGCCGATGCAATGATATGTCACATGATTTGGAAGGGGAATGGAACATGAAAAAAAAAGCATTTGCGCTGGCGGCTCTGCTCTGCTTACAGTCCGCCGCCACCGGCCAATGGGTTGCACAACCCATGATGGTACAAGCTGCCGACCCGATTTGGGTTGAATCGCTTGACAGAGGGATTTCTGCCGTACGGACCGGTTCGGGTATGCTGGTCAGTTGGCGGTATCTGGCGAATGATGCCGCAGATGCCGTCTTTCAGCTGTATCGGGATAATACCTTGATTGCGACGAGCAATGCCGGTGAGGCGACCTGTTTTCTCGATGCAGGGGGCAATGCCAATTCGATTTACCGTGTGGACACGCTCTCGAATGGGCAGGTCACCGCTTCGGATGTCAGCCAATTGACCAGTGCCGACACCTATTTTCAGCTGCCGCTCGATCCGCCAACTGCCGGCGGCTGCACCTATTCGCCGAATGACTGCTCGACCGGTGATGTAGACGGCGACGGGCAATATGAGATTTTCCTCAAATGGGATCCGTCCAACTCGCAGGACAATTCCAAGAGCGGTACGACCGGCAATGTGTATATCGACTGCATCAAGCTGGACGGTACCAGACTCTGGCGCATTGATCTGGGACGCAATATCCGTGCCGGTGCGCACTATACGCAGATGCTGGTTGGCGATTTCGACAGCGATGGCTCTGCGGAGCTTGTCTGCAAGACCGCAGATGGCACGGTAGACGGTCAAGGCACGACCATTGGCGATGCTTCTGCCGATTACCGCAATTCCTCCGGTTATATTCTCTCCGGACCGGAATATCTGACGCTTTTTGACGGCAGAACTGGTGCGGCACTCGATACCATCGACTACAATCCGCAGCGTGGCACGGTCAAGAGCTGGGGCGACTCCTACGGCAACCGTGTCGACCGTTTCCTCGGTGCGGTCATGTGGCTTGACCCCGACCATCCGAGTCCTGTCACCGTGCGCGGCTACTACACCCGCATGACGGTCTGCGCCTATGATGTGGTCAACAAAAAACTCGTGCAGCGTTGGTTCCACGATTCCGGCAGCGACAAAAATGAAGGCTACGGCAACGGCAACCATAATTGTATGCCTGCCGATGTCGATGGTGACGGCAGACAAGAATTGGTGCTCGGCGCAACCTGTATCGACGATGACGGCACAACGCTGTGGTGCACGAATCTCGGGCATGGAGATGCGATGCACCTGGGCGATTTCCTGCCGGATCGCAATGGTCTGGAGCTGTGGGTTTGCCATGAGGTTTCGCCGTATGGCTATACCTTGATTGATGCCGCAACCGGATCGGTCATCTTCCATTTCGACAACGATAAGGATACCGGTCGCTGCTGTGCCGGCAACGTGTGGGCAGGCAATGACGGCAGCGAATTTTGGGGAAATGTGGTATATGACGGTTCCGGCAATACGCTTTCCTGCAGCCGTCCGGCACTGAACTTCCTCAGCTACTGGGATGGCGATTTGGAGCGTGAAATCCTCGATGGCTATACCGATTCGCCCGCTACCATCAAAAAGCTTAACCAGAGCGGTAAGCTTGAAACCTTGCTCTCCACCGATGGTTACTATACCTGCAATACCACGAAGGGCACACCTTGCCTGTCTGCCGACCTGTTCGGTGACTGGCGAGAGGAGCTGATTGTGCGTGGTGCTGACAGCAAATCGCTGCGTATCTACTGCACACCCTATGAAACCGATTATCGTGTGACAACCTTGATGCACGATCCGCAGTACCGTGCGCAGGTTGCCGGTCAGAATATCGCCTACAACCAGCCGCCGCATGCAAGCTTCTACCTTGGCTCTGATAAGGCGGTGCCGTCGCAGCCGAATGTTGTGGTCAATTCCACCGAACCGATTGTCTGTACGGGCAATCTGATGCAGTCCATCACAGTGATGGATCGGGAAAATGGTGCAGATTGGTCAATTCAGCAGGCTCTGAATGTCGGCAGTCAGATCTATGGCGACCGTGATGTGACCTATACTTCCGTACCCCAGGAACTCGTGGGCGCAGAATATGTGCGCACGGCTTGTGACTCCAAGAATTACGGCTCGAATCTGGGTGTCTGTACGCTCAGCGATGTGGCGACATTGTATGTGGCGATGGATTCCCGCATGACGACCGTTCCCGCTTGGCTTGCCGATTGGACTCTGACGGATCTGACCTTGACCGCAAGCAATGGTGTGAGTTATGTGGTCTATTCCAAGGCATTTGCAGCCGGATCGGCTGTGATGCTCGGCTCGAATGAAACCGCAGCCGGTGTGGTTGGCTATACGGTATTCGCACTGAATCAAGGCATTACCTATCATGGTACGCTGGTTGACACACTGGAAGTGGTGGACTTTGACAACGGTGCAGATTGGCGAATGGGCGATAATGCGGCTGTCGGTCAGCCGGTATTCGGCGATCGTACCGTGCTGTATACGTCTTTGCCGGATGCACTGATTGGTGCAGAGGTGATTCTGACTGCCTGCGATTCCAAGAATCTCACTACCGATTTGGCAACCGTGACCGCTGCTGCGGATTTGACGCTGTATGTGGGTCTGGATACCCGTGTGGCGACGGTTCCGGCATGGATGAGCGACTATGCCAATACCGGCATGACTGCCAATGCCGACAATGCTGTTGTGTTTGCGTTCTATGCCAAGAATGTTGCAGCTGGCGAAACTGTAACGCTTGGTACAAACGGGCAATCGGCAACCTGCATGAACTATGTGGCGATGGTAACCGCTGATGCTTCGGAAATCATGACAACCACAACGACAACCATTACCACTTCCACCAATGAAGCAACAGTCACGTTGAAGGGCGATGTGGATTGCAATGGCATTGTGAACGTTGCAGACTGCGTTTTGTTGAACCGTTATATCGGCGAGGATCAGGCAGTGACCTTGAGCAATCAAAGCTTGGCGAATGCCGAATGTGACGGCAATATCGGCTTGACTGCGAACGATGCCGGAAGGCTGATGCAATTCCTGGCCAAGCTGCTGCCGGAACTCTGATACACAGAAAGCACCGATGCAGAGATACATCGGTGCTTTTGCATTGTTACAGCGAAACCAACATCGGCTGATGCCGTTCAAAATAGGTCAGGTGAGTGAATCCGGCATCGGCTGCCATTTGTTCGAGCTCGTTCATGCGGTAGTCGAGATATGCGCCGTGATGGGCATCGGTGCTGATGGTCAGGTATTGTCCGCCCAGACTGCGATATCGTTTGAGCAAGGTCAAGTCCGGATCGGTGAACGGTGCCGGAGACTTGAGCATGGAGCCGTTCAGTTCGATGGCTTTGCCCTTGGCAATGACTGTGCGGAAAATCTCATCGATGATGGGCAGATGGGGTGTGATATCGTAATCGGCACGGTTTGGCATATAGCGCATGCCATAGGTCAGATGACCGAGAATGTCCCAAGCATCTGTTTGTGCCAGTGCCAGCACCTCATCGAAATAGGCGTTGATCAGGGGTTTCATGTCCGGATTGGTGTAATCGAGGAAGTAAAAATCTGCCATGTCGGGCAGCTCGTGTACCGAGCCGATGACCAAATCCAGACGAGGGTCATTGTACAGCCGTTGCGAAAGCTCTGGTTCTTGCGGAATCTGCCCCAGCTCCACACCGCAGAGCAACTTCACGTTCGGATTCGTGCCTTTGCAGGCAGTGGTTTCCGCAAGCGAACCCTCCATGACCGCCTGGCTGTCGTAATCGAACACCTGCGATGCGACGGCGTGATAGTGTTCGGCAGGATAGTAGCGGTTGACCTCACAGTGATCGGTGACTGCCATGATCTGCAAGCCGATGGATTCCGCCAGTGCCAAACGATCTGCTACGCTCTCCGATCCGCCGTCGGGGGAGTGATGCGTGTGCGTATGTAAATTCATGATCATGTTGAGATCCTCCTTTGCTTCCCCAGTATAGCACAAACTGCACCGTTTTGCAAGCCGAAATTGCAAGCATACTCCTATTTTCAATGCGGCGTGTATTTTTTGATGAACGGTCATTGCTTTTTTTGATTTTCTGTGTTATAATGTAAGAAACATATCGCATAAAATTTCCATGAAATTCGACAGATAATTGTTTGAGCGGATAAAAATGCGCTTGACAGCATGGAAAGCCCAAGTTCCGATAAGGAGAGTCTATGAACCTGCTTCATTTGAAATATGCCATTGAGGTTGCCAATACCGGTTCGGTCAACCGTGCGGCGGAAACGCTGTTTGTCGGTCAGCCGAATATCAGCCGTGCCATCAAGGAGTTGGAGTCTTCGCTCGACATCACGATTTTTGAACGCTCCTCCAAAGGCATGGTGCCGACGGCTGATGGCGAAATGTTTTTGCTCTATGCCAAGGCGATTTTAGCGAAGGTCGATGCACTGGAAGATCTGTTCAAGAAAGATGGCGAGCAGAAACTACAATTCTCGATCTCCGTGCCGAGAGCCACTTATATTGCCGATGCCTTTGCACATTTTTCCAATTCGCTCAATGATGCGCCGGGTGCAGAGGTGTTTTATCAGGAAACAACCTCGATGCAAGCTATCAAAAATATCACGCAGGGCAACTACAAATTGGCGATTATCCGCTATCCGGAAACACAGCATGCCTACTATCGCTCCATGCTGGAGGAAAAGGGGCTTGCGTATGAGCTGGTCGCAGAGTTTCGCTATTGGCTGATTGTACACAAAAGCAGCCGCCTCGCCGAGCTAGACTCCATCACGGAAGCGGATTTGCAAAACCATATTGAAATCGTGCATGCCAATCAGATGACATCGGCATTGCCGTACATTGATTTCCGTCAGTCGGAATGGTCGGGCGACATGGCACGGAAAATCTATGTATTCGAGCGAGCGGTGCAATTTGATTTGCTTGCCGAAAATCCACAGGCGTTTATGTGGGTATCCCCGATCCCCGAGCAGACACTCAAGCGATATGATTTGGTGCAGCGCAGCTATGCGGGACACAAAACCGTGTATCGGGATATGCTGATTCGACAGAAGGATTACCGCCTTTCCACGCTCGATAAGCGATTTATTTCGGAGCTTTGCGAGGCAAGACGCAGAATTTTCCCACGGGAATACGACTGACGCCGGTGTGCCTGCCAGGGCATCTCATCAGCGTGAATTTAGAATTCATCGTAAATGCGTGTTTTTTTCGTTTATGCAGAAACAGCATACCCCTATGCAAATTAAGCATTTCACAAACTGCGAAAAGATTGTTATAATTATGTCAAGAATGTAATCCGAATCCGACTACCCCGAATCCATGGGGCTTGAAAAATTACAGGAGGGCAATTATGGAAACACAAAACAGAGCGATCATCGACAACGTGGCTGCGCTGGAGGATGCGTTTGTCAGAGTGCGGAAGGCACAGGCCATCTTCGCAACCTACACGCAGGAGCAGGTAGATGCGATTTTCTTCGCAGCTGCATCGGCTGCCAACCGTGCCAGAATCCCGCTTGCCAAGCAGGCAGTGGAGGAGACCGGCATGGGCGTTGTCGAGGATAAGGTGATCAAGAACCACTACGCATCCGAATATATCTACAACGCCTACAAGGACGTCAAGACCTGCGGCGTGATTGAAGAAGATACTGCATACGGCACGAAGAAGATCGCAGAGCCGATCGGCGTCATTGCTGCGGTTATCCCGACCACGAACCCGACCTCGACCGCTATCTTCAAGTGCCTGATTGCACTCAAGACCCGCAATGCCATCATCATTTCGCCCCACCCGAGAGCAAAGCAGAGCACGATCGCTGCTGCAAAGATCGTGCTGGATGCAGCCGTCAAGGCAGGCGCACCCGAGGGTATCATCGACTGGATCGATGTGCCGAGCCTCGAACTGACCAACACCGTTATGCGTGAGGCAGATACCATTCTTGCAACCGGTGGTCCGGGCATGGTGAAGGCCGCTTACTCGAGCGGCAAGCCGGCTCTGGGTGTCGGTGCCGGTAATACGCCTGCGATCATTGATGATACCGCTGACCTCATTCTCGCCGTCAGCTCGATCATCCACTCCAAGACCTTCGATAACGGTATGATTTGCGCATCCGAACAGTCCGTCATCGTACACAAGAATGTCTACGAGGATGTTAAGTACGAATTCATCAGCAGAGGCTGCTATTTCCTTAAGGGCGAGGAGCTGGACAAGGTCAGAAAGACTATCCTGATTAACCAAGCTCTGAATGCCAAGATCGTTGGTCAGTCGGCATACAAGATTGCACAGCTTGCCGGTGTGGAAGTGCCGGTTGGCACGAAGATTTTGATCGGTGAGGTTGAGAGCGTCGATCTTTCCGAGGAATTTGCACACGAAAAGCTTTCGCCGGTACTGGCGATGTACCGTGCCGAGGATATCGAGGATGCTTTCGCAAAGGCTGAGCAGCTGATTGCCGATGGCGGTTACGGTCATACCTCTTCGATTTACCTCAACGAAAAGACCGAGAAGGCAAAGCTCGATGCTTTCACTGCACGCATGAAGACCTGCCGTATTCTCGTCAACACGCCGTCCTCGCACGGCGGTATCGGTGACCTCTACAACTTCAAGCTCGCTCCTTCGCTGACGTTGGGCTGCGGCTCTTGGGGCGGCAACTCCGTCTCCGAAAATGTTGGTGTCAAGCACTTGCTCAATATCAAGACCGTTGCCGAGAGGAGAGAGAATATGCTGTGGTTCCGTGCGCCTGAGAAAATCTATATCAAGAAGGGATGTCTGCCGGTTGCACTCAATGAGTTGAAGGCAGTCATGGGCAAGAAGCGTGCCTTTATTGTAACCGACAGCTTCCTCTACCGGAACGGCTATACTAAGCCGATCACTGATAAGCTCGATGAGCTGGGCATCGCTCACACTTGCTTCTTCGATGTCGAGCCGGATCCGACCCTTGCCTGTGCCAAGGCCGGTGCAGAGCAGATGAGAGCCTTCCAGCCCGACTGCATTATCGCACTGGGCGGCGGTTCTGCAATGGACGCCGCTAAGATTATGTGGGTGATGTACGAGCATCCGGAAGCAGACTTCATGGATATGGCAATGCGCTTTATTGATATTCGCAAGCGTGTTTACACCTTCCCGAAGATGGGCGAAAAGGCATACTTCATCGCCATTCCGACCTCTGCCGGTACCGGTTCTGAGGTTACCCCGTTTGCCGTTATCACCGATGAGGCAACCGGTATCAAGTATCCGCTTGCCGATTACGAGTTGCTGCCGAATATGGCAATTGTCGATGCTGACTTCCACATGAGCGCCCCGAAGGGTCTGACTGCCGCATCCGGTATCGATGCGTTGACCCACGCACTGGAAGCATACGCATCCATGATGGCAACCGACTATACCGACGGTTTGGCAAAGCAGGCGATCGTGAGCATCTTCGAGTACCTGCCCCGTGCCTATGAGAACGGTCAGGTCGATGTGGAGGCTCGTGAGAAGATGGCGAATGCGGCAACGATTGCCGGTATGGCATTTGCCAATGCGTTCCTCGGCGTCTGCCACTCGATGGCACACAAGCTGGGTGCGTTCCATCACCTGCCGCACGGCATTGCCAATGCCCTCATGATCGAAGAGGTATTGCGCTTCAACGCTTGTGAACAGCCTGTCAAGATGGGTACGTTCTCGCAGTATGATCATCCGCATACACTGGCACGCTATGCCGAAATCGCCGATTTGCTTGGCTTGCAGGGTGAAACCGATCAGGATAAGCTCGAGTGCTTGATTGCCGCCATCAATGATTTGAAGGCAAAGGTCGGCATTCATGCGACCATCGCCGACTACAACATTGATGAGCGGAACTTCCTCGATCGTCTTGATGACATGACCGAGCAGGCCTTCGATGACCAGTGTACCGGCGCAAACCCGAGATATCCGCTGATGAGCGAAATCAAGCAGATGTATCTCAATGCCTATTACGGCAAGCACTTTGTCGAGCAGGAAATGCCCGTTCTGAAGCGCGATGATGTCCTCAAGGAGCAGGACTTCAAGCAGGCTTACCGCAAGGGCAAGAAGGCAACCAAGAAGGCATAAGAAGGATATAAGGAGGTAACGTTATGCAACCCGATCGTATTATCGCAGTCCGGAACAATAAGACCATCTATCGTGATGGCGACCGCTGCATCAAAGTATTCCACGCTGAATTCTCCAAGGCAGATGTCCTTCAGGAGGCACTCAATCAGGCTCGTGTTGAGGAAACCGGTTTGCACATTCCGGTTGTTCGGGAAGTCTGCATGATTGACGGCAAATGGGCGATTGTGTCCGACTATATCAAAGGCAAAACGCTGGCTGCTCTCATGGAAGAGCAGCCGGACAAGAGAGATGCGTATTTCGAGCAGTTTGTCGATTTGCAGCTCGAGGTCCATGCCAAGACCTGTCCGCTGCTGACCAAGCTCAAGGATAAGATGAACCGTAAGATCACGCAGACCGAGCTGAATGCAACGACTCGTTATGACCTGCACACCCGTCTGGAGTCCATGCCTCGTCATGCAAAGCTTTGCCATGGTGACTTCAATCCTTCAAACATCATCATCGCCGAGGACGGTACGCCCTATATCATCGATTGGTCCCATGCAACACAGGGTAATGCCTCTGCCGATGCTGCCCGCACCTACCTGCTGTTCATGCTGAACGGCGATGAGGATTCCGCAAAGAAGTACCTCAAGCTGTTCTGCGATAAGAGCAACACGGCGATGCAGTATGTCTGGAAGTGGCTGCCGATCGTTGCGGCTTCGCAGTCCGTCAAGGGCAACGAAAAAGAACGTGCACTGCTCCTGTCTTGGGTAGACGTCGTCGATTACGAGTAACAGAAAGGAAGTTGGACCATGAACATTACGGTATGTATCGGCAGTTCTTGCCATATCAAAGGCTCTCGTCAAGTCGTAGAACGTTTGCAGGCTCTGATTGCCGAGCATAACGTTGGTGAGACAGTGACACTTTCCGGCGCATTCTGCATGGGTAATTGCCAACAGGGCGTTTGCGTAACCGTTGACAAGAAGCTCTTCTCCGTCAGTCCCGAAACCGTGGACGCATTCTTCCAAGAGAATGTGCTTGACGTAATTTTGAGGGAGGAAGTGGATGACCATGGCTGATTGCCTCACGCTTAAAAAGTCCAATTGCAAAAATTGTTACAAATGTATTCGTCACTGTCCGGTGAAATCCATTCGGTTTTCGGGCAATCAGGCGTATATCATTGGAAATGAATGTATTCTCTGCGGGCAATGCTTTGTCATTTGCCCGCAGAATGCAAAAGAAATCGTGGATGAAACCGAGAAGGTCATGATTCTACTGCAAAGCGGAGATCCTGTCATCATCAGTCTGGCGCCGTCGTTCGTTGCGAATTATGACGGTGTTGGTATCGGTGCGATGCGCGATGCCATCAAAAAGCTCGGTTTCTACGATGTGGAGGAAACCGCAATCGGTGCCACAATGGTCAAAAATGAGTATGACCGCATGATTCGGGATGGAGGGCACGATGTGCTGATCTCGTCGTGCTGTCATTCCATCAATCTTTTGATTCAAAAATATTACCCGTCTGCTTTGCCCTATCTGGCAGATACGCTCTCACCGATGCAGGCGCATTGTGCGGATATCAAGAAACGCTATCCCAATGCGAAAACCGTATTCATTGGTCCTTGCGTTGCCAAAAAAGATGAGGCACAGCGGTATGAGGGCATTGTCGATGCGGTATTGACCTTCGATGAGCTGACCCAATGGCTCAAGGATTCCGGCATTACCCTTGCAAAAGAAACCGACCGTGATGAGCAGAGCTTGGCACGGTTTTTCCCGACCACGGGAGGTATCCTCAAAACCATGGCAAAAGATCACCCCGACTATACCTATCTGGCAGTTGACGGTGTGGAGAACTGCATGGCAATGCTGAAGGATATCGAGAATGGCGGCATCCATCATTGTTTTGTTGAGATGTCGGCGTGTGTCGGCAGTTGTATCGGCGGTCCGGTCATGGAAAAATACCACCGCACACCGCTCAAGGATTATATGACCGTATCGGGCTTTGCCGGCAAGGAGGACTTTCCGGTCGTGCAGCCCGATGGTGAGCAAATGCGAAAGCCGTTTGCGGTTCTGCCGCGCAGCAGCATGATGCCGAGTGAGGCGGAGATTACCGATATTCTCCGGCAAATGGGCAAAACCAAGCCGTCCGATGAGCTGAACTGCGGCTCTTGCGGCTACAATACCTGTCGGGAGAAGGCAGTCGCCATTTATCAGGGTAAAGCAGATCCTTCGATGTGTCTGCCATATTTGAAAGATAAGGCGGAGAGTTTTTCCGACACCATTACCAAGAACAACCCCAATGGCTTGCTCGTACTCAACGAAAAGCTTGAGGTGCAGCAGATCAATGATGCAGCACGCAAGATGCTGCATATTCGCTATGCGTCCGATATTTTGGGAGATCAGGTCGTGCGTGTGCTTGACCCGATTCTGTTCCTCGATGTGCTGCAAACCGGCAAAAATCTGCATGACCATAAGGTGTTTTTGGCAGAGTATGACTGTTATATTGAGTTTACGATTATCTATGATAAGGAATATCGTCTGCTGGTTTGCATTATGCGTGATGTGACCGAGGAGGAAGCATCCCGTGCCAAGAAAGAGATCATCAGCAGACAAACCATCGAAACCGCCGACAAGGTGGTCGAGAAGCAAATGCGCATCGTACAGGAGATTGCTTCGCTGCTCGGCGAAACAGCCGCAGAAACGAAGATTGCTTTGACCAAGCTGAAGGAGTCGATCAACGATGAATAACCAGCGGATTCAGAGTCTCTCGCATCTCTGTGCGGATATCGGCTACAAGAGCATCAACCATGACGGCGAACTGCTCTGCGGTGATCATGTGGACATTGTCAGCAATGACGATGGCTCTACGATTGTGGTGTTGGCAGATGGTTTGGGCAGTGGCGTAAAGGCAAGTATCTTGTCTACGCTGACATCGAAGATCATCTCGACGATGATGGCGGCGGGGCTTTCTCTGGAGGACTGCGTTTCGACGATGGCGGCAACCTTGCCGATTTGCTCGGTGCGGGGTGTGGCATACTCAACCTTTACCATTATCCATCTGAAACAGGAGCATGTGGCAGAGCTGATTCAATACGACAATCCGCAGATTATCTGGATTCGGGACGGCAAACGCTATGACTATCCCAAAACCGAAACCACCATCGGCGGCAAGACCATCTATCAGTCTACCGTTACGCTTTGTGAGAACGATTTGATCATTGCCATGAGCGATGGTTGTCCGCATGCCGGAATCGGTACGGCGTACAATTTCGGTTGGAAGCTTGACGATATCGCCGCCTTTATGGAGGATTTCGCCAACCTCGATTATAACGCAAAAACGCTCTCGACGATGTTGGTGGATACTTGCAACCGACTCTATGACAACCATCCCGGCGACGATGCAACGGCATGTGTGATCAAGATTCGGAAGCGTGCGCCGATGAATCTGCTGTTCGGACCGCCGTCTCGCCGAGATGACTGCGACCGCATGATGTCGCTGTTCTTTTCCAAAGAGGGCAAGCATATCATATGCGGTGGTACGACTGCATCCATTGCAGCAAAATATCTGCGGAAACCGATTCGTCCAAGCATACAATACCACAATAGTGATATCCCCCCAACAGCAGAAATTGACGGCGTCGATCTCGTGACGGAGGGTATGATCACGGTTAGCAAGGTGCTGGAATACGCAAAGGATGCCTTGGCGGACAACGAACAATACGAGCTTTGGGGCTATCAGCAGGACGGCGCATCGAAGATCTGCCGACTGCTGTTTGAGGAGGCCACCGATATTAACTTTTTCGTGGGCAAAGCGGTCAATCCGGCGCATCAGAATCCCGGATTGCCGATCAACTTTACCATTAAGATGAATCTGGTAAAGGAGTTGGCAGAATGCCTGACGACCATGGGAAAGCGTGTGAAGCTGCTCTATTTCTGAGGGCTTTACAGTAATGGTGTTCCCTGTTTACGGAGGTGCATTGTGAGAAAATTTGATACCAAGGTACAATATCTGAAATATAAAGTGCTGCGTGAGGTTGCACGGCTTGCATGGGATGATACATTGCTGGATAACATTCTTGATATTCCGAAAACCATCATTCCCGGCAAGCATTCGACCATGCGCTGCTGTGTCTATAAGGAACGGGCGATTGTGGCAGATCGTGTGCATCTGGCGATGGGCGGTGACCCGAATAACCCCAATGTCATTGAGGTGATCGAGACTGCCTGTGATGAATGTCCGATGGGTGGCTACGAGGTGACAAATGCCTGCCGCGGCTGTCTGGCGCATCGCTGCGAGGATGTTTGCAAGAAAGGCGCAATCACCTTTGACCACAACCATGTGGCACATATCGATAAATCCAAATGTGTGGGCTGCGGTGCCTGTGCGAAGGTCTGTCCGTATACGGCAATTGTCAACCGTATGCGGCCGTGCCAGAATGCCTGCAAGGTGAAAGCAATCAGCATGAATGAGGAGCAGGTTGCCGTCATCAACAATGACAAATGCATTGCCTGCGGTGCTTGCGTCTATCAGTGCCCGTTCGGCGCAATCATGGACAAATCATTTTTGCTTGATGTGATTGACCTGCTCAAGCAGAGCGAACGAAATACCAAATATCAGGTCTATGCGGTGGTGGCACCGTCGGTGTCCAGTCAGTTCACCTATGCCAAGCTCGGACAGGTCATTACCGGTCTGAAGGAGATCGGCTTCCATACCGTGGTCGAAGCGGCATTGGGGGCGGATATGGTGGCATATGCGGAATCGCAGGAGCTGGCAGAAAAGGGCTTCCTCACAAGCTCTTGCTGTCCGGCATTCGTGCAGTATGTCCACAATGCCCATCCGGATTTGGAGCCGTATGTCTCGCACAATCTCTCCCCGATGGCGACCATCGCCCGCTATATCAAGCAGAGCGATCCCAAGGCGAAGATCGTCTTTATCGGTCCGTGTACGGCGAAAAAGGCAGAGGCACGCAAAGAGCGTGTCAAGCCCTATATTGATGCGGTCATCACATTCGAGGAGCTGCAAGCCCTCTTTGACAGCAGAGATTTGGATATTACCACGCTTGCCGAGGGCGTGTTGGACAATGCTTCGTATTACGGCAGAATCTTTGCACGCTGCGGCGGTCTTGCCGATGCGGTGGCAGAGGGTCTGAAAGAACATGGCTACGACGATTTTGAGCTGAAAGCGACGTCCTGCGACGGCATTGAAGAGTGCAAGCTTGCCTTGCTCAAATACAGCAAAGGCGTGCTCGATGTCAACTTCATCGAGGGTATGGCGTGTAAGGGCGGTTGTATCGGCGGTGCCGGCTGCCTGACCCATGGCGTCAAGGATAAAGCTGAAGTCGATCGCTACGGCAAAGAGGCGTATGAGAAAACGATTTCAGATGCCATTAGTGTGCTGAAATGATATTGAACGCTGTACGGAGAGAAATTTCCGTACAGCGTTTTGCACTGTGCGGTATTACCGAAAAAATTCCTTTTGCCGACAGACAAATGCAACAGAAATTGCGGTTTTCAAAAAATTCCTTGACTTTTTGTCCCAATTGGCGTATACTTAATCTGTATCATTATGCGTGAAAACCCGTACGGCTTGGCAAGGCTGTACAGAAAGAGAGGAATTCATTTGAACAGAAACACAAATCGAAGTGGTCACAGAGGAAAATTCGTTCCCCATGGCGGACGGGGAAAGTCCGCAAAGGGCGGTATGCCGATTTCCAAGGTCGGACGGAGTATGCTGCCGGCGGAGCTGACACAGGCACCGATACCGGAAAAGCCCGAGCGAAAGCCCGAACCGCAGCCCATTCAGGCAAAAAAGGCTTCCAATCCCGATGCCGTCAAAGCACCCAGACCGAAAACACCGGTGCGGATCATTCCGCTGGGTGGTCTGGGCGAGGTCGGCAAGAACATGACGGTCATCGAATGTGCTAACGATATGTTTATCATTGACTGCGGTCTGGCGTTTCCGGATGCGGAAATGCTTGGCGTAGACCTCGTGATTCCGGACTTTACCTATATTGAACGTAATGCCGAACGATTGCGCGGCGTGGTATTGACGCATGGCCACGAGGATCATATCGGCAGTCTGGCTTACCTGCTGAAAAAGGTGAATACGTCTGTTTACGGTACACGTCTTACGCTTGCGTTGGTGGAATCGAAGCTGAAAGAGCATCAACTCAATGGCAGGGTCAATCTGAATCCGGTCAAGCCTCGAAAGACGGCTCGTATGGGCTGCATGGCAGTAGAGTTTATTCAGGTCAATCACTCCATTCCCGATGCGGTTGGTTTGGCGATTCATACCCCTGCCGGCGTCATCGTGCATACCGGCGACTTCAAGGTCGATTATTCGCCCATCAACGGCGGTACGATTGATCTGGCACGCTTTGGGGAATTGGGTACTCGCGGCGTGCTGGCACTAATGGCGGATTCGACCAATGCGGAACGCCCGGGCTTTACACCGTCGGAGCGCAAGGTGGGCGAGTCCTTTGACAAGCTGTTCGCAACGGCAGAGGGCCGCCGCATCATCATTGCAACCTTCTCCTCGAATATTCATCGTGTGCAGCAGATTATCAACTGTGCGGAGCGATATGGCAGAAAGGTTGCCGTATTCGGTAGGAGTATGATCAATGTCATTTCGATAGCACGAGAACTGGGATATCTGCAAGTACGGGACGATACCATTATTGATATCGATATGATGAATCGTTACGAGAGCGAGCGCATCGTGCTGATTACAACGGGCAGCCAAGGTGAGCCGATGTCGGCATTGACCCGTATGGCGATGAAGGATCACAAGAAGGTTGTCATCACGCCGCAGGATTTTATTATCATCTCTGCCACGCCGATTCCCGGCAACGAGAAGTATGTGACCCGTGTGGTCAACGAACTGATGAAATCCGGTGCAACGGTGGTTTATGAGCGGATGTATGAGGTGCATGTATCCGGCCATGCCTGCCAAGAAGAGCTGAAGCTGATGCTGGCTTTGACCAAACCAAAATTTTTCATCCCGGTGCATGGTGAGTATAAGCATTTGATAAAGCATGCGGAATTGGCACTGGAAATGGGCATGGAGAATGACCGTGTGCTGATACCGGAAATCGGCAATGTTATTGAAACCAACGGCCTTGAGATGAAGGTCGTGTCGCAAGTGCCGGCAGGTGCTGTATTGGTTGACGGTTTGGGCGTCGGCGATGTCGGCTCGGTGGTACTGCGAGATCGCAGACATTTGGCACAGGATGGACTGATCATCATTGTGGTCGGCATCGAGCGTGCCGGCAATACGGTGGTATCCGGACCGGAGCTGATTTCGAGAGGATTTGTCTATGTTCGGGAATCGGAGCAGCTGATGGATGCTGCCAAAGTAAAGCTCGAGGAGGCGTTGTCACATTGCAGTGCGCATGATTTGCGTGACTGGAATGCGCTTAAGGGCAAGCTGCGGGACGTGTTGTCGGATTATATCTTCGCACAGACCAAGCGCACCCCGATGATTCTCCCGATTATTATGGAAGTGTAAGAAACACAAATCATACAGGTGAAAGGCAGGCGATGACCCGATGCGAATCAAACCGTTGTGGCGATTGTTATGTGCTGTCTGTATGCTGCTGCTGACAGCTGTAGGGACATTGTTTGTTGCTGCACCGTCAGATTCGAGCAATATGCGGCTTGTGCCGGGGATTCTGCTCGGCATGGAAGCAATCTGGTTGGGACTGGAATTCTATCTGTTGATTCGGCATCAACGACGCTATATCTCCGAGATGAATACGGTCATCGGCGAGGGTGCGAAAACCATTCCGGAGCGAATGACGATTCCGGCAGTGCTGATCGATGCGCAGTATGTGATAGTCTGGTACAATGACAGCTTTCGTCAGAAGATATTGTTGGACGGAGACTATTACGGGCAGTCCATCCATGCCATTGTACAACTTGACAAGGAGGAATTGGACTCTCCGGATCCGATTGAGGTTTGTTTGCAAGAGCGTTACTACCGGATGCACCATACGACAGAAACCTATGAAAACCAGTCTACCACGCTGCTTTGGTTTCAGGACATCACACGCTATCAGCTGCTGCGGCAGCAGTATCGGGATACCAGACCCTGTGTTCTGCTGATTGTGGTGGATAACTACGAAGATTTGTTCAACGGCGCCAAGCAAAGTGAAAAGGCAACGGTGGTTGCTGCATTGGAAACCCTGTTTGAACATACGCTGGAAGGGACAGAGAGTCTGTTTTGCCGTCTTGATGAGGATCGCTTCATGGTCGTGACGGAAGCACAGTACTATATTAAAATGCAGCATGCACGGTTTCCGATGCTGGATGCGGCACGCAAGATTGTGGTAAACGGCAAAACACCGGTGACCCTATCGGTCGGCGTAGGCTGTATGGGCAATTCGATTGCCGCCAACGAGACGTATGCCAAGCAGTCATTGGATATGGCACTCGGACGAGGCGGCGATCAGGTTGCCGTCAAGAAAGCGGATGGATATGCGTTTTACGGCGGTGTGTCGAAGGGCGTGGAACGGCGTTCCCGTACTAAGCACAGAGCCATTGCCAATTCGCTGAAAACGATGATTCGCCAGCACCAGCAGGTGTATATCATGGGGCATCGGTACAGCGATTTGGATGCAGTCGGTGCGGCGGTTGGCGTGGCGTATATTGCACAGCAGCTGGAACGGCCGGCGCATATCATCCTCAATCCCGACGCAACACTCGCAAAGCCGTTGGTTGCCCGTATCCAACAGGAATGTCCGGAATTGCTGATGCGTCCGCAGCAGGCAAGAGAGCAGATCGGGTCGGAGGATTTGCTGATTATCGTCGATACCTTCAGCAAGGAGATTCTGGAGGACGATGGCGTGTATCAATGTGCAAGTCAGGTTATCGTCATTGACCACCACCGCAAGATGGTCAACTATCTGGAACGGACAGCATTGACACTCCATGATCCATCGGCATCCTCGGCAGCGGAATTGGTCACAGAATTGATTCGCTATCTGGAATTCAGTGAACCCTGCCCACAGTTCTATGCGGAGGCACTGCTTGCGGGCATCATGCTCGATACGAAGAATTTCGTCATGCAGACCGGCGTGCAGACCTTTGAGGCGGCAGCATTCCTGCGGCAGATGGGTGCAGACCCGATCGAGGTTAAGCTCTTTTTTGCGGCAACGATGTCGGCATATCGCCAGCGTTCACAGCTGGTCGCCAATGCGGAGCTGCATGGGCGCAGTGCCATTGCGGTGGCATGTGAGCCGGCACCGGAACTGCAAATCATTGCTGGACAAACCGCAGATGATTTGCTCGGCATTGAGGGCGTAGATGCGTCGTTTGTCATTTATCCGTCCGGTCCATACACCTGTATTTCCGCACGCTCGTTTGGCGCATTGAATGTGCAGGTCGTGATGGAGCAGATGGGCGGCGGCGGTCACCAGACAATGGCGGCTGTACAGCGCACGGATTGTTCCCCAAGAGAGCTGCGGCAACTCCTGATCAATACATTGGATATGCTGGACTGGGACGACCCGTCCGGCATGGAAATGTTTCCCACAGGCGGGGAGAAATCCGAAACTTGAGATTGAAAGGTTGTGTGGATATGAAAGTAATTTTGCTGAAAGACGTGAAAGGTACCGGCAAGCAGGGTGAGATCAAAAATGTAGCGGATGGCTATGCCAGAAATTTTTTGATCGGCAAGGGCTTGGCAGTCGAAGCAACGCCGAAGGCACTCAATGAATTGCAGGGCAAGAAGGATTCCGAGCAGCATAAGATTGATGTTGCGACACAGGAAGCTAAGGATCAGGCTGCCGTCCTGAACGGCAAGACCGTCACCGTGCGTGCAAAAGCAGGGCAGAACGGCAAGCTGTTCGGTGCGGTGACGCTTTCTCATGTGGCAGAAGCCATTGAGGCGCAGTTTGGGTTTGCAATCGATAAGCGGAAGCTTTCGACCAAAGTCGAGATGAAAAATGTCGGCACCTATGAGGCGGAGGCGAAGCTGTTCAATGGTGTAACGGCGAAGTTTACAGTCTCGGTGGTGCTGGAAAATGGCTGAGGAACGGCGTACCGATTTCTCATCGGACTTCCTTTCCGATACCCAAATGCCGCATCGCATTGATGCAGAGCAATCGGTGCTGGGTGCGATTTTACGGCGGCCGGAAACGATTTCCATTGCTTTGGAAAAACTAAAACCGGAATCGTTCTATTTGGAGCAGCATCAGGCATTGTTTCGGCTGCTGAGTTCGCTGTTTACAAGTCCGCAGGCTGATAAGGTCGATATCGTCGTTGTGCTGGATGCGGCGATGCAGGCGCAGATCTTTGAAACCGAGGCGGAGGGCAAACGCTATCTTGTCGCCTTAGCGGAGAATGTGCCGTCGGTCGATAACATGGAAAGCTATTGTGACATTGTAGAGGAACGCTATTGTGCACGGCGGCTTGCCATCATTGCGAAGGATCTGTTGCGAGAGATTGCGTCCGGCACGGAAACGGCAAAGGATTTGCTGGATTCTGCGGAGCAGCGCATCTATGACATTCGGCAGGGACGAGATGTTCGGGGTCTGATTTCGATTCAGGATGTTATGGTTTCGACCTACCATCACTTGGGTGAATTGACCGGTCCGAATCGGGAGCAGTTCATTGGTGCGAAAACGGGCTATCCGGAACTGGATGCCATTACAGGTGGTATGAATAATTCCGACCTTGTGATATTGGCAGCCCGTCCGGGTATGGGTAAGACTTCGTTTGCACTCAATCTGGCAACGAATGTCAGCCGCCGAGCCAAGCGCACGGTTGCGGTTTATTCTCTGGAAATGAGCATGGAGCAGTTGGTGTCTCGTATGCTGTCGACAGAGGCGTTGGTCGATTCGCATAAGCTGCGCACTGGCAAGCTCGATGCCAAGGAATGGACACGGCTTGCGACCAGTGCGGATGTACTGTCGGAATTGGATATCTATCTGTCCGAAGCCACCGGCATTACGGTTTCTCAAATGAAAGCACAGCTGCGGCGGCTCAAAAATGTCGGCATGGTTGTGATCGATTATCTCCAGCTGATGGAGGGCAACTCGAAAAGCGATAACCGTGTGCAGGTGATTGCGGAAATCACCCGTGGGTTGAAGCTGATGGCAAAGGAGCTGAATGTTCCGGTGCTGCTGCTGTCACAGCTCAGCCGTGCGGTGGAGAACCGTACCGATAAACGTCCGATGATGTCGGACTTGCGAGAATCGGGCGCAATCGAGCAGGACGCCGATATCATCATGTTCCTGTACAACGATTACTATTACAACAAGGACAGCAAAACGCCGAATATCACCGAGTGCATTGTTGCCAAGAACCGTCACGGCGAATGTCAGACGGTTAAGCTGATCTGGGATTCGCAATTCACACGCTTCTCTGCACCGGCAAAGGAAGAAGCACCGCCGGTATGAGGCGAGTTCAGGAGGAAGCAGCAATGCTGATTCATTTTGCCGTCACCTCCTCTCCACATATCAGACACTTGATTGTGGTAAAATAATCAAGATACCGTGTAATTTTGTATGACAGCAAGGGCGATTCGGACGTAGGCTCTGTTCGCATTTCGGATACAGTGCTGCGAATCCGTAACACAATCGGGCGATGCCGCCGATGGCTGTGATTCGGCATCACCATTAGAAAAGGAGTGAATAGATTGGGAAAAAATCGTGGGTTTATGACCTATCTCGTTGTTGCAGCAATCTTTATCTTAGCGATTTGGTTCTTCCTGCCGTCGATGTTCGGCGACAACCATTCGGTCAAATATTCGGAAGTTATCTCCTACTTTGACAACTATCAGGTGACGAACTATACACTGGATTTGGGCAGCGGTGAACTAAAGTATCAGCTGGAAGGCGATGAGAAAACACATACCTATCAGGTACCCTATGTTTCGCTGTTCCTGGAGGAAACCAAGGATTACCGCACCGAATACAATGCGCGTCACCCGAGTGCACCGCTCGAGCAGGACTATTTTGAGGTCAATGATAATTCGTGGCTGCTGACGGTGATTCCGACGGCATTGATGATGATCATGGCGATTGTACTGTTTGTGGCAATGTTCCGTCAGGCAAACGGCGGCGGTAAGATCAATTCTTTCGGCAAGGCGAATATCAAAGCAGCAACACAGTCTGCCAAGAAAGCGACTTTTGCCGATGTTGCCGGTGCAGATGAAGAAAAGGCAGAGCTGGCAGAGCTTGTGGACTTCCTGAAAAATCCCAAGCTGTTCGAGGAAATCGGTGCACGCATTCCGAGAGGCGTGCTGCTGATGGGACCTCCCGGAACCGGTAAGACCCTGCTGGCGCGTGCGGTTGCCGGTGAAGCCGGCGTGCCGTTCTTCCCGATTTCCGGTTCGGATTTCGTGGAAATGTTTGTCGGTGTCGGTGCAAGCCGCGTGCGTGACCTGTTTGAGCAGGCGAAAAAGAATGCACCTTCGATTATTTTCATCGATGAGATCGATGCGGTTGGTCGCCACAGAGGTTCCGGTTTGGGCGGCGGTCATGACGAGCGTGAGCAAACCCTGAACCAGTTGCTGGTTGAGATGGACGGCTTTACCGATAAGGAAAGCGTCATTGTCATTGCGGCAACGAATCGTCGTGATATCCTTGACCCGGCTCTGCTGCGTCCGGGACGTTTTGATCGTCAGATTACGGTCAACTATCCGGATGTCAAGGGCAGAGAGGAAATTCTCAAGGTGCACAAGGGCAAAAAGCCGATTGGACCGGATGTGGATTTTCGTCAAATTGCAAAGGATACGCAGGGCTTTACGGGTGCTGACCTTGAAAACCTGTTGAATGAGGCTGCGATTCTCGCCGTGCGCGCAGGACGCAAAGCCATCATGCAGTGCGATATTGAAGAGGCAACCATGAAGGTTTTGGCAGGTCCTGAAAAGAAATCTCGCCGCATTACCGAGCGGGATAAGCGCATTACCGCCTATCATGAGGCAGGTCATGCCGTTGTGACCTATTTCCTTGGTTCGTCCGAAAAGGTACAGCAAGTGAGTGTGATTCCCCGCGGCATGGCAGCCGGCTTGACTTGGCATCGTCCGGATACGGAGGATAGCCACATGACACGAACCTTTCTCAAAGAGAAGATCATCATTCTGCTGGGTGGGCGTGCGGCAGAGTCGGTTGCCCTTGAGGATATCTGCACCGGCGCTTCCAACGACATGGAACGAGCCACCAAGCTTGCACGCAACATGGTGACGAAATGGGGCTTCTCCGAAACACTCGGTCCGATCGTATATGGTTCGGATAATGACGAGGTCTTTATCGGCAGAGATTACGGTCATGTGCGTGATTATTCCGAGGAGGTTGCCTCGCAGATTGATATCGAGGTGCGTTCTCTGATTGAACAGAGCTATGAGTCTGCGGTCAATCTGGTAACGGAACATCGTGCTGGTCTGGATGCTTTGGCTGAATACCTGATGGAATACGAAAAGGCAGATGAAACCGAGTTCGAGCAGCTCATGAAGGGGGAACTGACCGTTGCCATTCGCATGGCAAAGGAGTCCGCTGATCCCAAGCCCACCGATGAGGCTGCGGGTGCACAGAGCGAAGCATAATACAGAAGATACCCAAATGCATGGCATTTGGGTATTTTTGTATATACGAATGGTTTTGCGGATACCTGGCAGCATGAAATGTACGAAGAAATAATGAACACCAAAAATGACTTGACAATTGGGCGGTAACATGATACAATAAAGGTAACATATCATGAATGCCGGGGCATCGTATGGGTTCGGTGTGCGGCAGGAGCGTTTGAACGAGATGCAGGAGTTTGCTGCATCGGAAAAGAGGATGTCCTATGGTGCATGAAGTACCGGTGATTGCGCTTTGCACGGCGTCAATTCAAAATCAAGATGTATTGGAGAGTATCTACGCTTTTTTGCGAGAGGCAAAGGAGCGGGGGTACTATGTTCTGCTGTTCAATGCCAATCGCAATATTCAGGTGAAAACGCCCAAAGCTGCCAATGAGGATAACTGCTATCGCGTATTTGATTTGATTCCCTATGACATGGTCGATGTGGTCGTGATGATGCCTGAGGCAATTGGGAATATGTGTGCTGTTCGGGAGCTTTGCAAGGCGGCAAAGGCACATCACTGTCCGGTGATGGCATATGATGGTATGATTGACGACATTCCGTCGGTCTATTCCTATGCCAATCAGGCGTTTTCGGATTTGCTGTCGCATGTGTTCGGTGCACATGGCTGCAAGAAGGTAGATTTGCTGACAGGTATCAGGGGGCATTACGGCTCTGAATGTATGATCGATGCCTACAAAGCGGCATTGGAACGCTACGGGATTCCATTTGATGAGCAGCGTGTGGCATATGGCGAATATTGGGAAGATCCTGCTGTGTCGGCAGTTGAGCAGCTGCTGCATTATGATATCCCGGAAGCCATGGTCTGCGTCAACGATGCAATGGCAATTGCCTGCTGTTCGGTATTGCGCCGATGGGGACTGCGTGTGCCGGAGGATGTGATTGTCACGGGTTCGGACGCTATCGTGCGGGAACGGCATCATACGCCCCGTCTGACCACCTGTGCCAAGGATTTTACGCAAATGTGCGAGACAGCATTTGATATGATTGAGCTGTTGTTGGACGGCGAGCCGGCAGAGCTTTCGACCGAGATTCCGCCGATTCTCCAAATTTCGGAATCCTGCGGCTGCAAGGCGATCGAGCAGCGTGACCAGAACGATGCGATTCAGTTTCTCTATCGCTGTCTGAAGATCCATGCGTTTCAGGAAGCCAATGAATACGGCGTACAGAATATTCTGCTCGAACGCAATGATGTGACGGTTGTGGACTATCTCGATGTGATAGCCGGACATCTGCCGGAAGATTCGTGCCTATGTTTGCGAGATAATCTGTCGATTGATTTGCGGGATGAGGACTTGCAGCAATTTGGGGATAGCCATGAATTGATGTTTTCGGTTGTGGTGCGCAAACGGGAGAAACAGTTTGCCGTGATTCCTCGCACGCAGTTGATTCCCAATCTGGAAACCGTATTTTTGCATGGCAGAGTGGTTGTGATCACGACCATCTACCAGTCTAATGAAATCTATGGCTATTACGCCTATTACGGCAATGCGCTGCGGGAGGAGAGCATCAAGCTGCCCAAGCTCGTACATACGGCAGGGTCTGTGGTCAGTGCCAGCTTGATTACTGCACGGCTGCATGCCATCAATGAAAAGCTGACCGATGCTCGTTCGAGAGATCCGTTGACAGGTATGCTGAATTTGAGCGGCGTCATCCAAGCCATCGGAAACCGTCTTCATGTCAAACATGGGTTGTCGCAGAAGCTGACACTCGTTGCCATCGGACTGAGGCGATTGCGGAAAATCAATACCATGTACGGCCATTTTGAGGGTGACCAAGCCCTGCTGAGCATTGCCCATGCGATTCAGGATTGCGTAGAGCCGGGCATGATTGCGGCAAGAGTCGGGGGCGATGTCTTTCTCGTGGCGATGCTGACGGAGCAGGAGCGCAAGGATATGTCTCCGGCATTCATCGAATTGCTCAGCAGCAGAATGCGCAGTTACAATGACATTTCCGGCAAAGACTATGCGATTGAGCTTGTGTTTGGCAAATCCGCTGCGCAGGCAACGGCAGCACTTTCGGTGGAAACGCTCATTGATGAAGCGGCAGCCAATATGGATGATGCCAAGAACGGTGATGATGCAGAGCATAGTGCTGCAACACATCAAGACGCCAATGATCAGCTGATCGAGCAGACGCTCAATGAGAACCGCCTGTCGTATCATTTCCAGCCGATCGTCAGTACAAAGCAGGGGCAGATTTTTGCCTATGAGGCGTTGATGCGTCCTGCCAACCCGATGCTGACTCCGATGATGGTGATCCAGTATGCGCAGAGAACCGGACGGCTCTATGAAATTGAATGGCTGACCTATTCCAATGTGCTGTTTGCCATGCGGCAGATGGAGCATATTTTCCTCAAGAAAAAAGTGTTCCTCAACAGCATTCCCGGACATTTTCTCTCCGATTCGGATTTCCAGCTGCTGAAAGAACAGTATGGCGACCTGTTCTCGCAGGTCGTGGTGGAATTTATCGAGCAGTCGGAAACCGATGGCGACCAGCTGCGGCAGGTGCAGACACGCTGTACGGAGAATCACATGGACATCGCCATTGACGACTACGGTACAGGCTATTCCAATATTGCGAATCTGCTGCGGTATTCGCCCCAGTATGTCAAGATTGACCGCAGCCTGATTGCCAATATCCACGAAGAACCGAAGAAACAGCATTTCGTTTCCAATGTCATTGAATTTGCCCATGTCAACGGCTTTTTGGCGTTGGCAGAGGGTGTGGAAACCTATGAGGAATTGCGTGCGGTCATTCGATTTGGTGTGGATTTGGTACAGGGTAACTATGTGGCAGAGCCGAGAGAAGTTCCTGTGGATACGATCGACTGTGAGAGCATCGCCGCCATCTGCAAATGCAATGCGATGGCGGAAAAGCGGCTGCAGCGGAAAATTTATATGGCATCGGGGGAGCAATCACTGGATTTGCTGCGCCTTGCCAACGAAAACTATACCGATATTTTTGTTGCACAGCCTTATCTGGAGCTGAACGGCGATTTCCATACCATGGTCAATCTCTCGATTCGCGTGAAGGAGGACTGCGAAACGCATATCGTTTTGCGGGATGCCCACCTGACCGGTACGCAGGTATCGCCCCGTGTGATTTTGGGACGGCATGCAAAGCTGACCCTTGAATGCTGTGGGGATAACCGCATGGATAATGGTGGTATTTATGTGCCCGACGGGGCGCAATTCCATCTGACCGGACGAGGCAATCTGATCATCAGCAGCGATTACTATACCGCATATGGCATTGGCAATGATGGGGATTCGTCGTTCGGCAGCATTGAGATTGATTTGGCAGGCTGTTTGCAGATTATGCTTAACGGCGATTTTTGTAATGCGATTGGCGGCGGCACTTGCAAGCAGCAGTCTATTCGGATTTGCGGCACGAAAGTCTTTCTGCGCCTGACCGGTGTGTCGAGCATCGGCATTGGTGCGACAAACGGGGACTGTGAGATTACACTGTCGGGCTGTTCGGTTATGTGCGAGGGCAAGGTCACCTCGATCGTCGGCATTGGCTGTCAAACCGGACGACCGAATATCCGCCTGAATACTGTTGATGTGACGGTATTGGCGGCCGGTGCGTCCTTGACCGGTATCGGTTCGCAAACCGGCGGTGCGGAAATCGTGTTGATGGATTCAGCTGTGCATACAGAGCAGACCGGACGGGAAATTACCGTCATTGGCTCGATGGACGGCGCACCGCAGATTACGCTGAAAAATACCATGCTGAACCTGCATTGCGAAGGCAATCGGGTATTGGATATCGGCAGCTGTGAGAGAGATGCAGAGGTGACATTGACGGATGCCGATCTGACCTTGAACATCCGCAGCGGCAATTTCTTCCATTTGGCTGCTGCAACCGGCAAGCTGCTGCGCAACGGCGGCACGGAACGCATGGAGTTAAATGTATGAATATTTTGTGGGTTGTGTGCAGTCTGGCGGTAGGCTATCTGCTCGGCTGTGTGAATATGGCGGCACTGATCGCTGAGCAGCGGGGCTTTGATATCCGCAAGCAAGGCTCCGGCAATGCCGGTGCGTCCAATGCGTTGGTGACGATGGGGAAAACGGCTGCGGTCTGTACCGGCTTTGTGGACATATCAAAGGCGTTTATTCCGGTTTGGTTAATTCGACATCTGTCGATTGGCGGCAAATTCTCTTGGCTGGCGGCGGCGGTCGGCATTGCGGTGATTTTGGGGCATATTTTTCCGTTCTGGATGCGCTTTCGAGGCGGTAAGGGCTTTGCATCCTTTCTCGGTATGCTGCTGGCATGGGATTGGCGTTGCTTTTTGGTCTGTCTGGCGGCGACTGTCTGCATTGTGCTGATTCTGCGGTATATCGCCATTGCCACGCTGACAGCGGCATTTCTGACACCGGCATTCGGCTTTTGGCAGCATACTGTGCCGGAGGGGATTTTGCTGCTGTGTCTGGCTGCACTGATTTTGTGGAAGCATATTCCGAATATTCGTCGGATCGCCAACAAAACCGAGATTCGCTTCGGAGATCATTCCCATCGTGTATCCGAACACCAATAAATGCAGCACCGTATACAGTGATTCGATCCTGTGTACGGTGTTTTGCTGTTTTTTTCGCAAAACCTATCGCTTTTTTTGCACATTTGTGGTATAATAAAAGCAATACCGTTTTGATACGGTCTGAAACCACAAGATACATGAACGAACCGTGTTATGGAGGTTGAAACCATGCCACAATTTTGTCCTACGGTGACGATCGGCTCCGGCATTCGCTATACGGAGGTCATCGACCCAAAATTCCGGAACTGCTCTGTGTATTTGCAGTTCTATGTGCCACGCAGTGCGGAAACCGTTTCTGCGTACTCGATGCTGAAGGATTTGCTCTCCCTTGCATCCAAAGCATATCCGACACAGGCGGCATTGTCCCTGCGGTTGGAGTCGCTCTATGCGTCCGGTGTCAGTGCCGGTATCAGTGCTTGCGGCGATTATCTGGTGTTTAGCCTAACCGGAAACTGGCTTGATGACCGCTACACATTGGAAGGGGAATCCATTACCAATGCGACACTCGATGTAATCCTTGGCTGTTTGCTGAACCCGAATGCCGAGAACGGCGCATTTGAAGAGAAGCTGTTCCGTTACTGCAAGCAGAATTTGCTCGATGACATTGATTGCGAAATCAATGACAAGCGTGGTTATGCGTTGCGCAAGCTGGCAGAGCTGACCTATGCCGGTGAGCCGTCTGCCGTATCTCTTTTGGGCACGAAGGAAACCGCAGAACAGCTGACGCCGGAATCTGTGTATGCGGTTTGGCAGGAGATGCTGCGCACTGCCGACATTGATATCGTTGCGGTGCTGCCCGAGCAAAAGCCGCAGCTGCAAGTGCGTTTGACCGAAGCGTTTTCCGGCTTGGCACGCAGACCGATTACGCTCACCTTTGAGCAGCCCAGTCCCTGCAAGGAAATCACTGCCGAAGCGGAAGAACAGATGCCGGTGGAGCAGTGCAAGCTCTGCATGGCGATGAAGTACCCGACTGTGGACTATGATGTGATCTGGATGCTCAATTTCCTGTTGAGCGGCACGACGAGTTCGCTGTTTTTCTCCAATGTGCGAGAAAAGCGGAGTCTTTGCTATTACTGCGCCTCTCGGAACAACTGGATGAAGCATACCATTGTGATTGACAGCGGTGTCAAGACCGAACAATTGGAAGAAGCCAAGGCGGCGATTCTCGAACAGATCGATATTCTGCGAGCCGGCACATTCACGAATGAACAGATGACAGAATGCTGTCTGATGCTTGAGCACGCATTCCGAACCATGTTTGAAAGTCCCAAAGGCACAGCATCCTATGTGTTTACACAGCATGAAGCGGGCAAAGAACGCAGTGTAGAGGAGATCCTTGCCGCACGGCGTGCCGTGACCAGAGAACAGATTATGGAAGCGGCTGCGGCATTGCAGCTCGATAGCGTATGGGTGCTGCGTACGGCAGAGCCCTCGAACGAACAGGAGGGAGCAGAATGAGAACAACGGTGCATACCGATGCCAAAACCGGGGATCAATATACGCAAGTGTTCCATCCGTCGGGGTTGGAAATCCGTGTAATGGAGTGCAAGGGCTATCAAACAGCATATGCACTGTTCGGCACACGTTATGGCTCGATCAATACCCGATTCCGCCTTTCTCCGACCGATGCGTTTACGGAGGTACCGGAGGGCATTGCACATTTCCTCGAGCATAAGCTGTTCGAGAATGAGGATTGCGATGTGTTCAGCAAGTTCAATGCTTTGGGTGCTTACGCCAATGCGTTTACCTCCTTTGACCGCACGGCATACCTGTTCCAAGCCTCCCGAGCCTTTGACGAGGCGTTGGAAATTCTGCTGGATTTCGTGCAGCAGCCTTATTTTACCGAGCAGACCGTTGCCAAGGAGCAGGGTATTATCGCACAGGAAATTCAAATGTATCTCGATGAGCCGTCCGATCGGCTGTTTTATCAGATGCTCGAGGGGCTGTATCATCACCATCCGGTCAAGATTGACGTGGCAGGCAGTGTGGAGAGCATTGCCAAAATCACGCCCGAGCTGCTCTATCGCTGCTATGACGTGTTCTACAACCTGCACAACATGGTGCTGTGTGTTGCCGGCAATGTGACGATGGAACAGGTGCTTGCGGTGGCAGATCGGGTGCTGAAACCGGCAAAGCCTTCGATGCTCGAATCGGCATTTTTGCCGGAGCCGGTAGAAATTGTCCGTTCATTTGTCAGTCGAAAAATGGCGGTCGGCAAGCCGATGTTCTCCATTGGCTTCAAGAGCAAACCCGAAAAGGGTATGGAACTCTGCCGTGCCGGTTTGGTCGCACAGCTGATGCTCCAACTGCTGGCAGGCCGTTCGTCGGCGCTCTATCAGCACTTGACGGCGGAGGGCTTGGTCAATGAAGCATTTGCGGTCTATCCCTTTGCCGGTGATGGCTACTTTACGCTCGTTTTTGAGGGTGAATCCGACAATCCGCAGGCGGTGCTGGATGCGATTTTGGCAGAGATCGAGCATTGTAAGACCCATGGCTTTGATGCGGATCATTTTTCGATTTTAAAGCGTGCAAGCTACGGCGAACGGGTGCGGAACAGCAATAAGCCCGAACCGGCTGCTATGAATTTGCTCGGTGCGTTTATCGTTGGGATCGATTCTCCGTTTGCAGAGAGCAGGATTTTGGCAGAGCTGACGCTCAAGGATGTACAGGCTTGTCTTTGTGAACGTTTGCAGGCGGATAAGGTGTGCTTGTCCGTGGTAGAACCGGAATGATGGGAGGTATGGATATGATTTCTTTGATGGCGACAGTAGAACAGCTGCAATCGGATCAAATTCAATTTCCGAAGCTCGGCATTGACCTGACCGTTTCCAGCGAAGCTTTTTCCATTGGCGGTATGCAAGTGACATGGTATGGCATTCTGATTACGGTTGGTATGCTGCTTGCGATGGTATACGGCTTTTCGAGAATGCAGAAGCAATACGGCATTGACCCCGACAGAGCGATTGATGCAGTAATCGGGGGTGTACTGGGCGGCGTGATTGGCGCAAGAGCGTACTATGTCATCTTCCGCTGGGAAGAATTTGCCGGTGATTGGAAATCCATGTTCAATATTCGCAGCGGCGGTTTGGCGATTTACGGCGGTATCATCGGCGCCTTGCTGGTCGGCTCGATTGTCTGTAAAATCCGCAAGGTACGCTTGTTGCCGATGTTTGACATTGCGTCTTTGGGATTCCTGATTGGGCAGGGTATCGGCCGTTGGGGCAACTTTACCAATCAGGAAGCATTCGGTGATAACACCGATAGCTTGTTCGGCATGACCGGCGGCAAGATTCAGGCATGGATTGCCGCAAACTATTCGGATGGTTCGGTAGATCCGTATTTGCCGGTGCATCCCTGTTTCTTGTATGAGTCAATCTGGTGCTTGACGGGATTTGTCATTCTGCATTTCGTGGCAAAGAGATGGCGCAAGTTTGACGGGCAGATATTCCTGATGTACATGGTCTGGTACGGCATGGGCAGATTCTGGATTGAAGGGCTGCGTACAGACAGTCTTTATCAGGGTACGATCAAGATTTCGCAGCTGGTGGCATTGCTGTCAGTGGCGGTCGGCATCATCCTGCTGTGCGTGAGCTTCAGCCGCATCAAGCGCATGGGCAGTGACTATGTGCTTTATGTCAACAGCAAGGAATCCGCAGCGTTGATTGCCGAAACAGCCGCCAAGGAAGAGGCGTGGCAGAAACGCCGTGCAGAGAAAAAGTCGAAGAAGCAGACCATTGCATCGGAAGAAGAGACAACCCATGTCATTCTGGATGCGTCGGAAGTGACAGAACATACCGAGGAAACCGAGTCGGAAACACACGCCGAGGAATCATCGGCATCGGAGGAGGAATAATCCATGGCAACGATCATCAATGGAAAAGAAATTGCGGCACAGATCAAGGCAGAGGTGCGTGCCGAGGTCGATCAGTTGAAAGCGGAGGGTATGAATCCCGGCTTGGCGGTTGTGTTGGTTGGCAACAATCCTGCGTCCCGTGTCTATGTGACCAACAAGAAGAAGGACTGCGCCGAGGTCGGTTTTGCGTCTTATGAGTACACTTTGCCGGAGGAAACGACAGAGGCAGAATTGCTGGAACTGGTCGAGCAGCTGAATCGAGATGATACCGTGCAGGGCATTCTCGTACAGCTTCCGCTGCCGGATCAAATCTGTGAGCAGACAATTCTGCGTGCGATTGCACCGGAGAAAGATGTGGATGCGTTTCATCCGGAGAATGTCGGGCATATCATGATTGGCGACTACGCATTCCTGCCCTGCACACCGGCCGGTGTCATCGAGATGATCGACCGTGCGGGGATCGAGCTACAGGGCAAGCATTGCGTGGTCATCGGCAGAAGCAATATCGTCGGAAAACCGATGGCAATGCTCCTGCTGCACCGCAATGCAACGGTCACCATCTGCCATTCCCGTACCAAGAATTTGGCAGAGCAGACTCGTCAGGCAGATATTCTCGTGGCGGCAGTCGGCAAGGCAAATTTTGTCACGGCAGATATGGTCAAGCCGGGTGCGGTGGTCATTGATGTTGGCATGAACCGAAATGCAGAGGGAAAACTGGTTGGCGATGTGGCATATGACGAGGTTGAGCAGATTGCCTCTGCGATTACGCCTGTGCCGGGTGGCGTTGGTCCGATGACCCGTGCGATTCTCATGCACAATACGCTGACGGCTGCAAAGATTGCTTTTACAAAGCGTTCCTGAAATGAAAAATGCTCCTGTGAAACATCAGTCACAGGAGCATTTGTTTAGGATGGATGATAACTGAACCACAGGACACCGGCAAGCGATACGAGCAATGCCAACAGCTTATGCCAGGCGAAGGGCTCTTGATTGGATTGCAGCCAGCCAAACAGCGAAATCAGATAGGCTGCTGCCAGCTGTGCAATGACGATAATCAGCTCCGCACGGGCTGTTCCGAGCTGCTGAATGGCATAGACCACCGTACCGGTAATGCCGGCACCGAATACGCCGCCAAGCAGCAAATAGCGAGGCTGTATGTGAAGCAGAGCCAGCCAATCACCGGTTCTGCCGGTCAAAAGCCAAATCAGAAAGCATACCACAGCCGCCGTCAAGGAGACGAACGTGCCGGTAATCCATAAGCCCGATGCCTTGGATAGACCGGCATTGCATACACCCTGTACGCTCATCAATGTGCCGGACAGCACTGCAATCAATACCCCGATCCAAACCATACACACACCGCTTTCCATTTGAATTTGGAAGTAGTATGTGCAGGCTTGCACGGATTATGCGGATCACAGGATTTCTGCGATGTCGTAAATCAGACGTTCGGTCTTGTCCCAGCCAAGGCAGGGATCGGTGATGGACTTTCCGTAGCAGCCCTCGCCGATTTTCTGTGCGCCGTCCTCGATATAGCTTTCGACCATGAAGCCCTTGACGAGCTGCTTCAGCTCGGATTTATAGCGGCAGCCGAACAACACTTCCTTGATGATACGGGGCTGTTCGAGCGGCTTTTTGCCGGAGTTGGCATGGTTGGTATCGATGATGACAGCCGGGTTTTGATAGTTGCCCTTAGCATACAGTTCGGAGAGGAGCATCAGGTCATCATAGTGGTAGTTCGGCATCGACTGCCCGTGCTTGTTCATATAGCCACGCAGAATGGCGTGTGCCAACGGGTTACCGGTGCTCTGGACCTCCCAACCACGATAAATAAAGGTATGGCTGTGCTGTGCGGCAGTGATGGCATTCATCATGACGGAAAGATCGCCGCCGGTCGGGTTCTTCATGCCAACCGGAACATCAATGCCGCTGGCGGTCAGACGGTGCTGCTGGTTCTCGACGGAACGAGCGCCGATGGCAACATAGGCGAGCAGATCGTCCAGATAGCGGTAATTCTCCGGATAGAGCATTTCGTCTGCGCAGGAGAAGCCGGTTTCCTGCAAGGCGCGCATATGCAAGCTGCGGGTGGCAATAATACCCTTGAACATATCCGGCTTTTCGTTGGGGTCGGGCTGGTGGAGCAGACCCTTGTAGCCATCGCCGGTGGTACGGGGCTTTCCGGTATAGATACGAGGGATAATCAGAATCTTCTCGTCAACCTTTTCCTGCACCTTGCGCAGACGGCTGATATAGTCCAGTACGCTGTCGGGATTGTCGGCGGAGCACGGACCGATGATCAGAATCAGCCTGTCCGATTCGCCGGTAAAGACCTTGCGGATTTCCTCAGCTCGCTGTGCGACAACCGCACGCATCGGTTCCGTCAGGGGGTACATCTCCTTGACTTCCATCGGGATGGTCAGCTTACGTTCAAAACGCATATTCATGTGCAACACTCCTTTGATCGCATCAAACTTTGGACATCTTCTCTGTTCTGTATTATAGCACAAATTTCAGATTTTGTCTAGTTCTTTGCTGTAGTTTGCGACAAATGCACAACCGCTTCATCGCTTAAAAGTGTTAAAGTGGTGAAGTTGTCTGCAGATCTTGCCGTTCACAGAATATTCATAATATACACAATAAAAATTCACATCATAAATATGGGAAATATGGTATAATAAATAGACCGTTTACTCAGATGTGGGATTCTGACGGCGGAACGGCGCAAGCGGTACCGCACGGCATCACCGATGACCCATATCTTGGTTTGCCGGCGTATTATGATATAGTGAGGTGAAACACAATGCTGCGTAAGGAAGAAAAGACTGAGGTTATTCTGGCAAATGCAACCCACGAGGGCGACACCGGTTCCCCTGAGGTGCAGATCGCCATTCTGACCCGTCGCATCAACGACCTGAACGCCCATCTGAAGGAGCACAAGAAGGACTATCACTCCTACCGTGGTCTGCTGAAGATGGTTGGCCGTCGCCGTAACCTGCTCGCATACCTGAAGAAGAAGGATATCGAGCGTTATCGTGCAACGATCGAGCGTCTGGGTCTGCGTAAGTAATCAGAGAACGCTCAAGGTAAGGGCAGGGGGAAATCCTTCCCTCTGCCTTTTCCACATGAAAACGCAATGCCGATACCGATTCGATTTTAGCATGAAATCGTATGCTGTGCGTGATACAGGATAGGATTTTATGCTAATCCCAAATCGGGCTGCGGCATTTGGGATCACACGTGTTACAATGATATAAGGAGGATATTACAGTGTTTGACAATCACAAGATTTTCAAGACGACCTTCTGTGGTCGTGAGCTGACCATTGAAACCGGCAAGACCTGCGAGCTGTCCAATGGTTCGTGCTGGGTGCGCTATGGCGATACCGTTGTCATGGCGAATGTGACCGCAAGCGAAAAGCCGCGCGAAGGCGTGGATTTCTTTCCGCTGTCCGTGGACTATGAGGAGCGTCTGTATGCTGTCGGCCGAATTCCCGGCAGCTTCATGAAGCGTGAGGGCAAGCCCAGTGAGCACGCAATTCTGACTTCTCGCTGTGTGGATCGTCCGATTCGTCCGCTGTTTCCGAAGGACATGCGCAATGATGTTGCAGTTGTGATGACGGTTTTGGCAGTTGATCAGGATTGCCAGCCGGAAATCTGCGGTATGATCGGTACTTCTGTTGCTATCTCCATTTCGGATATTCCGTGGAATGGCCCGATTGGCGGCATTTCTGTTGGCTTGATTGACGGCGAAATTATTCTTATGCCGACCAAAGAGCAGAGAGCGGTCAGCGACCTGAACCTGACACTCGCCGGTACGGCAGAGAAGATCGTCATGATCGAAGCCGGTGCCAATGAAGTGCCGGATGACCTGATGCTCGAGTGCATTCTGAAGGGTCATGAGGAGATCAAAAAGCTGGTTGCGTTCATCGATGAGATTCGCAAGGAAATCGGCAAGCCGAAGTTCACATTCGAGTCGATGGAGGTTGACCACGACCTATTCGATGCGATTGCTGCATTTGCACGCAAGGACGTGGAATACGCACTGGATACCAATGACAAAAACGTGCGAGAGGCAAGATTGCTGCCGATTAAGAATGCAATTCACGAGAAGTTTGATGCCGAAAACGAGAGCCGCATTCCGATGATTGACGAGTGCATTTACAAGCTGCAAAAGACCATCGTGCGGGAGTGGCTCTATCAGGGCAAGCGTGTAGACGGCAGACAGATCGATGAGATTCGTCCGTTGGCTGCCGAGGTTGGCATACTGCCGAGAGTGCATGGTTCGGGTCTGTTCACCCGTGGTCAGACACAGGTGCTGACGATTGCAACGCTGGGCCCGATTTCTGATGCACAGCGTGTGGATGGTCTCGATGAGAACGAGGAATCCAAGCGTTATATGCACCAGTACAACTTCCCATCCTACTCGGTTGGTGAAACCAAGCCAAGCCGTGGACCGGGTCGCCGTGAGATTGGTCATGGTGCTTTGGCAGAGCGTGCGCTCGTGCCGGTTCTGCCGTCGGTGGAGGAATTCCCGTACGCCATGCGTCTGGTTTCCGAGGTGCTCAGCTCCAACGGTTCGACCTCCCAAGGTTCGATCTGCGGTTCGACGCTGGCATTGATGGATGCCGGTGTGCCGATCAAGGCACCGGTTGCCGGTATTTCCTGCGGCTTGATTACGAAGCCCGATTCCGATGCGTTCATGACCATGGTCGATATTCAAGGCCTTGAGGACTTCTTTGGCGATATGGACTTCAAGGTCGGCGGTACGCATAAGGGTATCACCGCCATTCAGGTGGATATCAAGGTAGACGGTCTGACGCCTGCTATCATCAAGGAAGCATTTGAAAAGACACGCAAGGCTCGTCTGTATATTCTCGATGAGATTATGCTGAAGGCGATTCCGCAGCCTCGTGACACCGTCAGCACCTATGCACCGAAAATGCTCCAGATCCGTGTACCGGTGGACAAGATTCGTGAGGTCATCGGTTCCGGCGGTAAGGTTATCCAGAAAATTTCCGCTGAGTGCGAGGTCAAAATTGATATTAACGAGGACGGCAGCGTCTTTGTATCCGGTGTTGATCTGGCAAATGCACAGAAGGCCATCCAGATTATCGATACGATTGCCAATGGTCCGGAAATTGGTGCCATCTATAAGGGCAAGGTGACCGGCATTCAAGCCTTTGGTGCGTTTGTGGAGATTGTTCCGGGCAAGGAAGGCTTGGTGCATATCTCCAAGCTGGACAAGCACAAGGTTGAGCGTACTGAAGATGTTGTTTCTTTGGGCGATGAAATCGTTGTCAAGGTTATGGAAATCGATGATGTCAAGGGTAAGATTTCGCTCTCCCGCAAGGATGCGCTCGCAGAGCTTGAGGCAAAGCGTCACATTCCGCAGGAGTAATCGACAAGTGAACCCCCTTCCCTGTTCCGAGTGGAATGGGGAGGGGGTGTTGTTTGTCCAAAGAACTGCGCTCAATTGAAGAAGGCGAATATGCAATCAAGACGATAGCTTCTGAATCGGATGCCGAATCACAGTTTTCAGCTTTTCAGGCACACATTTTCTCGGGTCGGATAAATAGATTTCGTGGTGCATACGGTGTTCGGAAAAATCTTCTGCATAGCCCTGTTCCAACGCATATTGTTGCATCTGTGAAATGCTTTCCGGTTCGTTATCATAAGTGCCAACATGCATGATCTGAATGCATAATCCCTCAGTCATTTTCATCAGCCTTGCCTTGGATATATCAAGGTGAGGCTTTTTCTTTTGCAGAGTCAGCTTTGCGGCTTCAAAGACAGCCTCTGTCACAAATTCCGGCTGACGAATCATGGAAATCCATTGAAATTTGGATTTATCCGTCATATTGGTTCCGTCAAACGCTATCCCGTCCCCGTACCAGAGTCCCTCCAAAGGTGGTACGACATATTCAAAATAACCATCGGGCTGTGTACCGTTCATCTTGGACATCTTGATGGTGAATGACAAGCCGTAGAGAATTTCCATAGCTTCTTTGTATTCGTTGCAGGTATTGGGATCGCCCTGTCCGTCGATGGCAATAAAAACCATTTCAGGGACATCGATAATGGACGGCTTCCGTTTTGGCTGATACAGCTCCTTTTACTTTTTTTGTAGTCAAGCTTTTCCATGGCTACTGCTTCTCCTTTCATGAACAATCTAAATATGCAAATTTTTGCTGTATGGTGATAGATTCTTTTGCCGTATTGCACGGTTGAATCGAAATGGATTTGTCAATTGCATAAATAACGCAGAAACACCCATCTGCATGGGGTGGTTTATTTCAGACGGTCATTCAGATGACTGCCTTTTGACAAGGGCCTCCTTATTTTATGCTTTCAAATCTGTCAACGCTTTATTTAATGAATTTCCAAATTCATCTGTTGGAATAAGCGCAAAACGAGAATCTCCTGCATATAGCTGACCTTCATTAACCACTGCCCATAAAAACTCTTCTGTAAAATTGTCGTCATAGTAGTGCCATCTCCATAATTGCGCATACATATTGATATTCCGGCTTACCTTCATTATAAATGAAACCATGTAATTCTAACAAATTTTATAACGAATTGTCGGTAAGTGGAAGAAACTGTATCGGTTTTGTAGGATATTTGCCCCTTTGGTACAATATTAGCATAGTCCAAACTGCTGAAGCAGTGGTGACAGGCTATGCTTATTTTGGTATAATGAGAAGGTAATGGACTGACGGTCAGTCCTTAGAACTTAGCGTTTGCGTCACAAACCAAAATGAATTTTAATATGCTCCTGAGCGGAAACATTACAGATTTTTCAGAAAGCAGGTATTTTTATGATTAGTGTAGGCATTGATGTTTCAAAAGGAAAGAGTACGGTTTGCGTCTTAAAACCTGGTGGAGAAGTTATCAAGCCGCCTTTTGAAATCAATCACACTGCCGATGAACTGGATTCTATGGTTTCTCTGATCCATTCGTTTGATGAGGAAATCCGTGTTGTTTTAGAAGATACAGGGCATTATCATCTGCCTGTCGCTTCGTATTTGTCATCACACGGCATTTTTGTCTGCTGTGTCAATGCGCTCCGAATGAAGAAATCTTGTGCCCAGAGCATTCGTCGTGCCAAGACTGACAAGATTGATGCAGTAAGGATTGCACCATTTGGTATCACCTACTGGTCAGAACTTACCCAGGCATATGATGCTCCCGATACATATAACGAGCTGCGTTTTCTTGCCAGACAGTATTATCAGATGACCGGTATTCTGGTAAAAGCCAAAGTGAATTTCAGTCATCTGATCGACCAAGTAATGTCGGGAATCTCTGACATTCTTCAGAGTTAAGGTGCAAATCACAAGTTGACAGAATTTGTAAGCAGATACATTCATTTCGCTGCAATCCTCGATATGGGAGAAAAGTGTTTTATCGCCTCTGCGGTACTTGTATTCGTAAGTCCAGTTCTCCGCCTGTGTTCCATAACTTTTCCATATCGTATTTTTCATCACCAGCCGCACACAACTCCTGCCAAACCTCAAACAAGGATTGTCCGAGCAATTCCGTTAAAGCTGATTGAGTGGGAATGTTTTCAAGCATTGTATCTTCTTCGTAAACTGGAATTTTTAGGTGTCTATCCTTTCTATTTCCGTCAAGGATTTATTCATATATATTAAATCGTTACGTACAGTAAATCCTTGTTGTTCCCAAAAAGCTTTTCCGGTTTCATTTCTATCGAAAACAACTAATGCAACTTTTATAACCCCCAAACCAGACAACGCTTTTGTAACAGTATCGACTAATTTTCTGCCAACACCTTTTTTTCTGTTAGTAGGTAACACGGCAGTATGATAAATATATCCTCGTCTGCCATCGTGACCGGCCATTATAACACCTATAATTCCTCCTCGCTCTGTCGCCACAAAGCAAGTTTCTGGATTTCTTTTCAAAAAGATTTCTATTCCTTCCCTCGAATCATCTATGTTATTTAATCCCATACCTTTACAAGACATCCATAATTCATATACTGCGAGATAATCATCTATAATCATTTTTCGTATTTCCATAAAATCCTCCCAAATTTTTACTTTTTACATGACTGTCCATCTTAAAAAAGCATCGGTATTTTGACGCTTCGTCAGTTTTCCGCTGTCTTATAAACAGATATTAATTATTATACTGTAGTAAAGTAATGAATACAATATAGAAATTGTGAACATTTAAGGGCGATAGCGTTTTTGTGTCGGTATGGTAATGTTTAACTCTGTGCGGCGTTCCTTAATCCGCCCACCGACCTGTTTTGCGGTGAATGTGGTTTCTTTTTTCAAGGTGTTCACCTCCTGACTGGTATCAGTATAACACGCCGATACTTATTTTGCAACCTTTATCTCAAGAAAAGTTGTAAATAAACTATGAATAGTTGCAAAATAGGTTTACAAGATATAGCAGAATAAGTATAATAATAAAGCATCAGTTGCAAAATGAGTATTCTAAAAAGGAGGTTGATAGAATGAGCGCAGTCAAAATGGGACTTACCATAGAGGAAGCCGCAGAATGTACGGGTATCGGCAGGAATACCATGCGGAAGCTGGTGGAATGGGGAAAGCTGCCCGTCCTC
>CALXHI010000011.1 GCA_944388075.1 uncultured Clostridia bacterium | reverse complement strand
ACATCCTCCGAAGTGCAAGCTTTTTTCTCGTTTTTAACACTTTTCCTTGCACTTCTATTATATCACATTAGGACGTTTTTGTCGATATTTCTGTCAATATTTATGGTTTGAGGATACACTATATAAGTCTCTTATGCTGCAAAAAGGCTTTTTGATTATAGTTGTATTTATAGCTGCTGCCGGTTTTCTTAGTCAGAGTTTTGTGAAAAAATACGATATTGCAGATGTGTACTACAAATACTACACCACTGAACATGAGGGCAATGTAACCCGAGACACCCTTGATTTCTGCGATACGGAAGAACAGCGTTTTGCTGAAATCAGCAACAGAATCACTGAGCTTTCAGAAACTGCCAATGGATTTTCAAAGGAAATGAATGAACTGCAAAATGAATATGCTTTATCCCTTGGCTTTTACCCATTCGAGGCGCGTGTAAATCAGATTAAGGATATATCAGACGCTCAGATTTTCTATGATACGGGCTATAAACGTGCCTTCGGTATAAACGGCTACGATGATGATATGAAGTATGCGCTTTTCGCAATGCTTCTTTGCTCGCTTCTTGTTTCACCTCTTATTGCCAATGATAACAAATATAAGATGCAATTCGTCATCAATGCAACTGCATCGGGACGGAAAAGCTATATCAAACGCAATATTGCTATTGCGATGGTGTATGCTCTGATAGCTTCGTGCCTATGGATCATCCCCTATGCAAGGACTATATCCATATACTATGGATACAGCGGACTTTCAGCGCCTTTGCAGTCTATAACGGACTTCATGGATTTTCCCGTTAATCTAACTGTTTTGGGATATATTATTCTAATTTCTTTTCTGAGGACAGTTTTCATTATCTGCATAGCGCTTATTATGCTGTGGATTTCAAGCCGTTGCAGAAATACCATATCGGCACTGCTGATAAATTTTGCCGTATTTGTACTTCCGATTCTGATATACCTTCTTGGTGCGGATTTTATGGTGCATATTGGTTTTAATCCCTTATTATCCGTTAATTTTCTGTTGAATGAAGCAAGTTTTCTTGCCTGGCTGATACCTTTGTTGGCGGCATTGGGCTTGGTTTGCATTTCTTACAGAGAGCAACACAAATGATTTAGGAGGTATTATATGTAGGGCGACACCGCACAAAGATTGTGCGTCAGATGTGCGGTCGATTTTTTCGTTAGATGAAAAAATGCAGGGAATACTCTGTGTATTCCCTGCATTTTTTTAAAATATGACGGAAAAGCGCAAGCAGATGGCGTACAAAGCCGTCAGGCGGTCTTTGTGCGGTGTTGCCCAGATAAAACGATTCGTCCGAAAACGCCGCGGCATAACGGTAAGGTTGAAAGAAGTCATTGAAACGATTCCAAACGGTTTTACAATTATCTTCGTTTCTATTCCTATGAAGATTTGCAGCTGCAAATCAAGCCACATCTGCGCCGTTCCAACCGGCTTCCTATGGCTGTGCCGGGGTGGAAGTCGCCGAATCAGATACAGCTTGAACTGCAATCTGATCAGACTTCATTATGCTTTTTTAGTCTCACATCATTGACAAACCTACATAAAACCACCGGATATGGAGGACAGAATCGATCTGATATCTGGTGATAATACGAGGAGGAAATGGATGAATCGGGTAGATTTTCATGTACACAGCAGTTGTTCGGATGGCGATACGGCACCGGATTTGCTAGTGCAGCAAGCACATGAACGGGGCATTACCCATATGGCTTTGACCGACCACGACACTGTGAGCGGTCTTTTGATTGCACGAGAAACAGCAAGGGCATGTGGAATGCGGTTTCTGTGCGGCATGGAAATCACAACAGAGCATCCGCAAACACAGCATTTGCTGGCATTGGGCATTGCGCCGGAGCATCCTGCCATTCAGGAAGCCTGTACCGCATTTGTCGAGCGCAGACAGCAGCGCAGCAAACGCATCGCAGAAATTTTGTGGGCGCAAGGGTTTGTGTTTTCCCTCGATGAGGTCTATGCACTGGCAAAGGATTCGGTCGGCAGACCACATTTTGCGGAGGTGCTGCAAAGCCATGGCTATGTGCCGGATGTGGAAACGGCGTTTCGATGCTATCTGAATACACCGGAGATACAGCAGGCGAATGGCAAGTGTCCGGAGATTGCAGAGGCCATTCGATGGGTGCATATGGCAGGCGGATTGGCTGTGCTGGCGCATCCGGCATCGCTGAAATTGAAAGAAGCGGCGTTCGCCGCATATCTGGATATGCTCTGTGAGATGGGGCTGGATGGCATAGAAGCATATTATTTTGGATATTCATCCGAGCACATGGAGCAATATCGAACCATGGCGCAGGAACGGGGCTTGTTTGTCACTGCCGGCACAGATTATCATGGGATTAGCGTTAAACCGCAGGTCCCGCAAATGGGAATGGAAGTGCCGGACTGGGTGTTGCAGCAAGATCCTTTGATTTCACATCTGATATGATGGTGTGCGACAGCAGAAAAGACGCTTTTGGAGAATCGGAATCCATTCTCCAAAAGCGTTTGTTTTGTATTCAGTTCATGCCGGCAATGCTCTGTAGGAGCAGATTGACATCTTTGAAATTGAGAATACCGTCTGCATTGCAGTCCGCATTGCTGCGTCCCTGTTCAGAAACCACAATGTTGGCATCCTCGGCAAGAAAACGGTTGTATAAAACTGCATCGGCGATTTCTACGATACCGTTGCAATCGATATCACCAAGCATACTCGCCCCCGAAGGTTCTGTGGTGGTCGTAGCTGCTACGGCTGCTTCCGTGATGAATACGCTGTAGTTGACACAGCCCGATGCCAATTCATTGCCGCCCAATGTGACGAGTGAACCTGCCGAAACCGTTTGTTGGAACGGAACAAAGGTCACATCATTGGAGCTTGTGACGGTCATAGCTGTCTGCTTCCAGCCGGAGAGCCAGGAAAGAATCGCCGTCTGCACTACACGCTGATCAAGGGCAACATAGACCTCAATATCGGTTGCGGCAACAAAGGTGAGTGCGGTTCCGGTCAGACCTTTTGAGTCACAGGCGGTTTGAATCTGCTCTGCACCAATGAGTGCATCGGGCAAGGCTGTGAACGTCACATCCCGGTCCGTGAACACCATCGAGCCGACAGCAGCATTGTCAGCAATCGTCCATTTGGTCGGATTCAGCGTGTCATAGATGCGCAGGTTGGAGATAAGCCTGCCGTTGACCGGCAGCGCTTCCGTATCAAAGACGAAATGATTGAGGTTGAATAGGTAGCCGCTGCCGCCGGTAAACTTAAGATAGAGCGTATGCGTACCGGTAATCAATCCGACATTAGCAGAGATATCGGTATAGGTTTGCCAGTCGCCCGTACCGGAAATCGGAATCGTTGCAACCGGTGTACCGGCGAGCGTGTCGAGATACAGTTCGATATTTCCGCCCGCAGCAGCACCGGCAATGCGTGCTTGAAAGCTGCGTGCGCCATCGGCAAAATCAACATTGCGGAAGAGGATATAGTCGCCGTTTTCGATAAAGCCAAGGTTCTGACCGCCTTCGGTACAATTCTCTGTGACAATGCCGAACTGTTCGGAGAAGGACTCGGCTTCTATGGTTTCAAATGCGGAAATCTTCGGGACGGATGCGGTTTCCGGCGACAGTGTGACTACGCCCTCCGGGAACGCATTGACTGTCAGGTCGTTGATGTAGTACTCAATGTTGGTGTAGCCCTGACCGCAGTAGTCACCGTTCACATCAGAAGCATCATTCGGATTCAAACCTCTTGCCAGCTCCCATGTATCGTCCATGCCGTCATTGTCAGCATCGGTGATGGTTTTCTCAAGCACCGGCTCAGGATAGTCATAGGTCACGCCGCAAGCAATGCTGTATTTGTCTAAATCGGTGACAGAGGAATCATAGGCGGCAGTACCGCTGCAAGAGCCGGTACCGTTGCGAGTTTCCTCTGCACATTGCTGATCGATGGCAGTGCGGAGATTCGGCGCAATGCCGTTTCCGGCGAAATCGATGACATGTTCATAGGCAGCCTCTGCACTTTCGGCGGTATGTTCGGCAGAAACATCTTCGCCGTTTGTGAGAATCCGGAACGGCGTATCCACACGGGTTGTGGATTCGTTTTTGTTGTCATTGTAAGAGATGGCAGACCAGTTGTTGTCCACATCATTGCGGATAGAATTGTCCTGATTGAGAATGCGGTTGCCGGAGAGATAGATTTTGAAATTATCGTTGTCGGAAACCTGTGCGTAGTGATAAGCACCGGTTGTGGAATTGCCGGCTTTGAGGGTGTTGTTGACATAGTTGATATGACCGATTGTGCCGTAGGTTGTCTGATAGCCCCAGTCATAGATGATGTTGTTGGTGAAGTCGGCGGCATTTTGATCGGGGACTTTGCCACGGAAGTTTCTTGAAACATTGTGAATGATCAGGTTGTGGTCATAGGTGACATTGGAACGGCCGAGCATAATGCCAAAGCCGTGAACGCCCTTTGCATGCCCGCCCCAGGAATTTGCCGGGCCGATCACCGTATATTGGCAGGTGTAGTTGTCGTTCTTAGAGTACAAACCCCATTGCTCATCCGATGCCCAGCCGATGGAGCAGTGGTCTACAATGGAGTTCGAGCCGCCTGCACCGCCCAGCGCATCATTGCCGGAGCTGGTTGCCTTGTGAGGTCCCGGTCGGGAACTGATGAATCGTACAATGCAGTTTTCACCGCCCAGACCGAGCTTGTAGTTTTTGAGCGTGATCCCCGCACCGCCGGGTGCCGTTTGTCCGGCGATGGTGATATTGCTCTGTACCACAACATTGCTCGTCAATTCAATCGTACCGCTGACATCAAAGACAACAATGCGGTTGGATTGGCTGACGGCATCTCGGAATGAGCCTGCGCCGCTGTCATTGAGGTTGGTAACGTGGTAGATCTCGCCGCCTCTGCCACCGGTTGCATATTTGCCGCCGCCGACCGCGCCCGGAAAGGCAAGCAGAGCGCTTGCCGCCTGTGGAGTGGTTTGCGGAAGGACGGCAGTGGTCAGCAGCATGACACTGCTGACCAGTGCGCCCAAATAACGCTTCATTCTCTGAAACATCGTATTTCCCTCTCTCTTCTGTGGATTATGCTTCGAGCTTTGCAAGCGACTGCAGGAGCGCAGAGATATCCTTGGTTTCCAGAATGCCGTTGGCATCGTAGTCGGCATTCTTGCGTCCGAGTTCGTTGACTGTGACATTGGCATCCTCTGCCAGATAGCGGCAGAGCAGAACGGCATCGGATATATTCACAATGCCATTCTCGTCCACATCGCCGAGCAGAGACGCTGTGATTTCCGCTGTGGTAGTCGTTGTTGTAGTAGTTATTGCAGTTGTGGTAGCAGTTTCTGCGGGTTTATTTTGCACCATGGCAATATAGTTGACGCAGGTAGCAGACGTGCCGTTTTCGCCGAAGGACATGATTTCCCCTGCTGCATAGCTGTGCTGATAGAGGATAAAGGTGACATCATTGCTTGCAGAGCAGGTCATGCCGGTGTTCGTCCAATCGTTCAGCCAAGCCGGTGCGGCAATGCGGCTGTCGATACCGACCGTGACCAACACATCGGCTTGCGCAACAGCGGTGGCGAGAATGCCGGTGGTATATTTGGAATCACATGCCGTACGGATGTATTCCGCACCGAGCAGCGAATCCGGAATGGCGGTAAAGGTCACATCGCGATCACCGAATACGAGGGAACCGACAGACAATGTCGGCTCGATGCCCCAATTGGCTCCATTGGTACGGTCGATGAGGTTGAGGTCACGAATCAATGTGCCCTGATAGACGATGGGTTGGCCCTGCGCAAAGAGGGTATAGCCGATGACGCTTGTGCCGGTGGTATTATCACCGAGGGTAATGGTTTCGCCGGCTGCAAGCTCCGTGCGGTACACCCAAAGCGTGACGGCATTGCTGGTCGTGCACTGCATACCGGTATCGGTGAACCGCTGCGCTGCCCATGCCGGAATTGTGCCGAGACGGGAATCGAATGCCAGATACAGGTACATCGGCTGAGCCGCTGTCAGAACGGCGAGGTCGCCGGTGAAATTTTTGGAATCGCAGGCGGTCTGCACATATTCCGCACCGAGCAGTGCATCGGGTACGGCGGTATAGGTGAAGTCACGATCTCCGAATACCGTGCTGCCAACGGCAAGGGGAGATACGATATGCCAGTTGCTGCCGTTTGCGGTGTCCTGTACGGTCAGTTCGGAAATCAGCGTGCCTTGCAGGGTAGTGGGCTGTGCGGTGTAGTTAAAGTAGTAGGGCGTCCAACCGTTCAGATAGCCCTCACGGGTCGCCGAGCAGCTCGACAGGACAGTACCGGCGGTTCTGCTCGAGGTATTGACGGATGCGCCGGAGGCGGTGGTGGTGTTGTACTCACGGAAGGTCGCCTGCGAAGGGTCAACGCCACTCATGCTGTGCCAGCCCACATCGGTGATAATGCTTTCATATTCGAGGACGGTGTTGCAGAAAAGGACATGCGCCGTTGCACGCCAAGGTCTGCCGAAATAGCCCGAACCGACCGTCAATGCCGGATTGGCAGTCACATGGCAGTTCCAGAACAGATAGCCGAGGGTTTGCTCACGGGCTGCGGTGATATAGCCGCCAACAGCCTTATCGGAGTAGCCGCCGAATCGCAGTTCGCATTGATCGAATACGATATCGCCACTGCCGAAGATGTAGTCGGTGTTGCCCTGGATCAGGCAGTCCTTAAAGTAGGCGGTGACAGAGCCGGTATAGAGCGTATCCTGACTGCCGTAGAATTCGCACTGATAGAATTCGGCGTAGTTTGCCTCTACGCACATCGCAGCAGCACGTTCGGTATTGGCTTTTGCGGTGACATCCAGACCGCTTGTACGCTGTACTGTGAGGGTTTCGCTGGTCGGCTCGACACCATCGGCAAGCTCCTCCTGCGTGATATAGCGGTTGAAGCTGTTCTCAAAGGTGATGTTTTCGGCACGGAAATACTGTGCGCCGCTGAGCAGACGTACGGCAGTACCCCAACGGTCGGCTGTACCCTTGGCAGATTTCGAGGCGGCATCCGAGGCATCGTAATAGCCGTCGGTGGCGCAGGAATAGTACTGGTAACCGATGCCGTAGTACCAGGTCAAAAGCACATCGCCGCCACTCGGATTGCTGTTGACAAATGAGAGATAAGGCGTGTTGACGATGACCTGTTCTCGATAAGTGCCCGGCGCAATCGCAATCGTAATGCGATCGGCTTCGCTCGAGGGGTTGCGGGAAGCGGCAAGCTGTACCGCCTCGTTGATGGTTGCGCAGTCACCGCCGTTGCCGACCGTGATGGTCGAGGCGGCTGCGGTTACCGCAGGGAGTATCGGCATACTGCCGAGCAGCAATGCGGCAGAAAGTCCCAATGCGGTGAACAGACCCATGCCTTTTGTTTGTATATGCGTCATATGTAGACCTCCATTTCCGGTCGGACATTGGTTTGCTGTGCCGATTCCCCCTAGTGATGCTTTGCATGGCACAAATTTTCTCTATGCTTTCCGACCTTCTTTATTATAACATGAATATTCCATGAATACATTGACGAATTATCCAGTATATATGATGGATTGTATCCAATTTTGCATGATGTGCTAGCTCTTGATTCTGCTGCCCGGCGGAAAACGTGCAGTTTTCGCCACTGTTCCGCACGGACGAAAAATCAAATATTGGGAACAGTTTCGTATTTTTTTGCAAAAAGCACTTGCAAAAGAAAGAGATTTGGAGTATAATAGAAAATGCGGCATTAGGGGGTTTCCTTGTGCCGGAACCCAAACCCACTTAAATCTTTCGATTAGGGAGGAAAGAAACCTATGGAGTTTCAATTCAAGAGTGCGTATCTGCAGCGCGTGTATGATTCCGTATGCGCAAAGAACGCAAACGAGCCGGAGTTTCTGCAGGCTGTGAAGGAAGTTCTGATTTCCCTCGAGCCGGTTGTCGCCCGTGACCCGTCAATCGAGCAGAACGGTATCGTCGAGCGAATCGTCGAGCCGGAGCGTTTCGTTCAGTTCCGTGTTTCGTGGGTGGACGACAACGGTAAGGTTCAGGTCAACAGAGGCTACCGTGTTCAGTTCAACTCTGCCATCGGTCCGTACAAGGGCGGTCTGCGTCTGCACCCGTCTGTCTGTGCATCCGTTATTAAATTTCTCGGCTTTGAGCAGATCTTCAAGAACAGTCTGACCACGCTCCCCATGGGCGGCGGTAAGGGCGGTTCTGACTTTGATCCGAAGGGCAAGTCCGACAACGAGATCATGCGGTTCTGCCAGAGCTTCATGACCGAGCTGAGCAAGCACATTGGTGCTGACACCGACGTTCCTGCCGGCGATATCGGCGTGGGTGCTCGTGAGATCGGCTACCTGTTCGGTCAGTATAAGAGACTGCGCAACGAATTCACCGGCGTTCTGACCGGCAAGGGTCTGTCCTACGGCGGTTCTCTCGCAAGAACCGAGGCGACCGGCTATGGTGTTTGCTACTTCACACAGGAAATGCTCTCTTGCATGAAGCAGGACAGCTTTGCCGGCAAGACCGTTGTCATCTCCGGTTCCGGTAATGTTGCCATCTACGCAACCCAGAAGGCTCAGGAGCTGGGCGCAAAGGTTGTTGCACTGTCTGACTCCAATGGTTACGTTTACGATCCGAACGGTATTCAGCTGGATGTTGTCAAGCAGATCAAGGAAGTGGAGAGAGCCAGAATCTCCGAGTACGCCAAGAGAGTTCCCGGTGCGACCTACACCGAGGGCTGCAAGAACATCTGGACGGTCAAGTGCGACATCGCTCTGCCTTGCGCAACCCAGAATGAGCTGGATGCAGAGGCTGCCGATACGCTGATCAAGAATGGTGTTATCTGCGTATCCGAGGGTGCCAATATGCCTTGCACGCTCGAGGCTACTCAGAAGTTCCTTGATGCAGGCGTTTTGTTTGGCCCGGCAAAGGCTGCCAATGCCGGCGGTGTTGCAACCTCCGGTCTGGAGATGTCCCAGAATTCCGAGCGTCTGTCCTGGAGCTTCGAGGAAGTCGATGCCAAGCTGAAGAGCATCATGATCAACATCTTCCACAATGCTTATGATGCTTCCAAGGAGTATGGCGCAGAGGGAAACCTCGTTGTCGGTGCAAACATCGCAGGCTTCTTGAAGGTTGCAGATGCCATGAAGTGGCAGGGTGTTGCATACTAATTCGTCTCCTGATTGCAGATCGAACCGAAAGTTGCTGTGTACTTGTGTACACGGCAGCTTTTGCATATGCAGCAGGGTGGGCGTTTTCGGATATGGTATTGAGTAGAAAATGCAAATGATGTTGTTTTTGATTTGTATCGTTTGTTGCTTGCATTGCTATGTAAAATATGATATAATGAAACCGTTGATGTTATGCTGAAAGCGGCAATTGAACAAGGCTGCTATTGGGTGACTGCATGACAGATTCAGGAAAATTTAAGATATTTCACACTGGTATCTTAAGGAGTATTTGGCTATAATAGACATCAGGCAACACCGCACGAAGAACGCCTGAGGGCTTTGCGCACCATCAGCTTGTGCTTTTTGTTTCATCTGATGAAAAAATCGACTGCGCATTTGATGCACGATCTTTATGTGGTGTCACCATAACAAAATGGAAGTAAGGAGTTCTATCATGCTGGAAACAAAAGATCTTTGCAAAGTATACAAACCTAAAAAAGGCGTTGACGTTCTTGCTGTTGACCATGTTTCGCTGAAATTCCCTGAAACGGGTATGGTATTCCTGCTCGGCAAGTCGGGCAGCGGTAAGTCGACCATGCTCAACCTGTTGGGCGGCTTAGATTCCTATGATGAGGGCGAGATCATCATCAAGGGCATTTCCTCGAAGGATTTCACACAGCAGCGATTCGACAGCTACCGTAATACCTATGTCGGCTTTATCTTCCAGGAGTACAATGTACTCGAGGAGTTTACGGTGGGTGCGAACATTGCACTGGCACTGGAATTGCAGGGCAAAAAAGCGACCGATGAGGAAATCAATCAAATCTTGACCGATGTGGATTTGGCGGGCTATGGCAATCGTCGTCCGAACGAGCTGTCCGGCGGTCAAAAGCAGAGAGTTGCGATTGCCCGTGCGTTGGTCAAAAATCCGGAAATCATCATGGCAGATGAGCCGACCGGCGCACTCGATTCCAATACCGGAAGACAAGTGCTGGATACCCTGAAAAAGCTGTCCGCCACAAAACTGGTCATCGTTGTGTCGCATGATCGGGAGTATGCGGAGCAATATGCGGATCGAATTATTGAATTGGCGGACGGTAAGGTCGTTCGAGATGTGGAAGCGGTTGTGCATACGGAGCAGCCGACCAATCAACAGCTTGTGTTCCGCAGCAATACGGTGGAAATTCCGCAGGATTATCATTTGACAACAGAGGATCTGGAGAAGATCAATACCTATATCGATCAGTTAAAATCTGGTGGATTGACGCTGACGCTGCCCGTGGCGGCACGGGAATTTCAAGTTACGGATACGAGTCGAATCCCAAAGCAGGATGGATCGAAATTCAGCTTGATTCGTTCAAAACTGCCGATGCACAGTGCCTTCAAGATCGGATGCAGCAGCTTGAAGCACAAGCGTTTTCGCTTGGTGATGACGGTTTTGCTTTCAACGGTGGCGTTTACGCTGTTCGGTTTGACCGATACGATGAGTGCCTATAACCACATTCAAGCCTGTACGAAATCCTTGATGGACAGCGGTGTCAATCAGGTGGCGGTTTGCAAATCCATACGAGAAGGGGAGGGAGATCACCGATGGTGGAATGACTATGGCTACGAACTCTCCGATGCCGACCTCGAGAAAATCAAGACGGAAAGCGGAGTGCCGGTGGTTGGTCTGTATTCCGGCATGGATGCACGTGTCTTCTACGATCACTTTGATTCCAAGTATGAATTCAACGAATCCGACCAGTTTACTCTGCATATGTGCAAATTCAACGGCTTTGCGGAAGTGACGGATGCAACGCTGAAGGATATGGGGTATACGCTGACGGCAGGTCAGTTGCCGGATGGCAGCAAAAATGAAATCGTCATCAGCGAATATGCTTGCGATACCTTTGTACAGGCAGGCTACCGCCGGATAACCGCAGAGGATGCAAAAGCGGAGGAGAATGCGAACGAGTACACAGAAACCGTGCCGACGGAGGACGCCAAAACAGAGGAAGAAACCATTCAATACGAAAAGATTGAGAAGCCTGCGGATATGATTGGCAAAACGCTCTATCTGCGGGACACCGAATATACCATTACCGGCATTATTGATACCGGCTTTGATATCAGTCGATACGATTCGCTGCGAGAGTCCGCTGAACAGCTTTCGGCGTCTGAAAAATTGAAGAATTATGTGCTGTATTCGGAATTCAGTACGGAAATGGATTCCAGCTTGACCGGAACCGCCATGGTTGGCAGCGGAGCGGTTGCACGCATGGTGGCGGAAGACCCGAAGACCTATGAGTGCGAGTATTGGTCTTCTTTGATAATAACAGAAAAGAATCCGGAGAATGGCTCTTTGTATATGAGAGATGCCATCATGACAAAGCTTTCCGATGTTGCGGAGGACGAGATTGTCTGGTTAGATGGAAAGCAGACTGCTTTGGCAGACGATGAAATGATTGTATCGCTGCCGGATCTTCTCAATCAGCTTGAGTGGGGGCTCAGCACCATGGATTTGGACGATACCATGCGTGAGAAGTTCGATGACATCGTCGCAGGCACTGCGGAGATTACACAGGCGGATCTTCGGAATGTCCTGTCGGTCATTGAACAGATCGGTACCATCCAGTTTGAAGAAGAAGTGTTGGTGGAAGGAAATGGCATGGTTTCCATGTACCAGACCGAAACCAAGGACATGAAAATTGTCGGATGTTTCACACAGGACAGCCGGTATCAGGGTACAAACGCAACGGTGTTTTCCGATGCGTTTGTGGAGCAGCGTACGCTGGACGTGGATGGCATTTATCGTCAAGCCATCGGGCCGATGCCGAAATCGGAACATGAAGTCCGTGCCTTTGTGGAATATTGCTATCCGCAAAATGAAGACGCAACCTTGCGCTACAAGCTCCAAAATGCTGTGACCTATGAGCTGGATATTGTTGATGAGATACTGGATGTCTTGGCAAAGGCATTCATGTATATCGGCGGTGCCTTCGCGATCTTTGCCATGCTGCTGATGGCAAACTTCATCTCGACCAGTATCCACTACAAAAAGCAGGAGATCGGTATTTTGCGTGCTATTGGTTCTCGATCGAACGATGTGTTCCGCATCTTCTTCTCGGAGAGCTTTGTCATTGCCATGATCAATTTCTTGCTTGCAGCGGTACTCTGCGGTACGGCTGTAGGTCTGTTCAATACCTTGTTGCGAGAGCAGGTCGGGATTCTCATCACAATTTTGAACTTTGGCATCAGACAGATCGGACTGCTGTTCCTGATCAGCATTGTTGTTGCCGCCGTGGCAAGCTTTATTCCGGTGAAGATTGCCGCTTCAAAAAAGCCGATCGATGCGATCCGCAATCGATAATCTATAGGAAACACCGCACAAAGAACGCCTGGTGCCTTTGTGCGGTGTTGCTTATATTTTATATCACAAAGCGGATGTCCTCTCTGTGTTGGGGAGAACATTTGTATGGAATTGGTGGAATCGCTTGCATTTTGGACGTATTTGTGTTATACTGTAACAGCAAGTCAAGCGCAGTCAGCGGTTGACGGAAAGAGGAATGCTGCATGCGAATCTATCATGCAAAATTGGTGACCATGGAAACACCCATGTATCCCGATGATACCTGCCCGATGGGCTGGGTGGAGGTTGCAGACGGTCATATTACGGATATGGGATTCGGCGAATGCCCGATCGACTCGGAAGATATCGATGCCAACGGCGGCTATTTGCTGCCGGGGTTTCTGGATATTCACACGCATATTGGCATCATCGAGGACGGCATTGATTTCGAGGGTGATGACTGCAATGAGGCAACAGACCCATTCTCGCCTCAGCTGCGTGCCATTGATGCCATCAACCCCTTTGACCCCTGTTTTGCCGATGCCTGTGCCAGAGGCATCACAACCGTACTCAGCAGTCCGGGCAGTGCCAATCCAGCCGGCGGCTCGATTCTGGCATTGAAAACGGTCGGTACGCTGGTGGACGATATGGCGATTCGGACCGTCGGTCTGAAGTTTGCACTCGGAGAAAATCCCAAAACCGTCTATGACGGCAGAGATGAAACCCCCGTTACACGCATGGCAACGGCTGCCATCTTGCGAGAGGGATTGCAAAAGGCTGTGCGATACCGGACAGATTGTGAGGCAGCCGAGCAGGATGTTGAGCTGTCTTTGCCGGATTATGATAGCAAGTGTGAAGCGTTGCTGCCGGTGTTAGACGGCACACAGCAGGCATGGTTTCACTGTCACCGTGCCGATGATATGGCGACAGCCTTGCGCATTGCAAAAGAATTCGGACTGCGTCCGGTGCTGATCCATGGTACAGAGGGCTATTTGATTGCTGATGCCCTGGCAAGGGAGCAAGTTCCGATTGTGGTTGGGCCGCTGATTGGGACGCGCTGTAAGCCGGAGCTGCAAAAGCAGACCTTACGCAATGCCGGATTGCTGAAAGCAGCCGGTGTGGAAATCGCCATCTGTACCGACCATCCGGAGGTGCCGATTGCCTATCTGCCTGCCTCTGCGACGATGGCGGTCAAGGGCGGTCTGGCTTTGGCAGATGCACTTTGGGCATGTACGGCAGGTGCTGCGGAGATTGCAGGCATTGCCGATCGAGTTGGACGAATTCGTGTGGGACTCGATGCGGATTTGCAGCTGTATGCACCGAATGTTTCGGCTTTGGCACTTGATACCGAGCCGGACTGGGTGATGATTGACGGAACGATTGTCAGTAAGGGAGGCGTCTCATGAGAACCTTAGATGTCAGCGAAATTACTGCTGCGGTACGGCAGCTGTGCATCGATGCCAATGCAGGATTGCCGGCATCGCTTGCGCAGTGCATTCGCTGCGGCAGCGAACGGGAGCAGTCGGAAGTTGGGAAGAATGTGTTTGCGGATTTGTGTGCAAACCTCGATGCCGCACGGGAAACCGGTCTGCCGATTTGTCAGGATACCGGTATGGCGGTTGTGTTTTTGAAGCTGGGACAGGATGTGCATTTGGTCGGCGGAGACCTGCGAGAGGCGGTCAATGCCGGTGTGGCACAGGGATATCTGGACGGCTATCTTCGCTGCTCCGTGGTTGGCGATCCGCTTGAACGCATGAACACCGGAAACAATACGCCGGCAGTGCTGCACATTGACATTGTGCCCGGTGAGCAGGTACAGATTGATGTCTGCCCGAAGGGCTTCGGCAGCGAGAATATGAGTGCCCTGCGGATGCTGACACCTGCTGCTACCACGCAGACCATCATTGATTTTGTGGTCGATACCATTCGGATAGCGGGCAGTAACCCTTGTCCGCCGATCGTGGTTGGCGTGGGGCTCGGCGGTGACTTTGAGCAATGTGCCTATCTTGCTAAAAAGGCACTCTGCCGGGATATCGCCGTGCGCAATCCGAAGGCGCTGTATGCCGATTTGGAACAGCAAATGCTCGATGCGGTCAATGCGCTGGGCATCGGGCCGCAGGGCTTTGGCGGTACGGTGACAGCTCTTGCGGTCAACATCGAGCAAGCCCCGACCCACATTGCCGGTTTGCCGGTAGCGGTCAATGTCGGCTGCCATGTCACCCGTCATGCAAGCCGAATACTCTAAGATGTACATTTGGTGAAATTCACATTTGCACTTGACATTTTCGATGTAATATGGTATACTATTACTACAATAAAGTCACCTGTGCGATGGTGACAAAGGAGAGAGTTCCATGGAACTGACCACGGAGTCCATTCGGCTGACCAAAGCGAATTTCAATGCGCTGATTGCCATGCTGGAAGCCAAACAACTCAAATATACGGTCGAGGATACACAGCCGGATTTTTCCCGTATTCGCCTGCGCTTTACCGGGAAAGACTTGCCGGTGACACTGCATATCCTGATTCGTGCGGATCGTCAGATTGTATCCGTACTGTCTGCCATGCCGTATCGCATCGAACCGGAACACCGTTATGACATTGCGGTGGCAATGGCTGCCATTAACCATAAACTGGCAGATGGTTCGTTTGAACTGGATGTACGGGATGGAGAACTGCGGTTTCGTATGACCACAGCATTTCCCGGTGTAGAACTGAGCGATGCGGTATTCTCCTATCTGATTTACGTCTCGGCAGAGACCATTGACCGGTATAATGACAAATTCTTACTGCTGAATACCGGCGAGATGACATTGGCGAAATTCCTCGAGCAGGAATGTCCTGTCCCGGATATCTAATCAGTAACGGAAGGAGCGGGAATTGCATGCGCAGATATTTGACCGCATACTTGAAACAGATCGAAGATTTGCTCGGACGCACGCTGCCGTCGGATTTTGACTATGACGCATTGATCGACCGGCACTTGAATAAAATTCAGTTTATGCAGCATGAACGGCTCGTACATTTTCTGGTGACAATGTTGTTTGCGCTCGGTATGTTCATCGTCATGGGCGTATTCTTGATTACGGAAACCCTGTTGCTTCTGCCATTGCTGCTGCTGATTTTGGTGCTGCTTGTACCGTACATCATGCACTACTATTTCCTCGAAAATTCCGTGCAGAAGATGTACCGCCTGTATGATGAGATGCTGGCACGCCGTGCAGAGCAGGAAAAGGCATTTGAACGATTGCACAAACAGCAAATCGCAGAAATGAAATTGACACAAGCAGAACAATCCGAACAGAAAGAAACCATGCCGACCTGACAGCATAGAGGCATTGTCTGATTGTAACACAGAAAGGAAGTGCTGATATGGAGCTTTATCGACCCATTTTGCCGGATGAATACGAACAAATTGAATCCAGACGATTTGAGGCGTTTCCGCCTCGTCCTCACCAACAACCGCTGTTCACGGCTTTGCTTTCCGAGATCGGTGCTGTGGAAATTGCACGCCATATGCGTGTAGATACTGCGGAAGAGCCGATCGTGCGTGTCGTGCGGTTCCATGTGGAGGATTCCTATATTCGACAGTTCCCCGTGCAGAACGCCGACTCTCCGGAACGCAGTGCATTATGGCTGCCGGCTGAGGAAATTGATATCCTCAACCAGCACCTGATCGGCAAAATCGATACGCTGGATGCATTTTGTCCGGATCCCAATGCACGAGATACATTTTTCGTATAATTCGCATAAAAGGAGACCATTGCATGATGGCTATGACCATACTCTATACCGTGGGGAATCAACTGTATGTCAATCTGACCAATCGCTGCCCTTGCCGCTGTACATTCTGTATCCGCCAAAACGGCGATGGGGCTTATGGCTCGGACAGCTTATGGCTTGAACATGAGCCGGATATGGAGGAGATTCGTGCGGCATTTTCGCAGTACAATCTTGCTGATTTTTCGGAGTTGATTTTCTGCGGCTACGGCGAACCGACCGAACGGCTCGATACGCTGCTCGAAACGGCAGCCTATGCCAAATCACTGCCGAACTGTCCGCCGATTCGTCTGAACACAAATGGCCTATCCGACCGCATCAACGGCGCAAAGACCGCTTGCCGCATGGCAGGCTTGCTCGATACGGTCTCCGTTAGCCTGAATGCCGGTACGGAGGCAGAATATCTGCGTGTCACCCGTCCGAAATGGGAGGACGCATTCTCAGTGATGCAGCAATTTGCGGTGGATTGTAAGCAGTATGTGCCGAAGGTGATGTTTACGGTTGTGGATGTCATTCCGCAGGCAGAAATGGATGCGGCACAAGCCCTTGCCGATTCGCTTGGCATTCCGCTGCGTGTGCGTACCTATACGGCATAAGGAGGACGGCAGATGAAACAATATTGGAAATCTCGTATCGGCAGTTTTGCCATGACTGTGATGATGCTTTGTTCGATGACGGCTTGCGGCAATACCGAATCTTCCGGTGATGGTTTGGCAGAGCTTGTGGTATCGGATGGTACGGCACGTATTACCATTGAAAACGGAGAATTCCGTGTGGGTGATAAGCCCATTTGGCTCTGTGGTGCGAATACGCCTTGGGATAACTGGAATGATTTCGGCGGAAACTTTGACCCGGAATTCTGGGATCAGCATTTTGCCGATTTGCATGAAAATGGCATCAATTCCTCTCGTGTGTGGCTACTGTGCAGCGGTGATTACGGCATTCAGTTCGATGAAAACGGCATGGTAACCGGCATGAAACAGGAATTTTGGGATGATGTCGATCAGCTGATGGCAATTGCCGCAGAGCATGAAATTTACATCATGGCAACGTTGATGTCCTTTGACTGCTGCAAGACCGGCAACCGCAATCACAAGAAATTCCGTGCGATGATTCAGTCGCCGGAGCTGACGCAGAGCTTTGTGGATAACTATGTCATTCCGTTTGCCAAGCGCTATGACAGCAACGATTACCTTTATAGTATCGATATCTGCAATGAGCCGGACTGGATCAACGAGAATGAGGAAAGCGGTAAAATCGACTGGAAGCCGCTGGTCACATTCTTCGGAAAAGTGTCTGCCGGTATCCATCAGAACAGCGATATTCTGGTCACAACCGGTCTTGCGATGGTGCGGAACAATTCCGACAAGCATAAGGCAAATGTGTTGAGCGATGAGCTGCTCCTGCACTATGCCGGCGAGGATTCGCAAATGGACTTCTATTCGGTGCATTTCTATGACTGGATGCTGCCCTACTATGGTAATCCGCTCACGATGTCGCCTGAGGACTACGGTCTGCCGACCGATAAGCCCAATGTGATGGGAGAATGCTCGGCACTCGGTTCTGTAGAAACCGATATCGACCTGTGTCAGGCTGCAAAGCAGATGTATGAGAACGGCTGGGATGGTCTGTATCCTTGGACATCCAATGGTGTGGACGGCAACGGCGGCTTCGAGCTGGTTTCCGCATACGGCAAGCAGATGAAGGAAATGATCCCGGATTTGATTTTCCCACTCGGATGATGATTGCAAACGGTCAGGCTGTGGCTTGACTGTTTTGCTTTGTCCAACTGCAAAACTGTATTCCTGTGACGCACACCTGTGTTCACAAAAAGCGCAATTTTTCCGGTGCAAAGTTTGTGAAAGCGGCCTATTGATTTTTTGCCGCAAATGGAATATACTGTATTATGAATTCAGAGAAGAGAGGATTGTTTGTTATGTCTGACGCATACAATGCACAAGCCATTAAGACCGTCAAGTTCGGCGGAAGCAGTTTGGCAGATGCCAACCAATTCCGTAAGGTGAAGGCCATCATTACGGCAGAGCCCAATCGTCGTTATGTTGTGCCGTCCGCACCGGGCAAGCGCAATTCCGTCGATACCAAAATCACCGATATGCTCTATACCTGCCAGAAGCTGGCAGCGGAAAGCAAGCCCTTCGATGATGTGCTGGAGCAGATTCGCAACCGCTATCTGGAAATCGCACAGGAGCTGGAGCTTTCCTTTGACCCGACCGATGAGCTGAATATCATTGCAGCGAAGCTGAAAAGCGGTGCAACCAAGGACTATGCCGCAAGCCGCGGCGAATACTTGAATGGTTTGCTGCTCAGCGATTATCTGGGATTTCCGTTTGTAGATGCCGCAGAGGTGATTGTTTTCTCTGACAACGGTGTGCTGATGCAGGAGGAAACCATGACAGCATTGCGCAATCGTCTGAGTAAGATGGAGCATGCAGTCATTCCGGGCTTCTACGGTGCAACCGTCAACGGCGAGATCATCACGTTTTCGAGAGGCGGTTCGGATATTACTGGTTCGCTTGTCGCAAGAGCGGTGCGTGCCCAGATGTATGAGAATTGGACGGATGTATCCGGTGTCTTGGTTGCCGATCCCCGTATCATTCCGAATGCTGCCGTCATCAATACCATTACCTATGAGGAATTGCGTGAGCTTTCCTATATGGGTGCAACTGTGCTGCATGAGGATGCAATCTTCCCGGTTCGGGCTGCCGGTATTCCGATTAACATTCGCAACACCAATGATCCGGATGCTGCCGGTACGCTAATTGTTGCCGATGATTCCGCAGACAGCGATGCCGCAACCGGCTACACCATTACCGGTATTGCAGGCCGCAAGGGCTTCTGTGCCATCAACATCCAAAAAGCGATGATGAACGCAGAGCTTGGTTTCTGTCGCAAGGTGCTTTCCGTATTGGAAGAGCTAGGCATTTCGTTTGAGCATATGCCTTCCGGTATCGACACGATGAGCATTATTCTCCACGAGGATGCCATCCGTGGCAGAGAGCAGACCGTGCTTTCCCGTATCCGCAAGGCGGTTTCGCCGGATTCCTGTGCGATTGAGCATGGCATTTCCCTGTTGGCAGTTGTCGGACGTGGTATGCGCCGCACGAGAGGTACGGCTGCCCGTATCTTTGCCGCTTTGGCACATGCCCGTATTAATATCAAGATGATCGATCAAGGTTCGAGTGAGCTGAATATCATCATCGGTTTGTTGGATGGTGACTTCGAGGAAGCCATTCGCCGCATCTACGGCGTATTCGTCGATGCTTCCATGCAGCCGGAAGAATAATCAAGCGCTTGAAAAATCCTTCTGTTTTGACAGGAGGATTTTTTATCCGAAGCGAATGTCGTATTTGCGTGTGTTTTGATAAAATGGAAAGAATTGACACAAAAAGGAGTTGACAAAACGAAAAAATTCTGGTATAATAGCATAAAGAAAATGTCATGTTTCAGATGAAATAAAATAAAATTTTAGCGAAATAGAATCAGAAAGGGAGGTTTGACTTTATGAACCCGATTATCATTACCATCAGCCGTGAATACGGCAGCGGCGGTCATGAAATTGCCGCACAGCTTTCAGAGCGTCTTGGTATTCCGCTCTATGACCGCAAATTGGTCGATTTGACTGCCGATCGCTGCGGCTTCTCGACGCAGTTTATCCAGGAAACCGAGGAGCGTATGACCACATCGTTTTTGTTTAACATCGCCGTGACCGGTGCGTATTCGCCGGTGTATCATCAGGGCGATGTCCATGCCGTGCCGCAGGACTATGTCTTCCTGACGCAGAGTAAGATTATCAAATCGCTTGCAGAGGAGCATCCGTCTGTGATTTTTGTCGGTCGCTGTGCAGACTATGTGCTGCGGGAACAGCCAAATCTGTTCAGTGTGTTCATCACCGCCAATCGAGAATTTCGCATCAAGCGTGCCATTGAGGAATATGGTGTCAATCCCGATAAAGCGGGTGCGATTGTCTCCAAGCATGACCGTCTGCGCCGTCGGCATTACAACTACTATACCGGTTTGGATTGGGGGCATCGCTCGAATTACCATCTGGTCCTCAACACCGGAAAGCTGGGTCTTGTCTCGGCAACCGATATTTTGTATGGTATTATCAAAGGCTCTTGAAGCAGCCCGTCTGTTTCCGTGCATTCTGACAGCGGGAACGGTTGTGAACCGATATCTGCATTTGCGTTTCTGTACAGGAATCCGGACTTGTGATGTTGTTTTTTCTTCAAATCTCCAAAGTTTGAGAAGAAGCGTCGAAATTCTTGCATTTTGCCTGTGAGGATGATATAATATTTACCGGATAGCAATATAGAAGCTGTCGAATTTGGTGTTTGCAGCATCGTGTATGCGGTGCAGAATGGGGTGTGCAGCATCAGGGAAAAGAAAAATAGGGGATATCAGGAATTGCAAAGCTGCCCGAAGTGTTTGGGCATGAGGAAAGGAAATGGGGTAATCAATATGGTTCGTATCTCAAACCGCAAGCTTGTACTGCTTGGGGCAGATTTTGTGATGCTTGTTGCCTGTGCAATGGTGGCATTTGTGTTTGCCGACTGGATGCATCCCATGCAGTTTTCCGCCGAAATATTATGGCGTATCGGGCTGTCCTCTATCATCATCATGATGGCCATGTGGATCTGCGGCTCGTATGCAAAGCTTTGGCGGCATTCCACCAGCAAGGATTATTTGCGTTGTGTGTCCGGCTGCCTGTTCGGCACAGCGATTGCCGCAAGCATTGTGATGCAGCTGACGGGTTTGTTCTGGATTCTGTATGCACTGTTTGGCTGTATTGCGACAATTGCTTTCCGATTCCTGTTCCGCAGAACGCTGCTGCCGGAGACGGATACGCCTGTAGTCAGCGAAAATGACAAGCGTGTGATGATCATCGGTGCGGGCAATGCGGCGAAAATGCTGCTCACCGACCTTGAAAATGCGAAGATGGACGAAGAGCATCCGGCATACCACTATCGTCCGGTCTGCTTGGTGGATGACAATCTTTCGCTTGGACATAATGTCATTCAGGGTGTAGAGGTTTTGGGTACGACCCATGAGTTGGTTTCGATCGTCAAACGGGAGAACATTGACCTGATTATCTTTGCGATTCCCTCCTGCGAAGAAGCGGATCGTCAGCGCATTCTCAATCTCTGTGCAGAATCCGGCGCAGAGGTTAAAGTGCTGCCGTTTATCTCGCAGTTGGTGCTTGGCGATACACCGGAGCAGCGTGTGCTGATCAATCAGGTGAAGGACCTTGACCTGAATGCTTTGCTTGGCAGAGAACCGATTACCTTTGACAAAGAGGAAATTCGGGAGCTGGTTTCCGGCAAGGTCTGTATGGTCACGGGTGGCGGTGGCAGCATTGGCTCGGAGCTGGTGCGTCAGATTGCGATGTACGACCCGGCGCAGATCATCATTGTTGATATCTACGAGAACAATGCTTATGATATCCAGATGGAGCTGACCAACAAGTATAAGGACAAGCTCAATCTGATTACATTGATTGCCTCGGTGCGGGACTATCACCGCATGAAGACAATTTTTGAACGCTATCGTCCGGACTTGGTGTTCCATGCGGCTGCCCATAAGCATGTACCGCTGATGGAACATTCGCCGATGGAAGCCATCAAGAATAACATCATCGGTACATTTAATTGTGCGACCTTGGCAGACTTTTATCGTGTGAAGAAGTTCGTCATGATCTCGACGGACAAGGCTGTTAACCCAACCAATGTTATGGGTGCATCCAAGCGTTGCTGCGAGATGATCGTGCAGTATATGGCGCAGGGCAAGACGAATACCGAATTTGTTACAACGCGGTTCGGCAATGTGCTTGGTTCAAATGGTTCGGTTATTCCGCTGTTCAAGCGTCAGATTGAGAAGGACGAGCCTGTTACCGTGACCCATCCGGATATCATCCGTTACTTCATGACGATTCCCGAAGCGGTTTCTCTGGTTTTGCAGGCCGGTGCAATGGCAAAGGGCGGTGAAATTTTCGTCCTCGATATGGGAGAACCGGTCAAGATTACGACCTTGGCAGAGAACCTCATCCGCATTTATGGTAAGGTGCCGTACACGGAAGTGCCGATCGTGTTTACGGGTCTGCGTCCGGGTGAAAAGCTGTTCGAGGAGCTGCTGATGAATGAAGAGGGTCTGATTTCGACTGCCAACAAGAAAATTTTCATCGGCAAGCAGATTGCGATTGATTCGATCACCTTTATGGAGAAACTTGAAGTGTTGCGTGATGCTGCCAACCGCAATGATGCCGATGAAACGGTTGCGCTGCTTGCAGATCTCGTGCCGACCTTCCACCATAAGGAAATGCCGCTCCATGATGAGCCGGTTAATCATCCGCAGCCGATTACCATGTTTGCGCAGAGTTCCAAATGAATACAAGCAAGCCGCATCGTACACAGCGTACGATGCGGCTGTTTTCATTACGAATAGAGCTCTCCGTTTTCAGTGATATGAGCGATTTGGAGGAAAACCGGATGGTCGATTTGGTTGTCATGGGCAGTATCGACCGTGCCGGTGAACGAAAGCTGTACCGTATCGCCAACGGTCACTACATCCATCAGCAAGGTGCGTCGAATGCGAAGATCGGTCGTCGGCACACGAAATACCATGCCATCGGACGGGGTTTCACAGAGAATGCCGTCATCGATCAGCAGATAATCCTCGCCAATCTCAATCAGCGTGCCTGCCACAGTTTCATAATAGGGCTCGTAGAAAGCCGGTTCGGCATTGGCTGTGGCATAGGCGATGAGTTCCGCTGCCGTTTCTTCCCCGATGTAAAAGGCATAGCCATAAAACATGAGATTGGTTGAGAGATAGCCGTCTGCCGTGATATGCAGTCCCCGTTTGTAGACACCGAGTACCTCGGAAGTAATGGTGAACGAAATCTTATTGACGGAATCACGGGATTTGGGATCAAATTCCGTAAACGGTGCATCCTTGCAGGTCAGCAGCTGTTCCCAAAATGCGGTATCATCAGACAGGTGGAAATATTCCTTTGCGGTATGCGCCGCATCAGTTTGCGAGAAGCGTTCCAACTGCACATAATCGGGCAAGCTGTATTGTTCGATCCATTCACCGAGCGTTGCAGGCGGATCGTATTCGTCTTTTGCATAGGGGTAAAAGCTGCCGTCCATATGCAGAGCCACCATGCATTCGGTTGCGATACCTCGAATGGCATAGACCTCAAAGCTGCGGCTATGGGTTTGATCCGTGTAGGAATCCGTACCGGTGGCTATGCAGCTGCCGAGCGATTCGCCAATCTGCGACGTATCGGAGATAGCGTCTCTGCCGACAATGTGATAGGTTTGCGTTTGGAATGCGGCATACACATATTGTTCCGGCAGCGTGAGATATTCCCAGGGGTAAATCAGAGCGATGGATTCCGTTTGGACGGTGCGGTTGCAATAGAAGCGTGGGACACCGCCGACGGATACCATATTTTTGTCATCGGTGGTGGATTCCACGTTCGGGATGGTGGGGGCAAAGCCGGTATTCCATGGCTGCTGCCATGCCACAACGGCAATCACGACTGCCGCTGCCACAACCGGAATCCCTCGGCGCAGCCATGTGATGGAAGGCTTGCGTGCAGTGTCGGTGAGGGCTTCCTCGACATAGGCGGCATCAATTTTGCCGATGGCATCAGACAATTGCTTCTGTTTCATAAGAACACTCCTTCCTGTTCCAAATGGCGTTGGAGATGTTTGCGCAAACGGGAGAGCCGTACGGAGATATTGTGCTTGCTCGTCCCGAAATGGGCAGCCAGAGCTTCGATGGACTCTGCCTGCCAATAGCGGCGCACAAACAGAATACGGTGATTGCGGTCGAGCCCGGAGAGGAAGGTATTCAGGCTCTCGGCAATGGCTTCGGAGTCCCAATGGCGTTCCATGCTGCTGGCAGAGGGCAGACAGCCTTCCAGTTCTTCCAAAGAAACGGCATACTGCGTGCTGCGCTTTTGTGCGGTTTTGGCATGGTACTGCTTGCAGGCTAAGTTGCGGACAATGGCGCAGACATAGTGCAGCAGCCGCTGCGGTTTTTGCGGCGGAATGGTATTCCAAACGGCGAGGTAGGCATCGTTCAGGCATTCCTCGACATCCTGCGGGTTGCCCAAGATATTGTGTGCGACTTTTGCACAGGTTGATCCGTATTGTGTGGACAAAGCGGTGATGGCTTGTTCCGAGCGTGCTTCAAACAATGCAATGATTTTTGTATCTTCCATAGGGACACCTCCTTTCCTCCTCACCATTTCAGTACGGTTTTGGCAGGAAATATCTCATGCAAATGGCAAAAAAGCTGTACAGAGTTTTCTCCAATGCTCTGTACAGCTCAATGGGTTATGCGGCAGATTGGGCTTGCCGGGTCTGCATACGACTCCAGTTGAAAAAGCCGTAGAGGTCATTGACGAAGAACACCAGAAAACAGATGACCACGGACAGATAGCTGCGGTCATTCACCGTTGCCATCACCCAAAGTACGATCAGTACCAAATCATTCAGCGCATAGGCAAGGGCATAGAACGCACTGCGGCGAAAGGTCAGATAGACCGCAAAGAAACTGGTTGTCACGGAGATGGTACCGGGAATGAGGTTTGCGGTATCAAAGGCAGCGAGAATGAAGTAGAAGATCAGCGTCACTATGGCTGTCAGAACGAGGGCAAATGCAATTTCCTGTTTGGAGATGCGGTTGACCTTGACCTCCGAGCGGTTGCCCTGAAACGGATTGCGCAGCCATGCAATCAAAGAAATCACCGCCATGGGCGCAGTCATGCCCAGATAGGTGATCATCTCCCCGTAATAGGCGCAGGTGAACGAGATATATCCATATAATCCGCTGAATATGATGATCAGCAGCTGTCCGAGCGGATTTCCCTTGGAACAAAACGTTAATGAGGTGCAGCCGATCAGCGATGCCAACAGCGTGAGAAGATTGGAGCGGTCAAACAGCAGGTGGGAGATGAAAATCGAGAGCATGGAGCTGCTCCACAGACCAAGCTCAAAGGCAGAAAAATAGGATGGTTTGTCCGATTGCATAGTACCTCCATAGAAAAAGGGCGTACACCGTTCGCTGAACGAGGTACGCCCAAGCATCTGTAACTATTCGATAGTATAGCACAGAGCCGGTGATTTGTCAAGCATCAAAGCACGCCTTGAGGATTTGTACGCAGTTATGGCGTTCGAGTATGCCGCTGTCCAGAATCAGGTCATATTGCTTCCAGTCATCCCAGCGGTGCATGGTATTGCCGTAGAAATAGTTGGCACGCTTGCGGTCAAACTGTTTGCGTACGGTTTCGGCTTTGGATTCGGGGATATGGTATTCCTCGATGATGCGGCGGCGTTTCTGCGTCATATCCGAACAGCGGATGAATACCCGTAGAACCCCCGGCATATCTTTGCAAGCCTCTGCGGCACAATGCCCGAGGAAAATCGCAGGTCCTCTTGCCGCAAGACTGCGAATAACGGATTGCTCCGCAAGGAAGAGATGTGCGTCTGCCGTCAGCATATCGGGCGAGGTGTTCTGCATTTGCGAGAACACATGGAGCGAATAAAGCGCACTGCCCGTAATGGTTTCTTCGTATTGTTCGAGCCGCTCGACGGTTGTATTGTGGCGTTTGGCGGTGGCCTCGAGAATTTCACGGCCGTAGCAGGGAATACCGGTTTCCGCAGAAACTCGCTTTGCGATCGCTGTACCGCCGCTGCCGTATTCCCGTTCGATGGTGAGATAGCGTATTTTCATGGGTGTTCCTCCGTTAGGATGCTTGCTCAAATTGGCTGTTGTACAGCTCCGCATAGAATCCGTTTTGTTCCATCAGCTGTGCATGGGTACCGCTTTCGATGACATCGCCGTCTTTCAAAACAAGAATCAGATCGGCATTCTTAATCGTAGACAAGCGATGTGCAATAACAAAGGACGTGCGATTCTCCATCAGTTCGTCCATGGCACGCTGGATTTTTTGTTCGGTTTTGGTATCAATGGAACTCGTGGCCTCGTCGAGAATGAGAATCGGCTTGTCGGCGATCATCGCACGGGCAATGGTCAACTGCTGCTTTTGTCCCTGCGAGAGGTTGACCTGATCATCGAGTACGGTGTCATAGCCTTTGGGCAGGGTGCGGATGAAGTGGTCGAGCCCGACCGCACGGCAGGCTTCCTGCATTTTCTCTTCGGACTTATCTTCGGAGCAGTAAATCAGATTTTCCCGTACCGTTCCCTCAAAGAGCCATGTGTCTTGCAAAACCATACAGAACTGTGCGTGGACATCTTCCCGTTTGATATCCGCAGTATTGACATTATCAATTTGAATTTCACCGCCGTCAATCTCATAAAAACGCATCAGCAGATTGACAAGCGTTGTCTTGCCGGCACCGGTCGGACCAACAATGGCAATTTTTTGCCCTGATTTGACAGCAGCGGAAAAGTCCTTGATGATGGTCTTGCCCGGCTCATAGCCGAATTTGACATGGGAGAAGGTGACATTACCCTTGGCATGCGAAAGCTGTGCGGTTTTGTGGGATTCATCTTCCATTTCCTCGGCATCAAGGAATTCAAAAACCCGTCCTGCCGCCGCACCTGCCGATTGCATCGCCTGTGTGGGCTGTGCAATCTGAGAAAGCGGTTGTGTGAAGAAACGGATATACATCATGAACGACACGATGACACCAAAGGTGATGTGACCCTTGAGGGCGAGCATCGCACCAACGACGCAGACAACCACATAACCGAAATTGCCGATAAAGGTCATGATCGGCATCATCAAACCGGAGAGAGCCTGTGCCTTGAAACCACTGACACGGAGGGCTTCATTGCGCTTGCGGAAGGTTTGGGTTTCCTTCTCTTCGCCGTTATAGGCCTTGACCACGGTGTGACCGGCATAGATTTCCTCGATATGACCGTTGAGTGAACCGAGTGCTGCCTGCTGACGGGAGAAATATCGTTGCGAATGCCCCATGATTACCAGCATCAATACAAAGCCGATTGCGGTTGCCAAAACGCCGGCGATGGTCATGGTCACATTGGTGATCAGCATCATAAACAGCGAACCGACTAGCAGCGTGACGGCAGAAACCAGCGTACCAATGCTCATATTGAGAGAGGTACCGATGGTATCGACATCGTTTGTCACACGGGAGAGAATATCGCCGGTGGAATTGCGGTGGTAGTAGCCCATGGGCAGACGGTTGATTTTTTGGGAGATATCTTCTCGCAGGCGTTTGGAAACTCGTTGTGTCACGGTTGCCATAATCCAACCCTGCATAGCGGAGAGTATCGCACCAATGCCGTACAGTACAATTAACAGCACGGAAAGATGAACGATCTTCTTCAAATCCATATCTGGTTCGATCAGCGAATAGATCGATGCCGGCAGATTCTCGATGGATTCGAGCATGGCATTCATGGCTTCTTCAGTTTGCTCGCTGTCCATATCAATGTCGGAGAATGCAGCAAGCATTGTTTGCTGATCTGCTCCGCTGATGGTTGTGCCCTCGATGGTGAGGTCTGTATACAGTACCGCCTTGATGGATTCGGGCAAACGGTCGAATGCGGAAGTGTCGGTGGTGTTCGGGTCAAGGGCTTGGAGCGTGGTCATTGCCGCTTGCAGCTCTGTACCGGAAATCGTGCTGCCATTGACCGTCAAATCGGTATAGATGGCATTGCGCACGGATTCGGGCAGAGCTGTCAAATCCGGTGTTTCCTCGGTGAACACGGTCAGTGCTGCAAACTGATCGGTGACGGTAATTTCTGCACCATTCACCGTGACGGGCAGATAGAGCTTCTCTTTGATGCTGTCAGGCAGAGCGGCAAACATGCCCTGTGCTGCCTCCGGGTTTTGTCCGATATCGGCAAGCGTCTGCTGAAAGCGTTGACGGTCGGCTTCCGGAATACTCGTATCGGCGAGAATTTCGGGAGCTTTCGCCTGCAAATTGACCTGCTGCATGTGTTCGCTGATGGCGGTCATAACGCTCTGTGTGTTGCCGGAGATATGGTCGGTCATCGCTTCGGAGAACAATTCCATGTTCTCAGAAACCTGTGTGCTGATGGCTTCGGTGATGGTTTCGAGCATTTCTGTATCGGGCGATAAGCCTTCCGATACGGTATCGGTGACATCGGACAAAATATTCGGACCTGCCAGCGTTAGCGCAGAGCCTGCCATCGAGCAGACAATTGCAATGATCACGACAATCCAATAGCGTTTGCCGTATTGCAGCAGCTGTTTCCATGTGCCGGCAGTGACTTTTTCGCGTGGCCCCATGCCGCCCGGGTGCATCGGACCGCTGCGATGAATTGGTTGTGCCATTATGCCAATTCCTCCTTTGAAAGCTGGGAATATGCGATTTCACGATAAACTTCGCAGGTTTGCATCAAGGTTTCGTGTGTACCCTGACCTGCGATTTTGCCGTCATCGAGGACGACGATCAGGTCGGCATCTCGAATGGTACCGATGCGCTGTGCGACAATCAGCTTGGTTGCATCCTTGCATTGTTCCCGCAGCGTTTGCCGCAAAATGCGGTCTGTTTTGTAGTCCAGCGCAGAGAACGAATCGTCGAAAATCAGGATATCGGGCTGCTTGGCAATCGCACGGGCAATTGAAAGCCGTTGCTTTTGTCCGCCGGAGAAATTCGAGCCGCCCTGTGCGACATGACTGTGATAGCCATCGGGCAGTGCCTCGACGAAATCCTTTGCCTGTGCAACCGCTACGGCATGCTGTACGCCGTTTTCGTCAATCAGTCGGTCGGGATGGGAGGCATAGGCGACATTCGAGGTGATATCGCCGGAGAACAGAACAGCCTTCTGTGCAACATAGCCGATTTTCTCTCGCAATGCGGTCTGGTCATAGTCCTTGACATTGACGCCGTCGACCAGAACCTTGCCCTCGGTGACATCGTAGAAACGGGGAATCAGGTTGATAACGGTACTCTTACCACAGCCGGTCGCACCGATGAAGGCGACGGTCTGACCTCGCTTTGCGGAAAAGGAGATATGCTCGATGCAGTTGGTGGCAGCATCGGGATAGCGGAACGAAACATCTTCAAAGACGATCTCGCCACGGTGGTTGGGGTCGCCCTCGGTACGGCTGCCGTTTTGGATTGTGATTTCGGTATTCAGTACGGCATTGATACGCTTGGCGGCAACGGAGGCTCTCGGCAGGATGATGAAGATCATGACCAGCATCATGAATGCCATGACAACCTGCATCGCATAGGACGTGAATACAACCATATCCGAAAACAGCGTGATTTTATCCGTTAAGCGTGCCTGATCAATCAGCACAGCACCAATCCAGTAAATCGAAAGCGTCAGACCGTTCATGACCAGCTGCACACCCGGCTGCAGGAACGCCATGGTACGGTTGGTAAAGAGCTGTGCACGGGTCAGGCGTTCGTTCGCATCTGCAAACTTTTTCTCCTGATAGTCCTCGGCATTGTAGGCACGGACAACGTTCAAGCCGGTGAGGTTTTCTCTGGTCACACGGTTGAGGTCATCGGTATAGTCTTGCAGCTTCTTAAATTTCGGCAGAGCGAACAATATGCAACTGATAAAGAATACCAACAGCACGCCGATGGCGACAGCCGTTGCGGTTGTCCATTGCCAGCTTTTGTTGTAGATTTTGCAGATCGCCCACACCGCCATAATCGGGGCTTTGATGATCGCCTGCAAGCCCATGACAATCAGCATCTGTACCTGCTGTACATCGTTGGTGGTACGGGTAATCAGGCTTGCGGTCGAGAAATGGCCGATTTCCTCCATCGAGAAAGCCTGCACCTTGTCAAAGAGCTTTGCACGCAGTGTTGCACTGAAATTGGCGGCAACCTTTGCAGCGAATACGGAAACTGCAATCGCCGAAACCAGACTGCCGAATGCACAGAGCAGCATCTTGCCGCCTACCGCAATGACCTCGGAAAGCTCGCTGCCCTCGGTTTGAACGAGAACGGTAATCTCCGACATATAATCCGGCAATTTCAGGTCGAGCCATACTTGCAGCACAATGAAAATCACTGCCACAAATAACAGCATCCATTCTTTTCGGGAGAGGTTTTTCAGGATTTTGATCATAGCATAGTTCCTTTCTGTTGAGATGGGGGTTGTACTGCATCTTCCTGCTGTGTGGCGATCGCCTCCAGCGCTGCAATCATCGCACACTGTACTGTCAGCATAGCAAAATCCAGTTCGTATTCTGCCAGCAGTAGCTGCTGTTCACACGATGGTGTTTGTTCCGACTGCATGGTATGGAGTACGGTTTGCTTGGTATGCAGGAGGATAGGCACGAGCGAGTCATAGGCATCGGAGAGCAGCGTGACCATCTGCGATTTGGAATGCGTAAGTTTGTCGTGCAGATTGGCTTCGAGCACCGCATAGTCCTGCCGCAGCTGTGACAGTTCGACTTGGAGTACAGCATGGTCAATTTGCTCACTGGTCTGGATGCAATGCTTGAGCAGTTCGATCATGGCCTGCAGTTCGTGCAGTTTGATTTGCAGCGTGGCATTGGGCATGAAATCACTTCCTTTTCGGTGTAATTCTATTATAAGATAGAATGCCCCGGCTGACAACTGACAAAACATGCAAAGTGTCAAACAGCTTGACAGTTTCCGAAGATTGTCAATCATAGGGCGAAAAAATACCGCACAAAGCAGGGCAGACAGCTTTGTACGGTATAGGATTATGAAGCGGATGGCTCAATGCCGGCATTGGTCAGCATACGGGCGATAATATGGGCAACTTGTTCGATGTGCTCCGTGTCGGTATCAGACCACTGCCGCAGCATACCCAAAATCGCTGCGGTATGATATCGGATCATGAAATCTCGTTCATAGGGGTCACAGTGTTCGAGCGTACCGTTTTGGGTTGCAATTTGCAGAAAAATTTCCTGCGTATTTTTAAATATCAGCTGTGCCAGCTCTTCGCTATAGTTGGATTCCATACCTCGTTTGAGGATGTGTCGAGTGTGGGTGACGAGTGTCAGCAAAAACTGCACTTGCTCCTCGATGTTGTCGTGTTTGCGGCATTCCGCTAGGAGCTTGTTGCCGTTTTGCTTGATGATCCACTCCAGCAAATCCGGAATATCCGCAAAGTGGTAGTAGAAGGTCTGACGGGTCAAATTGCATTCCTCGACAATATCCTTGACCGTAATCCTCTTGACCTTTTTCTCAAAGAGCAGAGTGCGAGCCGCTTGCGCAATGACTTCCTTCATATCAACAGCCATGGTATCCTCCGATTTCTCTTTCCATTGGCAACACCGCACAAAGCTCGCCTAACGGCTTTGCACGCCATCTGCTTGTGCTTTTTTCGCCATATTTCACAAAAATGCTCGGGAATACACAGAGTATTCCCTGCGCTTTTTGTTTCATCTGACGAAAAAATCGACTGCGCATCTGACGCACAAGCTTTGTGCGGTGTTGCCCATTGTATTTACAGTATACCATATTTTACTGTCGTTTGTGTGAAAGTGCAGAGAAAATTTATGTGTTATCAGGCGTGCGAATCAAGTCAAGCGCAAGGAGATCAAAAAAATTTTCAATTTCCTCGGTGAGCGTGCGAAAAATCAAGGACAGCATCCTACAAAGACCGTCCGGCGGCTTTGTAGGTCATTGGCTTGTGCTTTTTGTTTCATCTGACGAAAAAACGACTGCGTCTCTAACGAACCTATTTTGTTTATCGTTCGCTCTGATATTTGCACAAGAAGTTTGTCAGCGTATGGCTTGCTCATAAAAATGACAATTCTATTACAATGTGCAAAATCTACTTGCAACCTCAGGTACGTTGTGGTAGAATATGAGAACGGGTAAGCGGTTTCAGCGCCTTCACGGTCTTTCCGGAGGGGACATCCTTTTATCAAGCTAATGAAACAGCGGTGCTGAAAGTTCGTCCTCACATGGCTTACCCCTTTTGATTGCGTGGAAGCATTGTCGTGGCGGCACAGTTGTGCGCATGGGGCAGTGCTTTTTTGTTTTTGGCTTTCGTTTGGAAGGAGGGAATGCTGATGTTGGTGTCGTATCGGCAATTGCTGCTCAGTGAGCTGCGCATGGCGGTTTCGGATGGTAAAGACATTCCGCTGACAGAGCATGCACTGCAAAAGGCAATGACGGTGAACGAGAATCTGCGTTCACTTGGCTTTGTGCTGCGTCCGGATGATTTGGTGCGGCTGGCGCAGAACGATGCCATCGATCGTTTTTATGCCGAACTGCGGCCATTGGTTGGAGATGTGACCGCAGAGCCGATGTATCCGGATTTCCCGGCACAGGTTATGAAAATCAGTGAAGCACAGTTTCGATTCCATCAGGCGGTGCACTATTTCTCGACCTATGATATGGAGAAACTGTTCGGCGGTACGGTGTCCAAAGGTTGGATGCCCGATGTGGAGCGCACTGAGAAAACCGAATCCGATGACCGACTTCTTGCGGCACAGGTACTCGAATTGGTTTCCGCAAAGGATGTGTATGCCGTACCGCTCCGGCGGCTGCTCTCCCGTTGTGAGCGGCTGACCGAAAAGGGTTTGCAGCTGGTCACAGAAGCGGTCAAGCATGTAAATGCCGAAACGCTTGCTGACCTGACGATTCCGTTCAAGCAAAATGCGATGGTGATATTTTGGCAGATCTTCTCCGATGATAGCCTGTCCAATCGCCTGGATCTGCTGCATGCCATCTGTCAGCATACGGGCGATGTGCTCAAATGCACGGACTATGTGCTGACTCGGAGTCACTACCATTTCCGCACATCGCAAAAGCGACTGCTGGTCAAGCTGCTAGAAGCGTATCCGGAAAACGATTTCCGGAGCAATCTCATTCTCTCCGGCAAAAAGGCAAACCGCAGTCTGTTGATGCTGCAGTATCTGGACTATAACCAATACAGCCGCAGTGCGGCGCACAGGGCGGCGGTGGCGGATTTACGAGACGGCAAACTCCGTTCGTGGGAGTCGCAGGTCAAGTACCTGCTTGCCCAACAGCATCCCGATGCCCTGACCTTTATCGCAGAGCGTCCGGGTATGCTGCTGCGTATGACCGCATGGCTTGTGCGACTTGGGATTGCGCCGGCTGAGATTCAGGCACAGCTGCTGACGCATGCCGATGCTCTGCGGACACAGACGCTTGTTACGATTCTGACGAAATACGGCGCAGACAAACAGGTTGCGGTCAACGGCACGTTGGAGGAGCAGCGTGTGGTTTATGATTTGCTGCTGCCGGTGCTGCAAACGAAGCTGCGTACGATGCAAACGCCGCTGCAGGGGAAACGTGTTTGTGTGCAGATGCCCGAATACGATTTGCTGCATTCCCATATCCTCTGTTCGGAGCAATCGGACGAGGGCGGCTATGTGCGGAGCGGTCTTGCTTACCGCATTCCGGAGCAGGTTAAGGTGCTGCGATTTTTTATCTACTGGAACGATTCAAAGCGTGTGGATGTGGATTTGCACTGTTTTGGGGAAACGAAAACAGGCGATATGCTGCATATCGGGTGGAACAGCAATTTTCGCAAAGCGGGTCTTGTGCATTCCGGTGACATTACCCACAGCGATGCCGCAGAGTACATTGATATCGACCTTGACAAAGAGGTATGTTATGCCTATCCGTCCATTCATCTATATGGCGGAAAGCCGTCCTTTGGCGATATTGATACGTGCTTTACCGGTATGATGGCGGTCAATCGGATCAGGGCGAAGGTCAAGCTCTATGATCCGGCGAATTGTTTCTTTACCCATCATCTGATCTCGAAGCAGTCTCGGATGCAGTACGGCTACATCGACTGCAAAAGACGGTATCTGGTCTTTTTGGGGCAGCCTACGATCGAGTCATTTTGGAAGACACCGACGATACATTTGCAGAGCCGACTGCATTTGCAGGCGTATTTGCAGCTGATGTTCGAGGCACAGGGTGTGCAGTGTGTCGACACACCGGAACAGGCGGATTTGACGCTTGTGATGGGGAAACCGCAGTCCGATGCCGAGATCAGTTTGCTTGATCATAATTTCTTCTTCGACGCCTGATTCTCTTAAGGCATCACCGCACAAAGATCGCCTGACGGCTTTGCACGTCATCTGCTTGCGCTTTTTCCGTCATATTTCAAAAAAATGCTCGGGAATACATAGAGTATTCCCTGCGCTTTTTGTTTCATCTGACGAAAAAATCGACGACGCATCTGACGCACAATCTTTGTGCGGTGTCGCCTTAAAACAGCACTCGATGTTCGGGTACTGTTTATTTGTTTTGGAACATTATAACAATCTTGCGATAGATCTTATTATTTTTCTGTTCATTCTGCCGATATTTCGTTGTATTATTTGGACATATTGATGAAGTTTGCAGTAAAATTTGATTGGGAAATCGATGATTTGTTCGGAATTCCTGAAAAATCATATGTTCTGTTTTGAAAAATGTCGGCTTGATAAAGTATGCCGATTGTGGTATAATCATTTTGAGACGATATATGGTAAGATGTGGGGAATGGGGTATGCGTGCAGTTGACAAGCCTTGTGCTGCGCATAGAACAGAACTCTGCATCGTAAGAGAACAAGGAGGGCACGAACGTATGTCGACATTATCCGTACAGATGGCAAGCAAACTGTCAAAAATGATCCTGACAGAGAAAAAGTTCCGGCCGGGGGAGCGTATTCCGGATGAACGAACCTTGACACAGATGTTCGGCGTCAGTCGCACGATTATTCGGGAAGCCATCAAGATTCTGGTCGCAGACGGCGTTCTGATCATTGAGCGCGGTGTTGGGACATTTGTGGCAAAGCAGCCCGGTGTTAAGAAGGATCTGCTCAATCTGAAGCTGATTTCCAATGGCTATGAGCGTGCGATGAAATGGTATGAGGTGCGTCTGATGATTGAACCGCAGGCGGCAAAGTTTGCGGCGGAACGGCGAACGCTGGCAGATGTCATCGCCCTCAAGGAAGCTGCGGAAGCATGTGAACGCTGCATTGCACTGGAATCGAGTTTTTATGCGGCAGATGCTGAGTTTCACTGCCGACTCTATCGTGCCACGCAAAATGAAATCATTGAACGAATTTTGGCAGGTGTGGATGAATCCGTACAGATTGGGGTAGATGTCGAAGGCGAGGATTATCGGATTATGGCAGCCAATGCGATATCGGCGCATCGCAAGATTGCGGAATGTATCGAATACCAAGATGGAGCGGGTGCACATGAAGCGATGCAGCTGCATTTGCAGCGCGGCATATTTGATATGAAGAGCCGTTATCATCAAGATACCAATGATGGTTTCTTCAATATGGTGTAATGGTGTCGGAAACAGCAGGCTGTGAGCTTGCTGTTTCTCTATGTGAGAAAGGAGCGGTGTTATTTGGAGAAAAATCGGACGACCGGCAGTGTGCTTGGCAATCTGATTGCCTTTTCCCTGCCCTATCTGTTGTCCTATTTCCTGCAAACGCTGTATGGCATGGCAGATTTGTACATCACGGGACAATTTTACGATACGGCAGAAATTACAGCGGTTTCCATCGGCAGTCAGGTGATGCACATGCTGACGGTGGTCATTGTCGGCTTGGCAATGGGCACGCCCTACGCATCACCTTATCAACACTAAAAAATACCGAAATTCCGCACTTTTTCAAATGCTGAATTTCACCTCAATACCTGTTTCATCGGATATAAGCACGACATCAATCATCGCTGCCGCTATATCGTGCTTCTCCTGCACCGTAAGCTTATCCCACTGCTTCATAGGTTCTTCCAAAGGCTTTGTGTCGATCGCCTTACGCTTACGGCACATAGTCTGCATTTTTTTATCAAGCTCCGATTTCTGTTCGTGCAGGGCGCTCACACGCTTCTGAATGTAGTCAAAGAGTACGCTGTCCGCATCAGCGAGCTTTTCCATGAGCTTCTGGATCTCACCGTCAATGCGAATGATTTCCGTCTTGATACTCTCTGTTTCGGTGTCGGGCTTGCTGTCCTCACGCTTTGCGATTTTGAGCTGTTCGATACGCTTCTGCATTTCTTTCAGTACAGCGTCCTCGACCTGTTTCGGCTTCAACTGGATGGGCGGAGTGGGACAGCCGTTCAGCGTGAACTTGCCGTAGTCGATGAAGCGATGATACACCACACCTTTTCTATTCGCACAGTGATTGAAGTGCATTGCATATCCGCAGCAGGCACATTTCACCATACCCACAAGCCAAGAATTCATAGCCTTGCCGTTTGTCGGAAACTTACTCTGGTGCGACTTCCTGTCCTGCACTCTCAGCCACGTTTCCGCAGGCACAAGCCCCTCATGGTAGGCTACCTTGACGAAATGCGTATCATCAAGCCCGGCGTGGACAAACAAACCGTGAATACCGTCATAGGCTTCAATATCGTCAAGCATTTCATATCCTTTGGAAAGAAAATAGCGGTAGACCTCTTTGTCCGCACGAACATACAGAGGGTTTTCAAGGATACGGCTCAGGTGCGACCTGTCAAGATTGGAAATGCCTGTTTTCGTGCGTGGTGTCGGTCTTGAAGCATTGATACCGTTCTCCGTCATGTAGCGGATAATATCGGTCAGAGAATTCTCAGGGTGCTGATACAGGTCATACGCCACACGCACCGCCTCAGCATTCTCCGAGGGAACAAGCACCGAGCCTGTTTTGCCGCCCACCGTTCTTCTTTCGGGAGTATAGCCGAACTGAACTTTACCGCCCTGATAGAAGCCTGTTTCTCTTGCCTTAGTCTGGAAAGCATCGGCTACACGGGCAGCGATAGTCTCACGCTCAAACTCTGCGAAGTTCAGCAGATTGTTTCGCATCATACGCCCCTCTTTTGTCTCCGTATTGAACGGCTCGGAGAGGGAGTAAACGGTCACGCCGTAGCGGTCAAGCTCGTCCGTGATATTCAAGTATTCCCTCATATTTCTGCTGAAACGGTCATACTTTTTCACGATAATTCTGCTGATAAGTCCCTCACGGGCATCGCTCATCATCTGCATAAATGCGGGACGGTGCATCACATCTTTGCCCGACTTGCCGTCATCGCAGTAGATACGATAATCGCATTCACCCACAAATCTGATACACTCCTCCTTCTGTGCGGAAATGGACAAACTGTTGTTGCCCTTATCCTTGTCGCTGACGGAGCGGCGTACATAGATAGCCGTGATACCGTCATTTGTTTTAGTTGTTCTTTTCATTGTTGACCTCCAATTGCGTTTGCAATCGGACGGTTGGTTTTACATCTATATCATAGCGCAACCGCCCGAAAATTGCAACAGCGTTCTTGTAACTGTAATTCTTTTTCGGCAGATTGCCAGATCATTCAGTTGTTTCTTCTGTTCCGTTGCGGCGCATTGCACCGAGGAAAATATCGTACATCTTGTTGATCTTCTGCTGTCTGATAGTATCATTCACATTGTCAGGATAAGTTACCCTGACTTTGATACCCTCATCAGACACATAGTCAACCGCCTTCTCTCTCTTTTCTACGGCAGATGTTGTATTCAAATTTTTAGTCCTTTCCGACAGCTATATCTTTCTCGCTGTCTGTCATTTCAGGTTTGGTAATCAGCATCATCGCATCTCTCAGCTCATGCTGAATTGTGTAAGTATCACAGTACCAGTTATCGACATACCGTTTGCAGACGGCAAGCTGAACATCCATAGGTCTGCGGCGGAGCGTCCCCTCTGTCATACGCAAAAGTTTTGCGACAGCAGGCAGGAAATAAAGGCACTCATCGCCCTTATGCTCCGCTATCTCATTACGCTGTACGGCATAATCGTCCGAGGTGAATTTTGCGATAATTTCATCAACGGACTCCTTGTAAATGCCGTCATAGTTGAACAGCATACGCTCTTTATCGAACCGCCCTTTGAACGGGATACCGCTTGCAGCGAGGGCAATGCTTATCAGCTTTCCCTTGTCGGTATTTATCGTAACATATTCCTTGTTGTTGCTCTCATAATCGTCACCAACGAGGAAAACATATTCACTCATTCAAAGCCCCCTTTCATCAATCCTCGTCAAACAGAGTACGGGGAGAATCCTCATACAAAGTAGCCTTGTCCTTATCAGCAGGAGCATTGTCCGTCAGACTATCAATATCCGAATCGGACATACCGCCCTCACGGAGCTTTTCAAGCTGTTCATGCTCACGCTCGATTGCGGAGAACAGGTCTTTGCCGCTCAGCTTGTACTTGTCGGACAGGAACATGATGTAGAGCTTGTTATATTCTGCTCTATCCTTATCAAGCTCCTTTGTCTCGTCAGCGATAGCTTTCTCACGCTTAGCGATCTTCTTTTCGAGTTTCGCCAGCTTGTCAGCGATAGAAGTCGTAGCCATATCATCACCACCATTCTGAAATTTTAGTCGAGCCGAACTACTCAGCCCCACGATAATATTATAGCGCGCGCAGATACCAAAAGTCTATTCGCAGTGCGCATGAACTTGGGTGCGCCATAAAACTTTTCTTATCGTGAAAATGTTATGGGGAATTTTGAATCGGGCATAAAAAATGCAGAGCTGGTGTTGCTCTGCATTGGGTAAGTATATTCAGTTTTTGGTGCTAAGATAAATCAGAATTTGAGTCTCTGTAAAGCTGGAATTAACCCATACAATTATTTTAATTTAGAGGTTCTTACGCAATTATCCGTATTTTGTAATTTTTCAATACTGGAATGCCAGTGTAAATCAGCATTCTCCATTTTTATTAAAGCGAAAAACGTAAAATTGCGGAAGAACCAATTTAGATATTCACAATTTTACTTGCCACAGTATCTCGAAAAACACTGTCATGTTCTACCAGGAGCATGGTCGGGGCAAACTCCGTTATGAGTTGTTCAATCTGCATACGTGAGTACACATCAATAAAGTTGAGCGGTTCATCCCATACATACAAGTGTGCCTTTTCACAAAGGCTTTTCGCAATTAGGACTTTCTTCTTTTGCCCGCCAGAAAAGTCTT
>CALXHI010000010.1 GCA_944388075.1 uncultured Clostridia bacterium | reverse complement strand
ACATCCTCCGAAGTGCAAGCTTTTTTCTCGTTTTTAACACTTTTCCTTGCACTTCTATTATATCACATTAGGACGTTTTTGTCGATATTTCTGTCAATATTTATGGTTTGAGGATACACTATTTATGTATGGATGCACTTGTGTGTGCCTTTGCGATGATGGCAGGCTTCGGATTTGACGTAGCGGCAATGGCTTCAGCGAAATCCATTGCGGCAGAGGAATCCACTGTGGTGCAAGACGGGCTGATCTACACCGTTTCTGACACGTCCGTGATTCTGCAAGGCTGTGAGAATACGAGTGCAGCTTCTGTCGTTATCCCTGCTGAGATTGACGGAAAGCCGCTTGTGTATGCCGATCCTGCATTTCGTGACTGTACCGCTCTGACATCGATTCAGGTCGCAGAGGACAACGCTTCTCTGTGCAGCATCGATGGCGTTCTGTTCAATCGATCGGATATGACCTTGCTGGAATATCCCTGTGCTAAGGCGGGTGCATATACGATCCCTGATGCTGCGACACTGGTTGGATTTCATGCATTTCAGAATTGCGTAGGCTTGACTGCGGTTACACTGCACGATAATGTTGTGCTGAACGGATGGGCGTTTGAAAACTGTACCAATCTGGCGACGATTGAAGGCACGGCGCAGATGCAAGACCGGACTGCCTTTGCTGGAAATGGATGCTTTGACCACTGTCAATCTTCTTTCCGGCTGTCGGTTTGAACACTTGTCGGTTGTGGATTGTCCGGTATTGGAAACGCTGACCATTGATGGAACGGTCGTGTACACTGATTTGATTCAGCCACAGGTTCAGGTGAGCGGCTGTCCCACTCTGATGCAGTTGACACTTCCAACGATATAGAGCCAACAGGATTCTGAATCGTGTTCTGTGCCATCAGCCTCTCATCGTGCGTGATGAGAGGCTTTTTTCGCTTTTGCGTATTAATATTTCTTTCGTGTGCCGGATGAGAAATGGGTATGTGTGTCGAAAATGGGACATGGAGAAGAACATGAACAAAATATGAAAAATGGGCTTGCAATCAGCGGCAAATAATGGTATAATATAAAAGGTACAGCAAGCCCGAAGCAGAAACGGGCGGCCATGTGAGCAATATGCAGTATGTGAGAAATCATTTGACAGGGAGGGTGTATCATGGCGGAACGTGTTTTAACCAGAGAGGAAGCAAGAGGACTGATTCGTTCCAATACAGAGAAATTGAGATTACCGTTCGATTTTACCACGATCGGCGAAGGCGCACTTGCGGGCTTTTCGCAAGTGAAAGATTTAATAATACCGGAAGGCGTGACGAAGATCTGCGCCCATGCCTTCTTTATTCGCAGCTTCAAAGGCACATCCACACTTGAAAAAATTACCATTCCGACTACACTGGTGACCTTTGAACGCTGGGCGTTTTTCGACTGCAATGCCATCAAAACGATTATTGTTCCCGAGACTTTCCCCGAACAGAAAATTCTCGAGGTTTTCTTCCATGTTCCGAATGCAACCGTAATATTCGGCAAGAAGCTGTTCACGGCTAAGAAAAAGACGGTGCAGCAGATTATGGATGAAACATCGGGTATTTTGTCACTGGGCGGCGCATCGATGCTGAAGGTCGAGCAGGAAACGCTGACCATTCCCAATACCTACTTTGCGATTTTGCCGCATGCAATGCGCAATCTGATGAGCAAGGGTGTGCATCGGCTTGTGATTCCGGCATCGGTTCGCATGATCTCGTCGTTTGCGTTTTCGTTCCTGAAGGAACTGGAAGAAATTGTGCTGGAGGATGGCACAACCCATATCGATAACTATGCGTTCGCACGCTGCGATCGTCTGAGGAAGATTACGATTCCCGATTCGGTTACGAAAATCGGTGCCGGTGCGTTCATGGACTGCCCGGCTCTTGAAACCGTGCGGCTGCCTCGAAACCTGGATGTGGTATCCGATGAAATGTTCAGCGGCTGTAAGGCATTGAAATCGGTTGATTTTCCGGAAACCATTACGAGAATCGGTGCGGGTGCATTCAACGGCTGTTCGGCACTTGAGCAGATGATGCTGCCCGACAATGTCAAAACCATCGGCATCAGTGCGTTCTGGGAATGCACGAACCTGCAGCAGCTTTATATTCCTGCCGGTACACAAGCCATCAGCCAGTCGGCACTCGGCAACTGCCCTGCTCTGTCGGTGTTGTATATGCCGCAGATTCTGACCGATGCATTCGAGTCCAAACGGGTATTCGGCGATCAGACCAATCCGACTATGTACTGGGTGGATGAAACCACCGAAAAGCCACAGTTTACATCGGATATTGCTGCAACCGTTTCTGTTGCAGCACCCGTTGGTGCTTCGGTTTCGGTACAGGAACTGCAAAATCCTGTCCAGTCTGAACAGGAGCCGCAGGTAACAAGTCCCGAGCAGGCGGCAAAAGAAGCTGAAACACTCAAAAAGCTTGAGGATACCGTCACATCTATGCAGATCCAAATTCAAAATCTGCTGTTGCAGCAAGCGTTACTGCAGCAGAATCAGGCCGCAACCCCCGGTACGCCAATTGATGAGCAGCAGATTCGTGCGCTCAACCAAAACCTGACCGATATTCGCAGCCGTTTGGATGCGGTGTCCGATATTTCCGATTCGGCAGAGGCATTGGCAGCCGTGCAGCAGCAAGCCGCTTCCATTGAGGTCATGCAAAGCCGCGTGGAACGTATTGCCGCACTGCAAGAGAGCGTTCAGGAACAGGTCGGAGCGATTTCTCGTTTGCAGGAGCAATTGAGCGGATTGGAAAACTTACAGCAGAATTTCGATGCGCTTGTCCACATGGAGGAGCAGGTCGCCGTAATGACCGAGTTGCAGGAAAAACTCGATGCGATTTCCGGCGCACAGGAAAAGCTTGCAAGCCTGTCCGAATTGCAAGCAAAACTGCACGCACTTTCCGGCTTGCAGACACAGGCGGAAACATTAGCGCAAATACAGGCAAAGCTGGATGCACTCTCCGGCATACAAGAGCAGCAAGAGGCAATTGCCGAAATTCGCTCTAAGCTGGATGCGCTGTCTGCCATACAGATCGAAGCACAGACCTTGACCGATATTCAGACAAAGCTCGATACCTTGAGCGGTGTACAGGAACAGGTTGCCGCCATTGCGGAACTGCGGAAACAGCTCGGTGCGTTGTCGGGCGTGCAGGCACAGGTCGATGCGATTTCCGGCTTGCAGAAGAAGCTCGATTCGATTTCCGGCGTACAGGAAAAGATGAAAGCGATCTCCGATATCCATGCGAAGATGGATGCGCTTTCGGAGGTACAGGAGCGGCTGGATGCCATCAATGATATTCAGGAGAAAATGGATACGCTGTCCGGTTTGCAGACACAGCTGGATGCCATTAGTGATATTCAGGAGAAGGTGGAGTCGCTTGCCGCCGTACAGGAGCAGATGGCTGCCATATCCGAGATTCAGGAAAAGGTCGATGCGATTGCCGATATACAGGAACAGATGGCAGCGCACGCAGAACCCCGTCCGTCCGAGGATGCGATTTCCGACATTCAAGAGAAAATCAGCGTCATTCCGGAGATTCAGGAAACGGTCAGCGTGATTCCGGAGATGCAGGAGAAAATCAATGCAATTGCGGATGGACAGGAAACAGCAGCACAATCTGCTGAAACATCCGATGCAATCACGGATATTCAGAAGAAAATCAGTGTCATTCCCGACATTCAGGAAAAGGTCAGCGATATTCCCGAAGTGAAGCAGAATGTGGAAGCAATTCCTGAAATTCAGGCGAAGGTCAATGCCTTAACCGATACGGTCGAAGCTGTGGAAACAACTGCCGTGTTCATGCCGGAGAATGCGTTTGATATGCTCTCTGAGCTGTCCACTGCGTCTTATGGCTATGGCAAGGGCGTTGCGTTGGTTCCGCCATATGAAGGCGATTATCCGATATTCGATCGGGTGTTTACCTATGAAATTTCCAAGACTTATCCCGGTCCGAAAGAGCGCAGTGCTGCCCTCAAGGATTTTACGGTAATTGGATACCGCTCGTTCCGAGAAAAGGAAGGCGGCGAACGCTTTGAAATTCCCGAGGGTGTACGCCGTGTGGAATCGGAAGCCTTTTGGGATTGTCCTCGACAGCTGGCACTGGAGCTTCCGCTTTCGCTGACAGAAATTGAACCCGATGCGTTTTCCGGATGCTCTCACTTGACGGATGTATATTTGGCAGACAATTTCCCCGAACGACTCGCTGTCGAAGCATTTCTGTTCCGTCCCGAAATCAAGCTTCACTGGCCGAAGAAAAAGCTGCTCTCAAAGCCAAGAATCGTCACAGTTGCCGAGTTGATGGAGAACTATGATGATATCCTCACTTCGGCAAAGGCACACAAGCTTCAGGTACGCAGCCATATTGTGCAGATTCCGGAGGGCTATACCGTCATTGCACCGAATGCCGCTATGGGCATTCAGGTTCGTGCCGATGAACCCGAACATACACTGCGTACGATTTTCCTGCCGCACAGCTTGCGCCGCATTGCACCCAAGGCGTTTTTCGGCATGGAAACGGCGATGCACATTGTCATGCGCAATGGGCTGCGGATGATCGATACGCAGGCGTTCAGCGGCTGCACCGGTCCGGCACGATTGATTTTGCCGGATTCCGTGGATTATATTGCTTCGTATGCCTTTATGGCACCAACCCGTTTGGAGCAGATTCGTCTGCCGAAGCAGCTGCGGTCTATCCATGAAAATGCCTTTGCGGGCTGTGATACCCTGACCTCCTTGCGAATCCCGAAATCCGTAGAACATATCGGCGATGCTGCTCTTGCAGGTTGCAATGCACTGACAAGCATAGCGTTGTCCCGTCAGTTTGCTCCACGTCTAAAAGCTATTTTGGACGGTCCTGTGAAGGTTGTGATTCGTTGGCTGGAGGATGAAGAAACTCAGAATGCAGAAACCTGCTCCGAGCTGTTTTTGCAGATCACGGAAGCGGATTATCCGCCGGTTGCACCGCAACGACTCTTTACGCTCGAGATGAGCAATGCCTGCAACAATTATGCAGAGCGGCTTGCACTAATGCGTTCGCATCCGATTATTGCATCCGGTGCATTGACGCAAATGGCAAACCAGACAAAATTTGAAATTCCGCTCGGTATTCTGCGTATTTGCAGCTATGCCTTTGGGATTAACAATCGTATGCTGACGCTCACGCTTCCGAAAGCACTGACCAAATTCGAGTATGGTGCATTCTACGGCTGCGAGCGACTGCGGGATGTGTTCTTGCCGGATGAATTTGAGCGAGATGCAGCGGCAGTGCTGTTCATGTCGATGCCGCACATTCTCTTGAGCTTTGGGACGGCACGCTCGGTGCGGGTACGGCAGCTGGTTGCAGACAACCGCTATTTCCTTTCGGCAAACGATGCCGCTGACCTGACGATTGCGGATGGAACAGTGGTTGTGCCGGACGGCTATCGTATCATTGCGTCTTATATGTATCACGGAATTATGGGCTGTACCGGTCTTAAGCGTTTCGTTGCGTCGTCATCTTTGCGAATGGTAGGCTCTCGCGCCTTTGTGCAGCTGCCGGACTTGGAGGAAGTTGTGTTTGCGGAGGGACTGACCGGTGTTGAGCCGGAGGCATTTGTGGATTGTCCGAACCTGCGGCGAGTGGTATTTCCGTCCACACTGCGGTTCCTCGGAAAGTTTGCATTTACGGAATGCCCGTTCCTCGAGTCGATTGTACTACCTCGACAGTTTGAACATCGTTTGAATGATGTGCTGCGCAGCTGTCCGTATGTCAAGGTTGAGTGGCTTGAGCCGAACACCAAAGCCGATCCGGAATCCGAATCAACGCACGCTGCAACCTTGCGTGGTCAGATGGACGATTGGTTCAACGCATTGTTTGCAGATGCTCCGCAGGGCGGTTCGCTCGATACAGAGATCGTCGATCCGGAAGAGCTGACACCGACTGCCGAGGACATTGCGCCGATGCTTGAGGCAGAGGTTGTGCAGTCGGAGGAGATTTCCTTGTATGAAACCGACAATATGCGTGCTTTAGCAGATGTGCTGTTTGGAGATAGCAGTATGCCGGAAAAGCCGATCATCGAGTCAAAACCCGTTCCCGATACCACTGAGGATATGGCAGATATCGCCGACAGCATCTTTGCGGAAATGGTGACGGAACAGGCAGAACCCGAAGCGGAAGCCTCACCCGAACCCATACCCGATACCATCGAAGATATGGCAGATATCGCCGACAGCATCTTTGCAGAATCGGTATCCGATGAACCCGAGGCTGAAGAAGAGTCGGAATCGGCTATGCCCGAAACAACAGCGGAGTTGGCCAAGCTTGAATCCGATGCAGAAATGGAAGAAGTCGAGGACGATATTACCGCAGAACTGGATGCACTCGATACGATTGCACCTGCAGATACGGCAGAAATGCAGGCTTTGGCTGAGGCACTCTTTGCCTCACCGGAAAAGCCGGAATCGCTAGCCGAACTTCCTGCGGATGGCCGCTTTACCGCAAAGGAATGCCGGCTGCGCTATCATGGAGAAGCGGCGTTCACGATTCCGGATGGTTACCGTGAAATTCGAGCGGGTGCCTGTGCAGCACTGGAAATCCTCGAAACGCTGACCGTATCCAATACGGTAGAACGCATCGGAAACGGCGCATTTGCAGACTGCACGATGCTGCGCACAGTGACGATCCCGTTGTCGGTGAAAGAGATGGAGGACGATGCGTTTGAGGGATGCGAGTCGCTCGAAATGGTCACACTGCCTCGTTGGTTTGAACCACAAGCAGCGGAGATGTTCGGTGAACATGTGCAGCTCATCTGGCTGGAGGCTGCACCAAAAGTGATTGGAGATGGTCGTTTTACGGCGAAAATTCGTCGGCAGATGTATGCAGACGAAACGGTCTTGACCATTCCGGAAGGATATCTCGAAATCCGAGCGGGTGCCTGTGCAGGATTGGAAGGATTGACCACGTTGCATTTGCCCGAAACGCTGACAAAAATCTGCGGGGGAGCATTTGCTGATTGCACAAGTCTGACTGCGGTTGCCATTCCCGCAAGCGTTACGGAGATCGATGAGGATGCTTTTGAGGGCTGTACAGCACTCAAAGCGGTTATGATTCCGAGTCACCTTGCAGAGCTTGCTCCGACTGTGTTCCCGTATGCGGAGATCACTTGTCTCAATTGATCTGATCACAGAAATGCCTTCGCTGTTTGGTCGAAGGCATTTTCTGTATTGGCGGATTGATCGAATGTTCCATTGGGTAAATTTCGGGACAATGGCAATACGCACACTTCCCAAATACTGTGAACTTTGGTAAAATAAAAGCAGAAAGGATGGATTACCATGTATATCATTTAAGATATCATAAAGGACTTTGACGAGTGCTGTGTTCTTTATTAATAGCGACTGTTCGGATCTGATGTTTTGCAAGTATCTGTATGATGCGTATGGGAAGCGATATGAGGTGTTGGAGGTCAAGATTTCCAATCGGATGGGAGCTTGCACTTCTGTGACATTGAAAACACGCACGCCGGTGCGGGGCAATGTGCTGTACACGAAGAGAGTCAGATAAGTACAACAAAGCTTGGACAACACCGCACAAAGCCCGCCTGACGGCTTTGTAAGCCATCTGCTTGCGCTTTTTTCGCCATATTTCACAAAAGTGCTCGGAAATACACAGAGTATTTCCTTCGCTTTTTGTTTCATCTGACGAAAAAATCGACGGCGCATCTGACGCACAATCTTTGTGTGGTGTTGCCCTTGAGGAGGATTTTGCAATGAATATATTTCAGAAAATCGCAGCAGATTCCAATTTGGACGAGCTGTTGGAATTTGTAACATTTTTCTGGTATATCAACGGCTATTCGGTTCGCAATAGCATTCTGATTTTTGCACAGCGACCGGGTGCGATGATGCTTGGCACGGAGGCACAATGGAAACAGTGGGATCGCAGCATCAAGCCCGAAGCGCATCCCATCGTTATTCTCAAACCCTTTGGACCTTTGGCGTTCATCTATGAATATGCCGATACAATCGGGGAGAAAGAATTGTTTCCGGAACGGATTACATTTTCCAAAGATATCCCCATTCATCCGGCATGGATGCCGGATATGATTGCGGCATTGCGGGAGAACGGCATCTATTACGGTGAAAAGCATTTCGGCAGTGCGCAGGGCGGGGAACTGAGAATCGGACGGGATATTATGACCTATACTGTTCCGAGAAAACGGATGGAACCGAAAAAGATTACGACTGATTGCGTGATTCTGGTCAATGCGGACAGCGATGACACTGCCAAATTCAAATCGATTCTGCATGAACTGGGGCATCTGTTTTGCGGGCATCTCAAGCGTGGCGCATATACGCCGGAAAAGCTCCGTTTCCCGAAAAATCGCTATCAGCGTCTTTCACCGGAAAGTATGGAGTATGAAGCGGAACTGACCGTCGAAATGGTCTGCAAGATTCTCGGACTGAAGCATGATGCCACCCATTATTTGGCAGGCTATCGTCTGCATGACGGCACGAGACCTCACATCAACTTTGATGCGGTGAGTGCGGCAGCAGACCGAATTTTGGCAATTTTGCCGCCGATGATTCAGATTGATACACTGAATATTCATCTGACGGCATATGGGCAGTCTGCGCAGACTGCGAAAGAAACGGAGGATGTTCCTTTTTAAGTCATTGAAACACGAACCTTCCTCTGCGATACCGTCGCACAGCAATAACATACCGCAGAATGCGATGACGAATAGTGAAAACGTGTGTTGCCCTTTCCATTCCCGATAGCATTTGACAGGGTCGGATAATATATTGAAAATGATTGCGCCATCGCCGAAAGTATGGTATAATATACATAATGATAATATCATAAATAACAAACACGATTAAAAAAGTAAAAAGAAAGACTTTGTATGGCTCTCACCCATGTAGATTTGTCAATGATTTGAGACTAAAAACGCATAATGAAGTCTGAGCAGATTACAGTTGAAGCTGTATCTGATTCGGCGACTTCGACACCGGCACAGCCATAGGAATCCGGTTGGAACAGCGCAAATAACGCTTGATTTGCAGCTGCAAATCTTTATAGGAATAGAAACGAAGATAATTGTAAAACCGTTTGGGAGCGTTTCGATGAGTTCTTTCAACTTTGCCGTTATGCCACGGCGTTTTCGGACGAATCGTTTTAGGTGTAATATGTAATTCGCTGCACAGCCGGTCAAATGCCTGAATACGCTTTGTTTTCTTCGTATGCGTAAATTCTCCGTCATGATCGGTTTGAATCGTTTCGGGTGCATATCCAAAGAAGGCGAGGGCTTTTTTTACGAAATCAACAGTGGAATAGCTGCTTTGCTCCTTGTAGGCGTAGAGAAAGCACTTTCTGCTTACCCGGCAATGCGGACGGTGAGAACGGCTGACAAGAGAATCTCCGGTACCATCATATCGTTGATTCCAGCGCATACGCAAAGCCTTGGAAATGCGGTATCTGTGGCATACAAAAGAAATGTCGTGCGTCTGGCGGTAAAGCTTCACGGCTTCTTCTCGGGTGCTGATCTCGTGCGTCAAATCTCTCTTGCTTTTTTGCGCCTTTTGTGTTATCATATTCATAGCAATTGTGCTCCTTTTATTAGTTTGGGGTTTGGTAACTTTATTCTAACAGATTCAATCGCTTTTTCTACCCCTGCGGTCTCACTTCTATTGTAACACTACAGATGATATCGGAAGATACATTAGAGGATTTTGACATGAAAGCTGAAATATGATATAATAGAGTTATGAATATCACAAAAGAACAGTATGTTTGGATTGAAAAATAATTTTTAATTCAGCGAGGAAATACAAAAAAGATAATTACATCTTGATCAACGCAATCTTATATTTCGATTATTTCGATGGCGGAAAAAACTTCGAAGAGTTTGTACAAGATATGATAAATTAGATCTCATTTCTCATTCATTTAATTAGCTTGATTTTTCGTACGGCTCATATAGTGTCAACAGGCTTTAATAAATTAAAAATAAATATTGAAAATAGTTGGACGCATTGGAACTTTGATATATTGCGAGGCATGTAAAAGGTATCGGCTTATGACGTATACATATCACTATGATTCGCCTTTGGGCGGCATCACGCTTTCAAGCAATGGAACAGAGCTTACAGGGCTTTGGTTTGACGGACAAAAGTATTTTGGAGATACGCTTTCAGAAAAATATGAAGTGCGTGCCTTGCCGATCTTTGAGCAGACTGGCCATTGGCTGGATCTTTATTTCAGCGGAAAAGAGCCTGATTTCACACCATCGCTTTGTATACAGACAACGCCTTTTCGTAAGGCTGTATGGGAAATCATGCGGTCCATTCCGTATGGAATGACCATGACCTATGGTGAGATTGCGAAAAAAATCGCAGAGCAAAAGGGGATTTCCAAAATGTCTGCACAAGCGGTCGGCAGTGCTGTGGGACACAACTGTATTTCCATCATCATACCATGTCATCGTGTTGTTGGTGCAAACGGAAGCATGACAGGATATGCAGGAGGAATTGAGAAAAAGGTGCAATTGCTCAAATTGGAACATGCAAACAAAGGGTGAGAAAAAATGACCTTACAACAATTGAAGTATATTGTAAAGGTTTCGGAACCGGTTCTATCAACGAAGCAGCAAAGGCTTTGCATTTTTCTCAGCCAAGTTTGTCCAACGTCACATTCGCCATATGAATTAAAAAATAGATCCGACTGACCATATGTATCCGAACAACCAAAGGTGTTTCTTTCACCAAAGACGGAGAGGAATTCTTGGGTTATGCTCGTTAGGTGCTGAGGCTGCTCTGCGAAAAAAATACTGTAAAATCAGTTCTGTGGTAAAGTTTTGTTTAATAGAGCAGTCGAGTCTCTATACAACTCTGCCATATCTTCGTTTCCATCGATAGATCAGTTGTCAGCTTACATTGTATCTTCCGGCTGCTTCCGTGACTCCATGTTTCTCTGCCCATAAAATTATTGCTTGACGGCGACGGGTGATTTGTGATATCGTATTCCTAGCGAATCTGCCTCCTGTGTATGGTTTTGTATGACAACTTCACGATACCACAGTTTCAATTGATCCGCTATCTTTTTATGAACTGTCACGTTTCTATTGTAGACCCACACAAACATTGTCAAAGAGATGCGAAAATGCTTGACACAGAAGATGAAATTGTGGTATAATAAAATAAATCGTGCGAAATAGAATTTTGTTTCATTTGTATAAGTCCGAGAAAGCGAGTTGAAGGATGCTGTATCTCGGACAATGCTACCGATTGGTACGTACATCCGAGAAAAACTTGCAATTTATTTGGCAAAACATATATCCGGAAACAGCTGCTGTGACGGGCTTATGTCCCATAAAACAGCAGCTGTTTGCACATGATAGAAACTCGAGTGGGCACAGGGGAGAATAGAGGCAAATAACTTACCGAACCATTCAGAATTAAATAGTGTATCCTCAAACCATAAATATTGACAGAAATATCGACAAAAACGTCCTAATGTGATATAATAGAAGTGCAAGGAAAAGTGTTAAAAACGAGAAAAAAGCTTGCACTTCGGAGGATGTC
>CALXHI010000009.1 GCA_944388075.1 uncultured Clostridia bacterium | reverse complement strand
TCTTTGTATCCCCTTCCGTTTCCACTTCCGGCAATACAAGGAATTTCCAAGGGTTCTCTTGGTTGCATTGTTCAATTTTCAAGGTGCCTCTTGTGGTCCTTTTCTCTGCCTCCCTCATCGGGCGACCTGCCTATTATACCACATCTTTTTGCGTTTGTCAAGGGGGTGAATCGAAATTTTTAGTTTTCTTTTCCCCTGACCACTCGCACCGTTTAGAGTGGAGTGTTTTTATTATACCACACTTTCAGGAATTTGTCAAGCACTTTTTCGATTTTTTTCGAAGCACTCTGCACATCCAAGCCGTGTGTCATCGAGTCATCTCGAATTTCGCTTTCCGTTCCCGACAGCTTTATTATTATAGCACAGATTTCGACGTTTGTCAACTCAAACTATCATTCATTTTTTGCGATCTTTTTGTCTATTTTTTCCAATTGTGATTCCAAATAAGAACCGCCACAGCTTGCGACGGTTCTATTATCTCATTTTGTCAGCCTTACAGCCGCCCAACCCTTGCCGGTTTCCACACTAACAACATGCAGCCCAACAGATTTCATCTCTGCAATCACCTCATCGAGCCGCTCTTCGATAATGCCGGACAGCAGTAGCGTTGCACCGGGCTTCATGAAACGCACGAACAACGCTTTCATTGCAATTAGAATGTCAGACACTATATTCGCACATACCACGTCATATCCGTTCCCCAGCTGCTTCACAAGTGTCTCGTCCGTCAGAATATTGCCGCAATATATGTGATACAGCTTTGCGGCTATGCCGTTATTTACGGCGTTCTCCCGCGCAGATTCAGCCGCATGCTGCTCGATATCAATCGCCTCGGTGCTTCCGGCACCCAATAGCATCGCTCCAATGGACAGAATACCGCTCCCACAGCCGATATCCAACACTTTGCAGCCATCGCTCACGCAATCCTCCAGAAACGCCAAGCAAAGCTTTGTCGTATCATGCTGCCCTGTTCCAAAACTAGAGCCAGGGTCTATCCGCAATACAATACGCCCAGTCGGCGGTGTATCTTCCACCCATGTCGGTGTCACCCAAAGTTTCTTTCCGACACACAACGGCTTGAAATACTGCTTCCAGTTATTCGCCCAATCCGCCTCATTCATGCCCTGAACAGTATATGCCAATGTCCCATAATCGATAGCTTGCTCTGATGCTTTCAGTTGTGCGATGAGAGAACGCAGCTGTGCCATCTGTTCATGACCTTGATCATTTTCGGGAATGTAGACCGTTACGCAAGGCGCACCGACTGTTAGGGCCTCTGCAAGCCCATCCTCGAGGTAATCCCAATGCCCGACCTTGCCTGCCATCAACGCTTCAAAATCATCCGGATCATGGATAACAAAGCCAGTAAATCCCAAGTCCATCAGATTTGCACAAAGCAGATCAAGGCCAGCTTTTGCCGTCTCGATTTGTACTTCTGCCCAATTCACTGTTTGTCCTCCGACCGCAATGCGAGAATGGCATCTACCGCAGGATCTAGCCAATCGCCGTCAAACAGCTCGATCGTGCCCTTGTCACAAGCAGCAGCAAGCTTCGGATTCATGGGGATACGGCCGATAATTGGGATATTGTGCTTTGCCGCAATCTCATCCAGCGAGCTCTCGCCAAATACCGAAATGCGCTTGCCGCAATCCGGGCATTCGACATAACTCATGTTTTCTACAATGCCGATAATCGGAACATTCATGGTTTCTGCCATCTTAACAGCCTTCTCCACGATCATCGAAACAAGCTCTTGCGGCGTAGTGACAATGATAATACCGTTGATCGGAATGCTCTGGAATACGGTCAGGGAAACATCACCCGTCCCGGGCGGCATATCAACAAAAAGCAATTCGTCATCGCCCCAAACAACATCCGTCCAGAACTGCTTGACTGCACCTGCAATCACCGGCCCTCTCCAGATGACCGGATCACTCGGATTTTCGAGCAGCAAATTGATACTCATCAAATCAATGCCAAGCGGTGACTTCACCGGATACAATGCTTCACCATCGGTTTCCGCACGGCTCGTTACACCAAACATCTTCGGAACAGACGGACCGGTGATATCCGCATCGAGAATGCCGACTGTCTTACCGGCACGATGCACAGATACGGCGGTCAACGCTGTGACCAACGATTTGCCGACGCCACCCTTGCCGCTGACAACACCGATCACGCTGCCGATTTTGCTCAGTGCATGCGGTGCTTCATGCAAGTCCTGCGGCTTTCTGCTCGCACAGTCAGCCTGACAGCTCGAACAATCATGTGTACATTCGCTCATTTCAATTCATCCTTTCTTGCGTAGATCCGCATATGTAGTATACCACAAACAGTACCGAATGTCAATCTGCCACCAAAAAATCACACAAAAAGAGGACGACACTAAGGTGCCGTCCATCTTTTATCTAGTCAAACCATTCATTTGCATTTGTAGCGATTGCAATGTGAGTTACTGCTCCTTCTTGCGAAGCACAACAGCAGCAGTACCAGCAGCCATCAACAGACCTGCAACAGCCAAGCCAACGCCTGCATCACCGGTCGGAGGCGGAGTGGTGGTAGTGGTAGTGGTTTCCTCA
>CALXHI010000008.1 GCA_944388075.1 uncultured Clostridia bacterium | reverse complement strand
TGAGGAAACCACTACCACTACCACCACTCCGCCTCCGACCGGTGATGCAGGCGTTGGCTTGGCTGTTGCAGGTCTGTTGATGGCTGCTGGTACTGCTGCTGTTGTGCTTCGCAAGAAGGAGCAGTAATCGAATTCGTACTCGAATCTCATGAGTTTGATTTGTTTTGTGATTGAGAGGGGCTCAAAAGCTCCTCTCTTTTTATCCTGCTGCGTGGGCAAAACGGCTTGTAATTTCTTCTTTTCTATGGTATAATGGATATGAAAAGAAACACATGGAGGAAATTATGGCATCAATATGGAATCACCGCATCAGTATTTCTCTATTCGGAGAAGCGGAAGCCCCTGCCATCGGTGTTGTGCTGGACAATCTGCCGCCGGGCGAATATGTGGATTTGGAAGAGCTTGCAGGCTTTTTGTATCGCCGCACACGCCCGTTGATCCCTTCGGAAGATCCTGCGGAACCCCATCAGGTAGAATATCCCAATGTTCTGTCAGGGCTGATCGGCAACCGCACGACAGGTGCGCCGCTCTGTGCATTTTTGAATAATCCAAAAAATATCTCCTCGCTCGACTATCAGGAAATGTCCCGGATTGCCAGACCCGGTCATGCAGATTACACCGGCGCAATGCGGTATCGTGGCTTTGCAGATGTGCGAAACAGCGGTCATCTGTCCGAGCGTATGACGATTCCACTCTGTTTTGCCGGTGGGATTTGTCAGCAGATGCTCGCAAGACGAGGCATTTATGTCGGTGCGCATATTTCTTCTATCCATGGCATCAAAGATAAGCCGATCTCCTCAACCGAAGCAACCCGAGAGGAGTTGCTCCGGATTCGCAAGCGAAAATTTTCCGTCAATGACCCTGCGAAGGGAAGAAAAATGCTTGCCGATATCCAGAAAGCCTCGGAATGCGGTGAAACTTTGGGCGGAACAATCGCCTGCTATGCGCTGAATGTGCCTGCCGGTGTGGGGTCTCCGATCTTCGACGGCCTTGAGAATTCGATTGCACAGTTGGTATTTGGAATCCCGGGTGTACGAGGACTGGAATTCGGTTCCGGCTTCCGTTCGGCAGCGATGACCGGCAGCCAGTGTACTGACCCATTCTATTGCGATGATCACGGCCATGTCCGGACTCAAAGCAATCATCACGGCGGTATCTTGGGTGGCATTTCGTCCGGTATGCCGATTGTCTGCCATGTGGCAATCAAACCTGCAGCGGAAATCGCAAAGCCGCAGTCGACGGTCGATTACTTTGCTATGACCAATGAGGTTGTACAAAACGATACGGTCAAGCATCCCTGCATGGTGCCGGAGTCTGTGCCTTGTGTTGAGGCAGCTGTTTCGATCGCATTGGTGTCGCATTTGTTGGATTATCCCAATTTTGTATAGAGGGGTGAGTACGATGGACGAATGGCAGAGCTTCACAGAGCAGATGGAGCGGCAGACAGAAATTCCGGGACAATTGACATTTGTTCCGGAGGATTGCATCACGGCAACTGCAGGATTGGAACAGCCATCTCTGCAATCAAATGAAATGACGCTCAGCGATCCGCATTTGATCAGCATTTTGCTCTGCATTCTACTCCACCGTTTTGAGGGGCGATTACCGGAGTCGTGGCTGTATGATATCGTTGTTGTGTTGGGCAAGATCAGTTATTTCCTGTATGCCGATGCCTGCGGCTTTCTACTCGACAATCATCTTGTTATTTCCGAAAATACAGCACAGGCTGGCGAGCAATACATTCTGACCCCAAAAGGCATTGCGTCCGCAACGAATTTGCGTCAATATGTGCCCAAGCTCTTTCGAGATCGCCTGATGCTGACGGCACTGCGTTACGTGTCAAGACAGAAGGCTCTCAAGGAACTGAAGGTGGATTATGAGCCGGATGCAGATGGATGTTTTCTCTGTATGCGCTGCATGGATCGCGGGCAGGAGATGATGTCGCTGCGGGTTCATGCACCGAATCGGGATGCGGCGATCCTGCTGTGTGAACGCATTTTGCGCAATCCTGCACGCTTTTTCGGAAAAATCATTGATTTGGCATTGCAGAATGAGGAGGAAGAATACGATTTGAGCGACAACTGAGCTTCTGTGAAGAATACATGAAAATTGCGAAAACGCTTGCATTTTGTGCGGGATTGTGTTATAATGATATCGCATGAAAACATTGGAAAGGTGATTGCGATGAAATTGAATCGATTCTTGGGGAAAATGATGCTGTCTGTGGTGAGCGTTTGCTCTGCTGTTGCAGCACTGTCCATGGTTGTGTCAGCCGAGGGAGCGACGACAACCACCGAAGGTGGTACGACCACTTGGACCGGTATGTTGGTGAGTCTTCTGCCGTTTGTAATTGCGATTTTTCTGTTATATCTCGTGATGTTCCGTCCGCAGCAGAAGAGGGAAAAGGAACTGCAGAAGATGCGGGATAATGTGAAGGTCGGCGACGAGATTTCGACAGCCGGCGGCATTGTTGGCTTTGTCGTACGTGTGCAGGATGATACGGTCGTGATTGAGACCGGTGGCGACCGCAGCAAGATTCGCATTAAGAAGTGGGCGATTCACGAGAATATCACCCAGATGGAGGAACAGGCAGCTGCCGAGAAGGCGAGAAAGGCTGAACGTCAGAAGGGGATTGCCACGGCTGCTGCACAGAAGGAAGAAAAGAAGAAAAAGAAGGATTGATTCTTTCCAAGCCACCCCTTTGAGGGTGGTTTTCTTTTGGCGGAAAAGTCTTGACAAGGAGCGGTAAATTGTGGTATGATATAATTGTAAGATTGCGCAGAGATGTACCTGCTGCGCCATAGTTTGAGAGGGGGAATTTCCTATGAAACGAAAAGCCGCTGCATTGACAACGGCACTGGCTCTGACTGCTACGATGATTCCGGCAGGATTTGGTACGCTTTCGGCATCTGCTGTCGCCTCTACCAAGTATAATTACGGTGAGGCTTTGCAAAAATCGATGTTCTTCTACCAAGTCCAGCAATCCGGTCCGTTGGCGGATTGGAATCAGGTATCCTGGCGTGCCGACAGCATGATGAATGATTATGTGCTGGGTGGATGGTTTGATGCCGGCGACCACATCAAGTTTGCGCTGACCAATGCTTACAGTGCAGTTATGTTGGCGTGGGGCATTCTGGAGTTTGACGAGGGTGTTGAGGAGATTGGCATTGCCGATTTGTATCGGGATAACTTGCAGTATTCGCTCGACTTTTTGGTCGGCTGCGATTTGGGCGATGAGGTGGTCTACCAAATCGGTGACATTGGCTTTGACCACAAATGGTGGGGCTCTGCGGAGGTCTATTTGGACAAACTTCTCTTGATGGAGGGCACTGCCGAGCGTCCCTACTATACCACGACTGATTCCAATGTCACCGGCGAGATGGCTGCGGCATTAGCAGCGGGCTATCTGGTGTTCAAGGATGTCGATCCGACCTTGGCGGATACCTATCTGGAGCACGCAAAAAACTGCTTCCGCATTGCCGATGAAACAAGAGCAGATGGCAATACGCCGGCATCGGATGCGATGTACCCATCCAGCCATTTCTATGATGAGCTGTTTTGGGCAGCCAACTGGCTATACATGGCAACCGGCGACCAGAGTTATCTCGACCTCTGCGAAAGCGACTATATCGCCAATCTGGGTCTGGAAAGTCAGTCCACGGAATTGAAGTATACCTGGGGTCACTGCTGGGACGATGTGCAGCAGGGCGGTACATTCCTGTATGCGATCAATACCGGTGATCCTGAATGGATTGCTCAGGCAGAAAAGCATCTGGCATACTGGATGACCGGTTACGGCGGCAAGAGCCTGACCTATACGCCGGATGGTCTGCCGTGGCTGTTCAACTGGGGTTCGCTCCGTCATGCAACGACAACCGCATTCTTGGCATATGTCGGTGCAAAGCATTTCTGTGACGGCGATACCACACAGGCACAGGACTACATCGATTTTGCCGATGGCATCATGAACTATGCGTTCGGCGATAACGATCTGGGCATGAGCTATGTGGTTGGTATGGGCGACAAGTATCCGCAGGCATGGCACCACAGAACCTCGAGTGGCGCATGGAACGACAAATGGTCCAACATTGGTCAGACCGAGGGCGACGATGCAAAACCGCACGCCCATATCCTCTATGGCGCATTAGTCGGTGGACCTGATCAGCAGGGAAACTATGTCGATGAGATTGCACAGTATCAGTATACCGAGGTCGCCATCGACTACAATGCCGGCTATACCGCAGCTCTCTGTGCGATGGTACAGATGTATGGCGGCACAATCGATGAGAGCTTCCCGCCGGTCGAAGAGCCGAAGTGGACGGAATTCTTCATGCGTGCGTCCATCAATCAGGCTTCGAGCACCTACACCGAAATCAAAGCCTTTGCGATGAACCACTCCGCATGGCCGGCTCGTACCATTGAAAAGCTCTCCTACCGCTATTTCTTCGATATCTCCGAGGTGCTGGAGGCAGGCTATACTGTGGACGATATCACGGTGAAAATTGGCTATGATCAGCACAGTGCAGACGAGGGCGTGATGAGCATCTCGAATCCGATTCAGTATGACGGTACGGTTTACTATGTCGAGCTGACCTTTGCAGACGGTACGGTTGTCATGCCGACCGGTCAGTCGGAGCATCGTTCGGAGTGCCAGTTCCGTATTGCTGTGCCGGACAATGCACAGGGTGTCTGGGATGCTTCCAATGACTATTCTTTCCAGGGTCTGACGCAGGGCGGCGAGGACGCCATGGTGGATACACCGTATATCTGCATGTATGACAATGGGGTGCTGATTTGGGGTACAGAACCCGATGGTACAACACCCGATGATGTGGTAGTACCCGGTACGACTACGACGACAGAGGACGGCTCGTCTACGGCTACGATGCTGGGCGATGTTGACTGCAACAAAGAGCTTACAATTGCAGATGCTGTTTTGCTGAATCGTTTTCTGGCAGAGGACAAAGCAGTCAGCTTGACCGATGAGGGAAAAGCAAATGCAGATTGTAATGGTATTGCCGGCATTACTACGGCGGACGCAGCCGCAATTTTGCAGGTTTTGAGTTCGATCATTTCGTTCGATGATCTGAGTGCACCGAAATGAACCAAAAATTAATCACCATGCCGATCCGAATCGGCATGGTGATTTTTGTTTGCAGTATGTAGATTACATCTGTGCGTTGAACAGGCTCTTGAGGTTGTAGACCACATCATCGTTGTCTGCATTGATGCTGGCGGCTTCATTGATGGCAGAGAGTTCTGCGAGTGCTTCGAGGTTGGCATTGTAGCCGATGGTGTAGCAGGGGACTTCCATGCCCTGCACGATATCGGTAATGTCTTCGAGGTCATTGCCATTGTTGGTCTGACCATCGCTGAGGACGAACAGCAGCGGCTTGACGGTCTGACCGGTTTCGGCTTCGACCTTTGCCTTGGCATCGTTGAGCATATCGAGTGCGACCAGAACCGCATCGAAGGTTGCGGTATTGCCACCCGGCGAAAGATCTTCGACTGCACCGGTGAAATAGCTGCGCTGGTTCAAATCGAATCGGTCAATGGGGAGATTGATCGTGACATCGGTGCTGTAGCTGACAAGGCCGACATAGTTGGTATCATTGATGTACTGCGAGGCGTTGATCAGGGATTCCTGTAAATTCTGGAGCGGAAGACCACCCATGCTGCCGGAAACATCTGCGACGAACACTGCCATAACCGGACTGCCAGCGTCTTTTTCCTCTTTCCAGAGTGTTTGTGCGGAAAGCATGGTTGTACCGGTAATCGTGTCATTTTCGGTTGGCACATAATCCTCATGTGTGTTGAAGCCATAGCGTTTGGCGAGGGATTGGTTGGTGTCATTCTGACAGTATTCGACGAACAGCTTAACGAGCGCCTGCTCGGTATCGGAAAGCGTGCCGAGCGTGTAAACGGGATTGTCATGGCGCACACCGAAGGGGATGAACGCATAGTCTCGCAGGTCGGGGGCATTATTGTAGCCTTGCGATTCAAAGACGAAGGCATCGAGCACACCGCTTTCGGCAGCCTCTTTCATCTGGAGTGTTGTATAGGCGACAAACGGTACATTTTGCTGGAATTTTTGGAATTCTGTGACGGCAGTATCGCTGAGAATATTGGACGCATCGAATTCCTGCAAAGCACTGATCAGGAAGTTCAGACCGGCCGAGGACGCATAGGGGTTGGTGTAACCCATCGAAATTTCGCTTGCTATCGTCGCCTGTACGATGCTTGTGATGGATACTGAGCCGTATTTTTCCTCGAGGGTTTTATGCGTTTGCTTGCTGATGAGAATTCCGGCAGTATTTCCGGCGATGCGTTCGGTTACAAGCTGAATCTCTGCACCCTCGGCGGCAATCATATCACCCCAGAGGCTGTTGGCAGGGGTATAGACCTGTGGCACATGCTTGCCGGAAATGATATAGTCCACAGCTGCACCCGAAGCAATCGGTCGTATCGAAACCGTTACCCATTGCCCGTCAATGGTATGGTGCTCCTGATTGAAGTTTTGTGCAACCTCATTGAGCCAGCCGTCCGTACCGGCAGAGGATTTTTCGGTGGAGGAGAAAATCTCGATGTTGATATCGCCCTGGCCGGTGACACTGAGCGGATATTTTTCGATATCCGGCAATTCTTCTGCGAGGTTCGAGCCTGCGATTTGAACGGTTGCCTTACGGGGCGTCGATTCCGTCACATCGATGCGCTTGATTTTTTTCTCAAGCTGTGAAACGGCATATTCTCGAGAAATTTCGCCTTTTGATTTTCCTGCAAAATGTCCAATCAGAAGACCAATGCCGATGATCATTACCATGGCGATGCCGAGTACGATTAAGAATGCTGCATTTTTTTGTTTACTTGCCATAATATGCTCCTTTCGGGTTTGTTAGGATAGTGGCTGTTGGAGATTTCGAGGCGTGCTGTCCTCACCATCGAATGCATCAATTTCCGGCTCTCGCATACTGCGCAAAGCTTCTGTCAATTCATTCAGGCAGGGCAGAGCGGCAGTATGGTCGTCGCCAATCTGGGAAACTTCGAGGATGAGGTTCTCGTAGTCGGTGAGGACTTTTGCATTGCGGTTGAGGATATCCTGAATATATGCCGCATGCACCCGAAAACTGCGAGAATCAGCGGCGTCAAACACCATGATGCGATTGAGAATGCGCTTGCAGTTGGCAAGGATATAGGTTTGTACCTCATCGGCAGTGTTGAGAAAGGGACTGTCCTTTGTTTCGTCCAGAATGGCACGGAGCGCAATGTTCTTTTTCTTCAGGGATGTGAGCTGGCGCAGTGCGGCGGCAATAAATTCCCCGAAGGGCGTGCCCTCGCGCTGCCACGCGTCAAATGCTTTGATGTAGTCATCGGTATCCTTGAGTCGTTGGGGCTTGCTGACGACTGCGGCACTGTCATTGCGTATAATCATCCAGTCGATGGTGAGCGATCCGCCCACAACAGCAAGTAACACTAGCAGACGCATGAAAATCGGCGCAGCAAACAGCAGACGAAATAATAAAATGGCAAGCCCGGCTTCGCCGATCATCAGCAGGATAAGCAGCAATTTGGTTTGACTTTTCAATCGGATATCAGCTCCTTTCACGATACACAGGCAGTATCGATAATAATATCATATCACATTTTTTGCCATCTGTCAAGGCCGAAAAAATGCTCACAGCACCGGATTTGAGGTAAAAATCCAACAAGCGGTGCATTCGGCTGCTGTTTTCCTGTATTTTCGTATTTGTACAAAAAAAGACTGCCGTACAGATGTACAGCAGTCTGTTGTTTGTGCCAGATTACTCCTCAGCCGGAGCCTCGTCGGAGTAGACAACCTCATCGGCTTCTTCCGCCGGTGCGTTGTCCTCTGCAACCGCACGAATTGAGAGGCTGATGCGCTCTTGCTCGGTGTCGATATCAATGATCTTGACGGTCACGATATCACCAACATTGACCACGTCCTTGACATTGGTCACACGCTGTGTGCCAAGCTGGGAGATGTGAATGAGACCATCGATGTTATCCATGATACGGGCAAATGCACCGAACGAAGTCGTAGAGACGATCGTTGCTTCGACAACATCACCGATGTGATACTGCTGGGTGAACTTGTACCACGGATTGTCCTCCTGACGCTTGTGACCGAGCGAAATACGACCGGTTTCCGGATTCAGCGCCTTGATGAAGACCTCGAGGGTATCGCCTACGGAGATCACATCGCTCGGGCGGTGGATACGGCTCCAGCTCAACTCGGAAACGTGAACCATACCGTCGATGCCGCCCAGATCGACAAATGCGCCGTAATCGGTCAGGGACTTGACCTCACCGGTGAACACATCGCCTTCTTTTGCGGTTGCCCAGAACTTTTCCTTGGCAGCTGCACGCTCAGCGGACTGAACCTGACGGATGGAACCGACAGCTCTGTGACGCTGCTCGTTGACTTCGATGATCACGAAACGAACCTCCTGATGGAGCATGGTGGATAGGTCAGCACCTCTGCTCAGACCGGACTGCGAAGCCGGAATGAAGACGGAAACGCCGTTTGCATTGACGACCAGACCGCCCTTCACAACGTTGATGACAGTGCCGGTGAGAACTTCTTTGTTCTCGCTTGCAGCGAGAATCTGCTCGAAGCCGCGGATCTCGTCAACACGAACCTTGGAGAGCTGAACAGTACCATCCGCATCGTTGACCTGCAAAACGATCAGATCAAGCTCGTCGCCGGGCTTTACAAGATCAGCAGGCTTCTTGGACGGATCGCGGGTCAGATCGGACTGCGAAATATAGCCGGTTTGCTTGGCATTGACATCAACCATTACTTCGTTATTGTTGACAGACACAACAATACCCGTGACCCGGTCCCCCTTACGTATTTTTTTGAACTTGCTCTCTTCCTCTGCAAGCAGTGCAGAAAACTCGCCATTGTCCATGGCCGCGGGATCGGTGTCATAAATTTTCGTCATAATGGCTTGAACCTCCTTAATAATGTAGGAAGGTGTACTCGCACCCGCCGTAATACCGACACGAAGTATTCCGGTTTGGGCACTACGGGCAATCCCTTCTGCGGTTTCCCGAATGGTGGGGAGAATTTGCAGCAGCTCCTGCGGATCGGCAATATGCCATGTGGGGCAGTTTTTGCGGCACACATCATAGAGCTTTACCGTGTTTGAGCTGTGCTTACCGCCTGCCACGATCATCAGATCGGATTGCCGTGAGAGAGCATCCGCATCGGATTGACGGGTGGTGGTTGCATTGCAAATCGTACCAAACACACGAATCTCGGGTTCGCGAGAAGAGAGATCACCTATACAATCTTCCCATGCTATTCTATTATACGTTGTTTGCGCAACAATTGCAATAGGCTGAGCCGTTTTTCTCTCAATCAGGCAACTCAGCTCTTGTTTGTCACGAAAAACTGTATAATTTTCAGTACAGTGTCCGACGATTCCTTCGACTTCTGGATGCGTCGGATCGCCGGCAATCCAGATGGCACGACCATCTGCGGTCTGCTCGGCAACAATTTTGTGAATCCTTGCGACAAAAGGACAGGTCGCATCGATATAGTGTTGCTTGTTCTGCGCAAGCTGTCGGTAAATATCTGCACCAACCCCGTGGGAACGGATGATGAGCGTTTCATCGGGCAGCAGTTCATCAATGTTTTCAATGATGCGTGCACCTTTGGCAAGCAGGTCATTGACAACCGCATCGTTATGAATGATTGGACCGAGGGTAGCAACCTTGTGACCCTCCTCGAGTGCCTGATAAACCAGCTTGACCGCACGGTCAACACCGAAGCAGAAGCCGGCAGATTCTGCAATTGTGATTTGAACTTTCATATGCAAGCCTCTTTTCGGTTACGGAGTTTCTTCCTCCGGTTGGTATTGCGTCAGATCAACGGTACCCGTACCGAAACGGTCGATATTGGCGTAGAGATTCAGGCTGTCATAGACCACATCCATGGGATCGGGACAGCCGGCAACGATACAGAGATATTGCTTGCCATCTTCATTCTGTGCCCAGGAAGCGAGGCATTGTCCTGCCTGATCGGTGAAGCCGGTTTTTCCGCCGAGTATGGTCATGCCGGGAACTTCCGTGCCCTTCATGCGCATGAACATCGTGTGGGGGAAAATCAAGCCTTCCGGATGCTGTTCGGTTGCAGGCATGTGGTACTCTCTGGTGGAGAGAATCTGGCAGGCAATCGGATTTTTCAGCGCATAGGTGAGAATGCGGGAAAGGTCGAGCAAGGTCGTTTGATGGGCTTCGTCATGCAAACCGGTTGGGTTGACGAAATGCGTTTGCGTAAGCCCCATTTCTTCGGCGAGCTGATTCATCTCAGCAACGAATGCCGCCTCACTGCCGCAGGCTTCGATGGCGAGCGTGACTGTGGCATCTGCACCCGATGGCAGCATCATGCCGTACAGCAAATCGGAGTAGGTGGCCGATTCGCCGCCTTGCAGACCGGTGCAGGCAGCCATTTGTGCCCGCAGCGGTGCGATTACGTCATCGGACATGGTGACGACGGTATCGAATTGCGCTGTGGAAATGTGGTCGAGGACGATAATCAGGCTTATGATTTTGGTCAGCGAAGCCGGATAGAGGACTTCGCTGCTGCCGCATTCGGCAAGGATCATTTCCTCATCCATATCGATCAGCAATGCCTGCTTTCCACGCAATTCTCCGGGTACAATGGTGGTTGTATGGGTTGTACGGTTCGGTGCACCGGGATAGCGTGTGGTTGTGGTAGTCGTAGTTGTTTCCGTTGCAGTCGTTGTGGTCGTGGTTGTGATTTCGGGGTAGGAGGATTCTGCATCGGAACAGCCGCTGCAAAGCAGCACGCCCATCAACAGCATCCATGCGAATAGGAAACGAACGGGAAATCCAGAGCGAGCGATCATGCTGTCACCTCAGACGGTTGGTTCGGACGGATCTTCCGGTGCGCCGATGGGAGCGGGTTCGACAGGTGTTTCCGTGGGGATAACAGGAGTTTCTGCTACGGTTGTTTCGGCAATCGGTGTATCCGCAACGGATACATTTTCCGATACAGCTTCTTCCACGGACGGTTCCGGAGCGTTCTGCGGTTTGCCGCAGTAGATACAGAAGCTAGCATTTTCGGCAATGGTACGTTTGCAGTAACGGCAATGCGTTGTTGCCTTGGCAGTTTCGGGTGCAGGCATTGCAGCCGGTGTCGGTACAGATTCTATGACCGGTTCGGCAGGCTGTTTGCGCGGTTTACCGGCTCGTACGATGATGGCAGCCGCAAACAGCAGTGCAACGCCGGCGAGAATACCGAGAATGCTGCTCGTCCAGAAGGGGGCACGAATCGCAGCGAGTGCATCATGAATGCCGATCACGTCATCCTTCGCAAACAGCGAGAAGGCAGCACCAATCAGGCAACAGAGCAAAGACGCAATCGAAGGTACGAGAATGCTCATGCCAAAATGGTGAACACCCTTGGAGGCCGGCTTGCCGCTGTTGCGCATCACGACGCACCAACGCCAGAGTACCAGTGCCAGCAGGACAATTTGCAGGATGATGGCACCGATGCTGTATTGGAATCGAGAAAGCGCACGCATGGCTTTGGAGCCATAGAAGAAATCCGACAGGGAATTGATCGTATTGAACGGACCTTCTGCATTCAGGCGGATTGTTTCTTTGTCGTGGTCTTCGATAATCAGCATACAGCTGTCATAGATGGCCGGCTCTGCCGCTTCCAGCAGGTCAATGAGCTCTTCTACATTGATCTTGACCGCAGTATCGGAATCGCCACGGAGCAGATCAAAATACTGGTCGAGCTTTGCAGCTGCAAATTCCGGCAGTTCTAGGCTGTCGATGGCCTTTGCCATATCGTCAACCGTTATTTTCTCATCGTCGACGAATTCATCGTAAAGAAACTCCGCAGCGGTTTGACCGGTGAACGGAATGTTCGCATCGGAAAAGCGTGCTTCTTCGAGCGAATCAATCAGCGTATCGGAGTGGAGATAGTGGCGGACGCTGATGGATGTGCTCATGCAGCCGAGCAGGAAGAGGATTGCTATCACGCACAGAAAGCTGTGCCACACACGATAGCTGGTTGAACGGGGACGCTTTTTTCCGCAGTTGATGCAGACAGCATTGTTGTCGTAGCTGCCGCCGCAAGCGCAGGTAGTGGATTTGGCCATGGGAAAGTCTCCTTTTGCTGGAATCATATCGTTTGGGCATAAGCTGCCCGACGCAGAGCCGAGCGGCATATGCTGAAGCCGGCTGTGCGATATCCTTAATATTATACCATAAAAGAAACGGATTTGTCAACGCTTGACGTCGACGAAAAAACATGATATACTAGTATAAACATGAAAATTTTGTGAATTTTACGTTGAATGCCGTCCCAATGACGTATGCGGCGGAATTCGACAGGATGGGAGGGCATGATAAATGAAGAAAATCAATCCAACGGTTTGCCTGCTGTGTGCGGTGAGTATGCTGATGACAGCATGCGGAGAACCGAACCAGTCGGCGGTGACGGTCAAAATCGATGCCATTGGTGCGGAGGGACAGGCAGTCGCCGCACAGGCAGCCGCACTGGTAGAGGAATACTATGCCGGTATGCGGGATGGCAGCTTTGAACGCTGCATGGGCGTCTATCCGAGCTTCTATGCGATTTGCGAGCGGGCATGGATTGATAAAAACAGCGATTTGGACTATGACGCATTCATTGCTGCCAATCATGATTACTGCAAAAAGACCTACGGCGACCCGTATACCGTGACGGTGACGTTTGACAAGCTGTTTCAGCTGACAGAACAGTCGGTGGGGAAGATGGAAGAAATCCTGAAGGAAAGCTATGATGTGACCATCGATTTGACGGCATGCTATCGTTTGACGGCAACCGAAATGATGTCGGGAAGCCTGAAAACAGAGGAAACAGAACTGGAATGGTATCTGCTTTGCTATGACGATATGATGTATCTGTACGATACACTGTATGAATCCTGAAAAGTGCTATCAAAACAACTAATTTCGCCAAAAAATCATTCAGAAAGATGTGCAATCATACAAAGAATTGTGAAGAATTGAAAAAAGATGAAAAAAGCCCTTGATTTTTTCCGAAAACATGGTACAATACAGTTAGCACTCAAGGACATCGAGTGCTAAAATTGACGAGCGAGTGTATCGCTCCGTTCCATCCATATTAGAAAGAGTAGGAGGAATCATTATGACAATCAAACCGTTGGCAGATCGCGTTGTCATCAAAATGACCGAAGCCGAGGAAACAACAAAGGGCGGTATCATCCTCACCGCATCCGCACAGGAGAAGCCGCAGGTCGCTGAGGTTGTGGCTGTTGGTCCCGGTGGCGTGATCGATGGCAAGGAAGTCACGATGTATCTGAAGGTCGGCGATAAGGTGCTGCTGAGCAAGTACGCCGGCACGGAAGTCAAGCTGGACGGTCAGGAGTACACAATCCTGAAGCAGTCCGATATTCTGGCAATCGTCGAGTAATCGACTATCTTTGATGTAAGGAGTGTTTCACTATGGCAAAAGATTTGAAGTATGGCGAGGACGCAAGAAAGGCGCTGCAAGCCGGTATTGACAAGCTGGCAGACACCGTGAAGATTACCCTCGGTCCGAAGGGCAGAAATGTCGTACTCGACAAGAAGTACGGCGCACCGCTGATCACCAACGATGGCGTGACCATCGCAAAGGAGATCGAGCTGGAAGACGCATTTGAAAACATGGGCGCACAGCTGGTCAAGGAGGTTTCCATCAAGACCAACGATGCCGCCGGTGATGGTACGACTACCGCAACGCTGCTGGCACAGGCCATCATTCGTGAGGGCATGAAGAACATCGCAGCCGGTGCAAATCCGATGATTCTGAAGAAGGGTCTGGACAGTGCCGTGAAGGCTACTATTGCGACTATTCAGGCGAATTCCAAGGCAGTTGAGGGCAGTGCCGATATCGCAAGAGTTGCAACCATTTCCTCTGCCGATGCCAATATCGGTCAGCTGATTGCCGAAGCTATGGAGAAAGTTTCCAAGGATGGCGTTATCACCATTGAGGAATCCAAGACGGCTGAGACTTACAGCGAGGTCGTTGAGGGTATGCAGTTTGACCGTGGCTATGTCAGCCCCTACATGGTAACCGATACCGATAAGATGGAAGCGGTTTACGATGATTGCTACCTGCTGATTACCGATAAGAAGATTGCCAACATTCAGGAGCTGCTCCCGCTGCTTGAGCAGATCGTCCAGAGCGGCAAGCGTTTGGTCATCATCGCCGAGGATGTCGAAGGCGAGGCTCTGACTACACTGATTCTCAACAATCTCCGCGGCACATTCAAGTGCGCTGCCATCAAGGCTCCGGGCTTTGGCGACCGCCGCAAGGAAATGCTGAAGGACATCGCAATCCTGACCGGCGGTGAGGTTATCACCTCTGATTTGGGCTTGGAACTGAAAGATACCACGCTGATGCAGCTGGGCCGTGCCCGTCAGGTTGTCATTCAGAAGGAGAACACCATCATTGTGGACGGTGCCGGCGATTCCGAAGCCATTCAGGCTCGTGTTGCACAGATTCGCGCAGAGATCGAGAACTCCACCTCTGATTTCGATCGTGAGAAGCTGCAAGAGCGTCTGGCAAAGCTGGTCGGCGGTGTTGCCGTCATCAAGGTTGGTGCTCCGACCGAGATCGAGATGAAGGAAAAGAAGCTCCGTGTTGAGGATGCTCTCGCAGCAACCAAGGCTGCTGTTGAAGAAGGCATCGTTGCCGGCGGCGGTGTGGCACTGCTGAATGCTGCAGAAGCTGTCAGCAAGCTGGTCGAGACCTTGAGCGGCGATGAGAAGACCGGTGCTCAGATTATTCTGCGTGCATTGGAAGAGCCGATTCGCCAGATTGCAGCGAATGCAGGTCTGGAAGGTTCTGTCATCATCGAGAACATTCGCCGTGCAAACAAGATTGGATATGGTTTTGATGCTTACAACGAGGAATATGTCGACATGATTCCTGCCGGTATTGTTGACCCGACCAAGGTCACTCGTTCCGCACTGGAGAATGCCGCATCGGTTGCGGCGATGGTGCTGACCACCGAGAGCCTCGTCACCGACATCAAAGAGCCTGCAGCCGCAGCACCGGCAATGCCCAATGCCGGCATGGATTACTGATGCTGCAAAAAGGATATCAAACGGACGGTTCAAGCAGATCCGTCCGTTTTTGATGTGTGACAGCATCCGATGAAATTCTTTTCGCAGAATGACGAAAAATCACCGTGATATTCATACAAAACGCCCAAAAGCGGGTAAATGCCTTGCGTTTTTCGGGAAAATATGCTATACTATAGGCGGTATTTTATGTTGGGAAAAGGCTTGAATCCCCCAAAGGAGGCAAACGTCATGAACAGTACACAGCAGACGACATTAAACGGGACACCCTGTATTCAATTGTGCGCAGGTGGTTATGAGGCATATATTGCGTATGAACTCGGCTCGAATGTCATTCGCTTGCGTGACACCAAAAATAACATCGATGTATTCCGGTGGTCGCCGGACAATACCGCAGATATTTTGGCATCCCAGTCGGAAATCTGGGGTCTGCCGACCCTCTATCTGCCCAATCGTTTCGCCGATGGTATTTTGAAAACCTCGGATGCGAAATATCACCTGCCGATCAATGAACCGGATCCGTGGAACAATCACATCCATGGCTTTGTGCAAAAGCGTGCCTATACCGTTGTGGAGCATCATGCGGATGAGAATTGCGCCGTTGTGCAGACACGGTTTGTCTATGACGAGAACGATCCATTTTTCGAGTATCTGCCGGTGAAATTCCGACTGGACTTGACCTTTACCTTGAGTGCGTGCGGTCTGGAGCATCAAATCACGATGACCAATTGCTCGGATAAGATGCTGCCGATTTCGTTTGCCACACATACCACCATTCAGGCTCCGTTTGTGGATGGTGCAAAGCAGGAAGATATGCGTTTGATGGTGCCGATTGGAAAGCGTTGCGAGCTGAACGAACGCTGCCTGCCGACCGAACGCCTGCTCGAGCCGAAGCTGATTGACTTGGAGTACAAGAACGGCACGAAATGTCCGGTGCTGCAAAATATCGACAATGATATGTATCAGGCGGAAACCGGTGAGCTGGACGGTCAGAGCTTTTACGGTGCGATTGTCGAGGATATCGCAAGCGGCAAGAAAATCTGCTATCAGGTCAGTCCGGAGTATCGCTTCTGGATCATCTGGAATGACAAGGGCTTTAACGGTTATTTCTGCCCCGAGCCGATGACGGCGATGATTGATGCGCCGAATTTGGAGCTGCCGGCAGATGTGACCGGCTATCAGGAATTGCGCCCGTTGGAGGTATTCACGGCAAGCCAGCGGTTCTTTACCGTATAACCGTACCATCACGCATTCTCTTGCAGGGAATGCGTGATGTTTGCGTTTGGCTTGACATTTTTGCAGGTATCTGTTATACTATAAAATAGAAAATCAGTATTCTGCCAATGATAACAGAAATGGAGCGAGACTATGCAACTCTATAACTCCCTGACACGAAAAAAGGAAACCTTTACCACCGTAGAGCCGAATCGTGTGAAGATGTACACCTGCGGCCCGACGGTCTATCACTATGCCCATATCGGCAATCTGCGTACCTATATCATGGAGGATGTGCTTGACAAGTACCTGCGTTATCTGGGCTATGACGTGCTGCGTGTGATGAACATCACCGATGTCGGTCACCTGACCTCGGACGGCGATACCGGCGACGACAAGATGCTCAAGGGCGCAAAGCGTGAGCATAAGACCGTCATGGAAATTGCCGAATTCTATACCGATGCGTTCTTTGCGGATTGCGAAAAGCTGCACATTAAGCGTCCGGAAGTGGTAGAGCCGGCAACAGACTGCATTGCTGATTTCATTCATGTGATTGAGAAGCTCATTGAAACGGGCTATGCCTATGAAGCCGGCGGCAATATCTACTTTGATACCTCGAAGCTCGAACAGTACTATGTCTTCCATGATTTCAAGGAAGAGGATTTGGCGGTTGGCGTACGAGAGGGTGTTGAGGAGGACGGTAATAAGCACAACAAGGCAGATTTCGTGTTGTGGTTCACAAAGTCGAAGTTTGACGATCAGGAACTGAAATGGGATAGCCCTTGGGGCATTGGATATCCGGGCTGGCATATCGAATGTTCCTGCATCAGCATGAAGTATTGCGGCGAAACGCTCGATCTGCACTGTGGCGGCATCGACAATGTATTCCCCCATCACACCAATGAAATTGCACAGAGTGAAGCCTATCTCGGGCACAGCTGGTGTAAGCACTGGTTCCATGTGCTTCATCTCAATACCAATGCCGGAAAGATGAGCAAGTCGTCCGGCGAATTTCTGACGGTATCGCTGCTCGAGCGCAAGGGCTATGCGCCGATGGCATATCGCTTTTTCTGCCTGCAATCGCATTACCGCAAATCGCTTGTATTCAGCTATGAGAATCTCGACAATGCGGCACAAGCCTATCAGAAGTTGGTCGGCAGAATTCATGCGCTGTTGGCGGTGCAGGATGCGGTTGACGAGGCACAAAAGGAAACTTATCTTGCCAAATTTCGAGAGGCGATGGACAATGACCTCAATACTGCACAGGCTGTTACCGTGCTGTACGATGTGCTGAAGGCGGATATCACGGCGGCAACGAAACTCGCCTGCATTGCGGAGATGGATCGTGTACTGGATTTGGGTCTGATCGAAGCGGCAAAGTGTCTTGCCGAGGCGGCAGACGAATCACCGGATATCCCGGCGGAAGTACTCGAACTGGTCGAGGCACGTAAGGTCGCACGACAGGCAAAGGACTTTGCACAGGCCGATGTGATTCGGGCACAGATTCAGGAAATGGGTTGGGAAATCCGTGAAACCCGTCAGGGCACGGTGATTGAAAAGAAGTCTTGATATGCTGCATCTGTACTTGCAGGATTGGAAAAATTTTCTTTCTTATTCGAATATTTGAACGAAAACGGCAGCCGAACGGCTGTCGTTTTTTGTCCGAATGAATACAGGATCGATTTTTTCGCAAAATAAAGCACGACAAAGCAAAAACTCTGTCGTGCATAGCGTCCCAGACAGGAATCGAACCTGCGGCAGCCCGCTTAGGAGGCGGATCCTCTATCCTACTGAGGTACTGGGACATATTGTTATTATAGCATATTTTGGGCCTTCGGTCAAGGGGCAGTTTTTGCATCGCCGAATTTCAAAATTCAAATATGTATAAAGCCTGGAATTGCGGTACAAACTAGGGTCGAAAGCCCATGGCAGATATGGCTGTGGACATTTCCAGACCCATCAACAGAAAGGCGATTCCTATGAAAACAGGTAAACAGGCCGGCATGACCGGCAAAGGCTTCTATGTGGCATTGTCTCTGTGCGTGGCGATGGTGGGCGCTGCCTGCTGGTACGCCTACACGGAGAGTGATCCGCCGAATCTTTCGAGCCAAGCGGAGCACAGTACGCCGTCAAGCCAAACCACAACCGGTACAACGACAACACCCGTTGCCACATCGGCCACATCGACCACATGGCGAACTTCTCGTACTCGTACCACAACCACAACCCCTGCAACACAGCAGGCGGCTGCTATCCTCACAAAGTCTACCACAACGCAGACCACGACTACCCAAACCGTGACAACGACTGCACCGGTAGAACGTCCCATCAAGCCCTTGGATGGTGCGGTGATACAGCCGTTCAGCCATGGAGAACTGGTCAAGTCTCCGACAACCGGTATCTGGCAGACGCATAACGGCGTAGACTTGGCAGCGGCACTCGGTACGGAAGTGTGCTGCGCCGCAGATGGTACGGTAACAGCCATCGATCGGGATGCGCTTTGGGGCATTTGTGTGACGGTGCAGCATACCGATGGTACGGTCACCCGATATTGCGGTTTGAACGAGGGCTTAACGGTGACGGCAGGGCAGGTGCTGGAGCGTGGTGATGTGCTCGGCGCAGTTGGAGCAACTGCAGAAGCGGAAAGCGGATTGGAGCCGCATCTGCATTTTGAGGTGCTGCAGAACGACTGCTATGTCGATCCGGAAACCTATTGGCAGGATCTGCCACAGCCGGAAACGCAGACACAAGCAGTGACCGAATGATAAATGCCGCCGAGTCAAACACTCGGCGGCATTGCTGTATTTCTTAAGACAGCGGTTCGGTATAGTGTTCCAATTCGGATTCGACAATCGGAAACTCGATCGTATCGTTGCTGTAGTATTTGTAGGGCTTGTAGATGAGCTTCAGTTCATCCCAAGAGGACGGAACTTCCATATAGACGTAACCAGAAATCGATGTCCCCGGCTCGATAGCTTGGTTGAGCGACTGCATATCGCTGCCGAGCTTGGTGTAGTATTTTCTGGCAAGAATAGCAGCAGTGGTCTGAGACACAATGCCCTTTTTTACCGTTCCGTCCACGCTTGCGCTGAAGTGCGTCAGCGTCGAGCAGTCTACGGCAGTGTCTGTTTTATTCTTGATAGTGAATTCGGCGAGCAGTATGCGCCGCTCTGTGTTATTGCCGGCATCAAGCTCGATGATCTTTGTGAGCGTGACATCCAGCTTGTCCTGATAGTTCAGCGGTGTGCCGACGGTCGCATCGACAATTTCACCGGGTTCGTTCTCATCGATTTTGCTGTCCGGAACAACCGGTGAATAGGCACTGAGGGTATCATCACCGGCATTGCTGCTGGTATCTCCGCAACCGGAAAGTGCGACGGCAGAGCAGCAAAGTATGGCGGAAAGCAGCAGAGCTGCGGATTGACGGAAATGCTTCATGGGTAAAGATCCTCCCTTGTGATAGTAGCGAATATCGGCACAGGCGGCACGATATCATCCGGCGGTATTTAAGCCGATTGCATTTATTATATCATAGTTTCCGTAAAAATGCAAGCGTTTTTTGTGAATATCGGCGATATGGTATAAAATAGAGGAGATTTCAGAAAAAGCAAACGGCGACTCAATCGCTGAGCCGCCGGAGTGCTTTGCTATGCATTAGTTCTGGGGAGCGTCCACGGGACAAGCATCTGCACAAGCACCGCACTCGATGCAGGTGTCAGCGTTGATCTCGTATTTTCCGTCGCCCTCAGTGATTGCGTTGACCGGGCAAGCGTCTGCACAGGCGCCGCAGGAGATGCATGCATCGGAAATCACATATGCCATCTTTGTATACCTCCATTTTGAAATTCCGGTGATGTACCGGTACACTTATATTGTAACACAAATCTGAAAAAAAGCAAGGCTTTTTCAATAATTTTTTTGTGTTGTCATAGTTTGGCAGGAATCTGTTTCGATTATTTTGGTTGCTTTTCTCTGAATTGCGAATCATAAACCGAATCCATGCGTGTGGGGATGTGCAATATGACGATTTTATTGCGAGATAATGAAAAGTCTTTGCAACTTCTTGACAATCTGTCCAAGATTTGATATAATAAGAGAGTATAAACCAACGAGACGCTCAAACAGCGTCTGTTTTGGTGTCTCTATGTTTGGCATATCGTTGGGTGACGTGAAACGTTCGCACAGCATGTGCGGATATAACAATTTTTTTCTTGTTTTGGCGGTATTGAGGTGTGCGGTATCGTCGGAACGCATACACATATCAATTTCGGAAAGGTGGAGAAACATTGAAACAAAAGAACAGGGCTCGACGGATGTCTGCATTGCTGACTTCCGTATTAGCGGTGAATTTTGTATTTCCGCTTGTGGGTGCTGCCGAGGAGGCATCATCGGCGCCTGTCAACGGTGACGATTCTCTCTATGAATTGACCTACGAAAAAGAAATCAGCTACAGTGAATACTATGATTCCCATGCGGATGCACCCAGCCCGGACACGGAGATTCTCGTCAAGGGGAAGGACTATCAATCCGCCGACAACGGCACGGTGACCATCGGCAGTCTCGGAGAAGGGGATGACCTGCGCAATCAGGTGCTTGTCTGGGACAGTGCCGAGGGCGAGGTCAGCTTTACCATCGATGTTGCCGAGGAGGGCAACTATTCGATGGAGATCTCCTATTTTGCGATGGAGTCGCCGTCCAATGAGGTTGAGCTTGCCATGGAAATCGACGGAGAAACACCGTTTGAATCGGCAGGTCGCATTTGTCTGAACAAGCTTTATGTCAACAAGCACGAGATTCAGACCGATTCGCGAGGCAATCAGGTTCGTCCGGCACAGGTGGAAAAGCCTGTTTGGCAGACTGCGTTTGTGTATGATGAGGACGGCCTGTTCAATGACCCGATGCGCATTTACCTGACGAAGGGTAAACACACCATTACCTTCAAGGGCATCAAAGCCAATGTCGGCATTGACACCATTCGCTTCTGCCAGCCGGCAGGTACAACGCCATACCAGAAGCCCACACAGGCAGAACTTGATGCTACACCGTCGACACTTTACCGCATTGAGGGCGAATCGGCTATCTACAAGACTTCTTCAACCCTCTATCCGGCATATGACAACAACAGCTATACCGTTTCGCCGTCTGATCCAGTTAAGATGGTGTACAACACCATCGGCGGTGCGAACTGGGATCAGTCCGGACAGGCCATCACTTGGGAGATCCCGGCCGATGCGATTCAGGGCGATGGTTGGTACAAGATCGGAATTAAGGCATGTCAGGATGTCATGCGTGGCTTCTATTCCAATCGCCGTGTGCTGATTGACGGGGAACTGCAAAACGATGCGTTCAGTCAGGTCAAGTTCTATTATAATACCGATTGGGAACTGACGCCCGTCACGACGGCTGATAACGATTATGCCTATGTCTACCTGACCGCAGGCGAATCACATACCATCACGCTCGAGGCAATGCCCGGTGAGATTGGTGAGTTCATGCGGGAGCTGGAAGGCGTGGTCGCTGACCTCAACACTTGCTACAAGCAAATTCTGATGATCACCGGTCCGAATCCGGATAAGTACAATGACTATTATGTTGAGGAAAGCATTCCGACTTTGCTGGGCGACTTTGAGCGTCTGTCTCAGGAGCTGAAGGATGCGCAGAACGGCATCGAGCAGCTCTCCGGTACGCTTGGCTCGGAGGCTGCTGCACTTCAGAGAATGTATGTCATTCTCGACAAGTGTCTGGCAAAGCCCAGCCGCATTCCGAACTATGTTTCCCAGATTAAGGACAACATCTCGACCATCTCGACCTTCATCTGCGATTATCGTGATCAGCCGCTTGAAATCGACTATATCGAGATCGCCTCTCCCGATCAGGAGTTTGCGTCGCTGAAGTCGAACTTCTTCAAGCAGTTTGCATTCCGATTCAAGGCGTTCATCGGTTCGTTTACCGAGGACTACACCACACTGTCAGATGTGGAAGGCGATCCGGACGAAGTGATTGATGTTTGGGTCAACCTCGGTCGTGACCAAGCATTGGTCGTCAAGGAGCTGGTAGAGAACGAGTTCTCGCAGGCATACCCGGATATTCCGGTTTCAGTCAATCTGGTTGTCGGCGGTGTCGTTGAAGCGACACTGGCCGATCAGGGTCCAGATATCGCATTGTTCCTGGGCGGCGAATTCCCGGTCAACCTGGCTTGCCGCGGATTGCTCGTCGATGTTTCACAGTTCGATGATTATCAGGAGGCCATTGCCCCATTCCATCCGCAGTCTACGGTTGCCTATGAATATGAGGGCGGCGTTTACGGTATGCCGTTGACGCAGACTTGGACGATGATGTTCTATCGTACCGATATTCTCAGCGAATTGGGTTATACCGAACTGCCTCGGACTTGGAACAACCTCATCGATATGCTCCCGGGCTTGCAGAGAAACCACTTGGGCGTGGGCTTGATTTTGCCGTCCACGAATGTGGCAGCGGCGACGGAAGCCGGTCACACCTTTGCAACGCTCGTGCTGCAATCCGGTCTGAACTATTATAATGAGGAACAGACACAGACACAGTTTGATTCCGTGGATGCGATTCAGTGCTTTGAGAAGTGGACGGATTTCTACAGCGAGTACAAGTTTACGCAGACTTATGACGCATACAGCTATTTCCGTACCGGTCAGTATCCGATCGTCATTGCCAACTACAGCTTCTATAACCAGCTGGCAGTTGCCGCTCCGGAAATCAAGGGCCTTTGGGACTTCACCGTTATGCCCGGCACCATTCGTTCGGACGGAACGCTGAGCCATGCTTCCAATTCCGGCGGCTCGGGCGCGATCATTTTCAACAAGGTAAAGAATAAGGAAGATGCTTGGACGTTCGTCAAATGGTTCTGCTCGACTGATATTCAGACATCTTACGGTTCCGATTTGGAAGGCTTGCTCGGTCAGATGGGACGCTATGAGGCAGCAAACATCGAAACGCTGCGTCAGCTGAACTGGTCTGCTGCAGAGCTTGAAGTCTTGGAGGCACAGTGGTCGGAACTGACGGAGATTCCGATTCTGCCGTCCTCGTATGCTGTAACCCGTAACATTATGAATGCGTTCCGTGAGACGGTCAACTCCAACGAGAATCCGAGAGATACACTGATGTATTACAATAGCGAAATGAATGATGAGATTTTGCGGAAACGTGAAAATCTGGGGCTTGATTAACGCTATTTTCTGTGACTGACAAATCAAAAGGAGGGGTTCCCGTTGGATAAGGATCAAATTGGTGTCAAAACCAAACAAGAACAACGGCGACTTGTTTGGCTGCAAATGAAGCAGAACAAAGAAGCATATCTGATGATGCTGCCGTTCATGCTTGTATTTTTGGTATTTACGATCATTCCCGTTATCATGTCGCTGCCAATTGGCTTGACGGACTTCGACATGGTACAGTATCCGCCTGCATATGTAGGCCTCAGCAACTTCTATAACCTGTTTCTGAATGACAGCATTTTTATCAAGTCCATTCGTGTGACGTTGGTATTTGCCGTGTTCACCGGCCCGCTCAGCTATTTTCTCAGCTTTTTGCTGGCATGGCTGATCAACGAGCTGAACCAGACGCTGAAGGTTATCTTCACGCTGATTTTCTACGCACCTTCGATGGCATCGGGTGTGTACGCTGTTTGGCAGCTGATCTTCAGCGGCGACAGCTACGGTATCGCAAACTCTACCCTGATGAACCTTGGTATCACGACTTCTGCCATTCAGTGGCTGACGGATTCCCAGTATATCTTGACGGTGGTTATCATCGTACAGCTGTGGGTCAGTATGGGTGCGGGCTTCCTTGCCATGCGTGCCGGTTTCCAGAATATCGATAAGAGCCAGTATGAGGCCGGTGCGATTGAGGGTATCCAAAACCGTTGGCAGGAGCTGATTTACATCACGATTCCCGGTATGGGGCCGTCGTTGATGTTCGCAGCGGTCATGCAGATCGTTTCCGCATTCACAGCCGATATCGTTGCTCGAAATCTGGTCGGTTTCCCGAGTACCGACTATGCCGCCCACACCATCATGACCCATGCGTATGACTACGGCTGGGTGCGTTATGAGATGGGCTATGCTTCCGCAATTTGTATGGTGCTGTTTATTGCCATGTATGTGGTCAATAAGTTCATCAGCAATCTGCTGGGCAAATACATGGATTAAGGAGGCGAAACACGCATGAGTACAAAAGACCCCAAAAAGCTGAAGGCGTCCAACAAACGTGCGGGACGTAAAATCGGCGGTACGGTTGCGATTTTCCTGTTTCTGACCATCCTTGGCCTATTTATGGTCCTGCCGATTTGGCTGATGATCGTCAACAGTATCAAGCCGGTCAACGAAATGTTTATCTTTCCGCCGAAGTGGTATACGCTCAACCCCACGCTGGATAATTTTATGGACACCTATCGCGTACTGGGACAGATGTGGGTGCCGTTTTCCCGTTACGTATTCAACAGCGCATTCGTGACGATTTCGGTTACTGTCTTGCAGTGTATTTTCGCTTCCATGGCAGCATTCTGTCTTGCGAAAATCAAGTTCCCCGGCAATAAGCTCATCAATAATATCATCGTTTTGGCACTGCTTTATAACAGCAATGTTATTTATCTGATGCAGTACATGGTGATGGCAGAGCTGAACATGATCAATACCATGTGGGCATTGATTTTGCCGTCTGTGGCGTCGTCGATGGGTCTGTACCTGATGCGCCAGAGCATGAGTACCGTTCCCGATGCCATGATAGAAGCGGCAAAGGTGGACGGCGCAGGCCTGTTTACGATTTGTTGGCGCATTGTCATCCCGAACCAGAAGCCTGCCCTGATGACGACGGCGATCTTCGCTTTTCAGGGTGCATGGAATATCACGGGCGGCAGCCTTGTGTATGATGAAGCACTCAAAACGCTGCCGACGGTGATTCAGCAGGCGGCTTCTGCCGGTATTTCCCGACAGGGTGTTACGATGGCAGCCGCTGTCATCCTCTTTGTTCCGCCGGTGCTGTTCTTTATTCTGGCACAGAGTCAGGTTATGGAAACCATGGCTCATTCCGGTATCAAAGACTAATCCGGCACAATTAAACAGAAAGGGTGAGATGAATCGTGAAGAAACAATGGCTCCGGCAAATTGCCTCTGCCGGAATGACACTGGCGATGTCGCTCTCCATGGTCGCCTCGACGATGACGGCCTATGCGGACGAGCCATACGATGTGTATAACTACAACTATCTGGGCGAAGCGGTTCCGTCGCAGGCAGGATATTTGGCAGAACGTGCCGTATCCGGTTTGGATCTCGGTACGACTGCGCTCAATGCCCCCAGCGATCTCTTTAAGGATGCCAGCGACAACTTCTATATTGTCGATACCGGCAACAACCGCATTTTGAAGGTTGATTCCGAATTTTCACAGGTGCTTGACGAGTTCAGTGAGTTTACGATGCCTGATGGCTCAAAAACAACGCTGAATAAGCCCAAGGGCGTGTTCGTTTCGCCAGATACGGGACTGATGTATATCGCCGATAACGAGAACAGTCGTGCCTTGGTTGTCGATTCCATGAAGAATGTTCAGCTTGAAATTACGAAGCCGACCTCGACTGTGTACGATCAGGAGCTGACTTTCCTGCCGCAGAAGATCCTCTGCGACAATGCCGGCAATGTCTATATCGTACTCAACAATACGACAAAGGGTGCTGCCATGTTTGACCGGAACGGCGAGTTTCTCGGCTACTATGGTGCAAACTCCGTTGCGCAGACCGCAGAAGTTATCGCAAACCATTTCTGGAATGCGATTGCCTCCGAAGAGGAAAGGCGGTATCGTGCTAGAAGTACCCCGTCTGCATTCGATAACTTTGATCTGGATACGAGAAAAGGCTTTATCTATACCTCGACCTCGTCTGGTTCGAGTGACAATGATATCATCAAGAAAGTGAATCCGGAAGGTCATAATCTGTTTTCGCATATGTCCAACTTTGTTTGGGGCGATGAGTTTTCGACCTGGTACAGCGGTACGAACTATAAGACCAAGATCGTTGACATCGATATCGGTGATGACGGTACCATCAATTGCTTAGATGCAACAACCGGTCGTGTCTTCCAGTATGACGAGGAGGCAAGCCTGCTCTTCATCATGGGTGCGACGGGTGATCAGGTCGGTTCCTTTACCGCCGGCAGTGTTACGGCTGTCGAAACGAAGGGTGCCAACTGTGAGAACATTTATGTGCTCGATTCGATCAAGGGTGCGGTGACCATCTTCTCGCAGACCGTGTTCGGTGAAATCGTCCATGAGGCGACTGCTCTGTATAACGGCGGTTACTATGAGGAAGCGTTGAAGCCGTGGCTCGAAGTGCTTAAGCGTGACGGCAACTATCGCAGTGCCTACTTGGGTATCTCCAGTGCTTACTACAACATGGGACGTTATGAGGAATCGATGGAGTATGCGAAAAAGGCGGACTCCTCTCGCCGCTATAACAAGGCGTTCGAGAGCTATCGTTCGGAATTTCTCAAGGAAAACCTGACTGCCATTTTGATTGTCATTGTTGCGCTGATCGTGGTATGGAAGGGATTCAAGTACTACCGCAAAAAACGCCGGAAGGCTTTGGAGACGGCATCGCCGACCTCTGCGCCAACGGATGAATCGTAAAGGAGGTGCAGCGTTATGATGGATTTCACTCAGCCCCAATGGGTCAAACATGTGCTGTTTCATCCCTTTGAAGGCTTTGAAGACCTTCGTTGGAAAAAAGGCGGCACACTCAAGTATACTGCAATCATTATCGTTGCTCTGTTCTTTGCGTTGATTGCTTACGACCGCTGGTGCGGTTTCCAGTTCCGCCCGCTGCCCGATGCGTTGTTCAGTGTGATGCCCTATATCATGCAGAGCGTCGTCTACTTCGGCGCATGGGTACTCGGCAACTGGGCAATCTGCACGCTGCTCGATGGCGAAGGCAGCATGAAGAACATTGCGATTTACAGCTCCTACGCATTGATCCCGTTTATCGTATCCCGCTTTGTGGACGTGATTCTCTCGCACTTCCTCGTGCAGGAAGAGGGTATCTTCTTCACGGTGGTTTACTATGTCGGCTTGCTTTGGACTGTTGCACTGCTGTTCTCAGCCATCAAGGCGGTACACCAATATACCTTTACCAAAACGGTCATTGCCATCATTCTGACATTGGCTGCGATGCTGGTCATTCTGTTCTTGGCGGTGCTGCTGCTCAGCCTGTTCCAGAAGGTATATGTGTTTGCCTATTCGATTTATACCGAAATATTGTATCGAGTACGTGTGTGAGGAGTGAACGCCATGCAAAAAATAATGAAATATAAGCGTCTGCTCTCCGTACTTCTCGCAGCGATGACACTGACGGCAGTCTGCGTCGCATCGATGCCCGTACTTGCGGAAAATGAGAAGGACACTGCGACATCCGATACCGCTGCGGATAGTGATACCGCCGGCGATACCGATGATACATGGGTGGACCGCACCGAAGAGGACGTACTGAAGAAAATGAAGGTCGTCGGCGAGAACGACAACCTCAAGCTCTATGCTTGGGATGAGTCGAAGCTCGGCGAGGACGAAAAGCCGGAGGATATTCTGGCTTTGCAAAACAAGAAAAACGGCTATATCTGGTGGTCGTCGCCGATCAATGCCGGTGGTGATGCCATCGCCTCGAAGATGCTGAAGAATGAGCTCGGCTCTGCACTCGTGCTGACGGCGGCAGAACCCGATGAGCGTTCCGTGCAGAAGGTGCGTTCTGGTGATACAACCAGAACGACCATTACCTTTGATGAGGTCGACAACGGCATCAAGGTGACCTATAACTTTCGCAAGGTCGGCATCAAGATTCCGGTTTCCTATACCTTGGGCGAGGATTATCTGGAGGTGAATATTAACACCGCCGATATCACGGAAAAATACGGCGTAGACAGCGAAGAGGGTGCAAAGCTGACCCAGATGCTTTCGGTCATGAACGCATTCGGTGCGGCAGGCTCGGAGGAAGAGGGCTACTTTGTCATCCCTGATGGCAGCGGTGCTGTGATCGAGTTCAATAACCAGAAGTACAGCTCCAAAACCTATCGCCAGCTGATTTACGGCACGGATACCACAGCCGTTCCGAAAACCAAGGGTCCGGTCGTCGAGGGCGTATCGCTCCCGATGTACGGCATTGTCAAGGGCGAAAATGCAATGCTTGCCGTTGCGACCGAGGGCGAGGGCAGCTGCTATCTCAACGCATCGGTGAGCGGAACCGGTCAGTCGAATACGGAATATAACCTCATCAACTTTGAGTTCATGCTCCGCAGCGTCGATGCCTACTATCTCGGTGCAGACCAGCTCAATCCGCTCGATGTTTACGAAAAGAACCTCTCACATCGCAATCTGCAAGTGCGTTACTACCCGTTGACCGCAGAGGATGAGGTCAATGCCGATCAGGGCGAGCAGCTCGACTATGTCGATATCGCAGCCCGCTATCGCCAATACCTGCTCGAAGATGAGAATGTGCAGGTCAAGGCACAAGCCAACGATTCCGATTTCTATGTCGATATCTACGGCGGTACGATGAAGCAGAAGAATATCCTTGGCTTCCCGGTCTTCATGAAAACCAGCATGACGAGTTTTGAGGAAACACAGAAGATTCTTGAGGAACTCAAGGCTGCCGGTGTGAATGACATGGTGGTCGCACTTAACAACTGGACGAATGCCGGTATCAGCGGTAAGGTCGATTTCAAGGCAAAGCCTGCCGGGGTACTCGGCGGCAAATCGGACTTCAACAGCCTGACCTCCTATATGAATGACAACGGTATTGACTGGTATCCGACCGTAAACAATGCAGCTTACTATTCCGGCAACGGTTATTGGTCGCTGACTGATACAGCTGTTCGTGTGTCGGGCTCGTTTGCTCGAATCGTGGACTATGAGCGTGCCTACGGTGTGCCCTATGGTGAGAAGAAAACCATGTCGCTGCTCTCTCCGTCCACATTCATTGAACTGTATCAGAAGCTGGCAACGAACTATCAGAAGGCAGGTTTGACCAGTGTCAGCATCGGTTCGCTCTCGAATCTGCTCTACGGCGACTACGGCAAAAAATCGGCGACGTCCCGTGACCAGACGATGAGCTATATCGAGCAGAGCTTGCAGACGCTCAATACTGATGTCGGTTCGGTGCTTTCTGAGGATCCGAATGCCTATGTACTCCCGTACACCGACACGATTACCGATATGCCGCTCTCTTCCAGCGGATTCAACATCTTTGATGGGGACATTCCGCTTTACCAGATTGTCATGCACGGTGTGCTGCCCTATTCGACCGAGGCGGTCAACGGCAGTGCCGATGCGGAACATATGGTGATGTACGCACTGGCAGCAGGCAGCAATCTGCGCTTTGACCTGCTTCACGCACAGACGAGTGAATTGCGGGATACCGATTTCGATATCTACTTCTACGGCGACTATGTTTACTGGATCGACACCGCAGCGCAGTATGATGCGTTCACCAAGGATATCCTGCGTGCAACCAGTGATTCGTATATCATCAGTTATGTGCAGGAGGGGGATATCATCACAACAACTTATGCCAACGGTGTGACAACAGAGGTCAACCTCGAGGATTGCTCCGTTACGATGAACGGAGAAATGCGTTATCTCAAAGATTATGTAAAGGAAGGAGATGTGGTGTTCGATGAGTAAGAAGCAAGGAAAAGGCATTCGGATGCCCTATGAGCGCAGAAAAGCGATGTATGGCTACGGCTTTATCTCCATCTGGCTTATCGGCACTATTCTCTGGTTTCTGATTCCGCTGTTTGAATCGCTCTGCTACTGCTTCATGGATAATCAAACCCTGAAGCCGGATGTCGGCGGCATGAAAAAAGAATGGCTGGGCTTTGCGAATTGGGAGTGGCTGGATAATTTCCGCTATGCCTTTGCAGCAGACCCGTCCTATAAGCAGAGCCTCGTTGAGGTGCTGAAGGACACGGCGCTGACCACCCCGATGATCCTGATTTTCTCGCTGTTCATCGCCGTTATCCTCAATCAAGAGTTCAAGGGCAGAGGGTTCGCCAGAGCAATCTTCTTTCTCCCGGTCATCATCGCAACCGGTCCTGTGTACAATATCATCAACGGTGACATGGGCACGACCGGCGTCGACAGCGGCGCACAGTTCACAACCCTGTTTGAAACCGATATCGTGGATGAATTGCTCGCATTCCTCGGTGTTATGAACATCAGTGAGGGCCTCAGCGAAATCATCAACACGGTGACAACCGATATCTTCGGTCTGGTGTGGAGTTCGGGTATCCAAATCCTAATCTTTTTAGCGGCATTGCAGAACATTCCGGTTTCCGCAAAGGAAGCTGCCTCGATGGAGGGCGCAACGGCGTGGGAGTATTTTTGGAAAATTACGCTGCCCTATGTCAGCCCGATGATTTTGGCAAACTTCATCTATACGGTCATTGACTCCTTTACAAAGACCGACAACGCCGTTATGGAGCGTGTATTGACCAAGCAGCTCGAATGGGATTATGCCTATGCGGCTGCGATGGCGTGGAGCTATTTTGCGATCGTCATGATTGTCGTTGGCATCGTGACCTTGATTGTAAATAAGTTCATCTTCTATGAAGTAGAGTAAGGAGGTGTGACGGATGGACCAAGATAAGAACTTGCTTGACAAGCTGAAACGGATTGAGCAGGAGGCCAATCAGATGGATGCACAGGCCGCCAATGAATCCGCTGCAACGGCGGATGCCGCACCGCAGACCGATGCCGCACCGATTACCGAGACTCCGGTCACACCGGAAATCCCTGCAGAAGCACCTGCTCCTGCGGTTGAGCCGGAACAGATTCCCGCAACGCTCGAGGAAAGCCGTGAGGAAAAGTCCGTTGCGCCCGTAGAAGCGCAGGAAACCGCAGAGCCGGAACCCACTATCGCCGAAGAAGTGACGGAAGAACCAACCGAAGCAGCGGTTTCCATGTCTACGCCCGATCGGCCGCATTCGGATCGCATTCCCGATTGCGCTAAGCCCGATGTGCATGAGGAAAAAAATGTCGGTGAGGGCATGACCAAGAAGGAAGCCATGAAAATCCGTATGCAGAGCATGAATAAGCAAGAAATCGCATATCTGCGTCGGAAAATGATTTTCGAGAAATGCTGGCCGGTATTCCGATTCCTGATTCTATTTGGTTTGGGTTTCGTCATCCTGACGCCGTTGATGTTCATGCTCAGTTACGCATTCCGTGACAGCAAGGATATGAATGACCCGACGGTTATGTGGATTCCCCGCAACTTCACGTTGACTGTCATGAAGCAGACCATTGATGCCATGGGTCTGACGAATGGGTTCTTTGACAACAACCCGCTTGTCAATACCTTGTTCTTGAACATCGGCTGTTCGATTTGTCAGGTGATTACCTGTGCATTGACCGGCTATGGCTTTGCGCGTTTCAAGTTCAAGGGCAGAAACCTGTTGTTCGGCATTGTGGTGCTGATGATCGTTGTGCCGACACAGATCATTTCGATTCCGCTCTACATGACGTTCAAAAACTTCATGTTCGGTGCCATTAACTTGATTGATTCAATGTGGGCGATGTACTTGCCTGCGATGACTGCCAACGGTATTCGTGCCGGTTTGATGATTTTCATCTTCCGACAGTTCTTCCGCGGTTTGCCGAAGGAACTCGAGGATGCCGCCTATCTCGATGGCTGCGGTCCGTTCAAGACCTTCCTCAAGGTTATGGTGCCGAATGCCGGATCGTCGTTCCTGACCGTATTCCTGTTCTCGATCGTGTGGTATTGGAATGACTACTATGTTTCCAGTGCGTTCTTCACCAATACAAAGACGATTGCATTGGTGCTGAAAAACCTCGACACGACGCTGAACCTTGCCATTTTCAACAATGCAAATGCGCAGGTCAGTGTGCGAGAAAAGATTGTTTGGCTCGAAGCCGGCTGTTTGATCTCGATTACGCCGATGCTGATTCTGTATGCGTGCTTGCAGAAGCATTTTACCGAAGGTATCGAGCGTTCCGGTCTGGTTGGTTAATCCCCAAATCCGAAATCCCATGTCTGCTTGGCGGACATGGGATTTTTTAATCGAAATCGCTTGCAATCTCGTCGATTTTCCCTTATAATAAAAGAGATACTTGGGTGTCGGAAAGGAGCAAACATATGGGATTTCATGCAATGTCATTTGCAGAGGCCACCGGTCTGCACTGGGAGAAGAAGCATAAGCTGTTTTGGGGGAATTTGCAAGGATTTCCGGTTTACTTAAAATGGTATCGGCGGCGTAATTTGCTGCTGTTGGAGGTACACGGCGACTGTGCGAATGAATCAGTGCAAGCCGATTCGGAATTGCTCGTGCAGCAATGGCCCGGGCTTGTGCAGATGCAGTATCAGAACAATATCCTGCAAGCCGTCATCAGTATGCCTTCCAAAGAGCCGAATCGGCAGGTACAGGAGCATCTGGAGGCAGTACTGGCATTTGCGGCGGCGCATGGCATGGAAGGCTGCTGTCTGCGTTGCAAAACCGGAGAAGGATTACAGGCATATCATCTCAACGGGAAGGGCGTCACATTCTGTTCTGGCTGTGCCGATACTGTGCAGAAGAATTTGGAACAACATCAGACGAAATGTACACAAATGCAGTCACGACCGATGGGCATCATGGCCGGCACTGTGGCAGGCTTAGTGCTGCTGATTGGGCTGACGTGGGTAACGTTTGAATTTGGGTACAGCTCGGTTCTGATTGGCTTTGCAGCGGTATGGCTTGGCACATGGCTGATGAAACGCTTTGGCAAGAAGATTCCGAAAGTGGCAGCGGTTACATTTTCTGCTTTGATGTGCATCGCTGTGGTTGCAACGCCGCTTGTGTATGTCGCCCACAGGGTTACGGAAATTGCCGTGACCTATGAAACGGATGTCAAAAATGAAATCGCTTCCTATGAAGCTGCGGTGCAATTCCTAGCGACAGAGGGTGACTTGCTGTCCGCAGTGGGACGAGCCGAACTGGGCGAAAGGATTGCGGAACTCAAGTCCGATATCGGATATTACCGATTCCTCAGCACACAGCCGACAACGTTGGATGCTTTGCTGCATATGCCCCAATGGATGAATATGGAAACTTTTGGCGGTGTCTTGCGTGTGGCTCTGCTCGGTCTGATATCGGTTTTGGTCGCCATATGGACACAGCTTTTGCCGCAAAGCAAGGCAGATGCCGGCGAGAATACATTTGAGGTGCTGCAATGAGAAAACGGGTGATTGTGATTGGCGGCGGTGCATCGGGTCTGGCGGCGGCGGTCACGGCAGCGGAGCATGGTGCAGCCGTTACGATTCTGGAACGGCTGCCAAGAGTCGGCAAAAAGATTTTGCTGACCGGCAATGGCCGATGCAATCTCGGACATAGCGGATATGAGGTGCAGCATTATCATGGCAGTATCGCCAATGCAGAAACTATATTGCGGAGATTGGATACCGAGCTGTGGTTTCGCTTGATGGGATTGTATTGCCGTACCGATGCGGAAGGGCGGCGATATCCGATGAGCGGCACTGCGGCATCGGTGCTCGATGCTCTGCGGATGCGTGCGGCGGCACTGGGTGTAGAGGAATGCTGTGATTGCAAGGTCACGGGGCTTGCGGCGTATCCAGGTCTATGGCAGGTGCAGTGTGAACAGGCGCAATTCACAGCAGATGCGGTGATTTTGGCGGCAGGCGGTTCTGCGGCTCCCCATTGCGGTACGGACGGTAATTTTCTGCCGATGCTGCAAGCACTCGGTCACCGCATTGTAAAGCCACAGCCATCGCTCTGTCCGATTTTGACCGATCCGATAAGGGTGCGTGCCATGAAAGGACTGCGTGTGCATGCAGCAGCATCGGCATATGTGGGCAGCCGAATCCTGAAAACGGAGCGTGGCGAAGTACAGTTTACCGATACCGCTTTGTCGGGCATCTGTATTTTTAACCTGTCACGCTTGGCTGCGGAGCATGGAAAAGCCATGACCATATCCCTTAACCTATTGCCGGATTGGACGCCGGAGCAGGTGCTTGCCGTCTTGCGAGAACTACGGGATGTACGGGCAGATGCACCGCTTGCGGATTTGCTGACGGGTCTGTTCCCGAAACGCATTGGCGAATGCGTGCTGAAAGCAGCATTTGGTACGGCACAGGGCAAGAGTTCGGAATGCTTGCACACCGATACGGCATTGCAAGCCTTGGCACAGACTTTGACAGACTGGCAGTTTCCGGTGCAGGGACGAGCGATTTTTGCACAGGCGCAGGTGACAGCCGGCGGTATCAGCGGTGAAAGTGTCACGCCATTGCTGGAATCGAAAGTCTGTCCGAGGCTGTATTTCTGCGGTGAACTTTTGGATTTAGACGGTGACTGCGGCGGTTACAATCTGGATTGGGCATGGAGTTCCGGCGTTTGGGCAGGGTTTCATGCGGCACAGGATGGCATTCGCCGCAGCGGGTATGTGCCCAATACCGGCAAAGCATATAAAAAGCAGCGATAATTTTATAGAAAGTCCATCATGCGTGTTTGTGAGGAAACCACAAGTGAACACGAACTCAAAAATAGGGGAAAATATCGAGTTTCCGTTGTGAAAAGACAGAGAGGTGAAAACTATGCAGGATGCGGAACTGCTGCATCTGCTGCTGCAAGAGCCGGAGGAGGGCTGCCGCAGATTGCTGGAGCAGTATACAGGCTTTGTATTGGCGTTGGTGCGGAAGCGGATCGGTGGCTGTGCGACGGCAGAAGATATCGAGGAAATTGCGGAGGATGTCCTCTTTGCATTCTATCAGCAAAGGGAGCGGTTTTCCATGGATCGTGGCAGCGTGCGCAGCTTACTGTCAACGATGGTACATCATGCTTGTGTGGATTATTATCGGGCGCAGACACGGCAAGTGCAGTGTACGAACGATGATGCCGCATTGGAATCGCAGACGGAGCATGGGGAAGATCCCGAGCAGGCGGCCATTCGGCGAGAGGATGGCAACCGTCTGATCGCTGCGATACACAAGCTGGGAGAACCGGATGCAAGTATTTTGATTTGGAAGTATTATTTTGGAGAAACGGCGGCTGTGATTGCGGAGCGGTTGGAAATGCGTGTCGGTACGGTTGAGATGCGGATTTCTCGTGCAAAGCAAAAGGTCGTTGCAATGCTGCAGCAAGGAGGTGAGGACGATGCCAACAGAGCGTGATTGGGAAGAGCTGCTGGAAGGACTGGATGAGGGGCAGACAGCAAAGCTTCTGGAGAATATGCCCTTGCCCCACAGCACTGATGCAGAGACAGAAGCTAGAATTCAGGCGCATGTCATGCAGCGTGTGCGGAATGAAATGCAGGCGCAGGTACCGCTCTCGAAGCTGGCAAGGGTGAACCGTCTGCGGTTGATTTACGGCTCGGCAGTGGCATGTGCGGCGATGATTTTGCTTGGAGTTGCTGTGTGGTATTTCTATCACCTCAAGCCGGAACAGCCACAGCGTCACGAAACATCGACCACTACGACTACAACCACAGCAGCGACTACAACCACTACTGAAAAGAACAGCGATATCCATTCCGGTATGACCATGTCCACCCCGGATGGCGGTATGACAACGAGCGTGGATAGCAGTATGACAACGAGTGCGGAGGGCAGTATGACAACAAGTGTGGACGACAGCACGACGACCATTGCAACGACAACAACGATAACGACCGATTACGACATATCGAGCAATACTACATCCATTTGCACACCGAAAACATCCGTGACCTCATCAAGCTCTGTCAGCACGAGCCGTACAAGCACAACCACCACAAGCCCGCTTTTCACATCAACCACCCGCCCGCTTTTCACATCAACCACCCGCTTCACCGGCACGACACGTGAAACAACCACAGTGATAGAGGGAACGACAACACGGCTGGATACAACGGAATGGGAAACCACCACCACTGCGGAAGAAACGACAACGACTACAACCGGCACGACAACTACCACGACCACGGTTTTGCCATAATACAAACGCCGGACAGACTCGAGGCAGGGTCTGTCCGGCGTTTCGATGTGTATGGGAATGGCTATACAGGGCAAAGAAAAATCCTTGGAATGATGCAATTCCAAGGATTTTGAAGCGGAAAGAGAGGGATTCGAACCCTCGAGACGCTATCAACGCCTACACGATTTCCAGTCGTGCGCCTTCGACCAGCTCAGCCATCTTTCCATCCATATGAAATATAAAAAGGTAGTTGGTGCGAGTGACGGGACTTGAACCCGTACGCCGAAGCACACGCCCCTCAAACGTGCCTGTCTGCCAATTCCAGCACACTCGCAGCCGCTACTTGAATAGTATACCCGATTTTCGAGGAAATGTCAAGCAAAAATCGAAATTTTGTAGAATTATACAAAAATCATGATACGCTTCTGTTGCTATTTTCCTCCAGTGCCTGAATGCGTTGTTCGAGACGGTTCAGCTCCTGTGCGACCGGATCGGGAATGTGAATCTGGTCGAGATCCGGTATCCGCACGCCGTTCATCTTGACCACCCGTGCCGGTACACCAACCGCCGTTGCATTGGGCGGAATCTCCGTCAGCACGACTGCACCGGCAGCAATCTTCGCATTGTCACCAACACGAAACGGTCCGAGCACCTTTGCACCCGCACCAACCGTGACATTGTTGCCGAGGGTCGGATGACGCTTGCCCTTGTCCTTACCGGTACCGCCGAGCGTAACGCCCTGATAGAGGGTGCAGTTATCGCCGATGATAGTCGTTTCACCAATCACAACGCCCATACCATGGTCGATGAACAGCCCCTTGCCGATGGTCGCACCGGGGTGAATTTCGATACCGGTCAGGAATTTTGCGAATTGGGAAACGATACGTGCGCAGGTCGGAAAGCCGCTTCTCAGCAGCTTATGGGAAATGCGATACGCCGCAACGGCATGCAGTCCCGAATAAGTCAGTAGGATTTCCCATGCGCTGCGTGCCGCAGGGTCGCGGTCACGAATCAGCGCAATTTCGTCTTGTAGCTGCTTGAACATAGCGTTCTCCTTTACTGATTAGGGTTGATGTCCTTCCAATAGCCGATCAGATACTGCACACCGGAGTAAACCGTGAGAATGGCGGCAATCCAGAACAGAATCTGCAAGAATACCTCAATCGCCCAATAAGCGGTATCCAGAATGGCAAGACCAAAGGCATTGAAGTCCTCTCGAAATGACCAGTAGGTCATATAGGCGATTAGGGCAATCATCGTGAAGGCAGTCTTGAGCTTTCCGGCGAATCCGGCAGGTACGACCGTACCTTTACCGGCAACCACGAGCCGCAGCGCATCGACCATGAATTCTCGTGCGATGATCAGTAGGTATACAATGATGTTGACCTTTTGATGGTGCAGCAAGCAGGAGAGTGCAGCAATGACCAGAACCTTGTCGGCAAGCGGATCGAGGAATTTGCCGAAATCGGTGATGAGATTGTATTTGCGTGCCATCTTGCCGTCAATCGCATCGGTAATCGAAGCGATGACAAAGACTAGCGTTGCCGCCAGCAGGTGACCGGGGAATTGGATATAAATCAGTGCAACAAAAACAGGCATCATCAGCACACGGGCGATGGTTAGTTTATTGGGCGTGTTCATGCAATCACCTCGCCAATCAAATCATAGTCCATGGTATCAAGAATCGAAACATTGACAAACTGTCCGATTTGGTAGCCATCCGCCGGCGTGCCGGGCAGGAACAGTTTGCCATCGATATCCGGCGCATCGGCAAGCGTGCGTCCAAACCAGCATTCCGCCCATTTGTCATAGCCCTCGATGACAGCTTCGGTGGCTGTACCGATTTTGGCTTCGTTGAGCCGCAGGGTGATCTCGTTTTGCTGTTCCATCAGCAAATCCGCACGATGCAGCCGAATCTCCTCGTCAATCTGATTGGGCATCTTGGCAGCAGGGGTATTCTCCTCCTCCGAATAGGCAAAGCAGCCCATGCGGTCAAATTGCATCTCCTCCACAAAGGCAGAGAGTTCGTTGAAAGCTTCCTCGGTTTCGGTCGGGAAACCGGTCATCAGCGTGGTGCGCAGGGTGATGCCGGGAATGCGTGCCCGCAGCTTGGCAAAGAGCGTGCGCAGGGCAGTCGCATCACCCTCCCGACGCATAGCTGCCAGCACATCGCCATTGCAATGTTGAATCGGGATATCCAGATATTTGACGAGTTTGGGTTCGGTTGCAATGACATCGATCAGTGCATCGGAAATGCGTTCCGGATAGCAGTACAGCATCCGAATCCAATGGAATCCGTCAATCCGGCAGAGTGCCGTGAGCAGCTCCGGTAGTTTCGATTTCCCGTACAAATCCTCGCCGTAACGGGTGGTATCCTGTGCGACAACGACCAATTCGGTAACACCGTTTTCCGCAAGCCAATTGGCTTCCTTCAGCACGTCCTCCATCGGCACAGAGCGATACTTGCCTCGAATTTGCGGAATGGCACAGTAGGTGCAGCCGTTGGAGCAGCCCTCTGCAATCTTCAGATAGGCGAAGAACGGCAGCGTTGAGAGAATGCGGTCACCAGTCAGCGGCATTTGGCATTTTGGCGCAAATTGCACGACCCGTTCGCCTGCTGCAATGCGGTCGAGTACAGCGATAATTTGTGTTTCATCGCCAATGCCGATCACTGCATCGACCTCCGGAAACAGCTCTGCCGCTTCCGTCTGATAGCGTTCTGCCAAGCAGCCGGTCACGACAATCGCTTTCAGCACGCCCTCGGCTTTCAGCTGTACGAGTTCCAAAATGGTTTCGATGGCTTCCTCTTTGGCAGACTGAATGAAACCGCAGGTGTTGACAATGACGATATCGGCATCACCGGGTTCGACAGTCAGTGCATAGCCGGCTTGCCGCAGCAAATGCAGCATACGCTCGGTATCGACCAAATTTTTGGGACAGCCCAAAGATACCACACTCACGGTCATAATGATTCTTCCTCCTGATGATTGGTTGCGTTTGCTTCCGCACGGGCAAAATAGTCCTCGATGGCATTGCGGATATCGCTGTAATCAAAGCCACGGCGCATCAGAGCCGCAATCACCCGTTCACGGGCTTTGCGGTCGTCCGGGTCACAGAGTTTTGCGGCATATTTTCGCTCGATCAGCATGGCAAGCTGTTCGGCAATGGTGTCGGACTCTTGATAGGGCGCAAGGGCATCTTCAATCTCGTTTTGAGAAATGCCTCTGCGCCGCAGTTCCAACGCAGCCCGTCGCAGCCCGTAATGCTTGCCCTCGATATAGGAACGAGCCAGCGATTCGGCGTAACGGGCATCGTTGAGCAGCCCGATCCGCAGCAGCTTTGTCAACGTTTCCAGCACGATATCTTCCTCGCCATGCTTCGCCTGCATGAGTTTGTCATACAGTTCCCGATAGGAATAGCTGCGCCGTTCGAGCAGATAGAGCGCATATTCATAGGTGCGATGCCGAGCGGCTTCTGTTTTGAGGGCGGCAATGCGTGCTTCGTCCAATTCCATGCCAACCGAAAGATGCTCGGATACCAGCAAATCCGCATGCAGCCGGAGTTTGCGGTCGTCATCGAGCTGTATTGCATAGAGTTTTCCCTTGGAATGGGTGATGGATACGATTTTCATTGCAATCAGTCATCGTCCTCGGGTGTAAATTCGTCAAAATTTTCGTCATCAAGGTCGAGAACGCCGGTCGCAGCGGCTGCGGCAGCATCCTGTTTGACCGCATCGAGCAAAGCAGCCCGTTTGCTCTTTTTCGAGGCAAGCACGATTTCATTGCGCTTCTCGATCACCTGCTTTGCGACAGACTCTCGCAGTTCCACCTCACGGTCGAGCAGTTCCTTAACAGCATCTCGACCCTGTCCGAGCTTACGGTCGCCGCAGCTGAACCAAGAGCCGCTCTTGTGGATGATATCCAACTCCACGGCGAGATCGAGGATTTCGCCGGTACGGGAAATGCCCTTGCCGTACATCATATCGAATTCGCATTCCCGGAACGGCGGTGCGACCTTGTTCTTGACGATTTTAACCTTGGTGCGGTTGCCGATAACCTCTGCGCCATTTTTGATGGCTTCGCCCTTGCGTACTTCCATTCGCACGGAGGCATAGAATTTCAGCGCACGACCGCCGGTGGTGGTTTCGGGGTTGCCGTACATCACACCGATTTTCTCACGCACCTGGTTGATGAAAATGGCAACGCAGTTGGACTTGGCAATGACCGAGGTCAGCTTGCGCATGGCCTGCGACATCAAACGGGCGAGCATACCGACATGGGAGTCGCCCATATCACCTTCAATTTCGGCACGGGTGGTCATGGCGGCAACGGAGTCCAGCACAATGACATCCAGACCGCCGGAACGGACGAGGGCTTCCGCAATTTCGAGTGCCTGTTCGCCGCTGTCAGGCTGTGCAACGAGGAGATTGTCGATGTTGACACCGAGTGCCTCGGCATAGACCGGATCGAGGGCATGTTCCACATCAATAAAGGCTGCCTCACCGCCGAGCTTCTGTGCCTCTGCAATGATATGCAGCGCAACGGTTGTCTTACCGGAGCTTTCCGGACCGTAAATTTCAACGATTCTGCCACGGGGTACGCCGCCGATGCCCAGTGCCATATCCAATGACAATGAGCCTGTGGAAATGGCTTGTACATTCATGGCGGTACTCTGTCCTAGACGCATGACAGCGCCGACACCATATTGCTTTTCGATTTGTGCGATAGCATTTTCGAGTGCCTTTTTGCGTTCATCCTGCGTTGCGGGAATAACAACGGAGAGATTTTTCTTTTTGAGTTCTGCTTTTGCCATAGGGATAATTCCTTTCTGTATCACATTTCAAACGATGCCGGATACCACACGGGGAATCCCGCACAGATCCGGTATGATACGGATATCGTGATATCCGGTTTGTTCGAGAATTTGACGGACGGCATCTGCCTGATGAATGCCAACCTCAAAAGCAAGAATGCCGCCGGATTTCAGTGCCGGTTTCCAAAGCAGCGGAATCAGCCGATAGAAATGCAAACCGTCCTGTCCGCCGTAGAGAGCCAATTTCGGCTCATGCTGCACCTCAAGCTGTAAGGCTTGCATATCCGATTCGGTGAGATAGGGCGGATTGCAGACGATGCCGTCCAGGTCATGGAATGCCGCAGCGGTGTTCGGGTCTAATACATCACCGCAACGCATTTCTACATTCAGACGATGGTAGGCGGCATTGGCTTTGGCATAGCATTCGCAGGTATCGGGGTCTTTCTCGATGCCGATGATATGGGCATCGGGCAATTGGGATTGCAATGCGAGTGCAATACAGCCGCTGCCGGTGCAGAGATCGACGATATGGGGCTGATACCGTCTTTGGCAATCGGCAAGCATGACATCGACGAGCGCTTCGGTATCCGCTCTCGGAATGAGAACACCCTTGCCGACCTTGATGCGCAGCCCATAGAATTCCCATGCGCCGAGCAGATATTGCAGCGGCTCATGGTTGGCACGGCGGCGCACGATTTCTCTTGCGGCTGCTGTATCGGGAATATCCTCCAGAATCCAGCGGACTTCCTGTTCGGCATTCTCAATGCCGGCATCTTGCAGCATTTGCACGAGTTCACGGATTACCATTGGTCATCCTCGATGTTTTCGGGAATACAGGGCGTGATGGCGGCAATGGCGCATTCGATTTGGGCATCATCGGGTTCTTTGGTGGTAATGCGTTGCAGCCAAAGTCCGGGGGCAGAGAGAATGCGGGTAAAGACATTGTCGGCTCGTCCTGCCAGACGGATCAGTTCATAGCTGACACCCATCACGAGCGGCAGCATCAGCATCGAGCAGGCAAATCGCTGCCAGACAACGGTATATGGAATCAGGCATCCTGCCAGAATACCGATGAACAGCACCAAGAAGATGAAGCTGGTACCGCAGCGGGGGTGAAAGCGGCGCTGTTTCCGCACATTTTCGAACGTCAGCGGTAGTGCAGCTTCCAGACAGGCGATGGTTTTGTGTTCCGCACCGTGATATTCATAGGTGCGGCGAATGGATTTCATCAAGCCGGTCAGAGCCATGTAGCCGACAAACAATGCGATTTTGACAATGCCTTCGGCACAGGAGCGAATCACACGGCTTTCGGTCAGCGGCTGAATCCAGGAAACTACGAGCTTGGGCAGGTAAAAGAACAATCCGACACAGAACACCAGACTGATAATCATGACGATGACCATCAGAATCTCAAAGACCTTGTCACCGAGCTTTTCCTCGAGCCATGCTTCAAACTTGGTCGGTTCTTCCACCTCATAATGTTCGGAAGCCTTACGGAAATAGTCCCAATTCTGTTCGAGTTGTTCGGGTGTTGGCGGCGCTTTTGCGGCATCGTCTTTGGATTCTTTTTTCTCCGCTTGTTTGGCGGCGTAGTCGGTGTACCAAGCGGCAAAGCGTTCCTTGGCTTCCGGCTCGGGCAGACGATCGATATGCTCTTTTTTCTTCCACAAGCAGAAAGCATCGAGGTCTTCGTCCATCTGTTTTTCTGCAGATTTCATCAAGCAGCGATAGCCATCAATCAAAGATGTGACAAAATTGACGCAGCCACGCACAAATGGCGTACGCACATACCACGGTCGCACGGGTTTCTGTTCCCCGGTTTTGGGGTCTGTTTTGAAGGTGACGGGGATATCCCATACTTCGAGGTCGATGTTGCCATTGGGCAGGCGGCACGCCATAGCGCCTTTGAATGCGCCCTTCATCATGATCCCTTCCATCAGAGCCTGACCGCCGATTTTGGATTTATGGGCATATTCGGATTTTGCTGCGGCAACCGCAGCGGATTGCTGTTCCTGTTCCTGCATGGTTTCATCCTTTCGGGAAATGGGTTTAGGCATCCACAGCTTCGCTCTGTGCGGGTAGGGTGATGGTAACGGTGGTACCGACCTGCTCCTCGCTTTCGATTTCGAGGGTACCGTGGTGCATAGCGATAATCTCATCCGCAACGGCAAGTCCGATGCCGGAGCCTCGGCGGGTGTGATTGGGCTTATAGAATTTTGTTTTGACCTTTGGCAAATCGGAAGCCTTGATGCCGCAGCCATGGTCTTGAACGACGATACGGACGGTATCGGCATCGGGTGCGTCGGCACGGATTTCGACCAGCCCGCCTCGGTCAGAGTATTTGATGGCATTGTCGATGATGTTGATGAACACCTGACGAATGCGGTTCTTGTCGCCATAGACAAAGGGCAGCATTTCCGGCTCTTCATAGATGATATGAATGCCGTCCTGTTTTGCACGTTCGAGGTAAATCAGCACTGCATCCCCCAGCTCTGCCAGCACGTCCATGGTTGCTTTTTGCATGGTAAAACGGCCATTTTGCATACGGGAGAAATCGAGCAGCTCTTCGACCATACGAGAGAGCCGTTCGGTTTCGCCGACAATGACATGCAGACCTTTCTGCATGGTTTCGGCATCACCGCCTGCGGTCAGCGTTTCCGCCCAGCCTTTGATGGCGGTCAAGGGTGTCCGCAGCTCATGGGAAACGGAGCTGATAAATTCATTCTTCATGGCATCCGCATTCGAGAGTTCGTCTGCCATATGGTTGATGCTGCGGCAGAGCGTACCGATTTCGTCTTCGCTCTCCTGTTGGATACGAGAGGAGAAATCTCCTTTTGCGAATTTTTCGGTTGTGGCATTGATTTCCCGAATCGGCGTAATGATCGAGTCGATGAAATAGAAGCCCGACAAGCCGAGCAGCAGCAGAATGGCAATGGCAATCATGCTCACGGCAATGATGAATGTGGTAATCGAGGCATCAATGGCATCGAGTGAGGTGACCACACGAATAGCACTGTATTCCGTGCTGATGGCGGTGATGGGGTAGGAAACGGCGAGAATGCGTTCACCATTGGCTGTGCGCCGCATGGCATAGCCATAGGTATTCTGTTCCATCGCATCGTCATAGTCGGTCATGATGGTAACGGATTCCGGCGCAAATCCGGAGGAGGTCAGCACAACCTCTCCGTCATAGTTGATCGCCATCAGTTCCATTTTATCTTTATCGGAAAAGCTCTCGAGCGTACTGCGCAATTCGGCATTGAGACCGGCACCGCTGTCTGCGGCATAGCGTGTGAGAACGCCGTTGACCGCATTGAGCTTGGACACCAGATATTGGCGTGCAGAGCTGTAAAAATAGGACTGTACCGCATAGATGAGTGCCAATTCGATGACAAGCAGAATCAACACGATAATGCTGAGATTGTTGATCATCCAGCGGCGTGTAATGGTTTTCTTATGCTTCATGCGGCATTAGTGGCGGGCATCGGGATTCTCCTCCCATTTGTAGCCATAGCCCCAAATGGTCGTAATGTATTGGGGATTGGACGGCTCGTCCTCGATCTTCATGCGAATGCGGCGAATGTTGACATCGACGATCTTGTCATCACCATAATAGGATTCGCCCCAGATATTGGCAAGAATGCTGGCACGGTCAAGTGCAGTATTTTTATTGTTGAGGAAATACTCGAGAATTTGGTATTCGACCTGTGTCAGCTCGATGGGCACACCGTTTTTGGTAATGGTACGGCTTTTGCGGTTGAGCACGAACGGCCCGGATTCCAGCACGGTCGCCTTTTCGGGCTTCATATAGCCCATGCAGACACGGCGGTAGATGGCGTCCACACGGGCGGTCAGCTCCGATGGCGCAAAGGGCTTTGTGATATAGTCATCGGCACCGATCATCAGACCGTTGACCTTATCCATTTCCTGTGCTTTTGCGGTCAGCATGATAATACCGATGGTGGAAGATTGTTCCCGCAGGCGTTTGCAGACGGTAAAGCCGTCAATGCCCGGCATCATGATATCGAGTAACACGACATCGAAATTACCCTGTTCCTGCTCAAACCGCCGCAGGGCGTCTTCGCCGCAGTTGACATCAACGACGTCATAGCCGGCACGCTTTAGGTTGATGACGACAAAATCGCGAATGACTTCTTCATCTTCGCAAACGAGTACACGTTTCATGTGGATACCTTCCTTCTCCTTGGGGCAGCGCCGTAGGAATGCCCCTGTATTGGCTTTGTACGGGCGTGCCTGTCTTATGTGAAATAGGTGAATGCAAACAGCAGGTCGCTGCGACTGATGGCAAGCGAACCGGTTTTTGCTTCGATTTTGGCGAGATAAGAGATACCGTTTTCACGGCGCAAGAGCAGATATCCTTCCTCCTCCATCGTGGAGGCGGCAACCGGATCGTGTTCAATTGCGATACGCAGTAACGCTGCACCGGTATCGGGGAAGCCGTCCTCTGTTTTTTCGCTGTTGTTGAGTGCGTAGAATACCAACTCTTGCTGTTCGATACAGACGGTCACTCGTTTTTCCCAATGCTGCGGCAGTCGAAATGCAAAGCCGTCGCTCACAGAGCAATAGGACGATGCCTTTCGCATCAGCACGCCGTTGCGGCAGCCGTACCAGTTGGTCATAAACACAGAAGGCGTTTCGCCGGTTGCATTGGAGGAATAGCCGTAGAACAAGGTCTGTATCGGGATTTCCAGCTCGCCATCTCCATCGATATCGGTGGTGAGCAGTCCTGCCGGGCGAGCGGTCGAGAGCTGCTCAACACTATCTTTGTAGTAGAGGGAGAGCATATGGTCGCAGTAGGTGAGAATTTCGGTTTGAAGCGTGGTCGCACCGGTCAAACCGTCGATATAGACAGCCTGCATACCGGCTGCAAGTCCGGGCAGACTGCCGTATGCTACCTGTGCGATTTCGGTATAGGCATTGCTGAGTGCCAGCTGCGATTGATAGTATGTGCCGGTGGCATCGAGTGCATAGACCGATGCCATGGCAGCCGTTGTATGGGAGGCAGCGGTAATCAGCAGCAGTTCTTCGTTGCCGTCGCCGCTCAAATCTCGCACATCCATGTGTGTATAGGGTACGGAGAGCGTGCGAACCAGAGAGTTGTTTTCGTAATGGAATACCTCGGCGGTATGCTCGGCACCGTCCACCATGCTGTAGCCGATGATGAGATTGGTGCGGCTGTGATTTCCGAGGCGTTCGATCCTCACACATTCCACCTCTGCACCGGCAGTCGAGTGATTGGAAACCGCACGCCAATTGCCGTTTTCCTGTTGGTCGAGCAGGTAAAAACGCAACGCATTTTCCTCTGCGGATGCTTTGGGCGTTTCATAGAACACAATGGCTTCATTGCTGCCGTCACCGTCTAAATCCTCGACCGTAAAGGCGGAAAGACGGTCACCGCTGTTGGGATATTTGAGGTTGATGCTCGATCCGACTGCACGTTCCAGCGCACGATAAATCTGTTCTTGTTCCTGCGTCAGGCGAGGTGAGGAGAGCATGGTTTCGACATTGGCAGAGAAATGGCAGCCGGTCAAGTCCGTTGAGAGCAGTGCCAGCATGGCAATTCCGCACACAAGGCTTCGGATTGCGTGTATCATTTCCGTTCGTCGATCGGGACATAGGGGACGGTTTTGGTGATCGATTTATAAGCCGGCCGAATGATGCGTCCGCCGGTCAGGAGTTCCTCGATGCGGTGGGCTGCCCATCCGGCGATACGGGAAACCGCAAACATCGGCGTGAACAGCTCATCGGGAATTTGCAGCATACGGTAAACCAGACCGGAATACATATCGACATTGGCACAAACACGCTTGGAGGCTGCACGAGGGGATTTTTCAGCGAGCAGCTCCGGTGTCAGACGCTCGATCGTTTCGAGCAGATGAAAATCGGCTTCATACTCGGTATTTTTCGCCAGTTCAGATGCCTTTTCCCGCAGCAGAATGGCTCTCGGATCGGAGAGCGTATAGACCGCATGCCCCATACCGTAAATCAACCCGGCACCGTCGCCGGCTTCCTTGCGGAGCACCTTGCGGATGAAGTCGGCGACTTCGCCCTCGTTTGCGGGATTGGCGATATTCTGTTTGAACAAATCGAGTTGCTGTGCGACTTTGAGATTCGCACCGCCGTGACGATGCCCTTTTAGCGCACCGATGGCAGCGGAATAGGCGGCATACGGATCCGTGCCGGAGGAGGTCAGCACACGGCAGGCGAATGCGGAGTTGTTACCGCCGCCGTGTTCGGCTTGCAGCATCATGCAGACATCGAGCAGATGTGCTTCTTCCTCGGTATATTTTCTGTCCGGACGGAGCAGGGAGAGAATGGTCTGTGCATTGCTTTCCTCATCCCGCAGCGGATGAATGATCATGCTTTCGTTGTCGAAATGCTTGCGCTTGACCTGATAGGCACGAGTCATGATAACCGGCAGACGTGCGATCATGGAAATGGCGATGCGCATTTCATTTTCGAGTGTTCGCTCCTCGCAGTAGGGGTCATAGGAATACAGCACCAGCACCGAACGAGCCAGCTTGTTCATGATGTTGTTAGACGGTGCTTTGGCAATCATGTCCACAAAGAAATCCGATGGCAGTTCTCTGTTCTCTGCCATCAGCTGACGGAATTCTGCAAGCTGCTGTGCGGTCGGCAGTTTTCCGAACAAGAGCAGATAGGCAGTTTCCTCGTAGCCGTAGCGGTTTTCCTTTTCCACATTTTCGACCAAGTCGGTAATCTGGTAGCCGCGGTAGATCAGTTCACCGGGGATGGCTTCGAGTTCGCCCTCGTTCAGCACATAGCCGTGTACGTTACAGATTTTGGTAATGCCTGCGACCACACCTGTGCCGTCAGAGCGGCGCAAGCCGCGATTTACCTGATATTTTTCAAAAAGCCTCGGGTCAATTTGCGCATACTCTCGCAGTCCCTCGCATAGGCTGTGAATGAGCTCGGAATTGTTTGCCATTTTCTCATCAGCGTCCTTTCATTGCCATATTGGTATCATCCGTTTTTTGCATGCTACTATTGATATTATACCGTCTTTTTCGCAGGCTGTCAATGGAAATTTTGCATAGTTTTTCATTTTAGGGACAATGGAAGCAAAATCGGCTTGAAAATCCACAGAAAAGGAGGAACATATGCGAACGGAATGGCGATTCTATCTGGGAGCGGCATTGGCAATGCTGTTGCTGCCGATGAGTATCTTGGTGACACGGCAAGCCGATGCTGCCGATGCGGCTGCATCGACACCGGAGTCTGCGGCGTCGAATATCAATTCACAAGCGGATACGGCAAATTTGGAAAATTGTTATCGGGTATTGGATTGTAAGACGGGCGAGGTGTTGGAGGTTTCGGTACGGGACTATCTGATCGGCGTTGTCTGTGCGGAGATGCCGACATCCTTTGAAACAGAGGCACTTAAGGCGCAGGCGGTAGCGGCACATACCTATGCCGAACGCATTCGCCTGCAAAATCAAGCCAACCCGAATGCGAATTTACAGAACGCAGATTTTTCCAATGACAGTGCCGTATATCAGGCATTCTACACACAAGAACAGATTCGGGAAGCCTATGGAGATGCGTTCGAGGAACGCTATGGCAAGGTCGCAGCAGCGGTTGATGCGGTAGCGGACGAGCTGCTGTACTATAACGATGAGCCGATCGTAGCGGCGTTTCATGCGATTTCTTCGGGAAAAACAGAATCTGCGGAAGCAATTTGGGGTACGGCATTGAGCTACCTGGTATCGGTAGATTCGGAAAGTGATACCGCAGTTCCGGCCTATTCCGAAACGGTTACGCTGTCACCCGACGAGGTGAAAACGAGAATATGGCAGGACAATCCCAATACGGAATTTTCAGATGATCCGGCAGAATGGTTGCGGATTCGCACGGTCAGCGGTGTGGGTACGGTTTTGAGTATTTCGGTTGGCAGTGATACGATGAGCGGACAGGAATTGCGTACGGCTTTGGGATTGCGTTCAGCATGTTTTACGGTAACCTATGCGGACGGACAGTTTTCGTTTACCACCAAAGGCTATGGTCACGGCGTCGGCATGAGTCAATATGGTGCCAATGCGATGGCAAAGGCGGGTGAAACCTACGAAACGATTTTACTGCACTACTATCCGACAGCGACCTTATGCCGTCAATTCACAGAATAGTGCTTGACAGGCTTGCGTTCGTGTGGTATAATAAAGGCAACAGCGCACAAAGACCGCCTGATGGCTTTGCACGCCATCTGCTTGCGATTTTTCGTCATATTTTACAAAAATACTCGGGAATACACAGAGTATTCCCTGCGCTTTTTGTTTCATCTGACGAAAAATCGACGGCGCATCTGACGCACAATCTTTGTGCGGTGTCGCCTAAACCTAAAATAATAGTCGAAGCGGTGTGCTTTGTGTGGCATACTTGTGAAAAGAGAATGAGATGCGCATAACAGAAAGGAATTCCGGTAATGAATACAGAATGCAAGCAGCAGATGGTCTTGATTTTGGATTTCGGCGGGCAGTATAACCAGCTGATCGCCAGACGTGTGCGTGAGTGTAATGTGTATTGTGAGGTCAAACCGTTCAATCGCATTTCGGTTGCGGAAATTGCCGAGATGAAACCGATGGGTATTATCTTCACCGGCGGCCCGCAGAGCGTCTATGGCGAGAATGCGCCGACGGTTGATCAGGCTTTGTTTGAGCTGGGCATTCCGATTTTGGGTATTTGCTATGGCTCGCATCTGATGGCGCATATACTGGGCGGCAAGGTTTCCGGCTGCGTGATTTCCGAGTACGGCAAAACAGAAACGCAGTATGATAAGTCCTGCGTTCTGTTTGGTACAGGTGATATGCCGGAAACCGCAATCTCTTGGATGAGCCATACCGATTACGTTTCCGAGCTGCCTGAGGGCTTCCGTTCCGTTGCACATACGGCACATTGCCCGGTTGCGGCGATGGAAAATCCGGAGAAAAAGCTCTATGCGGTGCAGTTCCACCCGGAGGTCAACCATACCGAGTATGGCGTGGCAATGCTGGACAGCTTTGTCAAGAATGTTTGCGGCTGTACCGGTGACTGGACAATGCAAAATTACGCAGGTACGGCAATTCGCGAGATCCAGTCTCGTGTCGGCGACGGCAAGGTGCTGCTGGCATTGTCGGGTGGTGTCGATAGCTCGGTACTTTGTGCTTTGCTCTCGAAAGCAATCGGTAAGCAGCTGACTTGCATTTTCGTTGACCATGGCTTTATGCGTAAACATGAGGGAGACGAGGTCGAGGAGGCATTTCGTGGCTGGGACATCAACTTTGTCCGTGTCAATGCCAAGGAACGGTTTATGGAAAAGCTGCGTGGTGTTTCCGATCCCGAAACCAAGCGCAAGACCATCGGAGCGGAATTTATCCGTGTGTTCGAGGAAGAGGCAAAGAAAATCGGCAAGGTTGACTTCCTTGCACAGGGCACGATTTATCCGGACGTCATTGAGTCCGGTGCCGGTGATGCCGCAACGATCAAGTCTCACCACAATGTCGGCGGTTTGCCGGATTGCGTAGATTTTAAGGAAATTATCGAGCCTTTGCGGATGCTGTTCAAGGACGAAACCCGGAAATTGGGTCAGGAATTGGGCTTGTCTGACACTTTGGTATGGCGGCAGCCGTTCCCGGGTCCGGGTCTTGCCATTCGCATTATCGGGGAAATTACCGATGAAAAGCTCGAGATTTTGCAAGATGCCGACTGGATTTTCCGGGAGGAGATTGCCAAAGCAGGACTCGACCGTACCACGAATCAGTATTTCGCCGTGCTGACCAATAACCGTTCGGTTGGCGTTATGGGCGATTTCCGCACTTATGACTATACGCTCGCACTCCGTGCCGTGGAAACAACCGATTTCATGACGGCAGAGTTCTCCCGCATTCCGTTTGACGTGTTGGCAACCTGCTCGAGCCGTATTGTGAACGAGGTCAAGCATATCAATCGTGTGGTCTACGATATCACCACAAAGCCGCCGGCAACGATTGAGTGGGAGTGATTTCACGAAGTCACTTTCTCGGCTGTAGAGCCGTAAAAGTCGTGATTTTGCCTTGCAGTGGCAACAAAATGGCAACATAATTTGTATTATCAAAAGAATAAAGCAAAGAGCTAACTGATTTTTTAGGAAGTCAGTTAGCTCTTTTTTTCGTTGTTCAGTTGTCGGTGGCGATAAAAATTTTTGTGAATTTTTCAAAAATCGGTAGCCAATCGCCTCTGAGAACGGCTTATAGGTAGAGGGGCAATTACTTGTCCTCGGCTTTGAGAGCTTCCACAAGCATATCGCTGAGTTCCTGCGAGGGAACTTTCGCCCAACGCTGGGTGGTGTCCTGTGCAGGGAATGTATAACGCCACTGGTCATACTGCTCCTTGCTGATTTCGCCGTTTCTGTACTTCTCAGCTTGGTCAGCCCATGCAGAAAGCATTGTAAAGATAGACTCATCCATCGTCCGCTTGCTGCCATCAAATACGATATGTACTTCATCACCCTGCTTCTCGGCTCTAACGCCGTGAATGTCCTCGATAGCAAACAAGGTATGGATAAAGCCAAGATTGCTGTCAATGTCGGGGATGCTCAGTGCCAAAGGTGAAACCTCCAGCACATTCGCAAGAGCCTTTACCAAGTCCTCTTTGGGCGTTCTGGAGCCGGACTCATATTGAGCCATGCGAACATCGGCGGTCTTTTGTGGGAATCCCACGGCTTGACCAAGCCACTTCTGCGTCATACCACGCAGGTTGCGTATAAAACGGATTCTTTCACCGATTGCCATAGTTTTTCACTCCTTGCTGTGTCGTTACCTCATTATAGCAGATAAGTTTAGTGCTTGTCAAGATAGCAGAAACAAAAAGTTTAATATTTTTTCGAAAACCTCTTGACATAACGGAATATGCTTAGTATAATAAGGGTGTAGTCTTAAACAAATAGAGTTAACATTTGAAAAAGAAAAAATATTTTCGAAAACGGTTGATTTTTACCCCTCTGAAATTCCGAATTAGTGAGGGGGCAGCACTTACAACTGAATGACCGTCCGATTGGGATACTCCGCCATGACCACCGAAAGGTGCGAGCGAGCAAACGCCGTCCAGAGTGGGGACAGGAACGACAATCGGGTAAAACGGCACAAAGGGCTTATTGCCAACAAATCCAAAGGAAAGGAGGAAATCTATGGTAAATAACAAGTTTATCAATGCACAGGAAGTGGCAGACGAGATTGGAGTTTCCAAGTCCTACGCCTATAAAATCATTCAGAAGCTCAACAAAGAGCTGGAAGAAAAAGATATTTTGACCGTCTCCGGCAAAGTGAACAGAAAGTATTTTATGGAAAGATTTGGCTATGCCGAAAAAATCGAAGAAAGGAAGTAATTTATGGCAGTTTACAAGGAAGAAAAAACAAACACTTGGCGAGTGATTTACCGCTACACCGATTGGAACGGTGAACGCAAACAATCACAAAAGCGTGGCTTTAAGACAAAGCGTGAAGCACAGGCGTGGGAGCGTGAGCAGTTAAGCAAGCTCGGCAATGACCTTGATATGACATTTGCCAGCTTTGTAGATTGCTACACCGAGGATATGAAAGTCCGTATCAAGGAAAATACCTGGCAAACCAAGGAGCATATCATCAAGACGAAGCTGCTCCCGTACTTCGGCAAGCTGAAAATGTGCAATATCACCGCACAGCAGATTATCACATGGCAAAGGAGGAACGGAAAATGAAAGTTTTATCTTGTGAGTTCAACATCGACACCGCTTGCGTGGAGTTGGTGCTATCAGACGGAACGCTGATCGCCATTGATTGTGATGTGTATTATTATCAATACGATTTATTGACGGGAGAAGCTGAACAGTTTGATGGCTATGTGGAAGATTGGAATACATCTGTTTTCAGCTATGCATTTGTAGGAAACAATATTTTTTTCACAATCGAAACAATAGGCGAGCAAGTTCATTATCAAATTGACTTAGCCGAAAAAGAAGTAATTCGTCTAAAATCAGAACCGTTTGATTTAAGTACTAGCTTTGTCTATACTTAACTTATGGTATTGACGAAACAAGTTATATTGAATTATATGCTGATATAAATGAAAATATGCGCACATATCATGTAACCCTGTTTTCGCCAGCCGGTGAAAGCGAAATCATCACAGGAACGATCGATCTTCGCAATACCATTACTGCATATGCAGTGGCGGACGGAAAGATATATGAGTATTCGCAAAATTTGGAAACATCTGAGGTCTGCATCACGACCTACAATAAGAAAGGGGAAGTGGTTTCGTCAAAATCTATTCCGAAAGTCAGTGCTTTTTTCAAAAATGAACCGGACAGCTATTTGAACAGTTTTACAGCAATGGGCGATTATTTCGAATTTAATATTCGTTACGAGATGCCACGTCAAAAATGTGTCCTATATGACATGGCAAATGACAAGGCTTTTTTGATGGATGAAACAATGTTTTCGATCTTCTCACACGATTCGGGACCGAATCGTGTGCAAACATTGATTACAAATGCCATGGAAGTTGATGATGCCCAGAAGGATTTCTTCTTTATGGATGAAACCGGTTCCATCAAAAAGATAGCCGATGGGTTAGACGATTCGTTTTCGTCTGCCATCGGTAATGATGTTGTTGTTTTCATCAAAGACGAGAAAATGTATCAGGTTTCGCCATACGCATAATCTCAAATCATCAAACAGCACAAGACAAAATGAGGCAGCGTCACGGTTTGCCGATCACTCCGATTGCGGAGAACGGAAACCGCAGCATGTCGAATCATACGGATTATTTGCATATTCAGAAAAAAGCGGCTAAGAGCAATCTTGGCCGCTTTCTGTTATTCCGCCCATTGTGCCAGATGAGCAAGTCCATCTTTTGTGCCGGAAACAAACAAGATATCGCCTGTGTCAAAAACATACTCCGGCTGTACCGCTTCGATGAGATATCCGGCATGTTCAATGGCGATGATGTTGACGCCAAACTGTTTCCGCAGGTCAACGTTCCGCACGGTTTTCCCGATGACTTGTTTGGGGACAAGCAGTTTGGAGATATTCAGCTTTTCGGAAAGCTGAATATAGTCGAGCATTCGATCGGTCTCGAGCCGATGTGCCAACCGGATTGCCATATCTTGTTCGGGATAGACGACCGTTGCGCCGATCTTTTTGAGAATTTCGCCATGCTCCGCACCGGTGGATTTGGCAATCACCGTGGGAATGCCCAGACTGATGAGATGCAGCGTTGTTAATATGGAAACGTCAATCGCTTCGCCGATGCAGACAATTGCCGTATCGCAGTTTTGCACACCGGCTTCGGTCAGGGCTTTTTTGTCGAGCGTGGGTACGACAAAGGCATATTCCGTGTAGTCACGCATGGTACGCACCTTTTCTGCATCGCAATCCAGCACAATGAATTCTGCACCGGCTTTCGCCAGCTCCAAGGCAAGTGCCATGCCGAATTTACCCAGTCCGATGACGGCATAGGCGGTGGGATTTACGGGTTTCCGAAACATTAGTTTGCTCCTTTCGGTTAGCCGACGGCAAGGTTGCCATCGGGATAGTTGACGTGTTCCGTATGCCGGAAAGACCAAAGCGATGCGATGGTCAATGATCCGAGTCTGCCGATATACATCATGAGCATAGAGAGTAGCTTTGCATCGATGCCCAAATGGGGCGTGATACCGGTAGACAGACCGACCGTGCCGAATGCACTGGTCATTTCAAACAGGGCATCTCGCAAAGCGATATCGGGCTCCAGCAACAGAAGCAGAAAGCTTGCGGATAAAATCGCCGACAGGGCGAGCGCTGCAATCACCGCCGCTTTTCGGAATAGAGCAGGTGGAATGGCATAGTGAAAGGCTTTCTCCGAACGGTTACTTGCTGCCGAACGAATGCCTTGTACCAACACGAACAGCGATGTGGTTTTGATACCGCCGCCGGTTGAACCGGGCGATGCACCGATGAACATCAACAGCAGCAATCCCAACAATCCCGCATCGGACATTGCGGCAATATCTATCGTAGAAAATCCGGCGGTACGAGCGGAAACGCTGTGGAAGCCTGCACTAAGCCACGATTCTGTTGGGGCGGTCAGGCGCAGCAGCAACATGCCCGATATCACCAAAACAGCCGAAACCGACAGGACAACCTTGCTGTGCATGGAATAGTGTTTCCAATGCAGTCGATGGACTCGCAGTTCCTGTAAGACCAGAAATCCGATACCGCCAACGAGAATCAGTCCGATGGTGACGAGATTGAGGGGGAGATTGTCGTGGTAGGCGATGAGACTTGTGTTGGCGGTCAAGCTGCCGGAATGCCCGAGAATATCAAAGCCGGCGTTGTTAAATGCAGAAACACTGTGAAACAGACTGTATCCCAAAGCGGAGAGCGGCGGATAGTCCTGCACAAAGATCGGGAAACAGAGTCCCGCACCGAGCAGCTCAATGGTCAGTGTCATGCGCAGTACCTGTTTGACAAAGCGGATTGTACCCTTGCCGGAATAGAGGTTGGAAGCTGTTTGAATGAGCGTACGGTCTTTGAGGCGGATTTTTTTGCCGAGTGCCAATACCACGCCGGCACCAACGGTCGCAACACCGAGTCCGCCAATTTGAATGAGCAATGCAAGGAAGCAGCGACCGAGCGGTGTCAATGCCGTGCCCGGATCGAGCGTGACCAAACCGGTGACGCAGACGGCACTGGTCGCCGTGTAGAGCGCATCAATATAGCGAATTTGCTGTCCGGCTTGTATGCTGCATGGGAGCATCAAAAGTCCCGAACCGATGAGGATAACCGTCAAGAATCCCAGTGCAAGGGTACGACCGGGCGAGAGCAGTTGTTTTGCCATAAGAATCCTTTCCATGCAAACGTGATTGGCTGTTTGATGATAATATGGCATGCGAAAGGGCAAATTAAACATGCCGTGAAATTGTCTTAAAAGTTATCAAATGAGAAAATTCGATCCCTTTTTTGTAAACTGTCACGCTTCTATTGTAAACCTACATGCAGAATGGTGTGCGGTATGGAAGAGATATTGACAAGACAGTGTTTTTTTGCTATAATATAAGCAATCACATAACGCAGAAAGGAAATGCACATGAAACGAATCCTGCTGACCAATGATGACGGTGTGCATGCGGACGGTATCCTTCGGCTTGCGAAAGCGGCATCGGCATTCGGCGAGGTATGGGTGGTTGCACCCTATCGGCAGAGAAGCGGCATATCGCATGGTTTGACGCTGCATGGCAGCTTTGAGGCATGGGAAGTGGCGTTTCCGATTCCGCATATCCGTGCCTTTGCCTGTACGGGTACGCCGGCGGATTGTGTGCGCATTGGTGTGCTGAATCTTCTGCCGGAGAAACCGAATGCGGCGTTTTCGGGCATCAATTGCGGCTTCAATGTGGGAACGGATTTGCAGTATTCTGCGACAGTGGGTGCGGCATTTGAGGGTGCATTCCAAAAGATTCCGTCCATTGCGTTTTCCGAGGGTACGGGAGACTGCCATGCAGTTGCAGATCGCTATCTTTCGGAAATCCTTGAGAAGCTGCTCAACCGGCCGTTGGACGCACGGCGCATTTGGAATGTCAACTTTCCCGATTGTCCGCTGTCGGAATGCAAGGGCATATTGTGGAATCGGACGGTTTCTGAGCATGATTTCTATATGGATACCTATGCGGAAACGGCAATGCCATCGGGACGTATTTCGTATACGGTTGTGGGAAAGCGAAATTGGAACGCTTGTGAAGGTACGGATTTGCGAGCGATTCTGGATCATTATGTTTCGATTGGTGTTGCCACGAATATTTCTTGATGAAGATTGCAAGAGATGAAAGGAGCTTTGTATGCGTAGAAAAGATAATGCAGTGATGGCAATTGGTATGATTGTACTGGGACTTTTGCTGATCGTGCTGAAGGGCGGTGTGGTTGACATTGCCATGACGGTCTTTGCCGTTTCCATGATTGTCACTGCCATTTTGGACTTTGTCAACAAACGCACCAATGATGGTATCATCAAGGCGGTGCTCGGTGTCTGCATTCTGGTGTTTGGCTGGATGTTTGTCAATCTCGCCCTGTACATTCTGGGTGCAGTTTTGATTGTGATGGGCTTGATGCTGCTGGTCAATCTCCGGCGCGGCAGTATGTTCGAGGATAGCAACCGGGCGCTGAATTATATCCGTCCGATTGTGATGGTGGTGGCAGGTGCCTGTCTACTCTTCAATCAGGGAGGTACCATCGATTGGATTTTTATTGTGGGCGGCATCATGCTGCTGATCGAGGGCTTACTGGAGCTTGTCGGATAAGCGAAAAACGACTGCCGTATTGCGAAGATACAGCAGTCGTTTGATATTTTCGGATTAGGACAATGCCGTGCCGCAGAATTCACAGAAGTTTCCGTTGACCACAGCGCCGCAGCTGGGACAGGTCACTGCCTGATAGGGGACACCGACTTCCTGCATGACGACCGCTTGCATTTGCTGCATTCGTTGGGCTTGCAGCTGTTCCTGCTGACGGCGGATAGCTTGACGCTGCTGCTCGATCTCGGAGTCGATCGTGACTGCCTTGCCGGAAACGGCAGCAGTCCCCATCAATGTTCCGAGCAGGCTGCCGGTTCGGTTTGCCTGTCCTCTGGGACGGCGATAGGCTGAGGGAGGCGCAGCCGACAGGATGGGTGATATATAGGGTTTTGCCGGTTGTGGTGCAGTTCCGTGGGGGCGGCGTGGCCGAGGCGCATCGGGCTTTCCGTATGCAGGCGGCATTCCCGGACGGCGAGGTCCTTTCGGTCTGCCGAATCCATTTGGCTGAAACATAATATCCTCCTTTCTCAAGATGACGTTCTCTATGGCTCGTTCCATGAAATATCGGTCGATAGAATCGGATTTGTGTGTATTCAGTATACCATATGTGTGATGAAAATGCAAGAACAAAGCAATGAAAAAATGGTGTCATTACTTGACGAAACTTTTACAATATGGTACAATATAACTATCAGGTCTATAGAAAGGAAGTTGAAGTGAATGCCGGAAGAACGCCGTACAAAATCCGAACAGGATTCCTATTTATTTCAGGTGAATCTGGGCGGCATGATTGATATCTTGTCGAACCATTTATACAGCTCACCGGATGTATTTGTGCGAGAACTGCTGCAAAATGCGGTGGATGCGATACAAGCCAAGCGCAATCGAGGCATACAGACCGAAAATCCCGATGCGGTCACATTGACATTGACGCAGGAGAACGGCTTGCCAACGCTGCGGTTTGCCGATACCGGAACGGGTCTGACCGAATCGGAGATCCATCGGTTTTTGGCGGTCATCGGGCAATCTTCCAAGCATGATTTGACCTCCGGCAGGATTGCCAATGACTATATCGGCAGATTCGGCATCGGACTGCTGTCCTGTTTTTTGGTATCCGATTGTATTCGTGTGGTGACACGTTCGATGGATACGCCCGAACAGACCTTGGAATGGTGCGGAAAACCCGATGGTACTTATACGATTACGCCTTGTGCGATGCGGGATACCATCGGTACGACCATCGTGTTGACGCCGAAAGCCGGTGCGGAAGACTACTTTACAGCAGAACGCTTGACCCGATTGGTGCAGTATTACGGCAGACCGCTGCCCGAACCGATTTGGCTCGAAACGGATGGCAGTAAAACACGGCTGAATCCGCCGCTTGTTTCCGGAGACAACACCTTTGCACAGGTGATGCAGTTCGGCGAATCGCTGTTTGGAGAGCGATTTTTAGATTATATTGTGCTGGAATCGCCGAGCGGGCTGTTTTCCGGTGTCGCATTTATTCTGTCGTCGGAATCCGCACCGACTGCAAAGCATTCCCACCGTATTTACTTAAAGCATATGCTGTTGACGGAGGATGGCGGAAGGCTTTTGCCGAAATGGGCATTTTTTCTGCGCTGTTTCCTCAATACCACAACGCTGCGCCCGACCGCTTCCCGAGAAGATTTCTATGAGGATGATATGCTGCTGCAAGCCCGTGAGGAGCTGAACGACTGTCTGGTTCGCTATCTCAAGCGGCTTGCAACGGAAAAGCCCGGTCTGCTGCAAAAAATCGTGCAGATTCATCAACTGGCAGTGCAGTCGGTTGCGGTGGAGGATGATGCGCTCTATCAGACCTTTTTCCCCTACCTGCAATTTGAAACGCCTTACGGTACGTTGTCGGGGCAGGTACTTTTACAGGCAGATGATCCGATTTGCTATGCGGCATTCGAGGAGTTCCGGCAGATGATGCCGATTGCCCGTGCGAAACATATGATGCTGGTCAATGCCGGCTATACCTATGTGCGCAGCCTGTTGGAACGCATGTATCTGCTGAACCCCGATATCGAGGTCATGTCGCTGCAAACGCTCAATCCCGATACGCTGCTCGATGCGCCAAAGCTCGACAACGCAAGCGATGCGCTGCTGCTGCTCGCCGAATGCAATGCCACACTGCAAAGCTATGACTGTGCGGCAGGACTCAAGGCGTTCGAGCCGACGGATTTGCCGGTGCTGTATATGATTGACGAGAAAGCCATGGCATTGCGGGATATTCACCGCTCAATGGAGATGGCGAATGCGATGTTTCAGGGCGTACTCGGTGCGCTGGCATCGGAATATCATGAGCAGGTCGGTGCAAGGCTGTACCTGAATGTCAACAATCCCTTGATTCAGCGGCTGATGACATTGCGAGAGAGTGAGCGTCTGCGTTGCTGTATCGAGATTTTATATGTGCAGGCATTGCTGTCGGGCGGTTACCCGATGCGCCATGCCGAGCGGCAAATGCTCAATGAGAATTTGCTGCAATTGCTCGAATGGAGTTTGTGAAACGGAGGAAATACGATGGATTATGCGGCAGCCGAAGCGGCATACCGGCAACTGGAATCGGGCGATGTGCGGATGCGTGCCATTCGTGCAGCGATCACCGAAGCGGACGCAGAACAGGATTGGCATACGGCATTGCTGCTGCATCACGATTTGATTCGGGAATCCGTCTTTTCGGGTGACCGCTATCAGGCATTGGTAGATTTTCCGCAATATCTGGCGATTTGTGAAGCGCATTCGGATTTGGATGCGCAATATGCCGGGATGACACTTTGGCTCTTTAAATGGCTGGTAGAGCTCACGACGGAGTTTTACCAAATCGAAAAGCTGCAAGCCTTGTGTTGGTTTCAGGAATTTCGCAAGCGGCTGACGATGCAGGGCTATTCGCTCAATCCGTTTTATTCCAAACGGGCGATGTTTTATTTCCCGTATGACCGTGCGAAATTCCGATTGGACTATGCGGATTTTCTGGCGAGTCCGCTCGATGGCATGAGCGACGGCAAAACCGATTTCTACCACACGCAGGTACGATGGGAACTGGAGCTTGATCATTACGACAAGGCGATGCAGGCTGCAGAGAAAATCTTTCAAAATCAACTGCGTACAGAAGAAATTCCTGCTTCCACCTATGGCTGCCTGCTTAAATATGCGATGCAGCAAGGCGATTGGACAGAAGCGGAACGATATGCCAAGTTGCTCCGTCCCTATTGCATCGGCGAACGTTTTCGCTTGGAGCAGACCGGCTTGCTGCTGTATTATGATGCGCAAAGAAATCCGGAGCAGGGCATTGCATTTTGGAATCGGCAGGCAACGCTGCGGGAAGGTTCTCGCAATCCGCATCTGTGCTTTTGGTTTGACCGAGGTGTGGCTGCATTGCTGTATGCGGCAATCGAGCAGAAGATTCCCGTAACGGATGCGAAAGGCAATGCCTTAACGGACGCACAGGTACAGCAATTGCAATATCACAGTATGCAATCGGCACAGCAGCTTGCCGCTGCCTTTGACAAGCGCAACGGCTCTTGCTTTTATGCGGAACAGCTGCCGCAGTTTTGAGAGGTTTTCATGGGAAGAAGGGATATTATGTTTTCAGCAGAACAATACATTCAGCATATCGAGGCTCTGACACCGGGTGTCGAACGCACTCGTGCGTTGAAGGAAGCCATTGCCGCAGCCGATGAAGCAAAAGCGACAGAATGGCAATTCGTTTTTCGGCATCGCTATATCAGCGCATCGATTTTCGAGAGCGATAATTTTGACGCCATGGTCGTATTTCCGGAGATGCTTGCGATTTACGATACTCATCCGGAACTGGAAATGGAATACCAACCGGATTTGATGTGGGATTTTAAGTACATTCTCGGCATTGCGATTGACTATCCGCAAGTGCCGATGGCACAAATCGAAGCGTTGTACGGTGATTTTCGACAACGCTGCAAAACCTACGGTTATTCGCTGCGACCGTACTATTATCTACGGGAAAAGCGGCTGCTGCGAACCGGTGTTCCGCTGACCGAGGTGCCATTGGGTGCATATCGGCAAGAGCCGGAGGATGCCCTCAAGGACTGCAAAGCATGTGAACAGGCGCATGATCTGAATGTGGCGTTGTATCTCGATGACCTCCAAACGGCGGAGGAGAAATTCAAGCCGCTCGAGGATGGCACGATGCAATGTGCGGAAGAGCCGGAATATGCTTTTGCCAGATGGCTGCACTATGATTGCGCAAGGGGGCGTTATGACCATGCAAAACCGCTTGCCAAGCGGCTTGCTCCCATGCTGCGCAGCAAGGTCGATATGCTGGGCGAACTCGGCGCATTGCTGCGGTTTGATGCACAGGTAGACCGTCATGCCGGTTGTAATGTCGTACAGCGTTCACTGAAAGACTTTCTCGACTGCCGCAATCCGTGGATGCGGCTGCAATATGCAGAGGGTGCATATCGTGTATTTGCGCAGATGCAGATGGAAGAAATTTCACTGGTATTGCCTCGGAATTTTCCGCTGTATCAGGAAAATCATCGGTATCGCAGTGCGGATTTGCGGGATTATTTCTATCAAATTGCATCGGATTTGGCGGCTCGCTTTGACCAACGCAACGGCAATACCCAATGCACCGATGCGCTGCACCATGTTGACCCGCCCTACGACAAAACGGCTGTCGACTTTGTGCATGGCGATGCCGAGCAAACCTTTTCGGTGATGGGTGGTGTATGTCCGAAGCTGCCGGAAACCTTGACCTTGGAATCCGTGACAGCCCGGCTCAAACAAGACGGTCGCTTTGCGGTGGAGATGACCCATGCAGAGCCAGAAAACAATGTGCTGCACTTGGCTTTGACACAGGAGGAAGCTGTGTACGCGGTTGCCATTGCGGTGGAGCAAACACCGCAGCTCGACTCGTTCCGTCCGATGGGGCCGGTGCGAAATGATGATCTGGAGGCAGCCAAAACGGCAGAGGGCACGGTTTTGTGTATGTTGTGGTTTGCCGACCACCCATTCGATCAGGCACTGCAGGTGCAATTGCAGCTGTTGCGGTTGCTGTGTCCGAATGCGGCAGTGTATTTGGACTATTCCCGCGGACGGCTGTTCCCGGCAGGTTGGGTTGCCTTGCAGGCCGAGAGCCGAGTGCTACCGATGGTGGATTATCTCTATCAATTACAGCTCAACGGCAGCGATGCCGATGACAGCGTGCATATTGTCACAAATGGAATGAACTGCTGTGGTATGCGAGAGATTGAGATTTTCGATGCCAATAAGGAAAACTTCCGTCGCTATGCCGATTTGCTGTGCTATGTGACCGAACGGCTGCTGCTGCGTGGATTTATGCCCGATGCGGCGACACCGATTCTGGCAGTGCGCATGGCAGATGGTTCGCAATTAACCTGTGCATGGCTGCCGGCTGTTCAGGCGATGGAATACTATCCGGCGGAAGCTGCCGGTGCATGCAATCTGCGGAGAGAGATGCTTGCCGATGATTGGAACGTCTGGGATGATCATGCGGTGCTGTTCCTCTATGAGGGCGAGCAAGCAGACGGTACGCCGAAACTGCGGCGATTGGATACGCTGACGGAGGCGGACTTCGAGAATTTCCGTTACGGCAGCTATATCGCCACAGATCGGAAAATCAAAGAAATGGCACAGGAACGCTTTGGCAGCCTGGTCAAGGCGTTTCCGGAATCCGATGAGGCATATGTGCGGCTTGCTGTTGAAACAACTGAGAATCATGACATTATCTGGGCACAGCTTGAGGAAATTGACGGCGATATGCTCACAGTCACCTTGCTGGAGGACGAAATCATCGGACAAAAGGGCGAAACCTATCAAGCCCATCGACAACAAATGCTTGACTTTGCGGTGCATGCAGGCGGCTTTCGGATCGCGCCGAACTTTGCATATCTTGCAGAGGCATGCGGACAGGAAACGGAAATCGATCCGTAACCCGATTAGAAAAAGAAGTGTTGATTTATGCGCATCATACAGGATTTTATGAACGGAATCAAGGAACTGCGGCTGAGCCGCTTTGGACTGCTGACGATTTCCGGTATTGTCAATGCCATCGGTGTGACGATTTTTCTGGCGCCGGTGAAGCTCTATGACAGCGGTATTTCCGGTACTTCCATGCTGCTCGCACAGGTGACGCCGGAACAGTGGACGCTCTCGATTTTTCTGTTATTGCTGAATATTCCGCTGTTTTTGTATGGCTACAAAAAACAGGGTGTTGTGTTTACCATCTATGCGATCTATACGGTTGCGCTTTACTCGATTGCCGCATGGGTGATCAACGATATTTTGCCGATTGACGTTGCAACGTCCTCTCCGATGGCGGGCACGGATTTGCTGCTTTGTGCTGTTTTCGGCGGCTTGATTTCAGGCATTGGCAGTGGCAGTGCAATTCGGTTTGGCGGTGCGATGGACGGCATCGAAGTGATGGCGGTGATTTTCGCACGCCGACTGGGATTATCGGTTGGAACCTTTGTGATGGTATACAATGTGCTGCTGTATATTGTCTGCGGTATTGCGATGCAGAGCTGGATCTTATCGCTGTACTCCATCATTGCCTACGCAGCAGCGGTCAAGACGATTGACTTCATGGTGGATGGTCTTGATCACGCAAAATGTGCGATGATCATCACAGTCGAGCCGGACGCAGTCTGTGTGGCACTTTCACAAACATTCGAGAGTGGCGTGACCCGTATTGAGGCAACCGGTGGCTTTTCCAATACGGCGAAAACGATGATTTACTTCATCGTCAACCGATTCCAAGTGGTTAAAATGCGGGAACTGGTACAGAAAATCGATCCGACTGCCTATATTGCAATCAGTGAGGTAGCGGATGTATTCCCTGCCGATCCGCATGTGAACGCAAAATTCACCACAAAATCCGGACAAAACAATGCACCGGTTGAAGTGAGGGGCTGATGAAAGGAACAGGACATGGAATGGCTATTTGTACTGTTGTGTCATGTCACATTCTGGGTGATGTTCACGGTAACCGATGTGATTGAGGAAACGCAGAACGAGGATTATTTCCTTCCGATTAGCGTGATGGCTATGGTGATGACAGCGGCGGCATATGTGACTTGGGACTGGAAACGGCATGGCAGTCAACACCGTAAATTTATGCCGATGCTGCTGTATGTGCTGAAATGGTTGGCGTCGGCATTGGATTGCCGATTGTCTGGCTTGCCGGAACAACGGATTATTGGATTGTACCGCAGGCAATGGGTTGGGAACATTTCCTCAATGGCATTGAATATTTCGTTTATGGTACTCTGTATGTCGGCATATTGCCGCTGTTCATACTTGTTTGGAACATCGGTAAATTTACCGTCGGCAAGGTCAAATCCGCTCGGAATCAGGCATAAGAAAAACGGAGCAAGCGAACCTTGCTCCGTTTCATTTTGCGGACATCAATTCAAATGCCGAGCTTTTCACGGACATAAGTTGCCGTGTCCTCGGGCGACAATTGCAAGCTGTAGGTAAATTCATCTTCGAGCATCCGCAAGGCTTCTTTATGCGTGGTTTCATCCGACAATGCCAGATGCTTCCCGTTCGCACGGAGTGCCGCTTTGCGTTCCTCAATACACCGAATCAGCTGCACCAGATCGCGCTCATCGCCACCGGACAGCAGCTTGCGAAATAGTGCTGTACGCTCCTTGCGGTCCTCGATCCATGTAAGCTTTGTGGCAGGATCAGCTTCTGCTTCCAGCAGCGCATCAATGGTCTCCTTGGTTAAGAGAGGCTTTATTTTTGCACAACAGTTTTCGCTGTCCAAAGGGACATAGACTGTCATACAGGGATTACGCATCGGTACGAGGACATAGCAGCTTCGTGTGTCGCCAATTCCTGAAAAATCAACGTCTTCGATGCGATTGATTTCACAGACACCAGTACCGATATAGCGCACATGTGTACCAACCGTGAATTGCAGTTCCATTTCCGACTCCTTTCTCCCCCTATACATGGTATTCGCTGATACTATTATTATAGCACAAAATCAAAGCAATCGCAAGGGGCAATTTCCACAAAGTTTACAGAGATAAACATGGACAGCAGCATATATAGAAATAAGCACCTGATTCAAGCGGGAATCAGATGCTTATTGGTGTTATGAAATGGACGCAGGTTTCTTAAGCAATATCGTCATCCTCGTCCTCGCTCAAGTCGAGTTCGAGTGCTTCTTCAATCTCATCATAGACGCTGTAAAGGTCGTAGACACAGCTTTCCAGTTCAGAGCAGACATGCGGACTCAATGCCAACGCATCCCGAATGGAGGTGAGGGTAATGCGCTCGGTTACATCCTCTTCGCAGTCGCAGACGGCAATCGAAAACAGCTCCATGTACACCTTGCGTTTTGCGACCTCATCCAGCTGAGCAAGCGTATGGCGGGCGGCAGCAGCGGCTGTGGGGTCAAAGGAAAAGCCGGTGATACCAAGCTCTTTCTGATATTGGTCAAGCAGGTCATTCTCTTCAAGGCAGATAATACCGTCATCCTCGATCATTTCGCATGCCAGCGTGAGAAATGCTTCGGCTTCAATGGGACCCAGTTCTTGTAAAAACATAACGGATCGACTCCCTTCATCTTTCATGTTGTTTGAATCGGTACACACTCCGATTGTCTTCAGTATACCATAAATAAGGGAGAAATGCAAGCGATTTCACAAAATCTGCACAAAGGATTTTTGCGATGGATTATGCGTACGACAACCGGTGTTGGAGTAGCAAGCAATCAACGCTGCTGAGTTGCCCGTCACGATTGTAATCGGCAGTGTGCAGACCATTTGGGGAGATGGTAATGCGGCTATCCTCGGAGAGATAGCGGTTGAGCAGTACCAAATCCGCTACGGTAAAGCTGCCATCCTCGTCAATATCTCCGACGATGGGTTGGGGTGGTGGCGTGGTAGTTTCGGTATTAGTTGTGGTCGTGGTCATTTCGGGTCGATCGGTGATTTTGCGAATGACAAAATCGTCCATCGAACCATAGGATGCCGCTGCACTGCTGACTGACACCTTCAGATGAATGGTATCTCCTGCACGAGCAGTGACGGTCAGCGCAGGATTCTGCCAATCGCTCCAACCTTGCCCCGTACCGCTGCCGGAAACGGTTTCCCGTCCGTTGATGGTCACATTGGCTTGATAGTGGCTTTGCGTGTCGCCCTGCATATGGAATGACACCAGATATTCGCCGTCCTCCGGCACAGTGACGGCGGTCGAGAGCTTGCTGTCCGAGAAGGCAGTTTCGGAGTACCAGTGCAGGGCGTACGAGCCGCTGTGGGGATCTTCGGCACGAACATCGAAATGATCGGCACCGGAATTGTACAGCTGCCAACCGGATGGGGCATCTGTCCAGCCCATATCCTGTTCAAAATGGGGATTGGACAGCAGATTGCCTGCCACATCCTTGACCGGCTGATATTGCCCATCTCCGACAATATTTGCAAAGACCGAGAGCGAAGAGAGCGGTTTACCGTTCGCATCGAACAGAGCCTGATTGTCTACGGATGAGCCGCCGTAATATGCCCCATCGGCATCATATTCTTTTGCGGCTTTCGTTGCCCAGCCGGAACCCGTACGTTCCCAACGCTCGAGATTTTGCGTATAGTCTGTGCCAACGGAGATCCATGCCGGTGCCCAATAGCATACGCCAAGCCCCTTGCTGTCGGGAATGGCTGCGATGATCTCGAACAAATCCGTCAGGAAAGCGGTTTGCCCTTCGGGACTGACGGGATAGTCCACGTAGTCGCCCAAATTCTCACTCTGCCCGATGGTATTGGCAAAGCAGTCGCTGTCCTCCAGCGTGTAGCTCCAAGACGTTTCCGCTACGAGCACCTGCTTATCATAGGTTTCGGCAACAGAGGTTAGCACGCTTTGCAGGTTATCGAGCGTGCCGTGCCAGTAGGGGTAGTAGGAGGTTGCGAATACATCATAGTCGACCTGTACCTGATCGAGCATTTGGGCGATGTAGGCATATTTGCCGTCCTGCTCGGGATTGGTGAAATGCAGTGCAACCAGAATCTCCGGGTCAAATGCCCGAACCGCTTTTGCACCGGCATTCCAAAGCTTTGCAAGCTGCTGCCAGCCCGATTCGCTCCAGTCATAATCGTCAAGCCAGACCCCGCACATACCGTTTGTGGTTTCGTTGCCGATTTGCACCATGGTAATCTCTGCACCGGTTGCTGCAATGCGGGTGAGGGTATCGGTTGTGTAGGCGGCAATGGCATTGGCTTTCTCGTCAATGCTGTAATTTGTCCATGCCTTGGGCGCAGACTGTTTCGCAGGGTTTGCCCAGAAATCGGAATAGTAGAAATCCACCAGCAAATGCAGTCCGGCATCTGCACATCGTTTCGCCAGCTTGACGGCACAGTCGGCATCACAGCTGCCGCTGCCATAGGTTTTTCGACTTTCCAAATGATACGGATCATTCCAAATGCGAATGCGAACAGTATTCACGCCATGGTCAGCCAATAGCGTAAACAAATCGGTCGGGTTGCCGTTGCTGTCCCGAAAGACCACGCCGCTTTCTTCCAGTGCCAGCGCAGAGCTGACATCGACGCCCTTGAACGGATCGCCATTTTCGAACGGCAGACCTTTGAGTCTGTCATAGACCACCGAACTCTCCGCCGTGACCTGCGGTACATTGCCACAAGGCAGCAGCATGCCTACCGCCATGAGGACAGCCATCCATCTTTTCTTCATATCCATACTCCCTGTGTTTTGTATCTCTATTTCTCATACTGTCTTGCTGGGGTTCGATGACGGCTTCTGGAGATATCATAACACAGAACAACCGCTGTGACAATGAAGGATTGTATGAAATTTACTGTAATATTATCGCATTTGATACAAAATGGAATACACATGGGCAGCAAAAAGCATCCGAACCGCTTTCGGCTCGGATGCTTGGGGTTGGTATTAGGGTTAGGCGACCGGATAGAACGAAACCGTGCCGGTTGCATCAAAGACTGGTGTTGTTGTACCGCCGCTGTATGTGCCGCCGGAGGTGATATAGTTGGTGGTCGAACCGCCACTGAGCGAACCGCCGTACTGAATACTGTAATCGGAACCGGTCAGACCATCGCCGCCGTAGACCACATACTTGAAGGAACGGGGCGAGGTTGCGGTAAAGAGCGGTTTGCCGCCGCAGAGGAAACGCACCGGCGAATTGGCAGTCTGTGCAGTTGCAAAGACCGCACCCAAAACCGGAACGGTCGTAGCGGAGGCAGGCATGGTGCAGAGGTTACCGACTGCATAGAATGTACCGCCGATGACATTGAATGCACCGTCGCAATAGATTGCCCCTTTCTCCTCTCGTGTGCCGCCGAGCAATACCGAATGCCCGCCGGTAATGGTGATATAACCATCTGTCTTGATGCCATTGGTACCGCCATCGCAGAACAGCGTACCGCCGTTGATTTCGATGCCGTCATTGCTGTGGAAGCCGCTTTTGGTGGAGGTGATGGCAACATTGCCGCTGTTGAGGATGATGTCATCGTCGCTGCGGATGCCATGCGCATAGTTGGCTGTGATATTCAGCGTACCGGAGCCTTCGAGAATGACCGTGTCATTTGAGAAAATCGTACCGCGGTCTTCCTCATGTGTACCGCCATCGGTGAGGGAATTGGTCGTACCGGCTAGGGTCGTGATGGTAATTTTCTTTGCCTGCTGGCAGTTGATCGCAGAGCCGACGGAGTTGGTGATATGGGCATCATCCAGCTCGAGATAGACCTTTTTGTCCTCTGTAAGAATATAGATCTGCCCGTCATTCAGCGTGCCGGAAATGCGATAAGTACCGCCCTTGGCGATGGTCACACGGCTGCCGTTGACGGAGATGCCGGTGCCGTCATACTGTGCCGTATCGCCTTTGAGATAGATGTATTTGATTTCGGATGCCGCAACGGTCGTGCTGACCTCTGTGGAGGCGGTTGTGACAACAGCAGTCTGAGATTTGCTCGTGACAGTGGTGCGAGAGGTGGATGCTGTCTGCTTGGAGGAATTGTTGCCGCCGTTGGCGGTCGTGACGGTAGTGGTCTGAACCGATTCGGCATTGGAGGAGGTGTCGGGATCGGCTTCCGAGGAATCGTCCCCGCTGCTCGAATCAGAGGGCGTATCTACCGTAGAGCTGTCAACGTCAGGGGAAGCATCTTCGGCTTTGGAATCCGTTTGGAAATCCACAGCACTCTGTTCAGCTTGAGCGGTCGAACCGGTGGAGTCGTCCGAGCAGGCGGTAGCAGTCGTGCAGAGCAGGCATGCAGCCAGCAACAATGCGAGACGACGGTGTTGTTTCATGCGTAACCATCCTTTCGTGACGGGAATAAGGCATCCTGCACGAAAAGACCGAGGGCAAACCTCAGCCTTTTCGGATGCGTGTAATTACTTGGATTTGGTTTCGTAAATCTGGTCGTCGTAACGATAGAGTACCAGCGTGACATTGAGATTGCCGTTCAGGGTACGGATCTCGTCGATGAACTTTTTCTGATCGACATCGGTCTTGATGCGGATCGAGTAAACCAGATCAAAGAGTGTACCGAAATCGGTGGTCTTGACACGGCGCAGATGCCAGAAAACGGTATACTTATCCATCACGGCATCGAACAGACCGTTGTAGTTGAGGTTTTCGGGGATGGTGATTTTGAGGGTCATGTCCTGAATCGGGGGTGCTGCGAAATTGGTGAGGTGGAAGATGAGCAAAACTGCCGAGAGAATCAGGCAGAAGACTGCCGCATAGCCGACATAGCCCAGACCGCAAATGACGCCGCTGCCCATGGCAAAGAAGATGTATGCGATATCCTTTGGGTCTCCCGGCACACTGCGGAATCGGACGAGGGAGAATGCACCGGTCAAGCTGATGGCGGCGGTCAAGCCGGCTTCGGAGAGCGTACACATCATCAGAATGACGGCGGCAACCATCGCAGAGAGCATTGGCATGGTAATGACAATGCTTTGTGCGTAACCAACCTTGCGGTGGGTGAAAATGTAGAGCAGACCGATGACCAAACCGATGATCAGCGCACCCACAACACAGGCGATAATCTGAACGGGTGTCGGGGCATTGAGATTGGCGGCAGATTGGTCATTGTAGATACGGGTGAACAGACCGCTGGCATGGTGGATGAGCACAGCATTAGGCATAACGAGTCTTCCTTTCCTGTTGTTCGGCAACACGAGCACGAACAGAATTTCTATATGCAGTACCGTATTTGGAGAAGCTGATCTTCCGGATTTCCAGCTCGGAGAGCGCATGACTCATCCAAAGCGGCAGCGCAGCGGGAATCTTGATTTCCATCAGACGCTGATTCGGAAGAATAAGCTGTGAGCCATAGCTTTCCCGTCCGAGGGACAGATCCTCCTGACGTGCGGTAATCTGTCGGTCAAACGTCAGACGGAAGTCCTTATCGTCCTTGCCGAAGAAAGCGGCACGCTGGTAGCTGATATACTGGCGGGGGGCAAGACTGTCATATTGGTTCATGAACACATCGAGTTCTTTCAAGACCTGCTGGTCGATGAAGCACTCGTAGTAGGGCTTGACACGGGTGCGGATATATGCCTCGGCTTCTGCAAGCGTCATAGCGACACGGCGTTTGGTGACGATACCACCGATCTTCTTCTTGACCTCGAGAAACACCCGGTCATCCGGTGCGGCAGGGGAATAATAGCTCCGCAAGCGCAGCTTTTCTTTGTAATATGGCTTTTCAATGGATTGACGGATGAGAAACCAGTCGGGTGTATCGTAATAGATGTTGTAGATGCCGTATTCCTTGCCGTCAACGCAATAGCGATCGGGGTTCATGTGCGCATGCACGATGGGCATCAAAGCCTCGAACTGCTCCTGCGACAGCATGAATTTCACTTCACGGCGCTGAAACGTACTGATGGCCATTGCAGCATACTCCTTTCTTTTTTGTATTCGTTCGAATGCAATAACAGTATAGAAGATGAGTCTTAAAAAAATCTGAATGCATTCCTTTATTTACGAAAAAATTGTGAAAGTTTGCAGAAAACACTGTTCACTGAAGCGGCAGGTTGCGACCGTCTGTTTTGATGCCGCCTGTCAGCAGGAGAATGCCCTCGACAATTGCCCATATTTCCGTAAACACTACCAATGCGCCACAGCTGAACGTGGTCATCAGCAGCTGAATCACACCCACGGCGGTTTTGCCCAAATAAAAGTTATGAATGCCGAGTGAACCAAGGAAAAATGCCAAAATCGCAGCAGCGACTTTGGATTTGAGCTTGACATTCTGCGACTGCATTACGTGAATTTGCTGCTGGTAGGTTTGCCCCTGATGATAAGGCATGGGCTGCTGATAGGGCTGCTGGAGGTTAGGCTGTCCGGGGTAACCCGACTGCTGATAGGGTCGCTGTTGCTGTTGATAGAGCTGCTGATACGCCTGTGGGGCTGCTTGCTGCTGAAAAGCGGGATTGTTCGGGTCATTATACGGTTCCGTGGAGATGGCTGCGCCACAGATATCGCAGTTCAAAGCACCCGGATGCAGTTCACTGCCGCAATATTCGCAAAACTTAATACCGGTTCCGAGTGCAAAACCGCATTTCGGACAAGCTACATCGGTCGGGGTCAGTATTTCCGCACAATTCTTGCAATACATATTGGTTCCTCCTTATTATGATGCCGTTGCTCTGCGGAGTATCATAATATAGGCAGAGCACATCATTCTATCTTATATTATACAGAAAACACAAGGCATTGTCAAGGAATTCCACTGCAAAATGCGTGGCTTTTTCGTAAATATGCCACAATAGGAAAAAGGGCTTGCAGAAAGTGCTGCGGTATGTTATAATATGTTTAGCTATGGCAGAAACCACAGAGAATTGTGTGTCTGCGGCTATCTGAAATTATCGGAATACAAGGAAGGACTCATACCATGCATAAATCCATACAAACCCTATGTGATAACATCGGACGCGTGATTATCGGCAAAGAAATGCCGATTCGTCAAGCCATCATTTGCTTGCTCTGCAAAGGCCATATACTGCTCGAGGATGTGCCGGGTGTCGGCAAAACCCGTCTGGTATCGGCACTTGCCGGCTCGGTCGGCGGCAGATTTCACCGAATCCAGCTGACACCGGATGTCATGCCCTCGGATATCACCGGTTTCTCCATGGTCAATCAGCAGACCTTTGAACTGGAATACCGTGCCGGTGCGGCAATGTGCAATTTTCTGCTCGCCGATGAAATCAACCGTGCTTCCCCGAAAGTACAGTCCAGCTTGCTGGAGGTCATGGAGGAGCATCAGATTTCGGTTGACGGCGTGACCCATGCGCTGCCGACGCCCTTCATGGTGCTGGCGACGCAGAATCCAGTCGAGACCTATGGTACGTATCATCTCCCCGAGGCACAAATGGACCGTTTCTTTATGCGGATTTCGATGGGCTATCCGAGTGAGGATGAAGAACTGGAGATCCTCTCGAACAATGCACAGTCTCATGCAGAGGAGAATTTGGAGGCAGTACTGCATCCGGAAGATATCGTGCAGCTGCAAAAGGACGTAGATGCGATTTTTGTCAGCGATCCGGTCAAGCGTTATATTTTGCAGATCGTTGCTGCTACCCGCACCCATGGGGCATTGACCTTAGGTGCAAGTCCGCGCGGCTCGATCTCGCTTTATCAGGCATCAAAGGCAAATGCGTTTCTGGAGGAACGGGATTATGTTGTACCGGATGATGTGCGGGCGATGGCAGAGAGTGTGCTGGCACATCGATTGATTCTTTCGCCGAAGGGCAAAACGCAGATGGGAACCGGTCAGGCTGTGATTGCGGATATTTTGCAAACCGTGCCCGTGCCGATGCAGGAGACGACATGAATATCGGATATTTGGGTGCCATTGCGATTGCCATTTTGTTTTTGCTGTATCTGGATGGCCGCATTGGTGTCCTGATGCTGACCTGTTTGATTTTGATGCCGACACTGTCTTTGATTTTGACGCTGCTGGTGCGGCATTTTTTGCAAATGGAATTGGTTTTGCCGGAGAATGGCTCAAAATATCAGAAGATGACAGCTTTGCTGCGGCTGCATAAACCTCGCTGGCTGCCTCTGCCGTTTTTGCGGGTACGGCTGCAAGCGTCGGCACATTTTGCTCCGCTCAATCCCGATGCAGAGGAATTAGAGCCGGAACCGCTTGCCGCATACGGGTTTGTGGCAGGACTACGCTATCGTGCAGCGTGTCGGAAATGGCGGAAGCAGCTCTTCACGCAGCCAACACCCTATATGCTGCCGATGTGTTTGTCGATGTCTATTGAGGAATTCGTTGAGATCCCGATTTGCCTCACACCCGAGTGCTGCGGAAAAGCAGAATTATGGCTGTCACAGATGAAAATTTCGGATTTTCTGGGCTTATTTCAATTTTCGGTCAAGCAGGATGTACGGGAGACGATGTTGATTTTGCCTGAAATTCCGGATATGAAGCCCGACCAGACAATTTTCCGGGATATTACCAATGCGGTCATTACGGCAGATGACGAGGAAGAGGCAGAGCTTGATTACTCCGCTTCGACACTGCCCGGATATGAGCATCGTTCCTATCAGCCGGGCGACTCGCTCAAGCGGATCAACTGGAAACTGTCTACGAAACGGCGGCAATTGATGGTGCGCAAGGATGAACCGGTTTCGCTGCCGATGCTGTCATTGCTGCTGGATTTGCGGCGGTCAACGGCTCGTATGTCGGAGCGTGCCCGCATTGAGCAGGAAGAATGCCTGTTTGAAACGATCATGGGCTTGATCAGTCTGTGTGCAAGAAATGGTTTCCCCTGTCAAGTGTTTTATTGCGGAGAGGCCGGGGCGTGGAAGAGCGTTTCGATTCAGTCGCCCGAACAGATTGCGGCAGAGTCGATACTTATGCTTCAGAGCGGATTCCGCAGCGATGTGCAAATGCAGCATTTGCCCTCGGAATTGAATGGTGCAAGCAGCGGTGTTTTGCTCTATGCCACGACCGAATCTGATGCACCGTTGGTGAACGCATTGGCAGGCTGCTTTATGACTCGGCATATCATTGTACCCGAGCCGACAGAACAGAGCTTGTATTCGGCAATGCCAACCGGCTCGATTTGGTATGCAACGGCGGAGCATCATCTTGTGCCGGCAGAGAATGGGTAGAAAGGAGGCGATCCTATGACAGCGATGCTGCGGCGAATCCGCAATCTGCCGATTGTATCGCATATGCTGCAAGCAAAGCAGATCCCACTGTGGTATGCGGTTATGATTGTGACAGCCATTTTCTATTACTATCAACCCGAATGGTTGTTGATTTGGATGGCAGCAGCCTATGTGTTGATTGGGGTATTGTTTCGGATTCTGCGCATTTGCGAGCGACAATCATTGCTTGGGATGACGGCATATTTGGGCTTCAGCTTTGTGATTTTCTGGCTGGCACTGGTTTGTGTACGAAGTGGAAGGGACGGATGGCTGGCTCCTGAAGATGCGACATTACAGCTGGATTTCATGGTGTGGTTTTTGACCCCGCAATCCGTGCTCGATACGGTATTTCAGGGTTATATCTTTGCATTGTTTCTATTGTTCTGTTGGTTCATCGGCTCGATTGTGTGCTTTTATTCGTTCTATATTTATCGTGTGCTGATGTCCTTTGTCTGCATGAGCTTTCCGTTTGTCATCTATGCCAAGGAAGGCGAAACCATGCCGATTCCGTTTATTTTGATTCTGCTGGTGATGTATTTTGCCGTGATGATCTACTGTCGGCAGATGCGTGCAGAGGATAAGGCTGTCGTACAGGTCATGCAATCGGGTGAGGCATTCTGTATTTCCAAAGCACCGTCCAAGAGTCGATTCCATTCGGATTTGATGCCGGAATGGCTGGATATGCGTTGTATGTCGGCTTCGTGCATTTTTCTGGCGGCAGCGGCTATTTTGGCAATGATCGTGCCGAAACCCACGGTACAGGCCGATCGACGGGTGCTCGATACCTTACTGGCAAGCTCGTCGATTTCTGATATGTTGATGGGCGCAATCAGCAACTTTACCGAAAGCTCCGATGGCGGAACCTATACATCGAACAACACCAGTGCCCTTTACTATGCACAGGCAGACACGGCGGTGAACCTCAAATCCCGCAGCTTTTCCTACTACGATTTGGAGTCGGACAGTTGGCGTGTGGGTTCATGTGACCAACCCTATGGTGAGAATGCGCTTTCCTATATTGCGGAGGAAATGCAGACGGACGATGCAGCCGTACTGCGGGAAGTATCGCCTTGGCTTCTGCCCCATCAGCAGGCACAGCTGCTGCAAAAGGCGGTGCAAATGGATGCGGAATTCGGGAAAACCTATGGGCTTTCGGGCTTGGCAGAGATGGATGTTTCCGATGCTTCCATTGCGCCGTATCGGCAGGAAATCCGGTTGCAAAATCTCAATGCCGGCGGTATGACCTATCCGGCAGCGAGCAATGTGCTGACTTATGAATCTCGCAATCCGATGGTGTACTCGAATTGGGAGAATCGGGTTGATGCCGGTCTTTTTCGTACAGCAAGCGGTGTGATCTATCGCTACTCCCCCGAACAGATTCGGGGCGAATACAGTGTGCAGACCTATTTGAGTGATCGGTATTTCCGTTCAGAACCGATGCAGTTGATCGTGAATGCGTTCTCCGCACAAACCGCCGGTATGACCGATGCGGAACGGGAAGACTGGATGGACCAATTTTGGAATACGTTGTTTGAGGTGCTGTCAGAGGAATCCCTTTCCAAAGAAATGCTGAAACACTTGTTTTCTCTGGCATATATGCAGAATACGGCACAGGAATATTATCGGGAGAGTGGGCTGTCGCCGATTCCGGATTCTGTGCGGCAGCTTGCCGAAACCGTGACCGCAGGTAAGACAACGGATTTTGAAAAGGCGGAGGCGATTCGGCAATATCTTTCGGTTTCAGGCGAATTTACCTATTCGCTGGAATTTGAAAAAGATGAGGAGGACAATGTGGAATCCTTCTTGTTTGAGAACAAACAGGGCGTCTGCTATCAATTTGCAACGGCAATGACCTTGATGTGCCAAGCCGTTGGCATTCCGGCTCGTTATGCTGAGGGCTATTCGATGAGTGAACAGCGGCAGAGCGGAGATTTCATCATTCGTGCCAGTCATGCACATGCGTTTACGGAGATTTATATTTTGGGCTATGGCTGGTTGTCCATGGATGCAACAGCACCATCGAATGCACCGGTTGAGAACGATGGCGCAGTGTTGGGTATGATTCAGCTGATTGGCTTGATCCTGCTTGCCGTGGTGCTGCTTGCACTTGTCTTGGTTGTATGGGTTGTACCGATGGTGCGAGAGCAGTTGTTTTTGCGGTGGTATCGCAAGCGGTATGATGCAAAGGCGGTACAGGCAGGCTTTGCGAGATTACGCAAGCAATGGCATGCCGATCCGGTGAAAACCGCTCGTATGCTTGGCGTGGAGATGGAAGCATTTTTGGATATTCCCGTGCAGCCGGCGGTCGAGATTTTTGAGCAGGCATTCTATGGCAACGTCTGCACACAGGCGCAAGCCATGCAATTCTTGCAGCATTATCTGGCAATACGGGATGCGTGGAAGCCTGCGCAAAAACGGGAACGCCGTCGGCGGCGGGAATTGGCAAAGCAAACTCGTCATAAAACAGCAGCTGCCGGATAATAGGAAACGCTCGTGAACCATTTGGAACACGAGCGTTTTGATTTATTCAGTGCAGATCGGAAGGCTGCTTTTCCTGCAGCGTCAACGGAAGCGTCAAGTCTTTGCCGTCTCTCGTAATGGTCAATGTAATGGTATCACCGGCTTTGTAGTCGTTTTTTTCGGCATTCATCTCGTCATAGGTTTCGACCGGCTTGCCGTTGACGGCAATGATCACATCGCCGACTTCGACACCTGCCAAATCGGCAGCACCGTTTGGCGTCACCTCACGGACATAGACGCCGACCGGAATGCCGAATGCCTGAGAGAGCGATTCATCAACATTTTGTCCGGAAATGCCAAGCAAGGGCTTGCCTCGCACATAGCCGTAATTGATGAGATCATCGATCACCGTTTTGGCATGGGTAATGGGAATCGCAAAGCAGAGCCCTTCTACGGCGGTATCGGAGTAATAGCTGCTGCTGATTTTAGAAGAATTGATGCCGATGACCTGCCCATAAGCGTTGATCAGCGGACCGCCGGAGTTGCCGGCATTGATGGCAGTATCGGTCTGAATCAGACGCATGGTAGATTCGTTGATGGTGACCTCTCGATTCAGCGCAGAAACGATACCGGTTGTGACAGAGCCGAACAGCTCAAATCCCAAAGGATTGCCAATCGCCACAACCAATTCACCGACTCGCAGGTTATCACTGTTACCGAATTCTGCTGCGGTCAGCTTTTGGTTGGTATCGACCTTGAGGACGGCAATATCCTCTTCGGTGTCATAGCCGATGACTTTTGCGACGATTTGCGTATCACCGGCGTAGTAGTCTGTGTTTAACACGATTTGGATTTCCTGTGCCAAGCCGTTATAGCTGCTGCTGTAAATGACATGGGCATTCGTAATGATATAGCCATCCTCACTCATGATAATACCCGTGCCGGTTGCCGGAACGGATTTTTCCTGTGTTTGAATGCCCCACATGGTCATGACGGACTGCTCATAAACAAAAGTGGAAGCAACACCGACCGCAGCCGGCATGACCTTGTCAACAATATCCGGCAAGCTCATACCGCCTTCGGGGGTTGCCAATGTAATCCATTCCTGTGCGTCCGACACTGTGCTGTCCGGCACAAAGGCGGAGGAATCTGTGTTGATATCAGTGTCGGTTTGCGAATTGACATCTGCGGAGGAATTGGCAGATCCAAGCTGTGTTGTGGATTCTTCCGGCATTTGGGAACTATTGTCCTGCAGGCTGTCGTTGAGAAAGCGGTAGCATTGAATGGAAGCAACGGACAGGAATACCAGTCCTGCACAGATCGCTACGATCCGCAGGCCTTTGTGTGACGAATGCGGTGGTGGTGGGTTGGGGGAAGCACCAAAATTCGGCGTGTTATAAGATGTTGGCGGAATCGGCGGCAGGTTGGAATCATTGCGAGGGGAGTAGAAACTGCTGTTGACAGGTTCGGATGATGTTCGCTCCGACTGCGGTGCAGAGGGAAATCTGGTGTCGGAAGGATCGGGGTCATTGGGATTCTGCCACATGAACCGAACACTCCTTTCTATCTGTTCCAATGACAGTTCTTTGCATTTTATTATAAGCTGAAATGTGAAAAACAGATGATAGGCATTCAAAAAGGACGTTAAGATAACGAGATTTCGGCAAAATGAGCAAGGAATGGCATGCAGATTCGTGACATATCACGAAAATTGTAACGAACCAAAGAAAAACTTGCGTTTTGTGGCAAGATGTGTTATGATAAATGAGAAGTCCGGCACATAGATCGCAGTGAAATTAGAAGGAGGGAGCACGATGCGAAAACGGCATGGGGCATGTTTGCTTGCCATGCTGCTTTGCTTGACGGGATGTCAGAAGGCAGATGGCTCATCCCAAGCGGAGCAGTCCACAACCACAACGAAAGCAACGACAACAACAGCCAAAACAACGACGACTAAAACAACCACCAAAACAACCACTACGGAAACGACAACTGCAACAACCGCAAGTACGCAGTCCACAGAACCACTTGCGACCAACCCCAATGCAGTGGACGATGATACCAAGCTGCTGTGGAGTGAACGAGGATTGGATATTGTGCCGGTGGACAGCAAGGATGGCTACGGCGAACCGCTGACAGCAGGAGATACCTATCTGGACTGGACACTCCAATCGTTTGACGGCATCGTCAGCGGAGAAACGGTGTCGGAGCTGTATGCGGATTTTGCGTACAGCGGCGGTCTGGAGGTCAACGGCATTATCACAGTGCTGCCTGCGACTCATGCGGACTATCCGAACGGGCTGTATCTGCGTGTGGACAATTTGGCGTTATTCCCACGGGTGACCAAAGATACGAGAGAGCATGGCTACTACATGGTGGAGAATCAGGACGAGGTGTATGAGATGCTCAAGCTCGATGATTCACCGGTCACAGCCGAATATACCAAGGCTGTGACCTTCACGATTTCCGAATTGCATATTCATATGTCGGCAAACGGCTACAATACCATCACAGTTACAGCCGCATCGCTGCGATAACCGAACAGGCGATACCCAAGTTGAGGGTATCGCCTGTTTTTGTGATATTGATTATACAAAGGGTGTACCGTCTGCACAGAGAATTGCTGTACGAGCAGCGTGTACCATGCCCAATGCGAGCGGTGGTGTTTGTGTGGTCAGGTGATTGCGAAACGCATCGACCAGCAAGGACGGGTTGACATTGACTGAAGTACCGGCCGGTGTGCGCAGCTGCAAAACCAGTCCTTGTTCTACGGTCTGTACGCAGGAGAGCACAATCTGCTGCTTGAGGTCAACGGAAGTTGTGCCTCGTTTGGTTTTCTTTTCTGTGGGAATTTCCGGCTGTGCATAGAATGCCTCCCATGCCGCACGCAGTGCCGCTGCATCGTCACCGTCCAAGCAGATCTGATAATCGGCAAAGGCGATATCGGTATGCTTGTGAATCGGCTCTGCAACTCGCAGAATTTGCAAGTCGGCAGGCAGGACACGGTTAAGCCGCTCCATACTTTCTTCCATGGACATATCGCCGTCCAGACGGAAATCCATGCACTCACAGCTGCTCTCATAGCCGAGAGACAATGCCAGCGGAAACATCAGATACGCATGGGGATTGAAGCCCTCGGTATACCAAATCGGCACCTCCGCACGGCGAAATGCACGCTGCATACAGCGCATCAAATCGAGGTGCGAGATATATTTTGCACGACGGCATTTTTCAAAGGTTGCGCGTACCGGAATCATGTTGCCGCCTCCTTTTCAAAGGGAAAGCAGGGCTTTCCGGTTACCTTAGTGACACCGCAGGCAGAGCAATGCTGCCGACAATGCGGTGTGGTTTGGGCTTGCTTGGCTTTCTCGTTTTCCCGAATGAGGAATGTCTTGTCGATGTAGTAGTCGATGTGATCCCAAGGCAGAATCTCGTCATAGCTGCGTTCCCGGTTGGCATACCATTCCGGAGAAAGCCCGACGGCATCGAATGCCACCTGCCATTTTGCGAAATCGAAATGCTCCGACCAGGCGTCGAACAGGCAGCCCTGTTTCCATGCCTCGAGAATGACGGCAGAGAGTCGGCGATCACCCCGTGCCAATACCGCCTCAAGAATACTCGTATCCGGCGGATGCCAGCTGGCACGGATGCGCTTGTGTCCGGCAACGGTTTCCTCGAGAATTTTCTGCTTATGGGCAATCTGTTCTCGGGTATCCTGCGGATGGAATTGGAACGGTGTAAAGGGCTTGGGTACAAAGGTCGCCACGCTGATGGAAATCTGAATGCCCTTGCCCTTGAGCTGCTCGTCCATTTGATAGTACGAATCGACAACCTTCTGAGCCAGCTCGACAATGCCACGGATATCATCATCGGTTTCGGTCGGCAGCCCCAGCATGAAATAGAGCTTGACGGAGGATTGCCCGCCACGGAATGCAATGCCGCAGGTGCGGAGCAGCTCCTCTTCGGTGACATTTTTGTTGATGACATCTCGCAGACGCTGCGTACCGGCTTCCGGCGCAAAGGTCAGACCGCTGCTGCGCACACGGCGAATGCGGTTCATCAACGCATGACTGAAGTTGTCCACACGCAGAGATGGCAGACTGAGGTTGATGTGAGCTTGCTCGGTGAAGGTCAGCAGACCGTCCATCATCTCCTCGATGCGAGAGTGATCGGATGTGGAGAGCGAACAGAGCGACAGCTCCTCATAGCCGGTGCGTTCACAGAGCGTCTTTGCCTGTTTGCAGATGATCTCCGGCGACTTTTCCCGGAACGGCCGATAAAGGAATCCCGCCTGACAGAATCGGCAGCCCCGAATACAGCCACGCAAGACTTCTGTCACCGCACGGTCATGGACGATTTCGGAGAACGGCACAACAAATTCCTCAGGCACTTCTGCGGCATCCATGTCTGCGACAATGCGTTTGCGGACTTTGGCAGGAGCATTGTCTTTGGGTGTCACGGCTGCGATCGTGCCGTCTTCGTGATAGGTTACGTCATAGAGCGACGGCACGTAAACGCCTTCGATTTGGGCGGCAGTACGCAGAAATTCGCTGCGTGTTGCACCCTGTTCCTTCATTTTGACATACAAATCCATGACCTCAAGGTTCAGTTCTTCGCCGTCTCCGAGGAAGAATAGGTCAAAGAAATCCGCAATCGGTTCGGCATTGCAGGCGCAAGAGCCGCCGGCACAGACAATTGGGGCAAGCGATTCGCCTCGTTCTGATTGCAAAAGCGGTACACCTGCCAAATCGAGCATATTGAGGATATTGGTATAGCAAAGCTCATATTGCAGGGTAAAGCCGATGAAATCGAAATCCCGAATCGGCTCGAGTGATTCGAGGGCATAGAGCGGCAGATGATTCTCTCGCATGGCTTGCTCGAAATCGGTATCGGGTGCAAAGACCCGTTCACACCAATATTCCGGACGGCGGTTGATGATGGAATAGAGAATCTTCATGCCGAGATGGCTCATGCCGACATCGTATTTGTCGGGAAAGCAAAACGCAAATCGGGCTTTGATCTGCGTTTTATCTTTCATAATGCTGCCCGGCTCGCCGCCGATATAACGAGCCGGCTTTTGAATCGTTTGGAGCAGAGGTTCGATGCGGTCAAATAACATAATCGCAATCCTTTCGTGCGGTAACATACCGCCGTATCATATCGTTTCAGACAGTCGCTTGCGTAAGATGGTATCCGCAGGGACGGGAATCTCGCAGCGCAGGGAACAGTCCATCATCGCATGATTTGCCGATTCGATGGGTTTGCTATCGGCATTTTGCAGGTCGGATACCGTCAGCACGATCGGCTTTTGCTTCGGCAAAAACAGCTCAATGACATCGCCCTCGAAAAAGCGGTTGCGCTGCTGTACATAGAGTCTGCCGTCACGCCATTCCTGTGCGACACCGACCACGCCATAGCTGCGGATATAGCTGTTTTCGGCATGGTGAATGCTGCTTTGGGGCTGCCCGAAGAAAAATCCGGTGGAATAGGGGCGGTGGCTTACGGTTTCTAACTCTTCCAACACCCAATCGGGAATCGGCTGCGGCGGCTCGGCGAACAATGCGTCAATCGCCATGCGGTAAGCATTGGCAACGCCTGCCACATAGTAGAATGCCTTGGCACGCCCCTCAATCTTAAACGAGGTCACGCCAGCGGCATAGAGCTGATCGAGATAGGGCAGTATGCAGAGATCCTTGGCGTTGAGGATATAGCTGCCGGTTTCGTCCTCACCGATGGGGAAGTATTGTCCGGGGCGTTTTTCCTCGACCAGACGATAATTCCAACGGCAGGACTGCGCACAGGCACCACGGTTGGCATCTCTGCCGGTCAGATATTCCGACAGCAGGCAGCGTCCGGATATGCTCATACACATCGCACCGTGTACAAAGGCTTCCAGTTCAAGTGCAGGATTGGTTTTGGCACGCAGCTCCGCAATTTCCGTCAAAGACAGCTCTCGTGCCAATACCACACGCTTCACGCCCATATCCCAAAGGGCGTTGGCAGTTGCGTGATTGACGATACCGGTTTGGGTCGAGGCGTGTACCGCTAAATTCGGACATTCTCGCCGAACGGTTGTGATGACACCGAGATCTGCCGCAATCACCGCATCAATGCCGCATGCTGCTGCATCACGCAGAAAAGATGGAAATGCGTCCATTTCTTTGCAGCGGGGCAAAGTGTTGGCGGTGAGGTAGACCTTGACATGTTGGGCGTGCGCCCGTTGGACAGCCTGTGCCAGCGCATCGAAATCAAAGTTCTTGGCGGCAGCACGCATACCATAGGATTTGGCTGCCAGATAGACCGCATCGGCACCATAGCGGAGTGCGGCATCCAGACATTCCATATCACCGGCAGGTACGAGCAGTTCCGGCTTATTCATTGCTGCTGCCTTCCTCATCGGTCAGACCGGCAGCGGCTTGTTCTTGCTGCTGCTGAATCAGGGCGAGATTTTGCTCATGCTCGGCATTGGTCACAGCGTAGAAAATTTCGCCGGTTTGCACATTGGCGCAGAAAAAATAGTATTCGCTGTTTGCCGGATACAGCACGGCATCGATGGCGTCCCTGCCGGGGTTATTGATGGCACCGGGCGGCAGACCCTGACCGACATAGGTATTATACGAATCGAGCATCAGCTGGTTGGAAATCTGGAGATTGGGCTGAATGACATCTTCGGCATAGACACGGGTCGGGTCGGATTGCAACAGCGGGAATTCAGCACTGTTGTTCAGACGGTTGTGGAATACCGATGACACCATCTTCATCGAGGTTGAAATCGGTGCTTCTGCCTGCACGATGGATGCCAGCGTGATGACCTGATCGAGGGTCATGTTCAGTTCTTCCATGCGGGCATAGTCGGTAGCAGTGATTTCCTCGTTGAAGTTTTCGTAGATTTTCTGGACAACGATTTCCGGCTCTTCATCGACATAGAATTGGTAGGTGTCGGGGAAGCAGTAGCCCTCCATGCGATAGAACTTCATCGCAGAGTTGTCCGGGATATGCTCCTCAAAGGCAAAGCCCTGACCGCCGGCATTGAAGTGGAAGATGAAATCGCTTGCGGAGCAGACTTCATTTTCCTCCAGCAACTTGGCAGCATCTTGCAAGGTAATGCCTTCCCGGAAGGTGATATTGACATATTCACGAGCATCGATGGCTTGCTTGTCGGTCAGCACACCGATCATCGCCTCATAGCTCATAGACGGGCTGAGGACATGGTCACCGGCGATATATTCGCTGTCTGCGCCGTTCAGACGGGAGATGACACGGAACACTTGCGGCAGATTGATCAGTCCTTCCCGCTCGAGGATGCGGGCGATATCCTGCGTGGTCGAGCCGGCAGGAATGGTAACGGCTTTCTCCACCTGTGATTTGTCGATGCCGAACATTTCCTTTGCAACAGCGAGAATACCGACAGCAGTCGTGATTGAAAGTGCAAAGATAAAGGTCACGAGAATCAGTGCGCAGGAGAGCTTGCGTCCCTTTTTCCGCTTGTGTTTGCGGCGACGTACACGCTTTTTGGCGGCATGGCGTTTGCGTTCTGCATCCTCCGAATCGGCAGGTGCAAGGACAGGGGCGCAGTCAGACTCCGGTTCTTCGGCAGAATCGGAGTCGACAGCTTCGTTTTCGGATGCCGCATCTGCGTCATCGGGTTCGTCTGTGACATCCGATTCTGTGGTTTCCGAGTCAAACAGCGGTTCGGTATCTTCCGATTCTGCATCCGTCGAATTCACAGACTGCTCCGAGGTGAGCTGTTTTTGTTCGATTTCGGCAAGCAGTGCGTCGATATCATCCGGCGAAAATTCCGATTTTGGGGTATCAGCCATAAAATTCCTCCGTTTTGGTTTCCGTGATACAGCATTGCAGCGGTCGGTCATAGGTATCGACGGGCAATGCGTTCACATATCCGTTGGCATAGCAAATGCCGATGGTGTGCAGATTGGGGTATGCCGCCAGATAGCGGTCATAGTAACCGCCGCCTGCCCCGAGCCGATAGCCCTTGGCATCATATGCCAGCATTGGTACTAGCATCAGTGTGTCGGCATCGGGTGTGACCATGCGTTCCGGGGAAACCGGCGGTACAGGAATGCGGTACGCACCGGCTTTCAGTTCCTGCATATGGTGTAGGCGGTAGAAAATCATCGTATGCTTGGCGGTATTGCAAACCGGCAGTGCCAATTGCTTTCCGGCATCTAAGCCGGCTTGGAGCAATGCCTTCGTGCCGACCTCGTGGGGCATGGAAACATAAGCAAAGACCTGCTTTGCCGCCTGAAACCATGGATGCACACAAACTGCCTGTGCAATCGTTTCGTCTGCCTCTGCACGGGTCGTCATGGCACGGCGTGCGGTAAGCATTGCACTGCGAAGTTGGTCTTTTTGCTGTGCGATTGTCATTTTTTGCAAATCATCTTTTCGGCGAGCAGCTTGCGAACATCTTTGCTGTACAGCACTTCCACAAGCTGAAGACTGAAGTCGAATGCCACACCGGCACCCTTGGCGGTGATGATCTTGCCGTCCACGCAGACATTGTCACGGGAAATCTTTGCACCGGTCATATCGACCTCATGGCCCGGATAGCAGACAGCCTTGCGGCCTTTCAGTAAACCCATCTTACCGAGAATGGTCGGCGCAGCACAGATCGCCCCGATCCAGATGTTCTGCTCGGTGCAGAAGCGGATGGCGTTTTGAACGGTTTCGTTCGAGCCGAGATTGAGCGTACCGGGCATTCCGCCGGGCAGGACGATCATTTCCAGATTTTTGTCCAGCACGACTTCCTGTTCCTCGAGATCGGCGATGACGGGGATTTGGTGTGCACCGGTGATGGTTTTTCCGCCGATGCCGACGGTTTTTACGACCTTGCCGGCTCTGCGCAGGCAGTCGATGGGCGCTATGGCTTCACATTCTTCAAAGCCGTTCGCCAGAAATACATAGATCATGGGAATACCTCCTGTTCGTGATATCGTTATGATTCGGTTTGGAGCAATGCGGCAACGATGCGTTGGGTCATATCCTCGGGAGTACGAAGGATACCGTTTTCCGTACAGGAGATGACGGTCCAGCCCTCCTGTTTTGCTGCAAACAATGCGGCCTCTCGACAATGCGAGAGGAATTGCAGATTGCGTTCATGGATATCTTTTTTGTCCTCGTTCTGTTGATAGCGTTTGGAGAGCAGTCGCTGTGCGGTTCCTTCGGGCATATCGAGAAATACAACCCTGTCCGGACGGGGCAGTGCCAATTTTCCGTATTCAAAGTCGTTCAGCCATTGCAGATAGATTTCCCATTGGTCATGGGGCAGCTTGCACATCTGGTAAATGGCATTGGACGTGACATAGCGGCCGGAGAGAATGGTTTGACCGCTTTCATATTGGGATTTCCATTCCGTTTGGAATCCTGCAAAGCGATCAACTGCATAAAAGCAGGAAACGGCATAGGGGTTGACGGCAGACGCATCCGTTCCGAATGTACCTTGCAGATACATCTGTACCAAGGCAGAAGAGGGGTTGTCGTAATTGGGAAAGCTGATGACAGTATTGGACAGACCTGCTTGCGCCAATGCGGCAGAAACCAATGGCAGCTGTGTGGATTTTCCACTGCCGTCCAAGCCTTCGATGACAAAAAGTTTTCCTGTGTTTGCGGTATCCATGGGATGCTCCTTTTGATCGCATTCTATACGGTATTATAATATTATATCATGAAATGGGCACAAAGTCAATGCCGGCAAGTGCAGAAATTGGCATCCCTGTGGAGGAACATTTATCAAACAGGTAGAATGGTATGAAAATATGCTGTCAACCCTTGACAATCGGCAGGAAATGGTGTAAAATAAATGTGGTTGTGAAAGATGTAACAACCGAATTTTTGGCTGCATGAAAGGATGTAACGAATATGGCTGGTTTGAATAAGGTATCGGTGGATGACCTTCAAGCAAAGGGTAAGAAGATTCTGGTGCGTTGCGACTTCAACGTTCCGATGAAGGACGGTCAGATCACCAACGATAACCGTATCGTTGCCGCACTTCCGACCATCAAGAAGCTGCTGGCAGACGGCGGCAAGCTCGTGCTCTGCTCTCACTTGGGCAAGCCGAAGAATGGCCCGGAGGAGAAGTTCTCTCTGGCACCGGTTGCGGTTCGTCTGGGCGAGCTACTGTCCGGCGTGAAGGTTGTCTTTGCTGCGGATGATACCGTTGTCGGCGAGCAGGCAAAGGCTGCCGTGGCCGCAATGAACGAGGGCGAGATCGTTTTGCTTCAGAATACCCGTTTCCGTGGTGCAGAGGAAACCAAGAACGGCGAGGCGTTCTCCAAGGAGCTGGCGGAGCTGGTCGATGGCGAAGCGTTTGTCATGGACGCATTCGGCTCTGCACACCGTGCCCATGCTTCGACTGCCGGTGTGACCAAGTTTGTCAAGGAGACCGCTGTTGGCTATCTGATGCAGAAAGAGATCCAGTTCCTCGGCAATGCGGTTGAGGATCCGGTTCGTCCGTTCGTTGCGATTCTGGGCGGTGCAAAGGTTGCCGATAAGCTCAATGTCATCTCGAACCTGCTCGAAAAGTGCGATACGCTGATCATCGGCGGCGGTATGGCATATACCTTCATCAAGGCTCAGGGCGGCAGCATTGGTCAGTCCCTTGTTGATGATGAGAAGATTGACTACTGCAAGGAAATGCTTGCAAAGGCTGAAAAGCTCGGCAAGAAGATTTTGCTTCCGATCGATACCGTAATCGCAGCAGGGTTCCCGAACCCGATTGATGCAGAGATCGCTGTTGAGGTTTGCGATTCTCATGCCATTCCGGCTGACAAGATGGGTCTGGACATCGGTCCGAAGACCGCAGAACTGTTTGCTGAGGCTGCACACAATGCAAAGACCGTTGTTTGGAATGGTCCGATGGGTGTGTTCGAGAACCCGACCCTGAAGAAGGGCACGGTCGCTGTTTGCGAGGCACTGGCAAGCGCAGATGCAACGACCATCATCGGCGGCGGCGACTCCGCAACCGCAGCGATTCAGCTGGGCTTTGCCGATAAGATGAGCCACATCTCGACCGGCGGCGGCGCATCGCTCGAGTACCTTGAGGGCAAGGTGCTTCCGGGTGTCGCAGCCATTGCTGAAAAATAATCCCGAACAGGTAGGGCGGATAGCAATATTCGCCCTATCTTCTCATACCGGTCTGTGAGGAGCAACATGTATGGGCGAATTATTCTTTCTGCTGGTACTGCTCGGTACTGTGTTCTTTTTGAAGTATTGGGTATTACCGAATGACTCCGGTTGGAGAAATGCAAGACGAAATCGTCGTCTCAGACGTTATATGACACAGGAAGATTTTGACCGAGAACGAGAACATCAAATGATTCATCGCGGCTTGACAGAAGCGGGTATTATTCGAGAGCCGCCGGCACCGGTGAGCTATGAAATGGAGGGGCCGTCTGCGGCATTTCTGGAATATTATCTGTATTCGCACCCCAACCCGACCGAGGCAGAGCAGCTTGATTTGGTCAATCTGTTTCTGATTCAGGCTCGCTATATGGAGGCAGAACAGCATCTGCGGATGTTCAATCCGATGGTGCTCAATGACGAAATGCGTGTGGTCTACCACAACGAGCGGCTGTATTTGTATATCATAACCGGACGACCGGAGCAGGCGCATCGGGAATGGAAGAACTGTCAGACGTTTATGGAGAGCTATTTCCAAAGCAATTGGGATGGTGCAGTGGCATATTTTGACAATGCAGCCGTGCTGCATGGACTGTATGGGGATGCCGAAAAGGCTTTGCAATACTGTGAAATGGCAGAGCAATGGGTGAAAGCCTATGGTGTCACCGATTCGCAGGCGTTGTTTCCAATGATTACCCGATTGAAATGCCTGTATCTGGTGGGAACACCGGAGGAAGCGGAACAGTATGCACAACGAGTTCACACAGAAATCGAGTGCTTTTCCAATTATGCCTACCCGTGGCAGCGCAGCTATATGCACAATCTTTTGCAGGAGGCCCGTTGCTTTGCATTGCCTGACAATGACCAATCGGGCAGTGATACGATAACAATGGAGGAGTTATAACCATGAAAAAGAGTGTAAGAAAGGCGATTATCGCCGGTAACTGGAAGATGAATAAGACCCGTCCCGAGGCAAAGGCTCTGCTTGAGGAGATTAAGCCCTTGGTTGCCAATGCTGCCGGCAATGTGGAGGTCATTGCTTGCGTCCCGTTCACGAACCTTGAGACGGCTATGACTGTCACCGAAGGCTCGAATGTCAAGATCGGTGCGGAGAATGTGCATTTCGAGAAGAGCGGCGCATTCACCGGTGAAATTTCTGCCGATATGCTGATCGAGCTAGGTGTTGAGTATGTCGTCATCGGCCACTCCGAGCGCAGACAGTATTTCGGTGAAACCGATGAAACCGTCAACAAGCGCACCAAGGCTGCTCTGGCGGCAGGTCTTAAGCCGATTGTTTGCGTTGGCGAGCTGAAATGGGAGCGTGAGTGCGGCATTACCGAGGAAGTCGTCGGTAAGCAGGTCAAGCTGGATTTGTTCGATGTTTCTGCAGAGGATGCCAAGAAGACCGTCATTGCCTATGAGCCGGTCTGGGCGATTGGAACCGGTCTGACCGCTACGCCCGATCAAGCAGAGGAGGTCTGTGCGTTCATTCGTGCAACCCTCGCAAAGATGTATGACGAGGCAACCGCAGAGGCGATCACCATCCAGTACGGCGGCTCGATGAACGCTGCAAACTGCGCAGAACTGCTCGCAAAGCCGAACATCGACGGCGGTTTGATCGGCGGCGCATCGCTGAAGGCTGCTGATTTCAACGTCATTGTACAGGCAGCTGTTAACGGCTAATTGAAAAACATCGGAACCGGAACGTCAAACGCTCCGGTTTCCTGCTGAAAGAAAGGGTTTGAGAACTATGAGTAAAGCACCGGTTGCTTTGTTGATTATGGACGGCTTCGGCATTTCCGATACCGATTACGGCAATGCGATTGCTGCCGCCAATACCCCGAACTATGACCGTTACTGTAAGACATGGCCGACTGCCACTCTGGGAGCATCGGGTTTGGATGTCGGTCTGCCGGATGGTCAGATGGGCAACTCCGAGGTCGGACACACCAATATCGGTGCAGGACGCATTGTGTACCAAATGCTGGTCAAAATCAGCAAGTCCATTACCGATGGCGATTTCTTCACCAATCCGGCTCTGGCGGCTGCGATGGAGAATGCCAAGGAAAAGGGCACGGCTTTGCATTTGATGGGTCTGCTGTCGCCTGGCGGTGTGCACAGCCATATGACGCATTTGTATGGGCTGTGCGAGATGGCAAAACGCTTTGGTCTGATCAAGGTCTATGTACACGCATTTTTGGATGGAAGAGATGTACCGCCGTCCTCCGCTGCGGATTATATGGCAGAAACCGTTGCCGAGCTGGAGAAAATCGGTGTCGGCAAGGTTGCAACGGTCATGGGTCGTTTCTATGCGATGGACCGTGATAACGCATGGGATCGTGTGGAGAAGGCGTATGCTGCGATGGTCTATGGCGAGGGTGTGACCGGTACTTGTCCGGTACAGGCGATCAAGGATTCCTATGCCAATGGTGTAACCGATGAGTTCATGCTGCCGACCGTGATCGATGCCGACGGTACGATTGCCGAGAACGACAGCGTGGTGTTCTTCAATTTCCGCCCTGACCGTGCCCGTCAGATTACCCGTGCCTATGTCGATCCGGCGTTCACCGGCTTTGAGCGCAAGAAGGGCTATTTCCCGGTGCATTTCGTCTGCATGGCACAGTATGATGCAGCGATGCCGAATGTTTCGGTTGCGTTCCCGCCCGAAGCGCTGACCATGACGCTCGGCGAATATCTCTCAGAATGCGGCAAAACACAGCTGCGTATCGCTGAAACACAGAAGTATGCCCATGTTACCTTCTTCTTCAACGGCGGCGAGGAGCAGCAGTTCAACGGTGAGGAGCGCATTCTGATTCCGTCACCCGATGTGGAAACCTTCGACCTCAAGCCGGAGATGAGTGCCTATGAGGTGACCGATGCCGTACTGAAGGAGATTGCAGCGGACAAGTTTGACGTGATTATCCTGAATTTTGCCAATTGCGATATGGTAGGCCACACCGGTATTTTCGATGCCGCAAAAGCAGCGGTTGAAGCTGTGGACGAGTGCATCGGCAAGGTAACGGATGCGGTTCTGGCAAAGGGCGGCAAGGTGATCATCACCGCCGACCACGGCAATGCCGATAAGATGTACGAGCCGGACGGCGCACCGTTCACCGCACATACGACCTATCCGGTACCGTTTGTGCTCTGCGGTCGGCAGTGCAAGCTGCGTGCGCAGGGCGTGCTTGCCGATATTGCACCGACCATGCTCGAACTGATGGGTCTGCCTCAGCCGAAGGAAATGACCGGTCAGTCGATGATCGAGAAGGCATAATCCCAAGCAAATTCGAGAAACCCCCGAGGTCAGCCGATTGGCGACTTCGGGGGTTTGTGTTTCACTCGGTATCGCCCAGCAGACCGTCCAACACATACTCCATGTGCATACCGCGAGAGCCTTTGACCAGCAGATACAGCGGTGTATCGCCATAGCCGGCAAGCAGACGGCGCAGAGCCTCAAGCAAATCGCTTTGCTCGGCAAAGGCGGTATCGGCTGAGCCGTATCCGGCGGCAAAATCGCTGTGATTGGGTCCGTAGAACAATGCGGCATCGACCGTTTCTTTGCAGAGTACGCCGAGAGCGTGATGGGAATCGGCGGCGTAGTCGCCCAGCTCATTCATATTGCCCAGTACGGCGATTTTCGGTGCAGAACCGGCAATGGTCTGCAAGGCTTGGAGCGAGGCTCGCATCGCTTCGGGGTTGGCATTGTAATAGTCCCGAATGATATGCCAACTGCCCACTGTCATGCGGTCACTGCGCAATGCTGTCGGTGCAAAATCGGCGAGTGCGGCGGTTGCATCTGCGAGCGTCATGCCATAGGTCAAGCCGGTTTGGATGGCAATCAGCGCATTGGACACATTGTGCAAACCTGTCATCGGCAACTCACATACGGCAGATTGCGTATCATATGTGACGGTAAAATGGGTGGCATCGAGCCATTCGGTGATATCGACTGCTTGCAAGGCAGCGAGTGTATGTCCCATACGGGAGCTGTATCGGATGCGTGCAGCCGGAAAGGGAATTTCGGCAGTTTTGGTCAAATACGCATCCTCAGCCGGCAGATTGAGCCATGCCGTTTCCGGATTCATGCCTTCGGTCAGCTCAAGCTTTGCATGAAAAATCGCATCCTGTGAGCCGAGATTGCCGATATGCGCCGTGCCGATATTGGTAATCAGTCCGCAGTCGGGCTTGGCGATACGGGTTAATGCAGAAATTTCGCCGGCATGATTCATGCCCATTTCCAAAACAGCAAATTCCGTATCTGTCGGCAAATGCAGAATGGTATAGGGCAAACCGATGTGGTTATTGTGATTGCCGGCTGTCGCAATCGTGCGAAATTGCTTCGACAGCACATGTGCCGCCATATCCTTGACGGTGGTTTTACCGCTGCTGCCGGTCACGGCGATGACGGTTGTACCGGCGGTTTCCCGCAGCCATTGCAGATATCCGGCAGCGATTTGCCCATATGCCGCTACCGTATCTTCTACCAAGAGATAGGGAATGCCCAAGGGTGTTTGCGGTGGTTCGGAGAGAATGCAGAGCGCCGCACCCTTTTGTGCTGCTGTATCGGCATAGAGATTGCCGTTGAAGAATTCGCCCTTGATGGCGAGGAAGCAGTTTCCGGGTGCGAGGGTGCGAGTATCGGTGCTGAACCCTGTCAGCGAGAAGTCATCGGTGTTCATGGTTTGACCCAGCCACGCATAAACGGAAGAGGCAGGAACGGCAGCGGCGATCGGTTCGAGCATTGGCATAAATCAGCCCTCCAATGCAAGTGCGATCAGGCGATCAAGCAAAGCGGTAAACCCGATGCCGTCTGCTTCAAACATTTTCGGATACATCGAAATCGAAGTAAAGCCCGGCAGCGTGTTGATTTCGTTGAACACGATTTCTCCGGTTTCTTTGGTGACAAAGAAATCCACACGGGAAAGCCCTTTGCAGCCGAGTGCCCGGTAAATGGCGATGGCTGCATGACGAATCCGATCCAATGTGGTATCCGGCACACGGGCAGGAATGTAGTAAGAGGAGGTCGCAGTGACATATTTGCTTTCATAATCGTAAAATTCTACGCCGGAATCAATTTCACCGGGTGTTGCGGCAATGGGTTTTCGATTGCCCAGTACCGCCGTTTCTACCTCGATGCCGTCAATGAATTCCTCGACCAGAACATGGTCATCATAGCGGAACGCCTGCTCGAGCGCTTCGGGCAAATCAATGGCACGCTTCACTTTGGATACGCCAACGGATGAGCCTGTGCTGCAAGGCTTGATGAAGACCGGAAACTCGAAACGGGTTTGAATGCGTTCACAGACAGCCTGCGGATCGTCCTGATAGTAGCCGGCATACACCAAGTCCCAATCTGCCTGCCGTACGCCGGTGGTGGCGGCAATCAATTTGGCGATGGATTTGTCCATGGAAACTGCGGAAGCTGCCACACCGCATCCCACATAGGGAATGCCGCTGAGCCGGAACAGACCCTGAATCGAGCCGTCCTCGCCGTTTTCCCCGTGTAGAACCGGGAAAATCACATCGACCGGAATCGTTTCGAGCGTGCCGTCTGCTCGGAATGCCTGCAATCCGACACCGGTTTCCGGCGACAGAAATGCACGGCGATTATCGGGATGCTGTTCCCAGTCGTTGTTCTGGATATCGGTATAGTCCGTGCCGCCGAACAGAATCCACTGCCCGGTTTCGGTGATACCGACGGGCAGAATGCGGCGGTCGATCGGGTTCATATGCGAGAGCACAGCCGTGGCAGAACGCAGGGAAACGGTGTGCTCCGGCGAAACGCCGCCGAACAATACAAGAATGGTTTGCATGAGAAACCCCTCCATTGAATACAAATGAGCAGCCTGTTTGGGCATGCCGCTATACGGTGATGACCCCCGTTGCTCAGGTGAGAACGGGGGTGCATCGGAATATAATTACACTTTTGCGACGATTTCACGAACAATCGACTCCATCTTCTCACGCTTGGCAAGCATATCCTTCGCAAGTGCCAGCTGGCAACGGGCACGCACGAGATTGTGTTCCGGATAGAGAATCTTGAAGTACTTATCGCCGGTCAGATAGTCGGTCAGAAAACGAACGGCAAGCTCGATGGTAATGGTGATTGCACCGAGTGCCATTGTTTCGATTTCCCGTTCGGTCAAAGCATCGGCGGTCTTGCCGATGAAGCCCTCTGCGAATGCACAGTACTTATCCAGATCAAGTGCGACCTTGGAAACATCCGGTTCATCCTCACGGGCCGTGCTTGCGGCAAAGCGAACGGCATCGCCGAAGTCGTGCATGGCAAGACCGGGCATAACCGTATCGAGATCGATGATGACGAGCGGCTTTTGATCCTTGCGAGAGAACAGCACATTGTTGGTCTTGGTGTCATTGTGGGTGACACGCAGCGGTACTTCACCGTTTTCCTGCATCGCAGAAAGCTGGGACGCCAGTTCTGCATGCTGGGAAATGAATGCAATTTCGTCCTTGACCTCTGCAACACGACCGTATTCATCGGCTTCTATCGCCTCAAAGAAGGTTTGGAGACGCTTTGCGGTATTGTGGAAATCGGGAATAGTCGTATAAAGCAAGGCGGCATTGAAGTCGGAAAGCTGTGTCTGGAACTGACCAAATGCCTCGCCCGCACCACGCAGTACATCGAGACTGTCGCTGCTATCAAGGGCAACGGAGTCGATATAGCTGCACATACGCCAGAATGCGGAATCCTCCTCGACATAGTAGTTCTGGTTATAGCTTGTGCTGTAATAGTGCAGCGCAGGCTTACCCAGACGGCGTACCTTGTTGCGGAGGTGGTTGGTGACCAGACGGATGTTCTCCATGATTTGCACCGGGTTTTTGAACACATAGGTGTTGACACGTTGGAGAATGTAGGACTTGACGGTATCATCCTCCTGACGGTAGTCAACACGATAGGTTGTATTGATATTGCCCTGCGCGATGACCTCGAAGGAGAGGAATGTGCCGGTCGAGTGGAAGATTGAAGCGATATGCTGGATCTTGGCTTTGGTCTCGAGGAAGTGATGGTGTTCCTCATTCTCCATTGGAATGAACTTGCCGGCAATCATGACCTCGACGATATCGAGTTTCGGGCTAATCAGCAGCAAATCGGCATCGGCACCGACTTCGATTCTACCCTTCTTGTCGGCATGAATCATCTCCGCAGGCGTGCGGGTTGCCATACGGACAGCGTCGGCAAACGGAATACCGAATTTGACCGCCTGCTTGACACAAGTCCAGAGCGTAGAGGTCGAACCGGCAATCGCACCGTCCTGCGTACGGGCGATGGAATCCTTTACGGTAATTTCTTGACCGCCGAATTCATAGGTGCCGTCACCCAGACCGGTGGCACGCATACTGTCACTGATGATAACCATGCGATCCGGACCGAATGTCTGATAGAGCAGCTTGACAACCGCAGGATGCAGGTGCAGACCATCGGTAATTGCCTGCACATAGGAGTTCTTTTCCACGGCAGCACCGATCGGACCGGGGTTGCGGTGATGGAGCGGCGGCATGGCATTGAAGGTATGGGTCAGGCAGTTGGCACCGGCTTCCATAGCGGCAATACAGGTGTTGTAGTCAGCGGCAGTGTGACCGAGGGCAACAACCGCACCGCAGTTACGGATGAAGTCAAGGCTGCCCTCGAGTTCGGGTGCGAGCGTGACAATCTTCATATCCGGCAGGCTCTTGAACTCGTCAAGGTCGGGGTTTTTGATATACTTCTCGTTCTGCGCGCCCTTGTACTGCTTGGCAATGTACGGGCCTTCCATGTGGAAGCCGAGAATCTGCGCACCGGGTACATCTCGTTTTGCCTGCGTGACACGGAGAATGGAATCATAGTCCATCGTCATGGTTGTTGGCAGGAAAGAGGTGGTACCGTTTTGTGCGAGGAAGTGGCACATTTCCTCGAATTGTGCGTCCATTGTGTCGATGCCGGCACAGCCATGGGTGTGGATATCGACCAGGCCGGGAATGACGGTCAGACCGCTGCAATCCTTGCAGGTATCGGACGGGGTGTGGTCGTGGGTCGCGGGAACAATGGAAGTGATCATGCCGTTTTCAACGGTCAGGTCAACAAATTTCCCTTCAAACAAAACGTCATACAAAAGCATAGCAACTCCGTGTATGCGTACAAATCAACGCATATTCCTTTCTTGGATATTCGTGTGGCGGCACTCAGGCGACCGGCAGGCTTGCGGCGGCAACCGCTTGACCGACTCTGCGATCCATTTCATCGGGCAGGATGAATTGGATCTGCTTGTAAAGCTCGGGGAATTCCGCTTGCAGGACGGCCTTTGCGTTCTCGATGATCAGATCGCCGCCCAGACCGGAGGTCACACGGCCGGAGATCTGCAAATAGCGAATATCGTAAAAATCTGCGTAGTTGGCGATGGCATAGCCGAAGTAAGTGCCGATGGTACGGAAGATATCTTTCGCACCCTCATGACCTTCGGCAAGCTTTTCCTGCACGACCTTGAGCTTTTCGGCAAGCGTCAATTCGGGGGCAATTTCGATGCCGGCCTTGGGAGCGAGACGGATGACGGCATCCTGCGAGAAGTACTTCACGCCGCAGCCGTAGTCCCCCGACCACTCATCAACGGTCGAAGCGGGGTTATAGTCCACCGGAACGAATGCCAATTCGTTATGCCAGCCGGTGACATTGCCATTGATATCGACATAGCCGCCTGCTTGGCTCGTACCCATGGCAATACCGAGGACGCCGTTGACATCCATTGCCATAGAGGCAGCCAGTGCGGCAACATCGCCGTCATTGGCAACAGCATAGGGAACGCCCAGTTCTTCCAGTACGTCCACATATACATTCTTGCACTGTTCGCCTTGGGTATCCTTCGGGACTTTTAGGAACAGATGGGAGACCATCGCACGATTGGCAACCAAAACACCTGCGGTGCTGACGCCGACGGCATCAAAGCTCGGCATTTTCTCTGCTGCCTTGAGAATGGCATTCTTGATATGCTCGTGGTGGTAGGAGATATCTTCCGCAAGCTTCGGCAGCCAGATGAGTTCCTCCGCCCAGATGGTTTCGCCGTTGACCACAGCAGCAACCTTGATATCGCTTCCGCCGGCATCGAAACCGACACGGCAGCCGTTCAGGTTTCTGCCGATGGCAAGCGGACGAGCATGGCTTTCCGGCATGTCCTCGAGGGCACGTTCTTCGACAACGAAATCCCGCTCATAGGTCGTGCTCCAGAAGTCAACATCAAAGGCACGCAGACCGGTTTTGGTGTAGGCATCCCGAATATAGCAATAGACATCATGGTCACCCGAGAGCATGACCTTCCAGCCGCCTGCACACCAAAGAATGGTTTTGATGAGGCGTTCGGCATAGAGGCAGTTGGCCTGAAAGTCATCGCCCAACATGGTATCACGGCGATAGACCAGTCCGTCCTCACGCTCTACTGCAATGGAAAAGGGGCGTGTTGCCGTTTTGAGGAAATCTCGGTTATAGTAAACGGCAGGGACAAAGCTGTCGTCGAGAATGGGTGTTATCATAGATATGATTCCTTTCTGCTTTTTATGATATGATGGTAGGGGTGGTTATAGCAAAAGCAAGCAGCACACATAGGTTGCTTGCTCTTGATATTACATTATTTCGTGTTGGTGATGTGCCAACGGAAGGGACACAGACGCTGAGCCTTTGTGATATCAAACATAAAGTTTTTGTCAACAGTATCCATGTCAAGGTAGCGATAATTGGTTTTGAACTCTGAATCACCGAAAAGCTTTTTGAAAATAGAACCGCCGGATTTCGTGCGCTGCATGACCGGACCCAAACGATGGTTTTCCTTCATGAAAGAAATAATCTCAGACACCATGACGAGCTGCGCATCGGCAACATTGTAGATGCCGGTATAGATCGGCTCATCGGCTTGGCGCAAAAAACAGATAATGAAATCCGAAAGATTGTGAATGCAGCACATATGGAATCCATATTCTCCTGTGCTCAGTACGAACAGGGATTTGTCTTTCGGGTCGGTGAGTCGGGACATCAGATTGTCGGTGAAATCGAGCATATAGACCGGCGGGACACGCATGATGCAGTTGATCATGGTTTTGACACCACGCACATCCTTTGCGAATGCGTGCTCCGATGCTGACTTCAATTTCGCATAATTGGTCAACGGCTTTTCTCCATCACCCTCTTGAACGGGTTCCCGGCTTTCCGGCTGTTGATAAATCTGGGTGGTACTCAAAAGCATGAATTTTTTGATATCCTTGGAAATCGCAAGCTTATAGAGGAAAGCATCACATGCGGCGCTCTCGTCTATCTGTGCTTTGTCTACGATCGGCCCCAGATCGTTGTCAACCGAGCATGCCAAATGCACGACATAATCAATGGTTTCAAATTCATCGAATATGCTGCCGTATTTTCCTTTTTCATTGGGCGCAGCGGCACGGAAAAAGTAGTTCTCTTTTCCTGCGTTGTAATCGCTTGGCTGTTTATCGACCGCGATCACAATATTATGTTTTTTGAGCAGGCCGGAGCAAACTTTTTCGCCAATCCGACCACAGCCGCCTGTTACGAGAACAGTTGCCATATCATCACGCATCCTTCCCGGATCAGATTTTTCATGCCCATTCAGTCTTTGATCCTCTTCTGATACTCTACTATTATAGCATAGTTTGCGGAGAATTGCAAGCATTAAGACGCTTTTTCGTCATTCTTTTGCCGAAAATCGGTAATTTTTGGCATTGCCTATACAAAATGCCCAAAGATTAAATTGATCTTGCCGAAAAGATATCAATATTTTCCACGAAGTTCTTGGAAGAATCGTTGCAGCATCGCAGCGCATTCATCTTCGAGCAAGCCGCAGGTGACTCTGGGCTTGTGATTATAGGGCAGCCGGAACATCTGCTCGACCGAATCGACAGCACCGGCTTTGGGGTCAAATGCGCCGAATACCACACGGTCGATGCGGGCATTGATGATGGCACCGCTGCACATCGGGCAGGGTTCGAGCGTGACATAGAGCGTGCAGTCAGAGAGCCGCCAGGATTTGCGTACGGCAGCGGCTTCTTGGATTGCCAGAATTTCAGCGTGGGCAATGGGGGAATGGTCCAGCTCTCGGCGGTTGCGGCCTCTGCCGAGAATCACACCGGTTTTTCGGCAGACGACAACTGCACCAACCGGAATTTCACCGTCCAAAGCGGCTTCCTCTGCCAGTTGAATGGCTGCTCGCATATAATCAAAATCGTCCATGGTCATCTCCTTATGTTATGAGCGATAAAAGAATTGTACAATTGCCAATAGTGCGGACAGCATGAACCATGACAGCGTAGTCGTTGTTTCGAGAAAAGCGGCGCATTTGCTTTGCAACGTAAGATAAGAACGCAAATTAGACAGGAGGATGCGAGAACTGCGCTGTCGGAGATAGAACAGTACACACAAGATACCAATCGCCAATAAAACGAAAATATACTTCATGATAGAAAGGGAATACATGGAGTAAACCAGCATGAGTCTTGCATGTACCAACAGGCTGTAAACGACACGCAGCAGCACACAGTTAACGAATGAACCGCTGCGTACAAGCAGATAGCCCGATGCCAAGCCAATCAGCAGCTCGGTAATGCGGTCGGGCAGGCTGTTGGGGAGCAGAAAGCCAATGATGGCGATCACCCAGATGGCAAAGCGGTCACCGAACTGCCGCAGTACCGGTAAAAGCGTGCCGCGGAAGAACAGTTCTGCAAGTCCCGCACCGATGAGCATATCGAAAAGCCAGTAGGCGAATAATGCTGCACCGTCCATTTCGGTGAAAAACTGTTGAAGCTGTTCAAATTCAAAATAGTTTTGTTTGTCGAATAAACAGTAAACTGCAGCGCAGATCGCACCACCGCCCAAATCGGCAACCAGTTCCGGCAGACGAATCGCACTAATTGGCGTAGAAACACGGCGAGGAAGTCGGAAAAAATGATTGATCACTGCTGTGGTCAACCCAAACTTTAATAGTACAATGAGAATGCGGACGGAATAGACCAGCCAAGAACTGCCGGTATAGCTGAGGTTCAGGTAGTCAATGCGAATGTTCAAACCGGCGTAATGCAGCAGATAGACCAACAGCATACTGACTGCTACATCACAGATCAGAAACAGCAGCAATCCCAGTCCGATGGTTTCGGATGCCGCCATGAGATTGCGTCGTTCGACAGCCTCTACGGTTGGACGGTTTGCACCCTTTCCGACGACATAGACGGATTCTCGTTTGTCCTCGGTATGCTGATAGCTGTATTGGGAGACATTGGTTTTGCGCCATTGTCGGAAGTCACAGTTGTATTGTTCATTGAGAGAATCATACACAAAATCGGAAACAACATCAATGCGTTCGTCCATAGAAGCAATACACCACCTTTTCCGGCAAATCAAATGCAATCCAACAATTTATCGATACAAATTCATTGCTGCTTTTATTGTAGCAAAGAGTATCCATATGAGATGAAAATAGAGTGTAAAAATAAATTGAACAAAACGTGAATTGCGTAGATATGTTTCGTATAATGCCAAACCGCCATCCCCCTGAAACGGAAGATGGCGGTTTGGCACACGGCTTATTCAAACTGGTACTTGTCGCCGAAATCGGCTTGAAATTGGTTGAAAATGCGGTCAAGCAATGCTTTATCGGTCACAGCATCGTAATGTTCGGTATCCAGTCCGAGATCGACGACTTCTACGATCACACAGCCGCAGTCCTCGTCCTCATCCTCGAGTGGCAGCAGGATCGCATAGGGTGTTGCGTCGATTTCCACCAGTTCCAGAAATTCAAATCGAATCACTGTGCCGTTCTCATCCTCCAGAATTACGATGTTGTCGTCCTCCTGCGGGATATCCTTGATTTCATCGGTCATGGGAATTCCTCCTTCGTTCATTTCTGATTCTATTATACATAGGCGGTACAGAAATGTCAAGTATTTGCAGAGAAATTCGTCTGTGTGTCGAAAGGCGGCGAATCTGCATAAGATAGTATGCACAAGGAAACCCTTGTGCAGTATTGCAATCGAAAGGAGAAATCATATGGATACGATGCAAAGCAGTCTGCCGGCGTTTCCGGTGCACACCAATCTTGCGATGGCGTATGTGCCGTTTCAGACATGGGAGACGCCGATGATGGCAGAAGAGGCATTGCAGGCGGGAACGGTATTTCCGTCCCTTGTGATGCCGTTTTTGATGGGGAAAGGGGGTGAGGGCGATGCGGAACCGTCCGAACCCGCCTTTGGAGCATATGGGAAAGGCTGAGATGATGCAGAAAATTCGGGCGTGCCAATTTGTCCTGCGGGATTTGGCACTCTATCTCGATACGCATCCCCATGACCAAAACGCTCTGCGGCACTTTTTGATGCACAGGGACGAGTGGCAGATGTATGCGGATGCCTATGCGGAACGATTCGGCGTCCTGCGGATGGAGCAGGTGGAGGAATCGCCGGGCTGGACAGCATGGAGCAGCACGCCCTTTCCTTGGGAAAAGGAGGCGAATTGAATGTTTCAATATGAAAAGACATTGCAATATCCGGTGAAGATTGCCCGACCGAATGCAAGGCTTGCAAAGATGATCATCACGCAGCTGGGCGGTCCGAACGGAGAAGCCGGTGCGGCGATGCGCTATCTGAACCAGCGGTACACGATGCCGCTGCGAGAATTGCAAGGCTTGCTGACCGATATCGGCACAGAGGAACTGTCGCATATGGAGATGATTGCAGCCATTGTCTATCAGTTGACGAAGGGTCTGACACCGGAGCAGCTGGAGGCACAGGGCTTTGCAAGCTATTTTGTTGACCATACGACCGGTATCTATCCGATTGCGGCATCGGGTGTTCCGTTTTCGGCGGAAACGTTCCAATCCACAGGGGATGTATTGGCGGATTTGCATGAGGATTTGGCGGCTGAGCAAAAGGCACGCCTGACCTATGACAATATCCTGCGGCTTGCCGATGATCCGGATGTACGGGATGCCATTCGGTTCTTGCGGGAGCGGGAAATTGTGCACTATCAGCGGTTTGGCGAGGGCTTGCGCTTGATTCAGGAGAAACTGGCGCAGACCACGCATCCGCATAACCCCTATGCCTGCAACCCGTCCTTTGATCAAAGCTGCCTGCGGCGGCGCAATCGGTAATCGAGCGTTTGGAAGCGGAGGTGCTTGGCATCTCCGCTTTCCTTGACATTGGACGGCAAATATGTTATGATGTACTATAGGTGGCACCGCACAAAGAGTGTCCGTCAGATGAAACAAAAAGCAAAAGGAATACTCTGTGGTATCCCGAAGCGATTTTGTGAAATTATGATGGAAAATGTGCGGGGCAGATGGCGTGCAAAGTCATCAGGCGGTCTTTGTGCAGTGTTGCCTATATATATAAGTGGAAGGCGTACAGAAAACGGAAAGGGGGCGGCGATGGGGCGACAACAGAAGATGGTTTTGGCATTTGCCATTGTCATTGGGGTTCTGCTGATTGTGCTGATGGCGAAAGTGACCGGTGCGCTGCCGACGACATCCGGGGATGGGCGGCGATTGGATTCCGGCGCAGAAACGCAGCGTTATCCCTATCAGCAGCTGAATACAAAGGAACAGCAATTGTATACGGCTCTATATGACGGCATATCGGCACATCAAGGAACGATTGTATTGCCCGGTGTTTATCGGGAAGAGGAGTATAAAAAAGTTTATCTGCTGCTGATGATGCAGGAACCGCAATTTTTCTATGTCGATACGCAATATATGCTGGCAGAACACATGGCCGAAACGAATATCTGCTATCGGTATGATGCTGAAACAGCGGCGAAGATGACAAAAGAATTGGATGCGGCAGCAGATCGCATTCTCGAACAGGTTTCTTATACACAAACAGAATGGCAAAAGCTGCGCACGATTCATGACGGCATTGCGGCGGGATGTACATATGAAATCGGAGCACGTTCCGATGATGCGTATGGTTGTTTGGTGGATGGTATTGCACAATGCGAGGGGTATGCGAAGGCGTTTCTCTATGTCACAAGGCGAGCCGGATTGGAAACCATGTGCGTGACGGGGAAATCCGAGCGTGGCGTACTGCATGTTTGGAACATGGTGCAAATCGATGGAAACTATTATCATGTCGATGTGACATGGGATGACGCTCCGCAGTATGCGGGAGAAGTGTCCCATCGGTATTTTGCTGTGCCGGATGATTGGCTTACGGATCATATCGCCGATACCGAACCGTTTGCGCCGCCAAAGTCCAAGGGTACGGGGGAGAGCTACTATTATAATCAAGGCTATGTGTTGCAAACGGCATCGCAATTGGGGGCGAACGTGCGGAACTGGATATCGGTACAACTGGTTGGCGGTACGGGGCTGGCGGAATTTTATTGTGCAAGTCCGGAGGTGTATGCGGCGGCATTAAATGAAATCTGCAATGGAACACTGCTGAATGATTGGGCAAAGGAGAGCGGAGTTCAAAATCGAACGGTGCGGGTGATTCCCGATGAACGGCAGATGGTGATTGGAATTTTAGTGCAATAGGAGTAAGGTCAAGCCGAAACCTATCGAAACGACCGCAATTTTTGCGGGGTTCCGGCGGATTTCTGTACATTCCTACAAACCACAAAAAAGAGCTTGACAAACGGTTGGAGATGGGGTATAATAGACAAGTCGCCGGCGAGAACCGGCGGAGGGAAAAGCGAAAAGTTTTTGAGAGGAATCAAAATT
>CALXHI010000007.1 GCA_944388075.1 uncultured Clostridia bacterium | reverse complement strand
CCCGTTTGCGGCGGCAAAGGGCAAGGATTTTTGTCTTAAACGCCAAAAATCCTTGCATTCAACAACTGAAAAAGCACTCCACAGCAAAGCTTCTACGTGCTTTTTCAGTTGTTGAGCAGACACTAATTACCTTGAACAGAAGCGTATCCATAATCTTGACAGAGATACCTATGAATATGTCAAGGGCGATTTTGAGCCGATTATTACCGAAGAACAGTGGGACAAATGTCAGGCTATCCTCAAAGAAAAGCGTAAAACCACGCTTGTTGAGAACGGCGAAGAAAAGAAAAAGAGCAATCGCACTTCCAGAGACATTTGGGTCAAGAAGTTACGCTGCTCTTGTGGCTCATCTTTTAGAAAAAACCGTTATCATAAGAATAAAGAGGGAGTTACCTCGTATCATTACGTCTGCTACAATCAGGTGAATAACAGTAAGGCTTCTCAGCGTGAGAAGATGGGACTTGAAACTGACGGATACTGCAATGAACATTCCGTTACAGACTGGAAAATGGAAATGATGGCAAAATACTTCCTTAATGAAGCTTGGAAAAATCGCAAAGAAGATTTGATGATAGCACTTGAATACATTAAGAAGTATTACACAGACGCAACACGAAACAATACTCAACACAGTGAGTTGTTCCTTGACGCACAGATTGACAAGGTAGAAAAGAAACTCAGAAATCTTATCGACCTCTACACAGACGGTTAGATTGATAAGGAAGAATTTGCGGAGTTCAAAGCTACCTATAATGCTGAATTGCAGAAGTTCAAGGACGAAAAATCAAGGTGCGGAGAACAGCAGGAACTCTTTGAAAGCTGTATGTGCGATATGACAGCAGTTTCTCAGGCTCTCGCTGGAATGGTGGATATGAGTTCACCTGAATACACTTCCGACCTATTTGATGAAATCATAAATTCCATATTAGTTGAAGATAACCGCTTTATATGGAATTTCAGCTATAATAAAACCGCCAACGCTGATATGAACATTAGTGTAGACGGAAATAAGAGATGCCCTGTAATTTCGATTGACGGCGAAATTATGGGGACTCCTTCGGGAGTCCCCGATTTTTTACATATATCGGAGAATAATTCTTTGAATTTACCTGCGGAAATCCGCAATAATTCGCTGTTTGCCAAAAACTTATCCCTAATACTCCACCTGCACAGGCTGCTATTGCAAATAGGGATTAATCCGAAACTGACGATTTCTTGGGATATTCCGATAACCTACGATATGGCGAGAGCCTATCAAAAGGCGAAAGGACGATATGTGAGAAGAAATCAGTGGAAAGACATTACCCTTGTAATGTGTTTAGAATTAGGATAACAACAATGAAAGCCTTGTACGAAAGTGCAAGGCTTTTGTTATCGGCAATTTGTTATGTCAATATCATATTAGCACCTGTTATACGTTCAAAATGGGCGAATAGCAGGTGCTTTTTTGAAAGGACTGAATACAATGGAAGTAACAGAAAAATCGTAGGCTTCATACCACAGATTGACGAGAATGTCAAGACACTTTTTGAAAAATATCTCAAAAAGCCAAGAAATCTTCACCTAGCAGAAAATGAAGTGTTTGTCAACATCAATATCAGACTTCCGAGGCAGAAAAAGCACGACATGAATGATACCATCGTGTCGTGCTTTCTTGTTTAGAAAATACCGAAATATGTTCTTTTTCGGCTGCGATTGAGCGTAACCGCCTGCCGTGATTTGGGTTCATGGCAGACGGCTTTCATTTTTAGCGGTAAAATAAAAGCAATACCGCACAAAGACCGCCTGACGGCTTTACACGCCATCTGCTTGCACTTTTTCGTCATATTTCACAAAAAAACGATTGGAAATACACAGAGTATTCTCTGCGCTTTTTGTTTCATCTGACGAAAAATCGACAACGCATCTGACGCACAATCTTTGTGCGGTATCGCCTAAAACGATAGGTCGGGGGGATTATTTTATTATAGAAAAGCGAAAGGAGTGTATAGAAAACTCATTTTAACAGGTAATTTCGATTTAGATGAGGATTAAATCGTGCTGCACTTTCTCTCAATATGAATCCTATGCACTTATACAACAGAGCTGAGGGATTTTCCTCAGCTCTTTTCCTTTCATTATTCTGCGGCTTCTTTGATCGGATAATCCCACAGGCAGGGGAGTTCCTCAAGGGTCAGCGTGTGTTCGCTTTGATAGACCTTGTCCCACATTGAAAATTCGGTGTAGTCCTCCACCGGCAAGCCGAACTTGTGGATGAAATCACCGCTCCATGTCGCAAACCAACTCCAGACTGCACGATCTCGCTGCAGCAAATCCGGATCGGGCATGACGCCGTTCTCCGTCAGGGCGATGATTTTGTTTGTCTCTGTCCAAGTGATCATATCGGCGAAGGTGCTGCTCTGGGATGTGTAAGTGTGGGCATCGGCATAGATGTCAATGCCGATGATATCGACCGTGTCGTCGCCCGGATACCATGCCTTCTCCTGTCCGTTCCAGACCCAGATCAGGTTGTGCAGGCCGTATTGGTTGACCATTTTGTCATAGAGTGTGTTCCACAGCCAGAGATAGGATTCGGGCTTGCACTTTCCCCACCAGAACCAGCCGCCGGCGGCCTCATGCAGCGGTCGCCAGAGAATCGGAACCTGTGCCTCTTTCAGCGGCTCCATCGCTTGACAAATTGCATCGATATCTGCCATCAGCAGGTCTTTGCCCTCCGGATCGCTGCCATCGGCGATGGCGTCCAGACTGATGTTGGTGGCTTCGGCATAGAAGCCCTTGTACCACGGCTGTTCGGCTGTGTCGAGCAGGTATTTGGTCGGCGCATTCCAGTGCCAGCACATCGTGACGATACCGCCATTGTTGATATAGAAATCCTTGGCATAGTCTACCGACTGACCGCTTGCACCCTTCTCCACTCTTGAGGGCGTGTATTCGCTCATATCCAAGCCGAGCATCGCAGGGTAATAGCCGGTTTCATCGTGTATCAGCGTCATTTCCTTGCCGAATTTGCCGGTATCGCAGAACTGACCGGTAATCGTGTACTTACCGTAGCAGTCCTTGAGGAACTGGTACAGCCGTTTGCTGTTGTCGAAGGCATCGGGGTCGCAGAGCGAGCCGGTGACCTCGTAAACCGATTCGGAAATCGGTGTACCGGCGGTGACGGTTAGGTTGTCCACGAAATAATACCCCCATTCGGTACCGGCAGCAATCTCATGCGTGCCGGCGGACAGATAGACGCCATCGAGCTTGCTTGCCGTAAATTCCTTGCCCATCGGCGTGACGATCGATCCGACCTGTTCGCCATCGACTAGAACCGGATTGTGTTTTTCACTTTCCGAATAGCCCACGCAGGTGTTGAAGGCAAGATTGTATACGCCATCGGCGGGAATCTCGACCGTGAATACGATCTGATCGGCAGGAGAGGTGAAGTTGCCGACATAGCTGTCGCCGGTAAAGCCCGGAAATTCAACATTCATTTCCGAAACCTTGCCGACGCATTTGGCATCTTCGGCTTCTCCGGTCCACGAAAAATCCGCAGGTGCTTGCAAAACATTCTTTGCAGTACGGTCAAGATCGAGGTTCGTGTTGAACTCCTTACGGGCAGTGGTATCCTGAAATTTGGTGATATCGTAGGGGAGTCCCGGTGGGTCGCAGCTGACCAGCAGCGTACAGGCAGAGAGTGCCGCAGCCGTCAAACGAAGGGCGTGTTTCATATGGATTCTCCTGTTCCAGACAGTGCCATGGCACGAGCCAGTTTGGAGTATGGCTCAGGGATGAGGGCATGGCGCTGCTCTAATTTTCTTGCATATGTGTGAAATAACGGTGTTGCGCCGTTTTTGTATTCCAGCTCGATCTCGCTGAAGTCGGCACGCATGCCGTTGCGCAGAAAATAGCCGATATCAAATGCCAGCTCCATCGTGCAGGCTTGTTTGTCTTGTATCACATGGAGGGTCAATGCCGTTCGGGTAAAGACCGTGCGGCATTGCTCGATGATTGGTTGTGCCAAAACTGTATCGCAGAGCGATTGCGGTGCGCCGACATCCGGCAGCAGACGCAAGCCCTCCTCGATGGTGGCGGCAGGCACTTCATATTCCTCCCGCAGGGCGCAGTGATTCGTTGTACTTCGGGTTTGCTTTAAGCAGCAGATGGATACGCCGTCCTCCTGCCGTAAGCGCAATGCCCCGTGAATGCGGTGAAACAGCGCATCTTCCGTATCATAGTATGCCGCATCCATCGTATGCACGGCGGTTTCCGTACAGTACACCTGTACCATCGGCGACTGCCGCAGTTGTTCCATCTCGTCAGGGCTGCTTTGCCATTTGTATTCTTCTTCCAAGCGAACCTCATTTCTCTCAGCGTCGGGGCGCTTTGTGGCGATAGCTTGCGAAATCAAACTTGACCAGACTCTGAATGGCTCGTAAGATCTCTTTCGTATCGGCAATTGCCTGCTTGGCATCCTCCAAATCGAGCTGTAGCAGGAAGTCAGCCGGATATCTTGCTTCAATGTAGTAGCGGTTGATGCGGCTGGCAGCCGGTAGAAATTGCCGGAACTGGTCGTCGATCTGCATCGCCTGCTTGCAGAGCCATGGCAGGTTGTGGCCGTCAAAGAGCTTGTGCTTTTTCCAGAGCAGAAAGCCCTTGAAGCCTTTCTCGATGCTCTGCTGGCAGTGGAAGGCGACCATATTATAACAATGCGGCTCGTCAATTATAAGCTCCGCACAGCGCAAATCGATGGCGGAATAATACAGCCAATCGAAATAACGCCGACTGTCGGTATCACGATATCCTCTAGCCATACAGCACGCTCCCTGTTTCCCGAATCGACCATGCAAAGGTGCGGTTATCCTGCGACAGGGTTTCCCATTCGGACTGCTTGTACAGCACCAAATCATAGGGATAGTCGCAGTCCACAACTGTGTACAGATAGCATTCCAGCTCCGATACATTCGCCGTATCGTCCGATACGATGATAGCGAGCTTGAAGCTTTTCAGTTCGCCGGTCGCATGATTGGTCTTATGGCTGATGAGGTAAATGCGAATCGGCTTGCCGAGTTCGGCGATTGCATCTGCGGTTGCTTGAATTTCCGGATAAATCATGCAAATTCCCCCTTATTTATGATATTTTCCGCCGGTATTGATTTGGAACGCACGGTAAATCTGTTCCATCAGCAGCACTCGTGCCAGCTGATGTGTGAATGTCATCGGCGACATCGAAAAGCGGATATCCGCACGCCGCTTGACCGTATCGGAAAGCCCGTAGCTGCTCCCGATGACAAAGGATACTGTGCTGCTGCCCTCGATGCCTGCCTGTTCGAGCAGGGCAGCGAATTGTTCGCTGGTATGTGCTTTTCCCTCGATGCACAGGGCGATGCACTTGCCTTTGACCGCATCGTGAACCGCATGGGCTTCCTGTTCGAGTGCGGCAGAAATTTCCGCTTGCGTCGGCTGTTCGGACAGACGGGATTCGGGCAGCTCGATACATTGCAGATTGCAGTATCGTTTGAGCCGTTTGTCATATTCGGCAAAGGCATCCCGCAGCCATGCTTCTTTCAGTTTGCCGACCGTAATCAGCCGTATCTGCATCAAAACACGCTCATCTCCCCGGTGGTTTCGACCTTTGCGATTTCCAGTAAGTAATCCTTGCCTCGCACATAGCCATGCAGGGCTTCGACGACGGCTTGTTCTGCCAGCTCCGGACGGTTATTCTCCTGACTCAAATGCCCGAGAATCAGACGGGTCGTACCCGATTCGATCAGCTGACGGCTCAGCTTGGCACAGTCGCTGTTGGACAAATGCCCATGGTCGCCCCGAATCCGTGATTTGACATATTGGGGATAGCGGCCGTTTCGGAGCATGGCATCGTCATAGTTTGCTTCGATCAATACCAAATCGCAGCCCTGCAATGCTTCATGCACCGCTTTGGTCATATGCCCCAAATCCGTACAAATCGCACAAACCCGTCCGTCCGGCATCGTAATCCGAAAGCCGCAGCTTTGGACGGTATCATGCGGCGTCACAAAGGCTTGGAGCGTAATGCCTGCCAGCGTGACAGGGCCGTTTAGTTCGGTCAGTCTTGCGTGTTCGGAAACGCTCTGCTGGTCGATCAGATGGCGCAGTGTCTTGTCCTGCGCATAAATTGGTACTTGCAGCTTTTCCCCCAGCACCTTCAGCCCTTTGACATGATCGGAATGGTCATGCGTGATGAAGATACCACGAATCGCAGACAGCGACAGCTTGCAGCGTGTCATTGCTTGTTCGAGCTTGCGCATGGTCACGCCTGCATCAATCAGAACGCCTTGCTCGGACGTGCCGACATAGGTCGCATTACCACGGCTCGAACTGAATAGGGGATAGATTCTTGCCATCCTACGCTCCTTTCTTTTGTTATGCGAACAGGGCGAAAACAAGTTCGCCCTGCGTGTTTGCTGCTATCCGCAGATACTACGGTTCGATCGAACCTCATCGCCGCTTGGGTCGATGGGTTCTTTGTGAATATCCGCACCGAGCGCACGGAGCTTGCCCTCCATGTCGGCATAGCCACGCTCGATGTGGTAGATATCCTCGATATAGGTGATGCCCGTTGCGGCAAGTCCGGCAATCATCAGTGCTGCACCGGCACGCAAATCGCATGCCTTGACCGGTGCACCACTCAATGTGCCCGTACCCTCAATGACCGCAACCTTGCCGTCCACCTGAATATCTGCACCCATACGGCGCAGCTCGTCCACATACTGGAATCGCTGCTCGGAGACGCCCTCCATAATCATGCTCGTGCCGTCCGCTAAGCAGAGCAAAGCGGAAATCTGCGGCTGCATATCCGTCGGAAATCCCGGATGGGGACGGGTTTTGATGCTGGTCTTAACGAGCGGCTTGTCGTAGTACACACGCACGCTGTCGTCAAACTGCTCCACGCCGACACCAATCTTTTCCATTACGCTGATAATCGATTCCAGATGCTTCGGAATGACATTGGTCAGTGTGACATCGCCCTTGGTGGCAGCTGCGGCAACCATATAGGTACCCGCTTCGATTTGATCGGGAATGACCGAGTAACTCGTACTGCGCAGATACTGCACGCCCCGAATTTTGATAGTGTCCGTACCCGCACCGCGGATATCCGCACCCATCGAGTTGAGGAAGCTTGCCAAGTCTACGATATGCGGTTCTTTGGCGGCATTCTCGATGATGGTCGTACCCTCTGCCTTGACGGCGGCGAGAATGGCATTCATCGTCGCACCGACTGTCACCACATCAAAGAAAATACGGTCGCCTTTGAGTCCGGCGGAGGTGATATCCACCATGCCGCGATCAACTCTGCAAGCAGCACCCAGCTTGCGGAAGGCTTTCAGATGCTGGTCAATCGGACGATCTCCGAGCGGACAGCCGCCCGGCATCGAAACCCTTGCCTGACCGAATCTGCCGAGCAATGCACCCATGAAATAATAGGAGGCACGCATTTTTCTGGCAAGGTCATAGGGGACGCAGCAGTCTTTGATCTGTGTTGCGTCGATTTCATATGTGCCCTCGCTGCGTTTGACGATGATCGCACCGAGTTCGCTTAAAATTTGCAGGCTGATCGTAACGTCACGGATATCCGGTACATTTTCGATCGTACACGGCTCATCTGCCAAAATCACAGCCGGCAGCAATGCCACGACTGCATTCTTGGCTCCGCTGATGGCAACACTGCCTCGGAGCGGCCGACCGCCGTTAATGACGAATTGTTCTGCTGGTTTCACTGTTCGCTCTCCTCGTTCTGCACGATGCTTCTTCCTGTTGGATGACAGCGGTTGTATTCTCTCTGTTCGCTGTCTGATTTGAGTACATACGGCGTGCTTCTCATTGGGAAGCATTCGGGTCAACCACGTTGCCGTTCAGATCCATCCATTCCACGGCTGCACCGTCATACTTGACGATTTCGGCTTTCTCAATGACAACCGGTGATTTGGGCTTATCGTTGCTGTTAACCTCGACTTCCTGAATGGCAAGGCAGTGTTCCAGTCCGTCAAAAACCTGACCAAAAACCTCATAGCCGTTATCGAGGAACGGCTGACCGCCCATCAGCTTGTACATCTTCTGTACCTGCTCAGAGAAGGTCTTGCCGTAGGTCGCGGACATCTGCTTGAAGTAGTCATCGCTTATCGCTTCGCCGGTGACGATATAGAACTGGCTCTTGTTGAGTTTATCGGGGCCGATGGCGTATGCCACAGCACCGGTATAGTGCTGGAGATTCGGCGAGATCGTCTGGGCAAAGCCATTGCCGCCCCATGCGTCCTCACCACCGGTACCGTTGCCCTTCGGGTCGCCGCCCTGAATGACGAAATCATTCACCACACGGTGGAAAATCAGTTCGTCATAGAAGCCTTTTTCTACGAGCTTTTTGAAGTTCTCAACGCCCTTTTCGCATTCCTCGGGAAACAGCTTGATTTTGACCTCGCCATAATCTTTGATGGTCAAAACAACGATTTCCTCGTCTTTTGCGGGGGCAGTGAAGTTGAGGATCTTCTCATCCTCAAGCTGCGGTGTTTTCTGGTCACAGCCGATCATGCAGCCGGCAGCCAGTACACAGCTTGCAAGCAGACAAATCGGTCGGGAAATTCTATGTTTGCGCATGGTATCGCTCCTCATATCGGTTTGTATTGGGCATGTGCGGAATCGGCGTTCTCATATATCATAGTATCCGCTTTCGAGGCAGCAACTATGTATGCCAATTCGTCATTTGCACATAGACTATATTATTATACCACAGATATTTTCTTTTGTAAAGGGAAATGAAAGTTTTTCTGAAATTTTACTGTGTTTTTTTGGAAGCATTCGATTCAGGAATCTGCTGTTTTTTGTGTATATGCTTGCATTTCGACAGATTTGATTTGAATATCCTCCTGTGGACGCATGGCATCCTCTTCGCCGGTCAGCGGCGCATTGGTGATGGTTTCCAGTACGTCCCAGCCGTCAATTAGCTGTCCGAAAATCGTCATTTGCTGTGCATAATTCGGAATGCCGCCCTGTTCAATCAGTGCCTCGGCAACCGGATTTTCCTCTTCGCTGCTCGAACGCAAGCCTTCCACGATTTCATCGGTCATCTCGATGGAATCCAGCACCAGAAAGCGGCTGCCGTTGAAATATTCCTGGGTGCCGGACAGACGCTGCCAAAAGCCGCCTTCGGCTTTGGTGGTAAGAGCACAGAGTGCCCCCCGCAGCGGCCAAAGGTTTTGTGACAACTCTCTGGGTACGGATTCCGCAGCCGTATCCGATGCGCCCTCGGCGAGTGTGCCGTCCGCATTCGGCGAGCCTGCCGCAAAGAACACATCTTCCTCCACACGAAACACATAGGTGTTGTCATAGTAGCTGCTCTCGACCAGATTGGTGAAATTCTCCACCGCCTGCGGTGCTTCCTCCGGATACAGCAAAAAGGTCATGTCGCCAACCGTGGTGTGTACAACCGCACAGGGTGCGCCCTCAGCCGGCTTTTCGAGTTGAATCATCTTGACATCCGCAAGATCGATGGATGCGGTATAGCGGCGGGAAATGTTCAGCATGATCGACCATCCCACTGAAATCAGTAACGCAACGATAAACAGAATGGTGAGGATTTTTACGGTTCTGCGTCGCTGTGGGGAGAGATGGTTGCCCCAAAGGGGAGTGTATTGCGCCATAGGGTTTGCATTCCTTTCATTTACAAGCAACAGCGTTATTTTTCGTGTACCAGTTTTTCGGTCATATGCTCGATTTTGACGGCGATGATGAAAATCTTGCTGACATGCTTTTGGAGTGTCTGCTCGATGTGTTCGATGGTCGGGAAGTATTTTTCGCCGAGTTTGTATGCCAGCTCCCGTATGGATTCGGCATCGGAAATCAGCGTGGCATATCCCATTGCAATTACGCTTGCCACATGAAACGACCAGCCGTCCTCGTCCGGATGATCGATCGCCCAGGTCGTAAAGCAGACCTTCGCATTGCGCCGAATCGCATCCAGCTTATGTCCTTCTTTCGCACAGTGAAAATACAGCATCTGCTCAGTCGGGTCGTATACAAAATTCATCGGAATGCCGTACGGATAGCCCTGATCGCCGATGACCGACAGTACACCTCGTTTTTCCTGTGACAATATTTTCTGACATGTTGCCTGTGGCAATTCCTGTTTTGCTCTTCGCATTTTGTGAAACATAGTATGATTCTCCGATGGTAATGGGATTGAGTACTTTTTCTATTATACTCTGTTTTCCTCGTCAAGTCAAGCATAATTGGCAATTTCTGTGCATATATTCGGGAAAAGATCGTCCATGACAAGCAAAGGAGGCTTCCCATATGAAAGGTCTGACATCCGATGCTGCCGCTGCAAAGGCAAAGCAATCCGGCAGCAATCGTCTTGCCGATCCGCCGGTTTCCCATCCGTTTCGTATGCTGCTGCGGCAGTTTGGCGATGTGATGGTATTGATTCTGCTGGCGGCGGCTTTGGTTTCGGTGCTGCTCGGAAAATATGCCGATGCGCTGACCATCGGCGTGATTGTGGTACTGAATGCGCTGCTCGGATTCATTCAGGAGTACCGTACCGAACAAACCCTCATCGCCCTGCGCAATCTGACCGCACCGACCGCAAAGGTGTGGCGTGACGGTGTGCTGACGACCTTGCCGGCAGAACAGCTGGTGGTAGGAGATTGCATTGCGGTCGAGGTCGGTGACTGCGTACCGGCAGATGCCCTGATTCGGACGGCAGCGAATTTGGCAGCAGAGGAATCGGTATTGACGGGGGAATCCTGTGCGGTGGAGAAACGCAGCCATCGGGCAACCGATGCACCACCCGACAATGCCATGGGGCGTGCGGATGTGCTCTATGCCGGTACTGCCGTCACGCGGGGCAACGCCGAGGCAGAAGTCATTGCCATCGGAAAATCCACGCAAATGGGTCAGATTTCACAGATGCTCTCCGATATCAAGCCCGAATCGACGCCCTTGCAAAAGCGTTTGGCTGAGCTGGGCAAGGTGGTTGCGCTGATTTGTCTTGGCGTTTGCGCACTGGTGTTTGTAACCGGTGTACTGCGGGGTGAACCGGTCTTTGATATGCTGATGACCGGTATCACGATTGCCATTGCCGCAATTCCCGAAGGCTTGCCGGCAACTGTTACGATTGCGCTTGCACTTGCCGTGCGGCGGATGCTCAATCGCAATGCACTCGTCAATCGGCTGCATGCCGTCGAAACGCTTGGCTGCACCTCCGTCATTTGCTCGGATAAAACCGGTACGATTACCGAAAACAAGATGACTGTGCGGCGGATGCTTGCCGGTACGGAATGCTATGAGGTGAGCGGTACGGGGTGGCGCATGGCAGGTGGTGTCACGGAACAGGGAAAGCCTTGCAAATCGCATGAAAAGCCGGATTTGCGAGATTTGCTGCGCTGTGCGGTGCTGTGCAATCATGCGGCCATTCGCCATGACGACAAGCACAAAGGGGAGTGGGCGGTGCAGGGTGACCCAACCGAAATAGCCCTGTTGGTTGCGGCAGCGAAATGTAATCTGACTGCCGATGCGCTGACACGATATTCTGTTTGCGGTGAGATTCCCTTCGAGAGCGAAACCCGTTCCATGACGGTGTTCTGCCGCTATAACGGAAAAGGCATTGCGTTCCGCAAGGGTGCGGTGGATGTGATGCTGCAAGCCTGTTCGCAGATTCGGGTCAACGGCAAGGACGTACCGCTGACACAGGCACATCGGGAACGCATTCTCGCTACAGCCGATGCTTGGGCAGAGGATGCCTTACGAGTGCTGGCATTCGCAGAGCTGCCAACCGATTCCATGCAAAATCCCACGCAGAATCTCGTTTTTCTCGGTCTGATGGGTATGCTCGACCCGCCCAGAGAACAAGCGAAAACTGCGATCGCCGCTTGTGTACGGGCAGGGATTCGGGTTGTGATGCTGACGGGCGACCATGCAAAAACCGCTGCCGCTATCGCCAAGCAAGCCGGCATTCCGCATGGCGAGCAGGTCATCACCGGTGCAGAGCTTGACCGATTGTCCGATGAGACGCTTGCGGAGATCATCGAGCGATATGGCGTGTTCGCAAGGGTGACACCGGCGCATAAGCTGCGGCTGGTGCGAGCCTATCGCAAGCAGGGGAAAATCGTCACCATGACCGGCGATGGCGTTAACGATGCACCGGCGGTCAAGGAAGCGGATATCGGGGTTGCCATGGGCAAAAACGGCACCGATGTCACACGGCAGGCAGCGGATTTGGTGCTGCTCGATGACCGATTCGACACGCTTGCCGCAGCGGTCGAGCAGGGACGGACGGTCTATGCCAATATCCGAAAATTTGTGCGTTATCTGCTTGCGTGCAACATCGGTGAGGTACTGACCATGTTTTTGGGGCTTGTGATGGGGCTTCCGGTGGTGTTGCTGCCGACACAGATTCTGCTTGTGAATCTGTTGACAGATGGGCTGCCTGCCATCGCCTTGGGACTGGAGCCGCCCGACCGCAGCGTCATGCGCCGTCCGCCCCGTCCTGCCAACGAGAGCTTTTTTGCCCATGGCTTGCTCTCTCGGATTGTGTTTCGGGGTATCTTTATTTCGCTCTCCACACTCGGCTCGTTTACGACCGTGCTGCGATTGTCCGGCTCGCTGGATATGGCAAGAACGGCGGCTTTGCTGACGCTGATCGCTTCGCAGCTGCTGCATGTATTCGAGTGCAAGGACGAAACGGGTACGCTGTTTTCCGTTGCCTATACCTCCAATCTCAAGCTGATTTTGGCGGTATTGGTATCGGTCGCCGTGACCGCAGCGGCATTGCTGTTTCCACCGTTGCAGGCGGTATTTTCGACCACATCGCTCTCCGGACTGCCGCTTTGGGTGGCATTGGGTTGTGCGACGGCGGTACCGATTTGCGCCTCCCTGACCACAAAACGCAATCCGCAATGACGGAAATGACGGTGCTTTACGAGGGCTGTGCAGCCGTGAGCGGATGTGTCATGGGTCGGCGAGGACGGGCAATCAAGCCAAAGCTGATTTCCAGTGCATGGTCGACCTGCTTCATGCACTCCGGTGGAATCTCTCCCATGCGTTCTTTCAGGCGTTGCTTGTCGATGGTGCGAATCTGCTCGAGCAGAATCACGCTGTCTTTGGATAAGCCACAACTCGAGGCTGCCAGCGGAATATGCGTTGGCAGCTTTGCCTTTTCCCGTTGACTGGTGATGGCAGCGGCAATGACGGTCGGGCTGTAGCGGTTGCCGATGTCGTTCTGGATGATGACGACCGGACGGATGCCGCCCTGTTCCGAGCCAACCACAGGACTGAGGTCAGCGTAATAGATTTCTCCTCGTTTGACGGTAAGCATGGTTCTGTAGTCATTCCTTTCGTATGAAGCGAGCGCAGGCGGTATCGAAACGGCTCTGCGTTCTGATTGTAGTGTACCCGATTTGGATGTCCTTAAACATATTTAGGATATGTCAAATGCCGTCGAAGGGTGCAAAGCTGCGGCATATGGCAATATCGCAAATTGACTTCCGATTTCCTATCACGTCTTTGTGTAATGATACAAAGTTCATCGGGACTTGTACGTTTTCGTACAAATAAAATATCGACTGGTTGCTATGTATGAGCGTTGGGATTCCCTCTCCCTCATCCCATCGGCTCACACAGGCTGCGCAGCCGATGTTCGTCCCTCCGACTGTATGGATTCGCAAAGAAAGGTGGTATGCTCTTTGTCTGACCATGCGCTGCATTTGCAGCGAAAACGGTTTTGCCGCTATTACCTCCGACTTGGTAATGCGGAAGAAGCGGCATTGCGTGCTGGATTTCCGGTTGCAACCGCATTCGATGATGCCTTGCAAATCCTCGAAACTGCAAAATACCGCAACTATCTGGAAACCCTTGCCGCACAGCCGGCTCTGCCCATCGAACGGATGGTGCTGGCAGGACTCTCCCGACTGGCATTCGGTGCTGCCAACGATGCCGCAAGGCTCGTCTGCGCCGAAACACTGCCGAGTGCCGCAGAGCTTGCAACGCTCGATTTGTTTCAGGTATCCGAACTGAAACGGGATAAGGGCGGCGGTGTGGAGGTCAAGCTCTTCGACCGACAGCGTGCAATGGAACGACTGCTGGCGATTGCCGCCTCGTCCGATGCCGCTGCAACAACGGCTGCATTGCTCTCTGCCCTGCATCCTGCCAAATCCGATTCGGAATCCGATAAGGATTGAGATGGGAGTGTGACTGCATGCAGCATACGCCTATGCCATTTTCCGAAAAGCAGCGGCAGGTGCTGAACTGGTGGCTCCGACCGGATGCCAAACGCTATGATGCGATTATCTGTGACGGCTCGATTCGTTCCGGCAAGACAACGGTCTTGGCATTGGGATTTGTGATTTGGGGCAGCGTGACCTTTCAGGGCAAGTGCCTTGCACTCTGCGGAAAAACTCGTACCTCTTTGCGCCGCAACCTGATTACACCGCTCATCGCACAGCTGGAAGCCTTGGGCTTTGCTGTCATCGATAAGATTTCCGGCTCGTATCTCGATATCACCTTTCGAGGACGCACCAACCGCTTCTACTATTTCGGCGGCAAGGATGAAAGCTCTGCGTCTTTGATTCAGGGCGTGACGCTTGCCGGGGTGCTGCTCGATGAAGTGGTATTGATGCCACGATCTTTTGTGGAGCAGGCATTGGCGCGCTGTTCCGTTCCGGGGTCACGGCTCTGGTTTTCCTGCAATCCGGATACGCCGAGCCACTGGTTTTATCGGGAGTGGATTTTGCAAGCTGAGCAAAAGCATGCGCTCTACCTGCACTTCACCATGGAGGACAACCCCTCGCTGACACCTGCCATTCGGCGGCGGTACGAGCGGCTCTATTCGGGTGCGTTCTATGACCGATTTGTCAAGGGCATTTGGGTGGCTGCACAGGGGCTTGTTTATCCGATGTTTTCGGAATCGCAGCATATTGCCGAACCGCCTGCCGCCTGCGACCGCTTTGTCATATCCTGCGATTACGGCACGATGAACCCGACCTCTATGGGGCTTTGGGGACATTGCAACGGGATATGGTATCGCATCGCTGAGTCGTACTACAATGCCAGAGAAACCGGTATGCCCCGTACCGACGAGGAGCATTATGCGGCACTCGAACAGCTTGCCGAGCACCGTCTAATCGAGCAAATCGTGATTGATCCGTCTGCTGCCAGCTTCATTGCCTGCATCCGGCGCCATGGGCATTTCCCCGTTGTTGCTGCAAAAAACGATGTGTTAAGCGGCATTCATAAGGTAGCCGATGCGCTCCGAACCGGCAGCATTCGGATTGGCTCTGCCTGTAAGGATACGCTCCGAGAGTTTTCGCTCTATGCGTGGGACAGCCGTTCGCTGCAGGATGCGCCCGTCAAGGAGCATGACCATGCCATGGACGATATTCGCTATTTTGTCGCAACGGTGCTCGATCGAGAACGGGATACCCCCTTTTTTGCGGCATCGGTTCGGCGAAACGGCAATTCTCCGTGAATCCCCGTGAAAAGGAGGTGAAACCTTTGCAAATTCCGTTTTTTCACCGCAAACGCAAGCCGGTTTCTGCAACCGAATTTCCGATTTGTGCAAGCGTTGTACAGGGTACGGCGGCTGAGCATTTGCCCGCATCGCCGCCGGTACTGCCTGCTGTGAGCGAGTGGCGACTGTATGAGGCATTGCGCAGTACCGTTCCGGTGATTGATGCGGCGATCCTGAAAATTGTACGGCTTGCCGGTGGCTTTCGGCTCTGTGCGGAAACCGCAGAAGGACAGGCTCTGCTCGATGCGTTCATGGCAAATGCTGCTGTCAATGCGTCCGGTCGTTCGCTGCAGCTGTTTGCCGATCAGATGCTCGACAGCCTTTTGACCTATGGCAATGCGGTCGGCGAGTTGGTCTATGACCCCGATACCGCGCAGCCCGTTGGTCTGGTGACGGCGCATCCGGCACGGATTTTGGTATTGCCGGATGGTCCGCTGCACTGTCAATTCGCCCTGCGTCCGGATTCGGACAGGGAAAAACCGCAGCTGCTGCTCCATCCGGAACGCATTCTCTTTGCCGCACTCAATCCGCCTGCGGGTAGTGTGTACGGCGTATCGCTGCTCCGAGGACTGCCTGCCATTTCCCGGATTCTCACGCAGATTTATGACTGTATCGAGAAAAATTATGAGCGTGCCGGAAATGTCCGCTATGCCGTAACCTATCACCCCTCCGGCGATGCCGCCGCCTTTGCCGGTGACCATGCCAAGGAAATTGCCCGTGCATGGCAAGCCGGCATTCAGGCGGCACGCTATGGGGAAGTGCAGGATTTTGTCGCAGTCGGTGATGTGGATATCAAGGTCATCGGTGCGGAGAATCCGCTCTTTGATACCAATATCCCCGTGCGGCAGCTGCTCGAACAGATTGTGTCCAAGCTCTGTATACCGCCGTTTTTGCTTGGCTTTTCGTGGTCCTCAACCGAGCGTATGAGTACCCAGCAGGCCGATATCCTCACATCGGAACTGGAATATTTCCGCCGATTGCTGACCCCGATGCTTCAGCAAATCGGTACGGCTGTGCTGCACAGTGCCGGTCGCAATGAAACCGCAGCCCTCGAATGGTCGCATATCAATCTCATGGACGAAACCGAGCTTGCCGACGCAAGGCTCAAAACCGCACAGGCTGTTGAAATCGAATTGCGCAACGATGCGTCTGCGCAGAACACATGAAAGGATGAATGCTATGTATACTTCCGTAAAGCTTGAAAAGGGTATGTATCACCTCGCAAATTGCAGTTTTTCGCAGGCGTTGGAGCTTGCCGACCCGTCCGAGCAGTATGCCGGTACGCCGCTTGGCGCACTCGATGCCTACGAGCGTCAGCTCAAGCGGTTTGACATTCGGGTATCCGGCGAGCATTGCGACCAGGTCGAGAAGTTTTTCGCCACAACCGAAAGTGCCGTGCTGTTTCCCGAGTTCGTCCGCAGAGCGGTCAAGCAGGGCATGGAGGAATCCATTCTGCCAGAGCTGACCGCAACCGTCACCGCCGTGAAGGGGACAAGCTGTAAGGGCTTCTCCATCACCGATACCGAGCCGGATTACGGCAAAACCACCGCCGAGGGCAGCAATCTCCCCGAAACCGCCATCACCGAATCCGCCGACCATCTGCCGCTTGATAAATTCGGCAGACTGATTACGGCGACCTATGAAACCGTTCGTCAGCAGCGCATTGATGTATTTGCAGTGATGCTGCGTGCCATCGGTCATAAGCTTGCCGGTGCGATTGTTTCGGCTGCCCTCAAAAAGCTGAAGGACTCCGTCATTGCAAAGGGCATTGCGGGTACGGATTTGAGCTATGCCGATTTGGCAACGCTGTACGGAGAATTCACCGCTTTTGACATGACGACGATTATTGCATCGCCGGCAACGGTCGCCGAGATTCTTGCTATGGAGCAGATGAAAGATCCGGTCTGTGATGCCAAGGGCATTGTGCGATTGCCGTTCGGTGCCAAGCTGTTGAAGGATGCTTCGCTGTCCGATACGGTGGTGATTGGCATTTCCAAGGACTTTGCGCTCGAATGCGTGACCGGTTCGGAGGTGCTGCTCGAAACCGATCAGCTGATCGATTGTCAGCTCGACCGCATTGCCGTGTCCGTCCGCATGGGATTCCGTCCGTTGATGGCAGGGGCGGTTGCTGTGCTGGACTGGACTGCCTGATGACGGATTGCGAGTTGAAAGGAGTGTGACGGTATGCCGAATACCAATGCCGATTTGATGCAGCAGCTCAATGCCTTTACCCGTCGGGAGCATCAGCCCGATGAGGTCTATCTGTTTGACCTGATTCTTTGTGATAATGAGATTGACCGTGACGGGGATTGTTTCTCCGATGCAGCTTTGGATACGCTCTGCAAGCTGTTTGTTGGCGTAACCGGAATCTTTGACCATAACCCGAAATCCGGGAACCAGACAGCACGCATTTTCCGTACCGAAGTGGTCGAAGAGCCGAATCGCCGGACGAAAACCGGTGCCGTCTATCGCTGCCTGAAAGCCAATGCCTACATGATTCGCACGGCAGCCAATGCCGATCTCATTCGGGAGATCGACGGCGGAATCAAGAAAGAGGTCAGCATTTCCTGTGCGGTCGGACAGCAGACCTGTTCGATTTGCGGTGCGAACCGCTTGCAGAAGCCCTGTACGCATATCAAGGGGCGTTCCTATGGCGGCAGCGTTTGCTATGCCGTACTTGACAGCATTAACGATGCCTACGAGTGGAGCTTTGTTGCGATTCCGGCGCAGCGGCGTGCCGGTGTGACGAAAACCATGGGCGGTGCCAGTCCCGATGCGGAAACCGCAGCATTGCGGCAGTCGCTTGCTCAGATGACACAGACGCTCGATGCCGTCACCGAAGAATTGCGCAAGGATGTGGTACGGCTCTGTTATCAGCAGGGTGAAACCGCCTGTGCGAAAGCACTCGCCGATTCCACGATTCACATGGATGCCGATGCGCTGCTCGACCTTCGCAAATCGCTGCGGCAGGGCAGTGCGGTCTATGCTAATTCGCCTGCGGCATATCAGGCACAGCTTGCCAATCCCCAATCCGACGGCGGCACGGCAAGCCCCTATCGGATGCAGTCCGGGACGGGGGATGCTGTATGATGAATGCGGCAGATGTGATGGCATTGTTTCTGCTCTATGCCGGCTTGTCGGACGGGCAGAAATGGATACCGTTGGTCGATACCGTTTGCAAAGAAATCTCTGCGGACTGCAAGCCCGATGTCGACTGCAATGACCCTCGCTTGATCCACTATGCCGCTGCCCTTGCCCATCTGCGTTACCGTACCCTCTGCATGGCGCAGGGGGAACGGGCGCATACCTATGCAGGCACGGCAACCGCAGAAATCGATACCGCACCGCAGCGGATGGCATTGGAATTGGTCGAAACCTATCGCAAGGCGGCAGCCGGTCTCTTGACCGATCGGCAGTTTGCCTTTGCGAATATTCCCGAATTGGAATCGTGAGGTGATGCAGCTTGGCGTCTTTGGAATCTTTTTGCAATCAATTGATCGATGACCTGAATACACTGACTCTGGAAACCGTGCGGGAATATCCGTATCCGGCACAGGCGATTTCCAAAGCGGATGTGTTTGCCACGCTCGGTTATGCGAATGTGCAGTACCAAAAACCCGTGCATTATCAAAATGGACATGCCTTTCCGATGCAGCTGCAAATGCGGTTACGGGTGCATGTACGGCGGGATGGGAATCCCTTGAGTGCCTTGCACCGCTTGACCGATATCGTGATACCGGTGCTGCTGACACGCAATCAAGCCATTCGCTCGATTCGGGCAAAGGATGCCGCCTATGAGCCGGCGGCAGACCGAATCGTACAGGAATTTCTGATTACGGTCGATGCGGTCATGACCAGAATTACGGAGGAGTGAAGCCATGCGCGTTGTATCCAATCTGCTAACCACTGACAATACGGTATTTTTGTCGCTGGGAGCATATACCTTGACAGTCGAACAATATCGGATCGAAGCGCAGGCACAGGTGCTCCGCCATATGCTCTGCGATGGCGAAGCCCTGACAACCGAATTGCCGCCGATGCCCTGCAAGCTGGTACTGGAGGGGCGGTATCTCGAACCCGATCATGCCGATCTGGTGCAGTGGCTGCAAACAACGCTGGAATCGCATAGGACAACGGCGTTTTCGTTCCACGACTTGCAGTGCAACGCCATGGCGCTGCGAGGGTATACGGTGGAATCCCATCCGCATGACGGTCTGCTGACCCTGAAAACGGAGTGGGAGGGCAAGGTCACGAGATTGGGGGCGGCAACATGAGTACACTTTCCATGCAGTTGACCATGCTTGACGGAACGACGCAAACCTTGACGCAATGCGAACGTTTTTCGCTGATTCGGGAACGCTATCTGCCCTATGCGACCATGCGAGTGATCTGCATCACGCAAAGCTCGTATCGGAATCAAAAGCCGGTGCGGATGTGTGCCATGCTCGATGATCATCTGTTGATAGACGGACAGGTGCAGCAATTTGCATGGTCGATGGAAGCAGGTCTTGGGCGGTTGCAGATTGTCGCACAGGGCGATGCGATTGCGTTGCTGCACAATCAGCTCGTGCCGGGCATATACAACGATGCGACGCTTGCAAGCCTGATGACAACCTATCCGCTGCCGCATATCACCTATGAAACCGGCGTGGAAGAGCTGAAATATATTTACGTCAAACCCAATTCGGCGATTTGGGATACGCTGATTGCCTATAACTACAAACTCAATCACGGCTTTCCGTATGTGGTTGGCGCAAACCATCTGCGTGTGACAGCGAAGCCCGATACGGTTGCGGTATCCGTGCCGGATGACCGCATTCTCAAATATCGGTTCGGCAGTGAAGCCAAACGCTTGGTCAGTCGCTATGATATGGCGGATGTTGACGGCAATTACGGAACCTACACGCAGACCAATCCGACTGCCACGGAACGGTCGCTGGTGCGTGTGAAGCAGATTGCGCTCGACAAGCAGTATCTCTATGATCCGATCGAGGCTCTGAACTACCGCATTGCCTTTACCAATCGGCAGTATCGCAGTACATCGGTTACCTACCTCGGCTATCGGGGGGAGGACATCGAGGATATGGTACAGCTGGGCAGTATCGCAACCGGTCATGTCAGCCGGATTGTGGTGAGCGGCAGCAGCAAGGGCATCTTCACAGAGGATACGCTCTATTACGACAACTTTTGCAATTAACGGGAACAGTCCGGAACAGAACTTGCATCTGTTCCGGACTGTTTTTTTTGCTGCATATGGTATGTCATATGCGGCATACATCTTTGCCTTTAGGCAACACCGCACAAAGATTGTGCGGTGTCGCCTTTATTCTGCATTCACACGGATGAAGGTGGCAGGGTCAAACCGTGTGCCGTTGACATGCACCTCAAAATGCAGGTGATTGCCGGTCGAACGGCCGGTCGAGCCAACCTCGGCGATATGCTGTCCGCGGGAGACCTTTTCGCCCTTGCCGACAAGCAGCACACTGCAATGGGCATAGAGCGTTTCTCTGCCGTCACCGTGGTCGATGACGATGTAATAGCCATAACCGCCGTTATGCCAGCCTGCCGTGATCACCTCACCATCTGCGGCGGCAAAGATATCCGTACCAGCAGGGGCTGCAATGTCCATGCCGGAGTGATTGCGGTCGCTGAGGAACGGATCGCTGACATAGCCGCCGTCTACGGGCCAGTTGTAGTCACCGGTACCGTAAAGGCGGGTGGCAGTGCTGTCGGGCTTTGCTGCATAGGTGCCGACACCCAGCTGTGCATCCACCGGCTCGGAAATCAGCTCCGAATTGAGAATGGTACGGCTTGATTCCACGCCGTCAATATAGGCAACCTCTACGGTATTGCGCTTTTCGCCGCGCACACCGGCGGAGAGAAGCTTTTCTTTGCCAATCGGCAGCGAGGCGGTTTCTACCCGCACGGTATCATAATCGATAAACGAGGTGCTTTCTTCAATCAGCGTGTAGCGAATCGGGAGATAGCTCTGAAGGCTCGGTACGGTCAACTCTGTTCCCGCTTCGGGCAAGTCGGCAGTTTCCGGATTCAGGGCACGCAATTCGTCTACCGACATGGTATGACGGGCGGCAATCGTATGAATGGTGTCCGATTCCTGCACGGTATAGGTTGTTGTGCCCTCGACATAGCCGGTCAGCTGATCGGCGAGTGCCTGTGCATCGACAAGGCTTTCGGTCAGCCATGTGCCGGATTCGTAGCGAATCTCATCGGCATAAGAAACGGATTCGACCGCAAACGGCAGGGCGTCCTGATAGCTGCGCAGCCGTTCGGCAAGGGCTTCCTCGATGACGGTTTTATCTTCCACAACACCCATGTAGGTATTGTTGATGAACACGCCATAGCCGCTTGTCAGGGAGATTTCTGCACTTTGCAGCATTTTGTCAGCCAGCGTGCCAACGGAGAGATACGTCATGCCATCTGGGGTCGGTTCCAGTTGCAGATTGCGGGTAAATTCCCACTGAATATCGGCATCCGCATGGGAGAGCCGCTCCTGCACGAGTCGTTCGGCAGCGAGGTAATCTGCCTCATTGCTGATATAGCCGAGCAGTTCGCCGTTATAGCGCACGGCAATGCTGTAATCCATACGAGTACCGTAGGCAACAATGGTGCAGAAGAATGCGCAGAACAGGATCGGGACACCAATGCGGAAAAAAGAAACAAATATACCATTTTCGCTCAGCAGCAGCGTAAAGACGCTTTTGCCAAAGAGCTTTGCCTGTTCCTTACGGGAAAGCCCCTTTGCTGTTTGGCGGTTGCGTTCGATTTGACGGGCAAGCTGCCAGTGCGGACGAATCGGTTGCCGCAGCAGCCGACCGAGCCAGCGCAGGATACGGCTGCAGCCATGCAGAAAATCGGTTGCGAATGTTTTGAGTCCACGGGGGATGCAGCGCAGAATCTGACACACCACCGCACCCAAACGGGTGATGTGCGAAACAAGATTGCGGTTACATCGGGCGGATTCGGAATCACGATGGTTCATCGGAAACGCTCCTTTCGATAGTTACAAAGCGGTAACATGCCAACATTATACACGATTCTCTCCAAAAAGCAAGCATTTTGCACCATAATCGTAGAAATCAACAACGTAAACCAACATTTTTGGCATAAAAATATACAGTTTACCGCGAGCCGTTGGGAATCATTTTACAGAGCGTATTGTATCGAATACACGGAATACCAAGACTGCCTGCTCGATTTTAACACGCATATTGTCGATTTTTCGTCGATTTTTCATTACACATTCACAAAAAATAACCCAAATTTTGACAATATATACAGCGGCGATTGTCTGTGACTTTCGATTACCGATGTATTACGAAGCGGTTACAAAACGTTGACATTCTACGGAGAATTTACCGGTATCCGTGAATCGCTGCATCGAGCGCAGGACCAGGCGTTGGTCGACGGCGTGGAGGCGAGGGAGCAGCCGGATGCCGAGCGGCGGCAGCAGGCATAGCATACCGGCAAGTGCATCGCGCAGGAGTACGCCAAGACAGTGGCGCACGCCGATGGCCCACAGAATCCGCAGCTGTAACCGGCATGGGAAATGTGGTTGCTTCAAATAACAAAATGGCAGAAGTCGAATGGCACAGGTCATCAGCAGGGGCAGTACCAGAAATGCCATGCCGAGCAGCAGCAGATTGCCGTACAAAAACAGATGCAGTGCCGCATTGGGGACGAGCAGTGCGTTGTTCCAGACCAATTCCGCAATGCAGAAAGCAAGGAGGCTCGGCAGACAGGAGAGCAGCCGCAGCCCTTCATAGAATAGCCGCCATGCCGCATACCGTCCCCAAACCCATGCCTTGCCGCTGCAATCGAGAAAGCCCAAATCGCCGGCGGTCAGCGTGCCAAAGCAGGTCCCAAGCCGGCGTTGGAGATACAGAGCGAGTACCGTCCGAACGGCAAGTGCGCCGAGCAGATAGCCTGCTTGCCATGCAAAGATACCGCCGAACCGCTGTGCCCCGAGCATACCGCCGCTCCAAAGCAGCAGCATTACACAGACCTCGATAGACGCAAACAGGACTGTGGAGGTTTTCGTTGCACCGCCGCTCATGAGGTATAGTCCTCGATCAGGCGGCGCAGATCCGATTCCGAGTCCACACGCATGCCGTATTCGAGCAGAATGCGGTCGTAGTCGGGCAGCCATGCGGCGGAAAGGTCATAGGTTTCGAGCGGTTTCGGTTCGCCCTCCGCATAGACCGCCAAGCAGTCGCCCTCAAGCTTGAGCAGCCATGCCGTCGGCAAGGTTACGGTCGAAACCGTGGTCGCAGACGGCGATGCAGCCAAATATGAGGTCGTCTGGATGGACTCGAGCGGTGCGGTGACATCCGAAATCGATTTGGGTATCAGCCCGATGGAAAGAATTCCCGCTACTGTGAGTCCAAGGCCTGTCCAAAGCCATTTTCCGTGATACATACAAACACTCCCATATTATCTATACTATATATATGCGGCAGGCTCTGCCCTGCAGAACCATTCCTCATAGATATGTGCAGTATAACCGGAAATCGGGATTCGTATACGAAAAACTAACACAAAATGATTACAAATTGCAAAAGGCTCTTAACATCTGCGCCGATTTGTGATATAATGACTCTGTACACCCGACAGCCCTATGACAGGTTGTCCCAATTTGAAAGGAGCAATTCCATGGAGTCGAGATTCTCCGCACTCAAAGCCCGTGTCACGGCATGGCTGCAAGCTATGCGTGACCGCTTGCAACAAAAGAAATCCGCATCTTCCGATTCCGACAACATACAGCTCGACACCGCCGAACTCGCAAAGCAACGCCGCCGCAGATGGCGTACCGCAAACCGCATCTGCCGCCGTGCATGGCGAGGGGTCAAGCAGCTTGGTTCTGTGGTGCTGGTATCGTTTTTATCATTCGTGCTGTTCTTCTGCGTGACGGGCAGCATCTGTGCGATTGCCTGTACGGCATATGTTATTCACTACATGGAGGACACCTCAACTGTCAGCATTCAGGAGCTGACCATGAGCTATGCGACCAACATCTATGCGACCGATGCCAACGGCGAACTCGTTACGCTTTATTCGGTTGCCAATGCCGTGGAGCGGAAGCCGGTGGAATTTGAACAGGTGCCGCAGCATGTGCGTTATGCGTTCGTGTATGGTGAGGACGAGCGGTTCTATTCCCATGAAGGCGTGGACTACAAGCGAACCTTGGCGTCCTTTGCCAATATGATTCTGCATTTCTGGGATTCCGAACAGGGTGGTTCGACCATTACGCAGCAGCTTGTCAAGAACCTGACGGGCGATAACGAAACCTCTCCGCAGCGTAAAATTCGTGAGATTTTCCGTGCGATGCAGCTGGAAAAGTCCTACACCAAGGACGAGATTCTCGAAACCTACATGAACTATGTCGGCTTCGGCGGTGCGTCGAACGGCATTCAGATGGCAGCAGAGAAATATTTCGGCAAAAATGTGGAAGACTTGACCGTAGCGGAGGGTGCGTGTCTGGCGGCCATTCCGCAAAGCCCGGAGGTCAACAATCCGTTTGCCGGATACTATAAAAAGGCGTATAACGAGGTGACCGGCACATACTATGTAACGGATGAATGGGTCAACACCGGACGAGAAACCAACCGCAAGCGTATGGAATATATCCTGTTCCAGATGTATGACAACGGTGCGATCAGCTTCGATACCTATCAGGAGGCCCTCGCCGAGGAACTGATCTTCACCGACAGCGAGGAATACAAGGCGCTCCATCCCGAACTGGACGAGGAGGATGAGGAGGACAAGGTTACCGTTACGTCTTGGGTTGTGGATACCACGCTGCGGGAGATGGCAGATTACCTGATGGAAGAACGAGGCGTGTCTTATGACCGTGCCATGACGCTCATCCGCACTGGCGGCTACCAGATTTACACGACCGTTGACCTTGAGATGCAGGCATATGTTGAGCAGAAATATTCCGATTTGGATAACCTGCTTGCCAAGATGACCAACAAGGGACGTACTATCTATTATCGGGATTTGGACGGAGACGGTGTGAAAACCGATGAGGAGGCGATGAACCTGCAATCGGGCTTTACCGCCATCGACTATTCCGGCAACATTCTCTGTACGGTCGGTGCAATCGGCGAAAAGCAAGCATCTCTGTGTACCAGCTATGCCAATACCGAGCCGCAGCAGCCGGGTTCTGCGATCAAGCCGGTATCGACCTATGGCTATGCGCTGACCAACGATCTGATCACATGGGGCACTCGTGTGCTGGACTATCCGCCGCTGAAGTACAATGGCAAGCTCTGGCCGACCAACTACTCCGAATCGAGCAATGTTGTCCGTTACAGCAATACCTATATCAATATTTACAAGGCACTCGAGCAGTCCTATAACACGATTCCGGCACTGCTCTGTAAGACCTATACGCCGAGCAATGTGTATGCCTATGCTACAACCACGGTGGGTCTGGAGCTCAATGACGAGCATGATGTGGATTATGCACCGCTTTCCGTGGGCGCATTGAGCTATGGCGTGACGGTGCAGGATTTGGTCAATGCCTATATGGTATATGGCAACGGCGGCTACTTCAGCGATGCGCATATCATTGCCCGTGTGGAATCCGCAGACGGCAACCTCATCTATGCCGGCGGTGATGACTATGCACAAGCCATTGATGCGGAAACCTCCTATGTCATGAACAAGCTGCTGCAAAATGTTGTGCAAAACGGTACCGGTAAGCGTGCCAAGCTCTACAGCAATGGCGAGCAGATTCCGGTTGGCGGCAAGACCGGTACGACCTCGGACTGGTTCGATCTGATGTTTGTCGGTCTGAATCCGCAGTTCGTCAGCGGTGTGTGGATTGGCTATCCGGAGAACAAGGAAATCCGTGGTCATGGTTCGATGGCATCGGCGCAGATTTGGAATAATATCATCGGCGACTGGATCGAGGAGCATTATGAGGGTGAGGATTTCCCGACCTGCGAAACCATTGTCACCGGACGTGTCTGTACGCAAACCGGTAAGATTGCCGGTGATTCCTGCCCGAAGGGTGCGGTCGGATACTGGAAATCGACCAATGCGCCGCTTTGCGACAATGTCTCTTCCCAGCTCGGCACGCAGGGAACGACCGATGAAGACGAATAAGATTGGAGAATAAGATTGGAGCAGATGTATGCAAACGGCATCACAGGAACATCAAACGCTTTTTCGGATGTGCTGCCCGTGCCATTTCGGGCTGGAGTCGGTACTGAAATTTGAATTGCAGCGGCTCGGTGCACAGGAGATTGCTGCTGCGGATGGCAGAGTCAGCTTTTCAGGCGATTATGCCATGCTGGCGGCTGCCAACATCGAGCTGACGGTTGCGGAGCGTGTGCTGATTGAACTTGGCACCTTCTCCGTCAAGCCGACCTCTCGCAAAACGCCGTTTGAACCGCTGTTCGAGGGCGTCAGCCGACTGCCGCTCGAACGGTTCATCGGTTCGAATGACGCATTCCCCGTCAAGGGTTCGTCCCTCGATTCGGCATTGCACAGTGTGCCGTCCTGTCAAGCCATTGTCAAAAAGGCTGCGGTCAAACGGCTGCAAACGGCATATCATGTGACAGAATTGCCCGAAACCGGCGCAATGCACCCGCTGCAATTCCAAATCCGCAAGGATATCTGTACGCTCTATCTCGATACCACCGGTCAGCCGCTCCACAAGCGTGGCTGGCGGCAGATTGCCAATGCTGCGCCGATTCGGGAAACCTTGGCGGCAGGCATTCTCGACCTGTCACGGGTACGGCCGGATACGCAGCTGTGCGACCCGTTCTGCGGCAGCGGTACGCTGCTCATCGAGGCGGCATATCGTGCAACCCATCGTGCCCTCGGACTGCGTCGGAGTTTTCTGTCGGAACGATGGCAGCAGATACCGAAGCGAATTTGGTTCGGAGCAAGAGAAGCGGCGAGAGCCAAAATTCTGACCGATTGTAACTTTCATGCGATCGGCTATGATATCGATCCGGCGGCGGTGCGCCTGTCGCAGGAGAATGCGAAAAAGGCAGGCGTTGCCGATCTCATCGAGGTGCGGCAGGGCGATGTCAAGGATTTGACGGTATTGCCCGAGCAGCTGCTGGTCTGCAATCCGCCCTATGGTGAGCGGATGCTGGATGTCGAAGCGGCGCGGACGCTTTATCGGGTGATGGGGCAGGTGTTCCCGAAGGAAAACGCTTGCAGCATCATTTCCCCCGATGCCGAATTTGAGCAGTGCTTTGGCAGAAAAGCCCGAAAACGGCGTAAAGTTTATAATGGTATGCTGCAATGTCAGCTGTACCAATATTGGTAATGTGATTACGGCAGCGAATGAAACGACTGCCTGCAAGAAAGGATGAAAAACGATGTTGACTCCCAATTTGAATGTCAATGAGGAAGGGCATTTGTGTATCGGCGGCGCAGACTGCTGTGATCTGGTACAGCAATACGGCACGCCGCTCTATGTAATGGACGAGAATATGATTCGGGAAAACTGCCGCTCCTATCGGGATGTCATCGATCAGGAGTATGAGGGCAGAGGTCTGATCTGCTACGCCAGCAAGGCGTTCTCCTGCAAGGAGATGTACCGCATTGTGCAGTCCGAAGGCTTGGGGGCGGATGTGGTATCGGGCGGCGAGCTGTATACCGCTTTGGCTGCCGGTATGGATGCTTCTAAGCTTGTGTTCCACGGCAACTCTAAAACGCCGCATGAGCTGCTCTATGCCGTACAAGCCGGTGTCGGACGCATTGTTGTTGACCATCTCTATGAGTTGGATCGGCTGAATCAGATTGCCAAGGCACAGGGCGTGAAGGTCAATGTCATGCTCCGCATTAAGCCAGGCATCGATGCGCATACCCATGATTTCGTCCAGACCGGTAAAATTGACAGCAAGTTCGGCTTTGCCCTCGAAACCGGCGAGGCGATGGAAGCCGTACACCGTGCGATTCAGCTGCATCATGTGCATTTGTGCGGTCTGCACTGCCATATCGGTTCGCAGATTTTCGAGACCGAGCCGTTTGCAGAGGCTGCTCGTGTGATGATTCGCTTTATGGATGCAGTGCGTGACCAGATGGGTGTTGCCCTCGAGGAGCTGAATTTGGGCGGCGGTCCCGGCATCAAGTATACGATGGAGGATGATCCGCTGCCGTTTGCCGATATCATTCGTGCGATTCTGTGCGCACTCTCCGAAGCCTGCGAGGAACTGCGTTTTCCGAAGCCGTTCATTCTGTTTGAGCCGGGTCGTTCGATTGTCGGCGGTGCCGGTTTGACGCTCTACTCCGTGATGGGCCGCAAGACCATTCCCAATGTCCGAACCTATGTTCTTGTGGACGGCGGTATGTGCGACAATCCCCGCTATGCGCTCTATCAGTCGAAGTATGAAGCCATCTGTGCCAACCGTGCCGATCGGCCTGCCAACGAAACCGTCACCATTGGCGGCAAGTGCTGTGAGAGCGGCGACCTGATCGGTGAGGATCTGCATTTGCAGCATGTCGAGCCGGACGATATCATTGCCGTACTGGCAACCGGTGCCTATAACTACTCGATGGCATCGAACTATAACCGCAATCCCAGACCGGCTGTTGTGATGATCAAGGATGGGGAATCCCGGATCGCCATTGAACGGGAATCGTATGCGGATTTGATTCTCAACGACCGTTGAGTCCGTACGATGCGAAAATTTACCATCGGTGCGAACGATGCCGGACAGCGTGTGGATAAATTCCTGCGGAAAACCTGTCCGCAATTGCCGGCGGCATTGCTTTACAAGGCGTTTCGCAAGAAGGATGTCAAGTGCAACGGCAAGCCGATTTCGCCGCAGGCATTTCTCGAAACAGGCGATGAACTGCGGGTGTATCTGCCGGACGATTGTTTCGGCGGCATCCGCACCGATGTCCCCGCATCGCCCAAACGCATTTCGACACAGCATTTGCCCTCTCCGGAGATTGTGTATGAGGATGTACGCTTTGCGATTCTCCGCAAGCCCGTGAACCTGCCCGTGCATCGAGATGACCGACAGTCGCACGATACGCTCTGTGATCGATTTTTGCAGTATCTCTGTGCACAGGGGAGCTTTATCCCGACACAGGAGCAGTCGTTTACACCGGCGCTTTGCAATCGGCTCGACCGTAATACCGAAGGGATGGTGCTTGGGGCGAAAACCGCAGAAGCCCTGCGGACACTCCATGCCCATATCCGAGATGGGCGGGTTCGCAAGGAATATCTCTGCATTACAGTCGGTGCGCCGCCGAAACCGATTGACTGCGTGACGGCATATCATATGCGTCTGCCAAACGGTCTGGTATCGCTGTCCGATACGCCCAAAGACGGCTATCGGGAGATTCGCACCGGCTATCGGGTACTCGAAAAACGAGGCGATTTGACGCTGGTGCTGGTGACGCTCCATACCGGCAGAACGCATCAGATTCGGGCGCAGATGGCGGCACTGGGCTGCCCGATTTTGGGTGACCCGAAATACGGCAATCTGCGCTATAACCGCCATGCCGATGTCTCACATCAGCTGCTGGCTGCCTGTCGGCTGCAATTTGCCGATTTGCCGCCGCAGGATTTGTTTGCCGACCTGAACGGGCATATTTGGTACTATGTGCCGGCATTCTGTACGCAGTACGGCTTTGGCGTTGCACGGATCAATGCGCTGCTTGCAGGGAAAGCAATTCGTGATGGGAAAGGATGATACGATGGTCACACTGCAAGCGGCATCTCCTGAGGAAACCCGTGCCATTGCCTGTGATTTGGGCAAGCGATTGACGGCAGGTACTTGCATTGCCTTTCGGGGCGGACTGGGTGCCGGAAAGACAACCTTTACCCGTGGCTTGGCACAGGGCTTGGGACTGCCGGATATCGTCAGTTCTCCGACCTTTGCGCTGGTGAATGAATACCATGCGCCGGGCTGTTTGTCGCTCTATCATTTTGATATGTACCGTGTGGACAATCTTGATGCGCTCGAAACCACCGGTTTTTGGGATTATCCGCTCGAGGAATCCGTATTTGTGATTGAATGGTCGGAGCAGATTGCCGAAGCCCTGCCGCCCGACCGCATAGACATTACCATTACAGGCATGGGCGATGCCCCACGCACCATTACTATGGAAGGAGTCGGTCGTTTTGCTGCTGTTATCGGTTGATACCTCCGGTAATACCTGTTCGGCTGCCGTCACGCAGGAGGACAGACTGCTCGGCTGCCGGATGCTTTACAATGCCCGTTCGCATTCGCAGATCCTGCTGCCGATGGCAAAGCAATTGCTTGCCGATACCGGACATACCATCGAAGAGGTCGATGCCTTTGCAGCAGCGAACGGTCCGGGATCATATACCGGTCTGCGGATCGGCGTTGCGGCGATACAGGCATTGGCATTTGCCGGGCAAAAGCCTTGTGTCGGCATTTCTACGCTCGAGGGCTTGGCATGGAATCTTGTCGGCACAAGGGGGATTCTCTGTGCGGCTTTGCACGCAAGGCAGAATCTGCTCTATACGGCACTCTTTTCCTCGGACGGCAAGGCTGTTACCCGTTTGACATCCGATGCTGTACTGGAAGCCGATGCCGTCGCACAACAGCTTGCCGCCTATGCCGAACCCGTCACCGTTATCGGCAGCGGTATGCCTTATCTCTTGGAACGCTGTGGTCATGTGATTGCCGCACCGATGCACCTGCGAGAGCAACTGGCTTGCGGCATTGCGATGGCAGCCCGGCATACCCCATTCGGCACAGCTGAAACCCTGACCGTACAATATTTGCAACCTGTTAAAATCGGATGAATACACGGTTCGCAAGAATCGTGCCAATAACAAGGAGTTTCTTATGCAATACGAAATTATCGGACAAACAGTTCCGGCAGTCGAAGTGACATTGGACATCGGCGAATCGATGTATACGCAATCGGGCGGTATGATTTGGCAGACCGCCGGAATCGAAATGAACACCAATGCCCGTGGCGGTTTGAAGAGCCTTGGCAGACTCTTCACCGGTGAATCCATTTTTATGGCAAATTATACTGCCGTGATGCCCGGCGCAAAGGTTGCGTTTGGTTCGACCGTACCGGGCAGCATTCTGCCGCTTGATGTTTCCCATGGCGGCTGGATTTGTCAGAAGGGTGCATTCCTCTGTGCGGAGCAATCGGTGCAGTTCCATGTGACATTTACGAAAAAATTCTCTGTCGGCCTGTTTGGCGGTGAGGGCTTTATCCTGCAACAGCTTTCCGGCATGGGCGTTGCATTCCTGGAGATTGACGGCGATCAGGTTGTGCGGGAACTTGCTCCGGGAGAGGTATTGATCGTTGATTCGGGCAATGTGGTTGCATTTGCGCCGTCTGTGCGGTATGAGATTCAGATGGTCAAAGGACTGGGCAATAAATTTTTCGGCGGCGAAGGCTTTTTCAATACCAGACTGACCGGTCCGGGCAGAGTCATTTTGCAAACGCAGAACTTCTATGATTTCGCACAACGCATCCTCCGCCTGATGCCGAGCAGCGGCTGAGGGAATTGTCATGCAGTACGAAATCATTGGACAGACGGTACAGGCAGTGGAGATGACTTTGCAAGCCGGAGAGTCGATTTTTACGCAATCCGGCGGCATGGTATGGCAGACGGAGGGTGTCGAGATGCGCGCGAATGCCAGAGGCGGCTGGAAAAGCCTTGGCAGACTCTTCACCGGCGAATCCATCTTCATGGCGAACTATACCGCTATGGCAAACAACGTGAAAATTGCATTCGGTGCAGCCGTACCGGGAAGCATACTGCCGCTGGATATGGCAAAGGGCGAATGGATTTGCCAAAAGGGTGCATTTTTGTGTGCGGAACAGAGTGTGGAATTGCAGGTAGCATTTACGAAAAAATTCTCTGCCGGATTGTTTGGCGGCGAAGGATTTGTGTTGCAGCGGCTCCGGACGGGGACTGGTATTCCTTGAGATTGACGGCGATCGAATCGTACGGGAGCTGCGAGCGGGAGAGGAATTGATTGTTGATTCGGGCAATTTGGTTGCCTTTTCTGCATTGATTGCCTATGAGATTCAGATGGTGAAAGGCGTTGGCAATGTGCTGTTCGGCGGTGAGGGGCTGTTCAATACTCGTCTGACCGGTCCGGGTCAAGTCATCTTGCAAACGCAGAATTTCGGCGATATGGCAAACCGTGTGGGTGCGCTGGCACCGTCAAAATCGAGTGTCAATGATGGCATCGCGGAAGCCGTGGCAGATATCTTTAATTGAGAAAGGGAACGATATGATAGCAATTGGCAGTGATCACGCCGCCGCAAGCCTTCGGCAGGTCGTGAAGGAATATTTGGAGGCACATCAAATTGCCTATGTGGACTGCGGTACGGACGAATCGCCGAGTGATTATCCGGTGATTGCAAAGGCGGTCTGCGGCAAACTCCAAAGCGGCGAAGCAGATACCGGCATTCTGCTCTGCGGCACCGGCATCGGCATGTGTATGACCGCAAACAAATGCAAGGGCATTCGGGCTGCAGTCTGTTCAGAGTCGTACAGCGCACGGTTTACCCGTCTGCACAATGATGCCAATGTGCTTTGCATGGGCGCAAGAGTGGTTGGTGCGGGATTGGCAGTCGAGATTCTCGATGCGTTTCTGCAAACCGAGTTCGAGGGCGGACGGCATCAGCGGCGCATTGACATGATGATGGAGCCGGAAGGCTGAATGACACAAGAGAAAAGGGGAGATTGTGATGCAAATCAAAAAGACAATTGCATTTGCCATGGCAGTGCTGCTCAGCACGATGGCAATGCCGGTGACAATGCCGGCTTTGGCAGTTGACCGCTATGAATTTGAGGATGGCGTATTCCAAGACTGCGAGTATAACGAGGGTATCGCTTGGACGCAGGTCGATGAGGACGCCAACGGCAATGTCTGCGATATGACCGGCTGGTCGGGCGATGGCTATGCCTATATCGATGACAAGGAATCCTCGGTGGCATTGACCGTCAATGTCGAGGAAGCCGGATTCTATACGATGAAGATCAACTATATCCAGTGCTTCGGTACGCCGCATAAGGTGCAGTATCTCTATGTCAACGGTGAAAGTCAGGGTGATATCAGCTTTGCCTTCAATTCCGGTGAGGGCTGGACCTTGCTCGATGCAGGCTATGTCAAGCTCAATGCCGGTGAAAATGAAATCAAAATCGTCAGCTATTGGGGCTATACCTTCCTCGATTATCTGACGCTCGAACCGGCACCGGCATATCTCTCGAACCTCAATCCGACCGATACGCTCTGCAATCCCAATGCAAGTCCCGAGGCACAAAAGCTTTATGCCTACCTCAAGAGCGTGTACGGCCGGCATATCCTCTCCGGCCAGCAGGAATATTGCGGTTCGCATTGCTATAACAAGAATGCTTACGAATCCGCCGGTTTGCCGATCGACTACCTCGAGGACAACGAATCCGAATTTGAATACATCTACGAGAAAACGGGAAAAATGCCGGCGGTGCGTGGCATTGACCTGCTGTTCTACAACACAACCGAGCCATATTACGATGATGCACCGGAACGGGCAATTCAGTGGTACAAGGAGGAGGGCGGTATCCCGACCATCACCTATCACTGGAATGTCCCGACCGAGGAGGGCAGCAGTAAGGGGGCATTCTATGTCGAATCTGCCAGCGCAACCTATACCACCTTCAGCATTACCAATGCCCTGCAAGAGGGCACTTGGGAGCATGAGAAGATTATGGCAGATATCGAGGTGCTTGCGACGCAGCTGAAAAAACTTGCAGATGCGAATGTTCCGTGTATCTTCCGACCGCTGCATGAAGCAGAGGGTGCATGGTTTTGGTGGGGTGCAGAGGGTCCTGAGCCTTGCAAGCAGCTTTACCTGCTGCTCTGGGATCAGCTGACCAATGTCTATGGTCTCAACAATCTCATCTGGGAGTGGACATCGTATACCTATGCCTCCTCGCCCGATTGGTATCCGGGAGATGCGTATGTTGACCTCATCGGCTACGACAAGTACAATGCCGTCAACTACTCTGCAAACCTCAGTGCCATCGCTTCGACCTTCTATTCTCTGGTCGGCTCGACCAAGGGCGAAAAGATGGTCGCCATGAGTGAAAACGATACGATTCCGGCACTCGATAAGCTGATCAGCGAAAAGGCGGCATGGCTCTATTTCTGCCCGTGGTACGGCAACTACATCAAGGATGCTGCGCTCAATCCGGTGGACAATCTCGCCGCCGTCTATCAGAGCGATTATTGCATTACGCTCGATGAGCTGCCCGATTGGGAGACCTATACTCCCGATACCACGCCTGCCCAGACGACCACCTCTACGGCTGTTACGGTCAATGCAAGTCTTGGTGATGTTGACGAAGATGGTAGTGTGATGGTTGCCGATGCCGTGCTGCTCAACCGTTATCTGGCGGAGGATGCAGCGATTACTCTGACCGAAATCGGCCGTATCAATGCCGATACCAATTATGATGGTATCTGCACCGCAGCTGACAATGCCAAGATTATGCGCTATCTTGCCAATCTGATTACCAAGGAAGAATTTGTGGGAAATAACTGAATTTTGGCGGATTGTGCCCCGATTTTTTCTATGCCGATTTGGGTGCAGGACTTGACAAATCCACGAAAATACGGTATAATAGATAAGCCGCTTGTGCTTGGTTTCAAGACGGACGGATTCCCGCACGCACCAAATGCAGCGAGTTTATGTAAAAGGCAGGTGCCAAACTATGTACGCAGTTGTTTTGACCGGCGGTAAGCAGGTGAAGGTCGAGGAGGGTAACATTCTCCGCATCGAAAAGCTCGATGCCGCAGCAGGTGATACCGTCACCTTCGATCAGATCGCAGCCATCGGTGATGAGAACGGCATTACGGTCGGTGCTCCGCTCGTTTCCGGCGCAACCGTCACTGCAAAGGTTCTCGCAAACGGGAAGGGCAAGAAGATTCGTGTGTTCACTTACAAGCCGAAGTGCGGTCAGAAGAGAACCAAGGGTCACAGACAGCCCTACACCCAGATCCGTATTCTTTCCATCAGCAAGTAAGCTTGGACAAGCAGGATGATTACCGTTCGGTTTTTTCAGGGTGCATTGCTCGATACGGCACAGATTGGCTTTGTCGGCGTTTCGCTTGACGGGCATGCCGAATATCGGGTTGTGCGCAGCAAGCAGGCGCAGGATATGCAAATTCTCTGTGCAAGCGTTTCGTCGACCGTGCAGATGACCGCCAATACCATCACGGAAGTGCTGGGCGAACAGGCGGAAATTGATGTGCAGCCGTCGGAATCGCATCGGAATCATCTCGAAATTCGGCTCAAAGAGCCAAAGCTCGTCCCATCCCAACTCCTGCATGGGCTTTACATCCACTGTCAGGCACTCGCCGAGGATTACCCGAAAGGCATCCGTGTCGAGATCGTCACACAGTGATTGCCCGCAGGCCAACATCTGATATTTGGAGGTGTCAATATGCTTCGCATTAGCATGCAGTTCTTCGCTCACAAGAAGGGCGTTGGTTCGACCAAAAACGGCCGTGACTCCGAAGCAAAGCGCTTGGGCGTGAAACGTGCCGATGGTCAGTTCGTTTTGGCAGGCAATATCCTCGTGCGTCAGCGTGGTACGCATATCCATCCGGGTAACAATGTCGGCATCGGTTCCGATGATACCCTGTATGCAAAGGCTGACGGTGTTGTCAAGTTTGAACGCTGGGGTCGTGATCGCAAGCGTGTCAGCGTCTACGCCGTAGAGCAGTAATTTACGCATAGTTCCTTGCGGTGCGCAAGGCTCAATCCCCCTTGCTCGAACGGCATGGGGGATTTTGATTTTCGTTCGTGCCTCACATCGAAAGGAGTTTATATGTTTGTCGATCAGGCGAAAATTCATATCGCTGCCGGACGTGGCGGCGATGGTGCGGTGAGCTTTCACCGTGAAAAATATGTCGCTGCCGGTGGTCCCGATGGCGGCGACGGCGGCAAGGGTGGCGATATCGTCTTTGTTGCCGACGACCACTTTTCCTCGCTGATTTCGTTTCGGTATCAGCGGAAATTCATTGCGAAAAACGGCGAAAACGGTGCAGCAAAACGCTGTACCGGCAAGAGTGCGCCCGACCTCGTCATTAAAGTGCCGAGAGGGACTGTCATTCGGGAAGCCAATTCCGGCAGGGTGATGGCGGATATTTCCGGTGACGAGCCGGTTATCCTTGCAAAGGGCGGCAGAGGCGGAAAGGGCAATCAGCATTTTGCCACCTCAACTCGGCAAGTGCCTCGCTTTGCGAAGCCCGGTTTCGATGGCGAATCCTTTGACGTGATTCTTGAGCTGAAGCTGCTTGCCGATGTCGGTCTGGTCGGTTTCCCGAATGTCGGCAAATCGACGCTGATTTCGGTGGTATCTGCGGCAAAACCCAAAATCGCCAACTATCACTTCACGACCCTTGAGCCGGTACTTGGCGTGGTGCGGGTTGATGAGGAGAAATCTTTCGTCATGGCGGATATTCCCGGTCTGATCGAGGGTGCAGCCGACGGTGCCGGCTTGGGACATGCCTTTTTGCGGCATGTGGAGCGTTGCCGTCTGATTGTGCATGTGCTCGATGTATCGGGTTGCGAAGCGAGAAATCCGATTGAGGATTTCGAGAAGATCAACAAGGAGCTGCGCAATTTTTCTGAGGATTTGAGCTGCTGTCCGCAGATTGTCGCCGCAAACAAGGCGGATATCGCAACCGAAGAACAGGTCGAAGCACTGCGGCAATATATTACTAATTTGGGACTGCCGTTCTATGTCATTTCGGCAGCGTCTGTTTCCGGCATTCAGCCGCTGATGGACGAAATTACCCGTACCCTCGATACACTGCCGCCGGTCAAACACTTTGAGCCGGAGGTGATCGAAACGGTCGAGCAGAAGGAACGCTTTACCATTACCGTGGAGAACGGCGTGTACTACGTCGATGCGCCGTTTATGGAATCGATTATGCGTACGGTCAATCCCGATGACTGGTCATCACTCCAATACTTTGAGCGTGTGCTGCGTTCGTCCGGTATCATTGATGCACTCGAGAAAGCCGGTGTCCACGAGGGCGATACCGTTTCTATCAGTGGGGTGGAGTTTGACTATGTGGAGTGATGCCATGACTGCCGAGCAGGCAAAGCAATATAGTCCACTTGCGCTGGCATTTTTGGGCGACAGCGTCTATGAATGTATGGTGCGGGAGCAACTGCTGCGAGAGGGCAACCGTCCGGCACGAGAGCTGCATGCGGCGGCTGTGGCACATGTATGTGCGGCATATCAGTCTTATGCGGTGGAACGGGTTTTGTCGATGTTGACCGAGGAGGAACAGGATATTCTGCGCCGAGGACGAAATGCGTCCGGGGCGAGTGTGCCAAAACACGCTTCTCCGGCGGATTATCGCAAAGCAACCGGATTCGAGTGCCTGTTCGGGTATTTGTGGCTGTGCGGTCGTAAGGAGCGCCTTGCGGAACTGTTTGCCGTGATTTGGGCAGAAGCCCCCACAACAGAGGCTCCCCATGTTATTTCGGAGATTTCCGAGTAAATACGAAACTTTTGATAGGAGGAATTCCCATGTCCGGACATTCCAAATGGAATAATATCAAGCGGAAAAAGGAAGCAACCGATGCCGCAAAGGCGAAAATCTTCACCAAAATCGGCAGAGAAATCGCCGTTGTGGTACGGGAAGGCGGTGCGGACCCGAATAACAACAGCAAGCTGCGAGACCTCATCGCAAAGGCAAAGGCGAACAATGTCCCGAACGAGAACATCGAACGCTTAATCAAAAAGGCTGCCGGCGGTGGTGATAAGACCAATTACGAGAATATGGTCTATGAAGGCTATGGTCCGAACGGCGTTGCCGTCATTGTCGAGTGCCTGACCGATAACAAGAACCGCACTGCCGGCGATATTCGCCACTACTTCGATAAGTTCGGCGGTAATCTCGGTACGACCGGCTGTGTGTCCTACCTCTTTACTAAGAAGGGCGTGGTTGTTATCGAGCATGAGGGCGAACTTGAGGAGGATGCCGTATTCGAGGATGCAATGGAGTTCGGCGGCGATGATATGACCTTTGATGAGGAGAGCGTCGAGATCGTCTGCGCACCTGAGGCATTGAGCAGTCTGCGAGAGGGTCTGCTCTCGAAGGGCTATGCTGTGGTGTCGGCAGAGGAAGCTGAAATTCCCGACACCTACGTCACTTTGACCGATGAAGATCATATCCGCAAGATGAATCTGCTGCTCGAACATCTCGAGGACAATGACGATGTGCAAAATGTCTGGCATAACTGGGATATGCCCGATGCCTGATCTCGATATCGAATGAACGGCTCACAAGCGTTATGCGGCAGCACCTGAAATCATGCAAATGTGCAGGATAGGTGCTGCCGTTTTTTTATGAGGATATTGCTATGGAACTGTTATGGAATGACGGATGGCAATTCGCCTGCTGTCCCCTTGATACGCCCTGTCCGGATGCGGCGGCCTTCACACCGGTTGCCCTTCCCCATGACTGGCTGATTGCAAACCCTAACCCCGATGCGCTCTATGCGTCGGGCTTTGGATATTATCGCAAATGCTATGATTTTGGTGACCTGACCGACCGCTGTATCCGCCTGCGGTTTGGGGCAGTTTATCAGGATGTGACCGTCTATATCAACGGCGAACCGGTCTTTGACTGGAAATACGGCTACTCGACCTTTACCGTCAATCTGACGCCCCATCTGCATGCCGGCGAAAATGAAATTGTTGTGCTGGTACGGCATCAAGCCCCCAATACCCGTTGGTATTCCGGTGCCGGCATATTCCGAGATGTGAAGCTGCTCGATACGCCGATCAGCCATTTTGTGGCAGACGGGTTGTACGTCCATGCCGAGCCGGTTGCCGATGGTTATGACCTGCGCATGCAGACGGAAATTGCTGTGCCGGAGGGCTGTATGGTTGCCTTTGCCCTGAGCGATGGCAGCGAAACGATCTATGAGAAGCGATGCGATGCCGCAGCGGTCACCGCTGTGACGGCTGACATTCGCAACCCCGAACCGCATTGGATTTGGGATATTGCTGCGCCGAATCTGCTGACACTGACCGTGCAGTTATGGCGCAATCATGAGCTTTTGGATACACAGGTCAGCCGAATTGGCTTGCGTACCCTCCAATTCACACCGGATCAGGGCTTCTTCCTCAACGGCAGGCATGTCAAGCTCTATGGCGTTTGTCTGCACCATGATCTGGGCTGTTTGGGTGCGGCATTTGCGAAGGATGCGGCACGGCGGCAGCTGCAATCGATGCTCGATATGGGTGTGAATGCGATTCGCACCTCGCACAATATGCCCGATGCGCAGTTCCTTGATCTCTGCGATGAAATGGGTCTGCTCGTGGATGACGAAGCATTTGATATGTGGGAGAAACCGAAAAACACCTATGACTATGCCAGATTCTTCACCGAATGGTTCGAGCAGGATGTGGCATCGTGGGTACGGCGTGACCGCAATCACCCGTGCATCATTATGTGGAGCGTCGGCAACGAGATTTACGATACGCATGGTTCGCCCCGTGGGGCTGAGGTTGCAGCATTGCTCCATCAGGCGGTGCGCAAGCATGATCCGCTCGGCAATGCACCGACTACGTTCGGCTCGAACTATCTCGAATGGGAGCCGACACAGCAGGCGGCGGAAGCTCTGGATTTGGTCGGCTATAACTATGGCGAACGGCTCTATCTGCCCCATCATGCGGCGCATCCCGATTGGTGCATCTACGGCAGTGAAACGACTGCCGGCGTCAAGAGTCGTGGTGTGTATCATTTTCCTGCATCTGCGATATTTCTGACGCATGACGATTTGCAGTGCTCGAGTCTTGGTAACTGCCGTGGCGGATTCGGTGTACAGACGGCACAGAAAACCATTCAGCTCGATTTGGAACATACGGAATCGGCAGGTATGTTCCTCTGGACAGGCTCGGACTATCTCGGCGAACCATCGCCCTATCGCACGAAAAATGCGTATTACGGCATGATTGATACCGCCGGACTGCGGAAGGATGCCTACTATCTCTATCAGGCGGCATGGACGAGCAAGCCCGTGCTGCATCTGTTCCCGTACTGGGATTTCAACGAGGGACAGATGATTGACGTGATTGCCTATACGAACCTTGAGCAGGTCGAGCTGTTCTGCAACGGAGAAAGCTGTGGGGTACGCAAGCCCGAGGCTTGGACGGTGCAGTGGCAGATTCCGTATCGGGCAGGGGAGATTTGTGCGGTCGGCACTGCCGCAGACGGTACGACTTTGACGGCGGTACGCCATTCCTTTGGCGACAGTGCCGCATTGCGCCTGACTGCGGATCGGGAACATATACCTGCCGATGGTCGTTCGATGGTATTTGTGACGGTGAAAACCGTGGATGCAGACGGCTATCCGGTGGAGAATGCCCGTGACCGTGTGACATTGACGGTGACCGGCGGTACGCTGATGGGCTTTGACAATGGCGACAGCACCGACTATGACAGCTTCCAAAATCGTTCTCGCAAGCTGTTTTCCGGCAAGGCGGTTGCCTATATCGCCGCACCGCTGACGGCAGGGGAATGCGTGATTCGTGCAGAAGCACCCGGTGTACAGCCGGCAGAATTGGTCATTCCGGCAACGCCTGCAACCGTGCAAAGCGGGATCGCCCTGCCGGAGAATCCGACTGCGAGCTGTAACCCAACGCAAGTACCCATCCGTAATATCCAATTGCAAGTGCTGTCCGGCAAGACTGCGTTTACACCGGAGCAGGATATGCTGACCGTATCGGCAACTATCTGTCCGCAATCTGCAACCGATACCGCATTGCAATGGCAGATCGTGACGGCAAGCGGCATTCCAAGCAATTTGGCAGAGTTGACCGTAGACGGCAAGACGGCTATGGTGCATGCACTCGGCGATGGCGAGTTCCGCATTCGTTGTTCGGCGGCGAACGGCAAGCAGCAGCCGGAGGTCATTTCAGAATTGGAGTGCACGGTTTCCGGTATGGGTATGCCAACCGTTGACCCATTTGCCTATTGCTATGGTGCAAGCTATCAGGTTTGCCAGGGGCAGGTCAACGAGGTGATTGATGGCGGTATTCAGATCGACCGTAACCACCCGACTGTAGGTTACCGCAAGCTTGATTTCGGACGCTTTGGCTCGGACAGCGTCGAGGTATGGCTGTTGTCATGGTTTCGGGATACGCCGGTGCAGTTCTCGATTTGGTGCGGCAATCCCGACAGCGATATCGGCGTATGCCTTGGAACATATACCTATGAAAAGGCGTTTATTTGGCAAACCTACCAGTCCATCGAATGCCGATTCCCGATGCGCCTGCGAGGCGTGCAGGATATTTTCTTTCGTTTTGATTTTGACGATCGGCGGCTGGACTTGGGCGGATTTCGCTTTGTGCCGAAACGAGGAGCATATCTGCGCAATGCTGCAACCGATCTCGACAACATCCATGGCGACCGTTTTGCCCTGACTGAGGATTGCATTGCCCATATCGGCAACAATGTGTTTATCGATTATGATAACCTGCTGCTTGACGAGGGCGTATCGGCACTGACGCTTTGGGGCAAGACCTACCATGCAACTGATTCGGTGCATGTGCAGATTGTGCCGGAAACGGGAGAACCAATTCCGCTGTTGTTTGAGTTTACGGCAAGTGATGCGCCGTATGCGGTACGCTGTGCCTTGCCGCAGGGCGTACAGGGCGTATGCAACCTGCGCATTGCGTTCCTGCCCGGATCGGATTTTGATTTGCACGCATTCCAATACGAACGATAACAAAAAACGCTTTCCCGAAGGTCACCGGGAAAGCGTTTCTGTTTTGCATTGTCAATGCGCTGTTGCGTTTCACTCTAGGTTTGCGAGCATGCGCATCAGCGTGGACACATCCTGCGTGAGAATCATGCCGTTGCCGTCCATATCGCCATTGAGCAGTCCCTGTTCGGTAACGGTAATGGAGGAATCCTCTGAAATATAGCGGTTCATTAGCACCACATCAGCAATGGTGACTTCGCCGTTGCAGTCCACGTCGCCTGCCAGCGTGTCATCCGGTGTGGTGGGCGTATCAGCAGTATCCGATACTCGGAGATAGTCGAAATATGTCCAGCCCTCTACGGCGGTCAGCTTGATGGTATTCGTGCCGGCTTTCAGTTCAACCGCAATCGGCTCGCATTCGTCAAATAGAATCGAGAACGGGAAGAACACTTCCTGTGCCTCGCCGCCGTTGACGGAGAGTAGTTGTGTTTTGCCGAGCTGTTCGTAGTTCTGCTGATAGCCGTAGTAGAGGTAATAGGTACCGGCTTTGTCGACTGTGACGGTCTGCTCGATGGCATCGTCTGCGCCCTTGAGGAACACATAGCCATCGCCGGAGCAGTACTTGTATTCGATGACCGAGGTGCCGTCATGCGCAGTCAGGTTACCGTCCTCGCATTCATATGCGCCATCGACATCGTAGTTGCCGCCGTTGCCGCGCACATAGCCGTAGAGGTCATTCGGCAGTTCATCGAGGGTAATGACACGGTCGCTGTTGTAGATTTCGTTGAGGTGGTCGACGGGGTTTGTGCTGCCATCGGTCAGGAACGAGCCATACCACGGACAGAAATATGACCACATCGCACCCTCGTTGAGCATATTCTCAATGGTAGGGATTTTGTCGGTTTCGGCGAGGGCAACCATCTTGGTGTCATCGCTGTAGCCGACGAGCTTGAGGAACACGGAGGTCGCCGCATCGTAATTCCAAGTGTAGGGCGAACCCTCGTACTTGTCATAGGCGATCATGTCGACATACTCCGCACCCGGATACCATTCGATGGAATTTTCCAGTTCGTAGAGATTGAGTTCCCAGATGCAGTTGTGAACGCCATAGGTTTCGGTCAGTTCGGTGTAGAGCAGTTTCCAGAGTTCCTTGAACACCTCCGGACCACGATCGCCCCACCAGAACCATGCCGTGCCGTCACCGTAGCGGCCATAGTTGCCCTGTGCTTCGTGCAGCGGACGGAAGATAATCGGAATGCCTTCCTCTTGCAGAATAAGTAGCTGGTCGGCAAGCATCTTCACCGCAGCATCAAAATACGCACGCTCTTTTGTACCCTCAGTCAGGATATTTTCGGTATTGAAGGTGCTGTTTGAGGACTGGTAGTTTTTGTAGGTGCATTCTTTCCAGTCCACGGCATCGCCGAGTTCGTAGTTCTCAAAGTCAATCGGTACATTGAGATGCCAGCAGACAGTCGCAATGCCACCACGCTGCGTCACCCATTGGATAATGCGTCCGGTCGAGCCATCCTCCCAGCCGTAGAGCGGATTGTAATTCATCAGGTCAAAGCCGCGGATGGCAGGGTACTTGCCGGTGTTGTCGTAGATGTATTCAAATTCCAGTTCGGCATCGCCGTCATTGCCGCCGCCGTAGATTTCCTGCTGTCCGGAGATGATGTTGGTGCCGTACTGCTCGGTCAAGTACTGCATGAGCGCTTTGGTTTCGGCAGTCGCATTCGGATCGGAGAGCGTTGCCGGAACGTTGAGTTCGGGCATATCCGCATAGTCAAAGGTGACGGTATCGTAGAGGATATAGCCCCAGCTGCTCGATGCACCGATTTCGATGGTGTGCTTGCCGGCAGGGATGTAGAAATAGCCGAAGCTGTAGTCGATCCATTCGCCGTTGTTGGGGATATAGTTGGACGTGACCACTTCGCCGTCAATGGCGACAGTCTGCAAACGGGTTTCGCCCTGTTCGCCGAGATACATCCAGCAGCGAGTGCTGATTTCGTACATCGCACCCTCTGCGAGGTCAACCTCGAAAATCATGCCGCCGGAGTTGGTTGCCCAGACAAAACCCTCCCCGGAATAGCCCGGATATTCGGTGCCGTAAACATTGGTGGCAACCGAACCGCCGGTGCCGATGGTGCAGTCCTCCGCTTCCGAATAGAACAGCGGATCAGCCGCTGCCGCCGGTACGGACAGTGGCAGCATGGCTGCCGAGGACAGCAGCACTGCCAGTGCGGCAGCGAGCGATTGTCCTCTTTGTTTGGATTGGTTCATGATGATTCCTCCCTTTTTCATCAAATGGATTGGGGTGTCGGTACAAACACACTCTCCATTCTCTCATTATAGCACAAATACATACAAAAGACAAGATTTTGACACCGATTTTCCAATTCTTGTGCAACACAACAAATCAGCCGGTATCTCTTTACTTCATGCTTGCCATTTTGCCGTATGGAAGCGTCATGGGATACTTGCATTCTATATGGGAATATGGTATAACCAAACCAATTTCACACTGAGTACCACGGTGTCACACCGAGTACCACAAAAATATTGATTCTACGGGGCTTTTTGATGGTAGAAAGCCTAAATAGTGTATCCTCAACAACCAGTCATTTTTAAAACGTCCCTATTTTCAACATCAAAAAAGAAAAAGGACAAGACAAATTCAAAGAGGTGCAAAAGCATCGCCGCAAGGCGGTCGATGTTCATT
>CALXHI010000006.1 GCA_944388075.1 uncultured Clostridia bacterium | reverse complement strand
CCACCCGTTCCCATTCCGAACACGGAAGTTAAGCTCATTCGCGTCGAAAATACTTGGATGGAGACGTCCCGGGAAGATAGATCGATGCCGGCACTCAGCCAGAGATTCTATCTCTGGCTTTTTCCTTTTTAAGGGCCTTTAGCTCAGTCGGTTAGAGCGCCGGTCTTATAAGCCGTAGGTGCTGGGTTCGAGTCCCAGATGGCCCATATTACCGTAACGAATCGAATGTCACAGCTTGTGAGATTCGGTTCGTTTTTTCATAGGAGGGAATTACATGAAGCTGCGTACTTTTTTTGCAATTGGAATTGCGCTTTTGCATTCCATACAAGCAATGCCTGTGTCTGCGGATGTGGTTGAGAGTCCGTTCACTGCAACCTTCCTACAAGGCTGGCTGTGTCGAGATTGGACAGTGGAACGCTGGAATCAGGAATTTGCAGCGGCAAAAGCGGTCGGCTTTGACGCACTGATTTTGCAAAGCGTTTTTGACTTGAGTTTTACGCAAATCGATTCGTCTTCCATGCGCAGGATTCGGATTCTTACGCTCTGACATCGGCATACGGCATGTACCCATCGACTTTGGATTTTCTCGCAAATGCGACTGTTTCTGATCAAAATGGCGAAGATGTGATTGCACTGGCACTGGAAGCGGCAAAAGCACAGGATATGCAGCTTTACCTGGGCACGCTTAATGATGATCGCTGGTGGAAATATGGTTGGGGCACGCCTGCACTTGACGAAAATGGCAATGTCTATTTTGCTGATTGGGGCACGGAAAATGCGGAGCACAATGTTGCGATTGTGACGGAACTTTGGGAACGCTATGGCGACAGCTATGCCGAGCAGATTGCCGGCTTTTATTATGTCAATGAAATCTGGAATATGGAGACTGCTTGCTTGGGGACGGATGGCGATATCTATGCGAAGCTGATTGGTGACAATATTCGTGGTATGCGAGAGGCTGTTGCAATGGTTTCTGTGGATCTGCCGATGATGATCAGCCCGTTTTTTCATCAGGAGCACTCGACGGCGGAGCAATATGCCGCCTTCTGGGGTGATATCTTTTCGCATGCGCATCTGCGTACCTGCGATATCTTCGCACATCAAGACGGTGGCGGTCGTCCCTATGATGCTGTCAAAATACGAGAATGGGCGGTTGCATTGCGGCAAAGCTGTGATACCGCAGAGGTGCGCTTTTGGATCAACCATGAGAACTTTGAGAATGGCAGTCCGAAGGCGGTTGCAGTATTGCAAGCCAACCGAGAAGCCACCGCAGACCTGACCGATCACTGCGTTATGTTCTCTTGGAATCACTATTACAATGGTGCCGTCGATGCTGATCATGCGGACGAGGAGGCAGCATTTTCTGCCTATATTGCAGGGCTTGGGCGAGTACGAGGGGACATCAACGGAGACCGCATAGTTTCAATGGCTGACTTGGTACTGTCGCAGGGTGGATTGCTAGGGACGCATTCGTTGAATGCGCAGCAGGGTGCAACCGCCGACCTAAATGGCAACGGCATCTTGCAGGCAGTTGATGTGACGGCTTGGAAACTGCTCTTTTCTGAAATATCCACAAAAGTTTGAAGGTAAAATAACATCTCATCGCACAAAAATACACTTGCAAAGTTTGCAAAAATGGTGTATAATATAGTTGGGAAGTTATGTTCCGTGAAAGGATGTTGCATATGAGAATTTTACTGGTCGATGATGAGGTTGCATTGTCAGATGCCCTCATACAAATATTCAAAAAAAACAAGTACATCGTTGATGTTTGCTATGACGGCGAAAGTGCGTTGGACTACGCCATGACCGATATCTATGACTTGATTGTGCTGGATGTCATGCTACCGAAAATGAATGGTCTGGATGTGCTGCAAGAACTGCGCAAAGAGAAAATTACAACACCGGTCATTTTGTTGACGGCTCGGGATTCCATTACCGATAAAGTTGCCGGTTTGGATGTGGGTGCAGATGATTACATCACAAAGCCCTTTGCGCTTGAGGAATTGCTGGCTCGCATTCGTTCGCTGAATCGTCGAAATTCCAATGTAATTTGCGAAAATGTACTGCGTTGGAGTGACCTGACACTCAATCTCTCCACTTATGAATTGTTCTGTGAACAGCAGTCCGTGAAGCTTGGCTTGAAAGAGTTCTCCATGATGGAATTGTTTCTCAAAAACGGCAATCGTATTCTTTCAAAAGAAACGCTGATCGTCAAGATTTGGGGCTATGAATCCGATGCAGAAAACAACAATGTTGAGGTTTATGTCAGCTTTTTGCGGAAAAAACTCGCCCATATTCACTCGAAAGTCGCCATCAAAACAGTGCGTGGCGTGGGGTATTGTCTGGAAGAACGCAGTTGATTTCTGCTGAATTTGACAGAAAGGGGGAATGCCGCTATGGTACAGAAACTCAAGCGGCGGTATCTGATTACAAATATGGCATTGTTGTCGGGTACCTTTTTGGTTGGGCTGACAGTGTTGTTTGTGCTGCTTTATCACAGCGAAGTGCAGCATTCCTATGACACGATGCAGTCACTGCTGGAGGACACAACATTTGAAGCGCAGAATGTGCCGACCAATGCACCAATGGCACATACGGAATCGGATGCCGATGCGTTGATTCTGTGGGAAACATCTCCTGCAATGACCGAAACCACCGTTGAAACGAGTTCGTCGACCGAAATCGTTTTATCTATGCCCGGTTGGGGTGTCCCGGCACATACAGATGAGATTGAGTGTATTCCTGAAATGGAGTGTGACCGCCGCTATCGGGATGATTACGAGGTACCGCCATATTGGCTTTTTTGGGATGATACGTACTCTGAGGAATGGATGAATTCCGAGGAGGGCTATGAGGAAACATGGGAGTCTGATAAAAACAATGATGATTCCGACGACGCATCTGAGGAGGATGGCCGGAAAGATTGGGAGGATCGGTGGGAAGAAGGTCACAATCCGCCACCACCCCCCCCGGAGTTCAGCGAGCCTTGGCAGACCACCGTGACCACAAGTACAACGCAGAAACCACCGTCCACGCAGACAACCACAACGACCGTGAAAACTAATTCCGATACATTTGTTTCCACGCAGTCTGAAGCACAATCGGCTGTGCTGGTGATTACCACCACATCCGGCTCGACTACGACGGCAAGTACAACTACCACAACCATTGAGAATACTTTCAAGGATGAGGGGCGTTATGTGCCAGAAGCATTGATCGCACAGTTTGACGATAAGGGAAATTTATATGCCTATACCGGCAGTGGTGCGTACGAAAACAGCGATATGCAGGATGTCAATCGTGCGATGGAAGTGATTCGCCATGAGGGAAAGAACAGCGGTACGCTGAAACTCGATGATGTGCCGTATCGTTATCTTTACCAACCCGATGAACTCGGAAGATTTCATCTTGTGCTGCTCAATCGCAATCTTGAGCTGACGACCATCAGTCGTATGGCGTTTCTGTTTTTGGCATTTACGTTGCTTGGCTTGCTGTGTATGTTTGCACTGAGCAATCTGCTGGCGAACTGGACGGTTGCGCCGGTTATGCTGGCATGGGAGAAGCAAAAGCAATTCGTTGCCGATGCTTCGCACGAGCTGAAAACGCCGCTCACAGTGATTTCTGCCAACACGGAGGTCATCCTGTCCAATCCCGGTTCTTTGGTTTCCGGACAGAAGAAATGGCTCGATTACATCCAGTCCGAAACGATGCGGATGTCAAAGCTGATTTCCAATCTGTTGACCTGTGCCCGTATGGAGCATAAGCAAACCGACGCCGTTCCGCAGGATCGTTTGCATTTGAGCGATTTGGCATCGAATGTCTGTCTTGTGTTCGAGCCGATTGTCTATGAGCATCACAAAACGCTCAATACGATCATTCAGCGCAATGTTTATTACCGTGCCGATGAGGATAATATGAAGCAGCTGCTCTCGATTCTGCTGGATAATGCGGTACTGCATTCGAGTGAAAATGCCGAGATTACGGTATCGCTCTCTCAGGATGCACAGGGAAAAATCCGTCTTGCGGTATCCAATACGGCGCAGGATATTCCGCCTGAACAGCTGTCAAGGCTTTTTGACCGCTTTTATCGGCTCGATACAAAGGGCAGTCCGCAGGGTTCCGGCTTGGGGTTAAGCATTGCAAAAGGCATAGTCCATGACCTCAAGGGTGCATTGACCGTGACAAGTGAAAATCAACTTGTTACCTTTGTTGCCACACTTCCGAATTGATTCTGAAAGCGCAGGTGATTGCAATCTGCGCTTTCTTCTATTTGATTGCCCCATCGCATAGAATGACGATGAGGTGATGACGATGGAAAAGGATACATCTCGGCAGCAAATGCTGCGAGAAACAACGATTTTGAGTCTGGTATCCGTCTCTTTGCAGGGTTTGGGACTGTTGCTGAATATTTATCTGACCCGTATGCTCGGAACCGTAGCGGTTGGAATTTTGGCATTGATGGGTTCCTTTTGCAGTCTGGCGATGGTTTTGAGCGGCGGCAGCGGATTTATCGGCACGAGTCGCTTTCTCTCGGAGGAGCTTGGCTGTAATGGCAATCCCAAAAAGGTTTTTCGCTACGCCTTACGATTCTGCATGACCTTGAGCGGAACGGCATGTGTGCTGCTGTTTTGCTTTGCGCCGTGGCTGACGCAATGGATTTCGGATACCGGTGCATCGGCACTGACGATTCGGCTGCTCAGTTTAACCTTGCCGATTGCGGCACTGTCGGCATGCTGTAAGGGGCGCTGCTATGCCCATCATCGGGTGTATATTCCGGCATTTGCTGAGTGCATCGAATTTTTGCTGCGTGCCGGGGTGATGGCAAGCTGTTCGGCATTTTTCATTCCGAGCGGACGCATTTCTTTGCTGACGGCATTTGCGTTGTCGATGCTGGTTGGGCAGACTGTGTCCACGCTGTTTCTGCTGTGTGCGAAAATGCCGCAGTGCGAAGAAACGGGGCATTGCAGTATCGGCTTTTCGAGATTTGTGCGTTGTATGCTGCCGATTATGGGCAATGCCTGTCTGGTATCGCTGCTGGGCAGCCTGAACGATGCGCTCGTACCGCTGACGCTGCTGCAATATGGCGACAGCACCGAGGAAGCACTTTCGCAATTTGGTGAATTTGAGGCAATTATCATACCGGCACTGTTCTTCCCATCGGTCATTCAGTGCTGTATGTCGGGTCTGCTCGTGCCGACGCTCTCTCGTGCGCGTTCGGCGAATGACCAAACGGAAATCCGAGCAACCACGCAGCATGTGCTGGAGCAGACGATGGGTTTTTCGTTGTTTGTAGTATTGATTTTCCGATTGTTTTCGCAGACGATCAGCCATTTGCTCGGCAGCGATACCTTTGCCGGTGATATCTTGCATCTGATGGCACCGATCATTCCGTTTATTTATCTGGAAATCATACTCGAGGGCGTGCTGCGAGGATTGGGGCAGCAGAATCTCTCGTCGGTTAATTACCTTGCGGAATATCTGGTACGGATTTCGGTTTTACTCATCTGCGTGCCGCTGTTCGGGTTCTATGGGATTGTCGCTTCGTACATCGCCTGCAATCTGACCGGCAATGCGGTACGGCTGTACTTTGTGCTGAAGCTGACCGGCTTGCATCCGAATTGGAAACGGATTCTGCTGCGTCCGGCATTTTCCCTGCTGATTGCATGGCAGGTGACGAATTTGCTGCTGCTCTGGCTGCGAAAGGGGAATGATTTGTTGTACATGACGGTATTCTGTCTGGTCTGCGGTGCGCTGGAATGGTATCTGCTGCGGGTGTTGGAGCATCTCTCTGAACGGCAGACAAAGCTCGTGCCGAATGTGTAACATGCCCAAAAATCGCATAAAAACTTTGTGCAATCTGAAGCTTGCCGAATGACAGCATTTGTTGTATGATATGGGTATCCCACACGATGTAAGAAAGAAAGGTGTATTGCATGAAAAATGTTTTGATCTTATCCGGCAGTCCTCGCAAGGGCGGCAATTCCGATTTGCTTTGTGATGCGTTTCAGCGAGGGGCGGAGGAATCCGGTCATACCGTCATCAAGGTACGGGTAGCAGAGAAAAAAATTGCGCCATGTCGGGGCTGCTATTTTTGCAGTGAGCATGATGGAGAATGCGTCATGCAGGACGATATGGCTGAGCTGCTGCAAGCGATCATCGATGCTGATGTGTTGGTACTGGCGAGTCCGGTGTATTTCTACTCGGTTGCGGCACAGCTGAAAGCCGTGATTGACCGCACGGTAGCCCGCTGGACGGAGGTTAAGAACAAGGAGCTGTACTACATCATGACGGCAGCCGATGCCGAGCGCAGCGCTCTGGAAACGACGCTGGCGTGTTTCCGAGGGTATGCCGACTGCATCGAGGGGGCAAAGGAAATGGGTGTGCTTTACGGCACGGGCGTCTATGAGAAGGGCGAGGTCAACGGTATGCCTGTTCTGAAAGAAGCCTATACCATGGGCAAGCAGGTATAAGCCCAAAAATCCCACCAAAGGGAAACCTTCGGTGGGATTCTTATTTGCAGAGGTAGAATTACTTCATAGCCTCTTCAACGGCAACAGCGCAAGCAACGGTAGCACCAACCATCGGGTTGTTGCCCATACCGATCAGACCCATCATCTCAACGTGAGCCGGAACGGAGGAAGAACCTGCGAACTGTGCATCGGAGTGCATACGACCCATGGTATCAGTCATACCGTAGGAAGCAGGACCGGCAGCCATGTTATCGGGGTGGAGGGTACGGCCGGTACCACCGCCGGAAGCGACAGAGAAGTACTTCTTACCGGCATCGGTGCGCTCCTTCTTGTAGGTACCTGCAACCGGGTGTTGGAAACGAGTCGGGTTGGTGGAGTTACCGGTGATGGAGACCTCAACATTCTCCTTCCACATGATGGCAACGCCCTCGACAACATCGTTTGCACCGTAGCAGTTGACCTTTGCACGAAGACCGGTGGAGTATGCTTTGCGGAACACTTCCTTGACCTCGCCGGTAGCGTAATCCATCTCGGTTTCCACATAGGTGAAGCCGTTGATACGAGCGATGATCTGTGCGGCATCCTTGCCCAGACCGTTCAAGATAACACGGAGGGGCTTCTGACGCACCTTGTTTGCCTTCTCGGCGATACCGATGGCACCCTCAGCAGCAGCGAAGGACTCGTGACCTGCGAGAAATGCGAAACATTCGGTGTCCTCTTCGAGGAGCATCTTGCCGAGGTTACCGTGTCCCAGACCAACCTTACGCTGATCGGCAACGGAGCCGGGGATGCAGAATGCCTGCAAGCCCTCACCGATGGCAGCAGCGGCATCGGCAGCTCGGGTGCAACCCTTCTTGATGGCGATGGCACAGCCAACGGTATATGCCCACTTAGCGTTTTCAAAGCAGATGGGCTGAATGCCCTCGACGAGCTTGTAGATATCCAGACCTTTTTCCTTGCAGACATCAGCACAAGCCTCGATGCTGTCGATGCCGTATTGGCTCAGGACAGCAAGGATTTGCTTTTCTCTTCTCTCATACGATTCAAACAAAGCCATTGTACAGTCCTCCTTATTCTTTTCTCGGATCGACGAGCTTGACAGCGTCGCTGACACGGCCATACTGACCCTGTGCCTTCTCGAAAGCGGTATTGGCATCGTCGCCGGCCTTGATGAAGTCCATCATCTTACCGAAGTTGACGAACTTGTAGCCGATGATTTCGTTGTCCTCATTGAGGGCGAGCTTCGTGACATAGCCATCGGTCATTTCGAGGTAACGGGGACCCTTTGCGAGCGTGCCGTACATCGTACCGACTTGGGAACGCAGACCCTTACCGAGATCCTCAAGACCTGCGCCGACAACCAGACCACCCTCAGAGAACGCGCTCTGGGAACGACCGTAGACGATTTGCAGGAAAAGCTCACGCATAGCAGTGTTGATGGCATCGCAGACGAGGTCGGTGTTCAGGGCTTCGAGAATGGTTCTGCCGGGCAGGATTTCAGCAGCCATGGCAGCGGAGTGCGTCATACCGGAGCAGCCAATCGTTTCGACGAGCGCTTCCTGGATGACACCTTCCTTAACATTCAAGGTCAGCTTGCAGGTACCCTGCTGGGGAGCACACCAGCCCACACCGTGGGTAAAACCGGAAATATCTTTGATTTCCTTTGCCTTCACCCATTTTGCTTCCTCCGGAATCGGGGCTGCGCCATGAGCAACGCCTTGTGCGATCGGGCACATGGTTTCAACTTCATGTGAATAGATCATGTGAGATAACTCCTTTCTACTACAGTGCGAAAACACACTGTGCGTTATTACCATTATACTAAATTTCGACTTGAAAATCAAGAGGGCCAGCATATTTTTGTGAAGGAAATCACAAATTTTTGCAGGAATGCGGTTGAGGATTGGGCAGGGACAGGCAGACGACAAACACGCCGTACGCATGACTGTACGGCGTGTGATATCCGATTGACTGTGGCAAAGGGTTTGGACTTTCGTTTAGCGATTCATCCACCAAATGACGAATCCGCAGAACACGAAAATCGCACCGGCAAGAAGGAAAATCCACCGGATTTTCTTTTCAGCGTTCGTCTCATCTTTGGCAATGCCGCAGAGCGATAGCACTCGAATGAAGGGACGATAGAGCAGCAAAGCGAGAGCGGCATTGATACCGGATTTGAGCAGATTGAAGGGGAGAAACACGGTCGTGAGCATACCGGCAACCTGTTCGCGGCTGACACCCATGTAGAAGGGCGTGATCAGGTAATTCCAAAGCAGCATGGTGACGGTCATGGCTGCCATACCGCAGACCAGACCGATTGCCGCACCCGATACGCTTTTGCGGTGATGGTAGATGAGCGAAGCAGTACCGCAGAAAGTTGCGCTCGAGAGAAAATTCATCAAGCAGCCGATGAGTCCGGTCGAGCTGACGGGTAATTCGAGCAATGCAGCAACCGCAGAAACTATGATTGCCGATGTCGGACCATAGAGGAAACCCGCAAAGGCAATGAAGATATCCTTTGGTTCATACTTGAGAAAGCTGATGACGGGAATCTTGAAGATCAGCATGGAGCAATAGGCCAATGCGCTGAGCAAAGCAAGGATCGTTAAACGCTTTGCGAGTTCACGGGAATGGGTTCTTGTTGCAGATATCATAAAACAGCATCCTTTCTGATTGTGGGCAAAACAAATGCGCCCACGTTCAAACATGGGCGCAGAAGACACGATATGCAGCAGATGCTGTGCATCGGGTTTTCTTCTGTTTCTTCCATCCGGACTTTAACCGTCGGTATCGGAATTTCACCGATTCATGCCACACGGGACGTATGGCTAGCGGACTATACCGCCGGTGAGGAATTACACCTCGCCCTGAAACAAAGAAATATGGGGGATATGCAAGGAGCGGCAATCAATCCGGATCGTCCTGCTTCTCCATATCGGATTCGTCCTCGGATTCGGACTCCTGTTCGATGGCGTTGTAGTCAAACTCAAGCGGTTCGCCACAGAACGGGCATGTCATGCTGCCCTCCTCGAGCTTATACTCATCAATCGAGAAGGTTTTGCCACAGATGGGACATTGCACAGAGTATTGTTCGACGTACTCATCATCATCGTCGTCATCATCATCTGACATCAAAACAGAACCAATCGGGAAATGACCGGATAACGGGTGGTGTTCATCATCGTCATCATCGTCGTCATCATTATCATCATAGATATCCGACGCAATGGTGCTTAGATCTTCATCGAGCAGATCGCAAAGCTCGGTCAGTTCATCTACCTGATTTTGCAGATCGTCGATATAGACGCCCATTTCTTCCATGACCTCAGCCATTTGAAGAATGGCTTTGCCCTCGTTGGTTGCGCTGTCGAGCTGCATACCATCGAGCAGGCCTTTCATGTATGCGATTTTTTCAGTCAGTTTCATGATTCCATTTCCTTTCCGAATGTGATCGGTGAGGCAGTCGGAACGTTAGGCACGCTCCATGTATTCACCGGTTCTGGTGTCAATACGGATCATATCGCCCTCATCGATGAAGAGCGGAACCTTAATCTCCGCACCGGTTTCCACGATAGCGGGCTTGGTAGCGTTGGTAGCGGTATTGCCCTTGAAGCCGGGGTCGGTCTTGGTGACCTGAAGCTCGACGAAAAACGGCGGCTCAACACCGAATACCTTACCCTTATAGGACAGCACCTTGACTTCCATTTCTTCCTTGACGAAAGCGAAGGAATCACCGAGGATATCCTTGCTGATCGGAACCTGCTCATAGGTTTCGAGATCCATGAAATAGTACAGATCACCGTCATTGTAGCTGTACTGCATATCCTTGCGTTCGACATAAGCGGTCGGGAATTTTGCAGTCGGGTTGAAGGACTGTTCAACTACGGCACCGGTGATGACGTTCTTGTACTTGGTACGCACGAACGCAGCACCCTTACCGGGCTTGACATGCTGGAACTCGATGACCTGAACAACCTGGCCATCCATTTCAAAGGTTACGCCGTTGCGAAAATCGCCTGCAGAAATCATGTTATTTAACCTCCATCGTTTTGAATGTCATACATTCACATAGATATATATTATTCTACACCATTTTCCCGTGTTTTGCAATACCGGATTCAAAATTATTCGATTTTGCACAAATGAAAATGTGGCTGAATGCTCATACACAGCAGAATGACGAATGCAATCCGCCCATACAGCAAGATATGCTGCATGGACGGATCGGGAAAATTATTTTGCCTTGGTAGCAACTTCGGTGATGAGCTTGGTGAAGATTTCCTCTTTCGGCACAAGACCCAGTTCGCCTTCTTTTCTGGAGCGAACGGTCAAGCCCTGCTCGGCAACCTCCTTGTCGCCGATGATGAGCATATAGGGGATGCGGTCGAAGCGAGCGTTCTTGATTTTCGTACCGATATTCTCGTTCTTGGCATCGACGGTTACACGCATACCTGTCTGCGTGAGGCGGTCAGCGAAGTTCTGCGCATACTCGATATGCTCTTCGCCAATGGGCAGGAGGCGAACCTGCTCGGGTGCGAGCCACAGTGGCAGTACGCCGGAGAACCGCTCGAGCATATAGGCGAGTGTACGCTCATAGCAGCCGAGGGAGGTTCTGTGGATGATATAGGGCAGCTTCTTCTGACCGTCCTTATCAATATAGTACATCCCGAACCGCTCAGCGAGGAGCATATCAATCTGGATGGTGACGAGGGTATCCTCTTTGCCGAACACGTTCTTGTACTGGATATCGAGCTTCGGACCGTAGAATGCAGCCTCATCAATACCGATGGTGTATTCCAGACCGATATGGTCGAGGATATTCTTCATGGCAGACTGCGCAGCTTCCCATTGCTCTGCCGTACCCTCATACTTATTCTTGGGGTTAGCAGGATCCCATTGCGAGAAGCGGAAGGTACAGTCCTCGAGCAGACCGACGGTATCGAGGAAATAGCGAGCCAATTCCAGGCAGCCACGGAATTCCTCTTCGAGCTGATCGGGGCGGAGGATATAGTGACCCTCAGAGATGGTGAACTGGCGTACCCGAATCAGACCGTGCATTTCACCGCTGTCCTCGTTACGGAAGAGGGTAGAGGTTTCGGTCAAACGCATGGGCAATTCCTTATAGGAACGCTGTTTGTTGAGGTAGACCTGATACTGGAACGGGCAGGTCATCGGACGCAGGGCAAAGCATTCCTTCTCCTCATCGTTCGGATCACCCATGACGAACATACCATCAAGATAGTGATCCCAATGACCGGAAATGCGGTAGAGGTCCCGTTTGGCAAAGAACGGTGTTTTGGTCAGCAGGCAGCCCTTTGCCTGCTCGACATCCTCGACCCATCGTTGGAGCAGCTGAATGACACGTGCGCCCTTCGGTAACAGAATCGGCAGACCCTGACCGATATAGTCCACAGTGGTGAAGTAGCCGAGTTCTCTGCCGAGCTTATTGTGGTCACGTTTTTTGGCTTCCTCGAGCATAGTGAGATGTTCGTTGAGCAGTTCCTTTTTCGGGAACGCAACGCCGTACACACGCTTGAGCATTTTGTTATTCTGGTCGCCCTTCCAGTAAGCACCGGTGCAGGAGGTCAGCTTGAAGGCCTTGACCAGACCGGTCGAGAAGAGGTGCGGGCCGGCACACAGGTCAACAAAGTCACCTTGGCGGTAGAAGCTGATGGTTTCGCCTTCGGGCAATTCCTCGATCAGCTGAACTTTATATGGCTCTTGCCGTTCCTGCATAAGACGGATGGCTTCTTCTCGGGAGAGGGTAAAGCGTTCGAGCTTCGCATTTTCCTTGACAATCTTCTTCATCTCTGCTTCGAGTGCGGTAAGCGTCTCGGCAGTGAACGGCTGCTCGGAGTCGAAATCGTAGTAGAATCCACGTTCGATGGCAGGACCGATGGTCAGCTTGACCTCCGGATACAGGCGTTTGACGGCCTGTGCGAGGATATGGGCAGCGGTGTGCCAGAACACATGCTTGCCGGCATCGGACTCGAAGGTCAGAAGCGTGACCTTGGCATCTTCGGTCAGCAAAGTTGTGAGGTCACAGGGTTGATCGTTGACTGCAGCAGCGATCACATCACGGGTCAGGATACCGGCTTCCTTTGCGGCATCGTAGACAGTCAGCGGTGCATCCAATGTAACGGCACCGGATTCAAATTGAATTTGCATAACAGCATCCTCCTTATGATTTCAGGATACGAAAAAGCCCGTACCCTGAACAGACTTGCTGTTCGGGGTACGGGCTTGTACATCGATCGCAAAGCCACGCACGGTTCCACCCGAGCGTTTTCTCATTCCCATCCATCACTTGCGAATTCGGTGGTATCAAACGAGGATTCCGTCGAATGCCTTTCAGCGTATCGGCATTCTCTCTGTTGGACGGATGACCTTGCAGACATGTCCGAATCCTTTGTGCGCAAATGATCTCTGATTAGATTCATTATACAACATGCCCGAAAAAAAGTCAAGGCTTTCGCATAAAATCGGCAGAATTCGGCGCTTTGCACGAATTTCAGTCCTCGTCCTGCTTTTTTCTTCGGCGATATTCCGTTGGCGTAATGCCGACGATTTTCTTGAACTGGTGCATGAAATGGACATAGTTGGTATAGCCGCTTTTCTCGGCGATATAGGCAATGGAGTAGTCGGTGGAGGAGAGCATCCGTTTGGAGAATTCGATTCGGCTGTTGATCACATCTTGCGTAAAGCTGATGCCGAAGCAGCGGGTATAGAGCTTTTGGAAGTAGCCGCGGCTGAGAATCAAGTCCCGACACATCGAATCGATATTCCAATCCTCTTGTGGATTGCGGTAGATGCGCGCTCGGAGATCCACGAACTCTCGATAATAGGGCGAAGCCTTTTCATTTTGCTGCAAGGCACGGTTTTCCTCCATCCGTGCAACCACAAGTGCGGTGATGTCCTGAAGGGTCTGGTCGGGGGCAATATAGTCACAGAACACACCGAAGTTTGCGGCAATCTTATAGGGCTTGAGGGAGCTTTGGTTATAGTGCTCGAGGTAGCCGAAAATCGCATTGACAAAGCGTTGACCGGCATCAATTTCGTAATCCTGATAGCCGATAATGGCGAAATCGGCGTCCTCGATTCTTGCACAGCGTTCATAGGTTGTGCAGGCATTGTTGACCGCATTGGCAAGCACGGTCACGGCGCTGTCGCCTTCGGTATGCCCGAAGGTTTCATTGATCTGCCGCAGGGAATCGAAGCCGGCATAGAGCAGCAAGAATCGCCGATGTTCTTTCTTGGCTGCCTCAAAGCATTGCTCGGAGAACTGGTTATAGCCTTCATGATTGTACAGTCCCGTCAACGTATCACGAATCGAGGAGAGGTAAATGCGGTTATTGAAGCGTTTGAGGTAGTTTTGCATCCGCACGAATTCGAGTGCGATATTGACCAACGAAACCCATGTGCAATACAGATCGTCATAGGAATCGGGCTTGTCGCCAAAGCTGACCACGGAGATACCGAAAAAGCGGTCATCGTGATGGAGCGGTGAGAAAAAGAATGCGGAGGGCTTGTCCCGTTCCTCATGCAGGCGAGGAAGCATTTTGCCGGTGGGAAAGGGCTTCGTCACGACAGCAGCCTCTTTGTCATTCTGCATCAGCTTGAGCAGCATATGCTGTGGGAAACCGGAACGGCGGTATTCGGATGGATTTTCGAGCGCACCGCCGCCTTCCCAGTCTTCGCACAAACACAGATAGTATTCGGCGCAGTCTCGAATGAGATAGACGAAATTGCCGATAGCATTGACGCAGGCATCGAGGGTTTCCTGACGAGTCAGCACCGTGCCCATATTGCTGGTACGGAACAGGGCGTTATATTGTTCCTTACGGCTCGTCACACGGAGCTGATGTTTGAGGTAATCAATATCATCGCCGCAGGAACAGCTTTTGCCGGTGATGATTTGAATGCGCTCGGTCTTTGTTAGCGGACAGGTTTGACCGGTGATCATTTCATAGAGCTTGGCAACACCCTGTGCGCCGAGGCTGAAGTTACGGCGGACATAGGTTGTGATGGAAACGGCATTCGCATCATGGGAGATGATGGCATCGTAGCCGGTGATCATGATATCTTCGGGGATATGGATACCATGCTCGAGCAGAACATTGCAGAGCGTTTTTGCCATGATGTCGCTGCCGCAGACCACGCCCTGCGGCAGTTTGCGCTTGCCGCTGATGAAGTCATTGGCGAGCTGTGTTGCGGATTCTGTCCAGAAGTCGCCGTAAATCACATGGTCTTCCGGAACGGGCAAGTCATGCTGTGCCATCGCATCTCGGAAGCCGAGCAGACGCTGTTCTGCGTTATAGTGCCCATGGAAGCCGGTCAGGCAGTAGAGATCGGTCAAGCCATGCTGTTCGATGAGATGATGGGTGATGGTCTGGAAATCGGAGCGGTCGTCAATGAGCAGATAGGGGAACGGTCCGGTTGCATCATCGAGTACAAGCACGGGTTTTTTCTGTTCGAGCAGCATACGATCAATCAGCTCGATGGATTCGGCATTGTGGAAGGTGGCACGGATATAGAGAATGCCGTCCAACAAAGAGAAATTGATATAAGAGAAGAGGTTGCATTCTGCTGCTTGATAGGGTGTCATGGTGCTGCTGTTGGACAGGCAGGAGAAGAAGGACACATCAATATCCTGTTCAAACGCCTGTGCGATGATTCCCTTGATGACACGGCGTTGAATCAATTGTTCGTTTTCACAAACAATGACACCGAAATGCAGGCGTTGTTTCATAGATTTCCCCCTCAAGTACAATGAATCAGTCGATACACATTCATTGTAGTATTCGTTTCCATATATTATATCATAAAATCACATAATATGTCAAGTCTGAACGAATGGTTCGCAAGAACATTCTGCTGCATGTGGACATTTGGTTTTGGTAGAATATTGCGAAATTGTCAACTTTGCTATAAATTCAATAAAACTATACATTTGTGTCGTATTCATAGCATAATTTGAAATTGACAGGGAAAAGGAAAGAAAACTGTTATAATACGAATATAATACGAAGTGTATAGAAGTAGATCGTCTATACGGTACAAATACAGAAAGAAGAAGCAATTGGGGCAAATCATCGGGCGCATAACCATAACGAAAAAAGGTAGAATTGTGCGGCTCCGAAAAGGATTGAGGATTGGAGGAATGATTATGAAGTGGAGAAAATTGTTGTCGTTGGCAACGAGCATGGTTTGTATGACAGCGTGGTTTGGTACTGTGGGAGAACCGATTTGAGAGATATCCGCAGCGGATGTTTGCGTGATTGACAGCGGAACGACCTATCAAACCATTCGGGGCTTTGGCGGTATGAACCATCCGGAATGGGCAGGGGATTTGACCGCAGCACAACGACAGACCGCATTCGGAAACGGTGAAGGCGAGCTTGGATTTTCGATTGTGCGAGTGTATGTCAATGAGGATCGGAATCAGTGATACCGTGCGCTGGAAACGGCAAAGACAGCGCAAGCGATGGGTGCATTGGTGTTTGCATCGCCGTGGAATCCGCCGGACGAGCTATGCGAACCAGATGGGGAATCACAGCGGCTGCGGCATGACATATCGCACCGGATTGCAACGTAGAAAATGAAGATTGGACAGCTTTTACGCCGTCCAGAGAAGTAACGCATTGGATGCAGGGTGAGCGAAAGAAAGCCTCGGATTGTGATGCTTTCTGCGACGAATATATTTTGAAGCGTAAAGACAAAATCAAATCTGCAGAAGAATATGCGTTTCTGTTGGGGTACTACTCCCATCTGATTACTGATGCAGCATTTCAAGTTATGATCCGAGATGAAGATCGTGTAAGAGAAGTTTGGATGCGTATTAAGGCAGATGAAGAATTGAGTGCTGCCGGTACTGGTATGGATGAAACGTGGGATTCAGTAAAGAGGCTTATCCCCAAGAAAGATCGAATAAGTGAGATCTACGCAATGGAAGCCGAGTATCTGAACAATTACCCAAACTCCGGATATCTCACCGAGATTATACCTTTGAAATCATTCCCCGACTACATTGATTATCTCCCACAAGGCAGTATTGTTCGCAAGATATGCGTGATGGGTTATTTGCCCGATCTCGACAAATCCATAAATAGTACGTACTCAATAACTGCCCGAAGGGACAGTTATTGGCTGAAAATCCTGTTTTACAGGCTTTTCAGCGGCACAAATCAAAGATTTGTGCCGTACTCCCTGATGAGAGTCTGCCTTTG
>CALXHI010000005.1 GCA_944388075.1 uncultured Clostridia bacterium | reverse complement strand
CAAAGGCAGACTCTCATCAGGGAGTACGGCACAAATCTTTGATTTGTGCCGCTGAAAAGCCTGTAAAACAGGATTTTCAGCCAATAACTGTCCCTTCGGGCAGTTATTGAGTACGTACTATTTATGGGTTATTCCTTGGATTGCACGTCAATTACATCAGGATTGGAGCAGGTAATCGCAACGGTTGGGCATACCCTCCAGCACGCACCGCAGCCGGTGCATTTGAGCGGATCGATGACTGCGAGGAAATTCTCGACATGGATGGCATCATGCAGGCATTCCTTTTCACAACGCTTACAGCCGATACAGCCGTTTTCGCAGGCGGATTTTGTGATTTTACCGTTCGCATGTGAGGAACAACGCACCTGTATGGTATGCCTGACGGGCATGAGGGCAATCAGCTGATTGGGACAAACCTTGACGCATTGTCCGCACGCACCGCAAAGGTCTGTACGGACAGATGCAATGCCGTTGACAATGCAGATGGCATTTCGGTCGCAGACATTGGCGCAGTCGCCCAAACCGATACAGCCGTACAGGCAGCTGCCCGGACCGCCATAGAACCGTTTTGCCGCTTGGCAAGACTGTATGCCGCCGAAATCGAATTGCTTACGGGTGGCGTCACAGTCGCCCTGACAGCGCACAACGGCACATTCCGGCTCAACGGCAAGGGCAGCTGTTCCCATGATACCGGCGAGCTGTGCAGCAACCTCCGAACCGCCGGGTTTGCAGAGATTGGTGGGTGCATTTTTCTGCACGATGGCTTCCGCATACTCGCCACAGCCGGCGAATCCGCAAGCACCGCAATTGGCATGGGGCAGGGCATTGTCGAGGGCTTCAATGCGCGCATCGACCCGGACATGGAATACATGGTTTGCGATGGTCAGAAGCAAGGCAGCCACCAGACCCAGAGCGGCAAATAACAGAATCGGGAAAATGTAAGTTTCAAACATAAACCGCTCCTTTCAGGACATACCGGAGAATGCCAAAAAGCTCAAGGATACAATCGATGCTGCCACAAGCGTGGACGGGATACCCTGAACCATTTTCGGGAGATCGGCTTCGGCGACACGGGAGCGTACACCGGCAAACAGAATCAATGCCAGCGTAAATCCGAGTCCTGCACAGCCTGCATAGAGCAAAGCTTTGCCATAGCCGACTGCGAATGAGACAGAGTTGGCGAACTGATCGACATTGAGAATCGTAACACCCAGAACCGCGCAGTTGGTCGTGATCAGGGGCAGGTAAACACCGAGGGCTTTGTAAAGCGGCGGCACGAGCTTTTTGAGTGCCATCTCAACGATCTGTACGAATAGCGCAATAATCAGGATAAACGCCATCGTCTGGAGGTATTGGAGGTCACGGGGAATCAACAGTAGAACGGAAATCGGATAGGTAATGGCCGTAGAGCAGAGCATAACAAAGGTGACTGCTGTACCCATACCGATACTGGAGCCGATGTTCTGAGAAACGCCGAGGAACGGACAGCAGCCCATGAATTTGGAGAGGACAAAGTTATCGGTCAGAATTGCCGACAGGATAATGGCAAATACCGTCATAGGGTTCACGCTCCTTTCGCATTCGGGCAGGACTTCGCAGCCGGACAGCCTGCACAGCCGTTCAAGTCTTTGCCCTCACGCTTGGTGATGCGGTTGACCAAGGCAATGATACAGCCCAAAATCAGGAAACCGCCGGGTGCCATCGTTAGAATGGAGAGCGAATACGACCCGTTCAGCTGTATGCCGAACCAAGTCCCTGCACCGAGGATCTCTCTGACAGAGCCGACCAGCAGCAGTGCCAGTGTAAAGCCAAGACCCATACCGACACCATCGAGCGCAGACCGCACGATACCATTCTTACAGGCAAACATTTCGGCACGGCCGAGAATGATGCAGTTGACGGTAATCAGCGAGAGGAATGTTCCCAGAGCGGAATAGAGATCGGGCAAAAAGCCATGGAGCAGGAACTCAATCAGTGTCACGAATCCGGCAATGATGACGATATAAGCCGGTAGCTTGACGGATTTCGGGATGACATTCCGCAAGGCGGAGATGACGATATTCGATCCGATCAGCACGAATGTGGTTGCCAGTCCCATGCCGAGGGCATTCGAGGCTTCCTGCGTGACCGCAAGCGTCGGACACATGCCGAGCAGACCGACGAGGGTCGGGTTTTCCTTGAGGATGCCTTTCGTCAGTTCCTTGTAAAGCGGTACGGATTTATTGGGCATTTTGCAACGCCTCCTTGTTTGCGGTATAGGTTTCAAGTGCGAGCTGCACGGCGGCATGGATACCATCGGAGGATTTGGTTGCACCTGCAATGGCATCGTAGGTAGGTGTCGGTTCGGTCAATCCGATGAACTGTGAGAGGAAGGTATCCGCTTGCACGGCTTTTGCTTGCGAAGGGGAATCGGAAATCGATACCACTGTCACACCGCAGACTGCGCCATCTGCGCCGATACCGATGAGCAAATGCTGTCCGTCTTTGGTATAGCCGCTGGAGGTAATATCGAATATCACACGGTTTTCGGTATCCCGAATGACTTGATTGATGCCGTCAAAGGATTGGGAAAGGGTAGTATACTCTGCCTCACCGAATGTCGAGGAGAGAGTATCCTGTAATTGCTGCTGTGCGGCGGCATCGATTTTCTCATCGGTCAGATCGTTGGCAAAGGCAAGGAGGGCACAGACCGATGCACAAATCACGGTCAAAACGATGGGTGCTTTGATGGCTTCACGCATGGGCTTGTTCCTCCTGTTTCTTTGCGGGCATTGCACCGAACGGCTTTTGCATGGTAAACCGATCGATATAGGGCGTGACCAGATTCATCAGCAGAATCGAGAACGACACGCCTTCCGGATAGCCGCCGAATTGCCGAATAACAACGGTAATGATACCGCAGCCGATACCGAAAATCAGCTTGCCCTTGACGGTAACGGGCGTCGTGACATAATCGGTTGCCATGAACCAAGCACCAAGCATCAGGCCACCGGCAAGAATCTGATAGAGCGGATTATCACCGCACATCCAACTGCCGAGGGCGACCGTACTGATAAACGCAAGCGGTGTCACGGGATGAATGATACCGGCGATACACAGCGCAATCCCACCGAGCATGAGAGCTGCCGCAGAGGTTTCACCGATACAGCCTGCGGTATTACCAAGCAGCAAATCCCAATAGGACGCATCACCGGAAACGAGCGGAGTAGCGGCAGCTATGGCATCGGATTGCGGCATACGCCAGACAGAAGTCATCTCCGAGAAAGAGAGCATAAGCATGATACGAGCGGTAATGGCGGGGTTTGCGAAATTCTGCCCCAGACCGCCGAACAACTGCTTGACAACCACAATGGCAAGGAACGAACCGACCACAGCCTGCCAAATCGGGAGATCGACCGGCAGATTCATACCGAGCAGCAAACCGGTGACGGCTGCGCTCAAGTCGGAGATGGTCTGTTCTCGTTTCATGATGATACGGCAAAGTGCCTCAAATACCACGGCAGAAGCGGTACAGACGGCGAGCAGCACGAGCGCACGCATTCCAAACAGCATACAGCCGGAAATGCACGCAGGCAGCAGTGCAATCAGCACGGCAAGCATAATTTTTGTGGTAGAGAGTGTGCCACGGTCATGGGGCGAGGGAGAAACGGTAAGTGTTTGCATGACGGCATCTCCTTTCAGGTACGGGGGATCAATGCTTTGGCAAGCTGATTGGATTCGGCAAGCGGGCGTTTGGCAGGGCAGACGAACGAGCAGCTGCCGCAATTCATGCAGAGCATGACATGATAGGCTTGCAAGGCTGCAACATTCTGTTTGCGGTATGCCTTTTCAAGCTGCATGGGCATAAGGTGCATCGGGCAGGCATCCATGCAGCGTCCGCAGCGAATGCAGGCAGTTGTCTTAACCTCCGGCACAGCGCAAAAGGCAAGCAGACCATTATTCGCCTTGACGATCGGCATATCAAGATCGCAGACCGCCATGCCCATCATCGGGCCGCCGAGCAAAATGCGTTTGGTGGCATCGATATCGCAGTCGGCATAGTTGAGCAGGTCACGCAAGGGTGTCCCGATGGGCACTATGAGATTGCAGGGCTTTGCAACGGCATCGCCATCGACGGTAATCCGCCGTTCAACAAGCGGCATACCGGTTTGACAGTAGCGATACAAAAATGCGCAGGTACTGACATTCATGACAAGAACGCCCACATCGAACGAGAGCTTTCCTTCCGGCACGACCTGACCGGTTGTGTGGAACACAAGTACCTTCTCTGCACCTTGGGGATAGCGAGAAGGCAGTGGCTGTACGGTGATATCGGCATTGGCGGATTGGTCTTTGGCGAGGGTATCGAGTAAGCACTTGATACCGGCTGCCTGATTGGTTTCGATGCCGATGATACAGCGTTTGATTTGCAGCTTTTGCAGAATCAGGCGAATGCCGCCGATCACATCATCGACATGTTCGAGCACCTGACGGCAGTCGGAGGTCAAATACGGCTCACATTCTGCTGCATTGACCACAAGGCAGTCAATCGTTTTTTCTACGCTGCACTTGAGGAAAGTCGGGAATCCGGCACCGCCCAGACCGACACTGCCCGATTCTCGTACAGCGGCAAGGAATTCCGCTTTGGTATCCATTTTGGGAGGCGCAAGCGTTGGACATGGCGTCTGCAAGCCATCGCTTTCGATGATGACACTTTGGCAAACCGTACCAAAGGGGGTGCGGTAATCGGCAATGGCAGATACCGTGCCGGAAACGCTTGCATGAACGGGAACACCGTTTGCGCCGGCAGGTTGACCAATACACTGTCCCACCGTAACCGCATCGCCTTTTTTGACAATGGGAGCAGCGGGTGCACCGATGTGCATGGACATCGGGATTTGTACTTTGGCAGGAAGGGGGAGCATTTCGGTTGGGTGATCGGCGGTATGTTTGCGATGGCGCAGAAGAATACCGGGCAGATGTTTCATAGCGATCTCCTTTTCTGAATCCGGTTTGGGAATTGGATGTGGATGGGGGAATCGGGCAGGCGGTTGAACAATATGCCTGCAAGGATTGCGGAAAGCATACCGGCGACTGTGCCGGACAGCAGCAGTACGGGCAGATAACCGAGCAGACCAATGGATTGCATGAGCAGCATAGCCATTGCAAGTTGACCGAGGTTATGGAGCAGACCGCCGCAGGCACTGGTCAACAGCAAAGAGGCATGACAGCGTTGCAGGAGCAGCATACCGCATATCGAAAGCACAAATCCGGCAGACGAGAGTATACCGGCAGAGAATCCTCTGGTGATGGCGACAAAGGTGCATTTGAGAAAACCGATTGCGCATGTTGCACGGATGGTTTGGCAGTAGAGACTGTATAGGATTACGAGATTGGACAGCCCGAGCCGCACGCCGACCGGTGTTGGAATCAGCGATTCGAGGTAAGAGAAGGTACAGGCGAGAGTCAGGAGCAAACCGTTTCGGGCAAGGCTACGCATCGGGCGAACTCCTTTCGGCATCGAGTATGACATCGGGTGCATGGTCCGCAGTGGGAATCGAGACAATGAGCTTTCCGGGCAGACAGACAATGCTCTGTCCGGCATAGGCAATGGGCGGGCTTTGTATACAGATTTGGGAATCGCATGGAGCTTGCACAATGGCGATTGCACCATCGGACACCGTAAACAGGTAGCCTTCCGCACCATTGACCGAGAACGCCGAACGATCCTGTGCAAGAGAAATTTCGGCAATGCAGCGGTTCTCCACGGTGATGACGGCAACGGTTGCTTTCTCCTGCATTTGCAGGATCCAAAACAACAGCGGAATCAAAAGTAGCAGCACAATCCACAGAATATCGAGCGTTCGCAGAAAGGGAAGGGTTGTTTTTTGCATGGTATTACCCTCCAATCGGCTGAAAATCGAGTCCGGCACTGTGATACACCGTACCGTCTTCTGCAACGGCAAGTACGGCATAAGCATCCGTTTTCAGATGGGCAGAGAGTCCATTGGTTCCCTCGATGAAAATTGCAGTCGAGAGAAAATCGGCAAGCAGACCGTTGTCAGCAATCACCGTAACCGTTGCCAAATCGGATACAGCCGGATAGCCGGTTTCAAGGTCAAAGATATGCCCATAGCGCACACCGTCAATGACCGCATAACGTTCGGAGTGATTGGATGTTCCGAGAAAGGTAGCTTGTGCGGCAGAATCATGAGCAATGGTCAGCATACCGAGTGCACCGGTACCGTTTGGGTCGGAGATTTGGATGGAAAAGGGTGTAGCATCGGGCTTTTGTCCATACAGCAAAATCGAGGAAGTCGCATCGACAATCGCAAAATCACAGGCATATGTCTGTAAATCTTCAGCGACAAGATCGAGCGCATAGCCCTTGCCGACTGCACCGCAGTCCAGTGCCGTATGCTCAGGCAGCGTGATCCGGTTTTCTTCTATTGTAATCGCCGTATCGTCAATCCATGCCAAGGCTTGCCGGATAACGGCATCGGCAGGAACGGCATCGGGATTGTTTTGCAGATTCCAAAGCTGCACGAGCGGCAAACAGGACAGCTGGACCGCAGAGCCGTATTGCGCTTGCATGGCTTTGGTTTGGGCAATCAAATCGAGGAGCAAACCGGTATTATCGGTGAGCATGCCGCTGTGGTTCAGCTGATAGAGCATACCGGTTTCGGAATAGGCATCGAGCGTTGTATGCAGTTGGTTGAGCCGCTCCTCGATTTGCTTGGTAGCCGGTTCGGCATCTTTGCCCGAAATTTGCACGGAAAAGCAGGTATCCATCGTGAATACATTGCGCTCCGCAGTCGGCATACCGCAGCTACCGAGCATCAGACTAATGCAACAGAAAAATAACGGAAAAAGGGCTTTTCTTTTTGGGAAAACCATGGTATAATATTAGGGACGGCGACGGGTTTGCAGCTCGTCACGGGTACGGGAAATGCTCGTTTCGCTGATTTGAATGAGGTTGAGCAACGAGGTTGCGTATTCGGAGAAATCCTCCGAGAGTGTTGCGGTCGTCACATAGAGCGATTCGGCATCGGTGACGGAATCGTTTCCGCCGAGGGCAATACCGCTGGAGGCAGCCTTGATGTTGGACTCACTGAGCGAGATAATCGCATTGGCACTGTCATTGGCAACAACCTTTGGAATACGGAAGAGCTTCTGGTCATTGTTCGGGCAGGCATTATAGATAATGCGAAACAGTTTGTAGACCGAAAGCATCAGGTAAGACGATACTTCTCGAATCAGTGTGACGGATTTGGCACGCTGTGAAAAGGAAAACAGCAAGCTGATGGAGTTGTTGATGACTTTGCGGTAGAATTGAATGGCTTCGGAGGAGGGCATTTCGTTGTTGCCGTCATCATCGGGAATTTCCTCGATGGAGAGGATTTTACCGCCGGGTTCGGGTGTTCTGCCGAGGAGGTAGTCACAGGATACATTGTAATAGTCTGCGATTTTGACGAGAAAATCAAGACCGCATTCACGGATGCCTTTCTCGTAGTGAGAGAGCAATGCCTGTGAGATACCGAGGTCGGCAGCGGCTTGCTTTTGGCTGATTTTGCGTTCTTTTCGTTGCAGGGCAATGATACGGGAGAAGTCAGGATTCATAGAGAAACACTCCTTTCCTCGTGTTTGAGAATTTGGATTTGCGATGATACCCTTTCGATGATACCCTTTCATTATATAACAGATAGTATAATTTGTAAAGCCGAAACGAAAAAGAATCTTCACGCATTTTTTTGTATATTTTTGTATATATCGACAGGAGGATCCTATGAAAAGCTATCATATGACATTGATCCGTCATGGAGAAACGGCGGCAAATGAACAGGGAATCTATATCGGTTCGACGGATTATCCGTTGACCGACAAGAGCCGCAGCTATCTTTGCAGCAAGGCAGAGGAAATGGTTTACCCGAAGGTTGAGCGTGTGTACAGTAGTCCGTTGGTGCGTTGTACGGAGACGGCAGAAATTTTGTTCCCTGATCGGGAGCTGGTGTTGGAACCGGCATTTCGGGAATTGGATTTCGGCGCATTCGAGGGAAAGCGGGCAGGAGATTTGGTCGGCGATGAGGACTACCGCAATTGGCTGAAAGGCGGCATGGATGCCCGACCGCCGGAGGGCGAGAGTGTATCAGAGCTTTGCCTGCGTACATTTCAAGGGTTTCACAAGATTCTTCTGGAGATGATGCAGGAGGATATGCGGCATGTGGCAATCGTCACGCACAGCGGTGTCATCTGCAATGCGCTGGCATGTTTTGGCTTGCCGAAACTGGAACCGAACTGCATTCGCTGCGCACCGGGCGAGGGGTTTGAACTACTGTTTACAGCGCAGATGTGGCAGCAGTCGCAGGCGTTTGAGATTCTTGGATTGTCGCCCTATCTGCCGGAGGAAAGCGAACGCTTTTGAGGTACCGCAATGCTGGAAGTCCTATTGATTCTGGTGATTCTCATTGTCATTTTGTTTATATGGAGGGGCTCGATGACGGCGGTTGTGATGGGGCTGCTGTATGGCTTGCTCGGATTGCTAGGGCTAGCATTGGCAGGCATGACGGTCTTTTTCCTGTGGTGTTGGATTTCACTGCTTGGGTTTCGCAAGGCGGATGGAGAATTTGTACGCTTCGAGCATGCACCACGGTTTGACTATGCGGTTTATCTGGTAGACGGGAAGGAATACATCTGTTGGTTTCCGGCTGAAACCTATGGCAGAGCACGCATTTACCGCACCAATGTTACACAAGCGCTCCGCATTCGAGACGGCAAATCGCAAGGGCATGTTTATGACCGGCACAGTCTGCTGATTATGACGGTGGGCATCGTGTTTTGCATCGGAAGTATTTTGTTTGTACTGTGGTTATTGTTGGGATAAGAAACAAGTCCTGTGAATTGCAACGCATTCACAGGACTTTTGAGTTGTCGTGGTTCAGGGGAGATTGTCCCAATCAGCAGAACCGGAAGTCAATGTCATGACATAGTACTTAAGAATCATGGTTGCATCGTCTGCCTCGATGATACCGTCTTTTGTGATATCGATCAGATGGATTTGCAGGTCGGAAAGCCCGTGGTCGACATCAAGCATAGTATTGATATAGGCAGCCAGTGCAATCGTAGCATCATCTGCGGTGACGCTGCCATTGAGATCTGCATCCCCCTTGCAGGCGATCTGTACGGAGGCGGTAACGGCATTGGCATTGAAATAATCCTGAATTGTCGTATTGTTGCCGGTATAGCGGAAGTTGATCGGATAGGTATTGATACCATTTTGCTGATAGAGCTGTGCCGGCGTCATATTGGGTACGCAGTCGTTTGTGATATCAATTTGAGTGGATTGCCCGTCCGCCAGCATGGTAGCGATGATGGTAAAGGCATCCATCGAGAATGCGGCATCGGTTGGCTGCCAATATGCCGCAGGGTCTTTCAATGCAACCGTGATAGAAGAACAGCTTTCGTTCGGAATCACCTGAATGGGCATAAAGGTGACGGAAACAGAATGGGAAGCTATTACATTATAGAAAGTATAGGAAGGGACTGCACCGACAGAGACATTGTCGATGAGAACATCGGCGATTTGGTAGCCGTCATAGGGGGAGAAGGTGACAGTCAGGTTTCCGTTGACTTCGACAAGGGTTTCACCGAGCGGATTTGCTGTACCGCCCTCAGAGACATTCACACGAATGGCATGGCTGCCCAAAACCGGAATCGATTGATATTCCACAGCACCGCAGGTATAGCAGGTTCGCTGCTGCTGACCTTCTGTGTTGACGGTTGGATCTTGAATTGTCACCCAATTCGACCAGTTATGACCGACAGCGGAAATGGGATTGGTTTCCTGTGTACCGCAGTTTGCACAGGTACGAGTTTGCATGCCATCGGCGGTACAGGTCGCCACTTGGGTGACTGTCCACTCCGACCAGTTATGACCGGTTGCCGGAATGGCATTGGTTTCCTGTTCGCCGCAGTTTGCACAGGTACGAGTCTGCACGCCATCGGCGGTACAGGTAGCCGTTTGGGTGACTGTCCACTCCGACCAGCTGTGACCGGTAGCAGCAATGGTTTCGTAGTAGGTCTGTCCGCAGGTCGAGCAGACATAGTGCCGAGAACCGTCTGTTTCACAGGTTGCGGCCGTGTCTACAATCCAATTTCCGCTGCAAGTGTGTTCACCGGAGCTGTCATAGACCTCGAAATTCAGACCATTGACATTGGCATATTGCTGAGCATAGCCACCGGCAGAGCCTTTTAGCGTGACCATGACCGGATCGCCATAGTAGGTGCCGGTAATTTCTCCGTCTTTATTGGTCATTTTGGAATACACTTGACCGAATGCCGAGCTGCCGATTGCGGTAATGCTGTCCGGTACAATGACGGACTCAAAACAAGAATAGTTAAAGGCATTGTCGCCGATGGATTGCAGACCTTGGTTGAGGTTCAATTCTTCCACGCTGTTACCGAAGAAAGCATGACTCCCAACACTAACGAGTGCATCCGGCATGGAGAGAGCCTTTAATTTCACACAACCATAGAAGGCATTGTTTTCGATGGTAGTGATAGAATCGGGAAGCTCCACTGCGGGCAAGAGCTTGCAACCGGTGAATGCGCCGGATGGAATGACCGTCAACTGATCCGAGAGTGTCAAGTCAGTGAGTGCGACACAGCTTTGGCAAAAAGAGGAACCAATGGAGATAACAGAATCTGCCATGGTCAGCGATTCCAGCACTTTGAAGTTGGAGAACGAATTGCTCGGTAACGATGTAACACCATCTTCGATGATGACGGTGGTAATTTCCTCATTGCGAAGTGCCCAGCAGATGTATTCCACAGCACCCGAACCGCTTAACGTGAGCGTAGTACCGTTGACCGACCATTTGGTATTGTCACCGCAAGAACCTTCTTCAGCATAGATCGGAGTACAGGGAAGTGCAGCAAGTGTACAGCCAATGGCGATTGTGACAGCTGTAAAGCGTCGACGGAGAGGTTGCAGCAGGTGTGATGGTTGGAACATAGACATAGAAAACTCCTTTCATGGGAATCGATATGCAACGGAAACAAAATGAAATTGCGTTTCCATATCGAATTCACCTATTGATTATTATACTTATTTTGCAGCAATCTGTCAACCGAATTGTTCAAAGATGGGCTATTCCCACAACAAATTTATGATGCAATTGTATATGTTGTATAGAAATCCTGAAAAAGCCGATAATATTGTGAACGCAAAATTAATTTGAAAAACCCCCTTGTATTTTGTCGGGGAATATGGTAGAATAAAGGCAACATCATACGGACAGTATGATATCAACATTGCGATTTCTCACATTTTGAATTAGGAGGAAAAACATGAATTACGGATATTTTGATTTGAAAAACAAGGAATATGTCATTACCAGACCGGACACACCATCTGCGTGGTGCAACTATCTGGGCGATCCGGAGTACGGTGCGATCATCTCGAACAACGCTGCAGGTTACAGCTTTGTCAAGAGCGGCGCAAATGGTCGTATCGGTCGTTTCCGTTTCAACTCGATGATGGCGCTACCGGGTCGGTACATCTATCTGTATGACACGGAAACGAAAGATTACTGGTCTGCAACATGGCAGCCGGTCGGCAAGCCGCTCGATCAATACGAGTGCGTCTGCCGTCATGGCACGGCATATACCGTCATCACCTCTAAGTATGCCGGCATTACCGCCGAGACAACCTACTATGTTCCGGACACTTATGAAGTTTGGCAGTGCAAGCTGACCAATGACTCCGACCGTCCGAGAACGCTGTCTGTGACCGGTTTCATCGAGTTCACAAACGACAACAACTACAATCAGGATCAGGTAAATTTGCAGTATACGTTGTTTATCACCCGTACGAGCTTTGAGGGCGGCAACCGCATCATTCAGCACATCAACGAGAACAGCGGAAAGGATGCAACCGGCTCGAACCATCGGGAGCGTTTCTTTGGCGTTGTTGGCGCACCGGTTGCAACCGCAAACGGTGACCTTTCAAGCTTCATTGGTCCGTATCGCACCTACTCCAACCCGATTGCGGTTGAAAACGGTGTCTGCGACGGCAAGATGAACTACAACAGCAATGCCTGCGGTGCGCTCCAAAGCACGATCACGCTGCAACCCGGTGAAACCCGTACGCTGATCTATGTGTTCGGTCAGAGAAACAGCGCACAGGCTGCCGAGATCCTTAAGAAGTATGAGACGGCAGGTGTTTCCGAGCAGGAAATCGACAATCTGCGTGCATATTGGCATGAGAAGCTCTCCCATTTTGAAGTAGAAACACCTTCTGCTGAGTTCAACAACATGATCAATGTCTGGAACGCATATCAGTGCTATATCACCTCGATTTGGTCTCGTGCTGCATCGCTCGTGTACTGCGGTGAGCGCAACGGCTATGGCTACCGTGACACCGTACAGGATATTCAGGGTATCATTCATCTGGATCCGGAGATGGCTCTGGACAAGATTCGTTTCATGCTCTCCGCACAGGTGGACAACGGCGGTGGTCTGCCGCTCGTGAAGTTTACCCACAATGCCGGTCATGAGAATACGCCCGATGATCCGGAGTATGTCAAGGAAACCGGTCATCCGTCCTACCGTGCCGATGACGCCCTGTGGCTGTTCCCGACTATCGTCAAGTATATCGGTGAGAGCGGCAATCAGGCATTCCTCGATGAGGTTATCGTCTATGCAAATGGCGGTGAAGATACCGTATACGATCACCTGAAGCGTGCGATCAACTTCTCGATGGAGCGTTTGGGTGCGCATCATATGCCGGCAGGCTTGCATGCCGACTGGAATGACTGCCTGCGTTTGGGTGCAAAGGGTGAGTCTACATTCGTTGCATTCCAACTCTACTATGCACTCTGTACGATGATGGATATGGCAAAATACAAGCAGGATACCGAGTATCTGGCATATCTCGAGCAGGTCAAGGCAAACCTCAGTGCAACGCTCGAGAAGTGCTGGGATGAGGATCGCTTCATCCGTGGTATCCGTGAGGACGGCACGGTTGTCGGTGCAAAGAAAGATCCCGAGGCAAGCATGTGGCTCAATCCGCAGAGCTGGGCAGTTATTTCCGGCTTTGCAACCAAGGAGCAGTCCGAGAAGGCTATGGACAGCGTATACAACATTCTGAACACGCCGTATGGCGCAAAGCTGCTCGAGCCGCCGTATGTAGACCACTACTTTGACGGCGCACTGATGCACATCTTTAACCCCGATACCAAGGAGAATGGCGGTATCTTTTCCCAGTCGCAGGGCTGGCTGATTCTGGCAGAGTCGCTGCTGGGTCATGGTGACCGTGCCTTTACCTATTTCATGGAAAGCTCTCCGGCAGCCATGAACGACAAGGCAGAAATCCGTGTGATGGAGCCGTACGTTCACGGTCAATTCACCGAGAGCACTCGTTCGCCGTATGTCGGCCGTTCGCATGTGCATTGGCTGACCGGTACGGCATCGACAGTTATGGTTAGCTGTGTTGAGGGTATCTGCGGTATGCGCACCGAGCTGAACGGCCTGCGCATTAACCCGTCGATTCCGAGTGATTGGGACGGGTTCAAGATTCACAAGCTGTTCCGCGGCAAGCGGCTGCAAATCGATATCCAGAACCCGAATCATGTCCAGAGTGGTGTGGTTTCGATGACGGTCAACGGCAAGCCCGCCGATGGCAACTTCCTGTCTGCAGACACACTGGCAGATGTCAACGAGATCGTAGTGGTACTGGGCTAATTCCATAACAAGCGAAAGGTCAGAGGTTTCGGCCTCTGACCTTTTTATGTAAGGAGCAGATATGGAACGATTATTTTGCAAAGGCTATACTTGGGGTGCATTCTCGAAAAGCGGCGCATACCAAACAGAGGACGCCAAGCGTTCGATGAAGCGGCTGCATTCCAATGGTCCGGACTGGATTTGCATTCCGGTCAATGCGTATCAGGAGAGCTATCAGTCGACGATGGTACATCCGGTTTACGGCAGAACACAGACTGATGAGGATGTACGGTTTGCGATACGCTATGCGAAACAGCTGGGCATGAAGGTTTGCTTGAAACCGATGGTAGACTGTTTGGACGATGTCTGGAGAGCGAGAATCCGGTTTCCGTCCGACAGCACGAGCAAACGAGATTATCTGGGCGAATGGTTTGCATCGTATACGCAGTTTTTGCTGCACTATGCGAAAATTGCGGCAGCAGAGGGCTGTGAAATGCTCTGTACGGGCTGTGAAATGGATGGTATGGATCGCTATGCGGAGCGTTGCGTGACAATGATCGAGCAGGTACGGCAGGTCTATCACGGTCTGCTGATGCACAATATCAACCACGGCGATGAGTTCAAGTATTCTTGGCTGTCAGCGGTGGATATCATCGGCATCTCGGCGTATTACCGTTTAACCGATGGTGTAGACACATCGGCGGCACAGATGAAAGCCTCGTGGGAGCAGGTGCGGGAAACACTGCGGAAAATGACAGCATACTATCAGCGACCGCTGATGTTTGCGGAAATCGGTATGCGGAATGAACAGGGCTGCAGTGCCTATCCGTACGATTTCCATGATCGCTACAATCTGCCGACCGATGAGCGCGAGCAGGCGGATTTCTACGAAACAGCGATGGAAACATTTTGGGATGAACCGTGGTTCAGCGGATTTTTCTGGTGGGATTGGAAGGCGAAGCTGACGCCGGACGACCAAATTCACGAGAACCGTGACTTTACCTGCTATGGCAAGGAAGCGGAGCTGGTGCTGCGCCGTTGGTATACCGAGAAATAATCAGCTTGCATTTTTGAATCAAATGTGGTATACTATAGGTGCTGAGCAATCGGTGAAGTCCAAAACGGAAGGATCAAGGAAGTGTTATGGCAGGAAGAAGACGAATTCGATGGGAGCGTGTGGCACTGGTATTCATACCGCTGTTTTTGCTGCTGTGTACACAATGCGGCGGTGATGAGAAACCGCAGGAAAGTCAGTCCGACAGCAGTGCAATCGTCGACACGCAGTCCGGTGCGGAAAATGCGGAGCAGCCGTTTCAAGCAACTGCGGATTTTGTGGTTGTGATCGATGCCGGTCACGGCGGCAATGACGGCGGCTGTGTATCCGATACGCCGTTGCGCATTGAAAAGGAAGATACGCTGCGTATGAGTGAGGCGGTCTGCGAAAAGCTGGAAACCTATCCGAATGTGCAGGTGATCGCAACGAGAGAAGAGGATGTGTTTGTCGAGCTGGAAGAACGCTGCCGCATTGCGAATGATGCGAATGCAGACCTGTTTGTTTCGATTCACCGGAACATAGCCGAAGTCGGAAACGGTGTAGAGATTTGGGTGAACAAGGAAACCGACGAGGTCGACCGGCAGCTTGCGGAATATATCATGGAATTGCTGGAAGATGTTGGTATCAGCCGAAACCGCGGCATTCGCTATGGCTTCCGTGGAGAATCGGCAGATGAATCCGGACACAGCTACTATGTCAATGCGAACACGAATATGCCAAGCTGTTTGATTGAGCTGGGCTTTGTCAATTCGGAGGAGGACAATACCAACTTTGATCAAAAATTCGATGCTTATGCCGATGCGATTGCGCAAGGCATTATGGAGCTTGCGATTGATCAGGGTATGTACAAGCCCTGACGAATGATAAAGAGAGAGGAAACAACATGGAAACCGTAACCTATTCCGCTTTGAAACGGCTGGCAAAGCAGGCGGTAGGAACGCAGACGCTCTACATTTTGGGTGACTGTGCAACACAGCAGCTTGCGACGGCCATTCGTGGGGAAACCGTGCGCCGAGGTCGTCCGATGACGGTGATTGACGGTGCATACGATCAATTTGAGGCGATGATTCTCGATGCAGGGTCACCGCTGTATGAAGCGAAACCGGATTTTGTGCTGTTATGGTTCAGCGTAGAGAAATGTCAGAAACGTTTTTACCATACCGTTCCTGCGGAACGCATTTCGTTTGCGGAACGGGAATGTGAACGCATCTGCGGACTTTGGGCGCAGCTGGCAGCACATACAAATGCGAAGATTCTCTGTCCGGATTTCCCGGAAACAGACGATGCGGTATTCGGCAGCTATGCGCTGCGGCAGCCGATATCGTTTGCATATCAGTGCCGAAAGCTCAATTTTTTGCTGTCTGAAGCAATGGCAGCGACTGCGCCGCAGGTCTATCCGATTGCGCTGTCAGCGATTGCCAATCGTGTGGGACAGGATGCGTTTTACCGTGACAGAGAGTGGTATCTGGCAAAGATGGCAGTCTGCACGGATACGCTGCCGCTGCTGGCTGCACGCATGACCGATGTGATGCTGGGATTGCAAGGGAGCGTGAAGAAATGTGTGATCACCGATTTGGACAATACGCTCTGGGGCGGTGTGATCGGTGATGACGGCATGGACGGGATTGCCTTGGGCGATTTGGGAACGGGCCCTGCATTCGCAGCATTGCAAACATGGCTGCTCGAGCTGAAACGCCGAGGCATTATTCTCTGTGTATGCAGCAAAAATGAGGAAGCCATCGCAAAAGAACCCTTTTTACATCATCCGGAGATGATACTGCGATTGGAAGATATCGCCGTATTTGTCGCCAACTGGGAAGATAAAGCATCGAATATCCGCAAGATTCGGGATACGCTCGATATTGGTTTCGACAGCATGGTATTTCTGGATGATAACCCATTTGAGCGCGATCTTGTGCGAGGGATGCTGCCGGAAGTGACAGTACCGGAACTGCCGGAGGATCCGTCTGAGGCACCGCAATATTTGCAGGATTTGCATTTGTTTGAGGCGGTGAGCTTTTCGTCTGCCGATGCCGAGCGTACGGCGCAGTATCAGGCAGAAGCCGGACGAAAGGCATTGCAATCAAGCTTTTCGGATTATGATGCGTATTTGGAGTCGCTGGAAATGGTTGGTGTGATTGTGCCATTTGACGCATTTCATTATCCTCGTATTGCCCAGTTGACGCAGCGTTCCAATCAGTTCAATCTGCGGACGGTGCGCTATACTGAATCGGAAATCGCTGCCATTTCGCAGGATGATCGCTACATCACACGCTATATGACACTTTCCGATCGGTTCGGGGAACATGGTTTGATCAGCGTTGTGATACTGGAAAAACAAGAGGATGCGCTTTTTATCGACACATGGCTGATGAGCTGTCGTGTGTTGCGGCGTGGGGTAGAGGAATGCCTGTTTGATGCGGTTGTGGCATTGACGCAGGCCGCAGGCTATCGTTGGCTGATTGGAGAATACCTGCCGACAGCGAAAAACGGCATGGTTGCAGAATTTTATGCTCAGTTGGGTATGGAATCCATCGGCGAAGGCCGCTATCGTCTGGATGTGACAAACTATACGCCCCATAAAACGCAGATCAAGCTGTGAAAAATCGTAGAAAAAATGCAAAGCCCCCTTGAAATATTGGGATTTCTGTGGTATAATATACTTGTCCGGATCACTGTGACCCGCAAAGCAGTGACCTCATGGTACACCATGGGACGATGAACCGCGGAGAAAGAGGTATGACTATGAAGAAATCTACAGTTTTTGCTTTGGCTGCACTTGCGGTTGCCGGTACGGCGACTTGGCTTCTGTTGAAGAAGCGGAAGCAAACCCAGACCTGCTGTCATTATGATGCAGACGACATGGAAGACGATGATTATTGCTGCGAGGGTGGCTGCGAAGCGGACGCTTGTGGTGCGGATGAAGTTTGCGGTGACTGTTGCTCTTGCAGCATCTGCGAAGAGGATTTGGACATTGCAATTCCCGAAGAGCCGGCAGCAGATAACGATGCTCCTGGTGAGGAATGTGAAACTGTCACAGATGAAGCAGATGTGACTGAAGAAAAAGACACAGCCTCGAAGGATGCCGCTGAGTAAAGCAAGCGATGGAGAGAAAACGGGATGGCGGAAATCGGCACATCCCGTTTTTCTTGTTTATGTATAGAACTTTTAATCGGAGGATGATGAACAATGAAATATCTGGTAATGTTGTGTGACGGCATGGCAGATTATGCGGTGCCTGCATTCGGCGACAAAACTCCGCTGGAGGTAGCAAATGCGCCGTTCATGAAGGGTATGGCAGAGCGTGCGGAGGTTGGTCTGGTCAAGACGGTTCCGGATGGCATGAAGCCGGGCAGCGACGTGGCGAATCTGGCAGTACTGGGCTATGATCCGGCACGCTGTTATACGGGTCGTTCTCCGCTGGAGGCAGGCAGCATCGGCATTGACATGCTCGATGATGATGTATCGCTGCGTGCGAATTTGGTGACACTATCGGAAGAGTCGGAGTATGCCGACAAAACGATGGTTGATTATTGTGCCGGCGATATCTCGACTGCCGATGCCCGCATTCTGATTGGCGATCTGGCAAAGGTGCTGAATAATGAAACCTTCACGCTGTATTCCGGTGTCAGCTATCGCCATTGCCTGATTTGGCACGGTGGTACGTTGGAACTGGGTAAGGTTACACCGCCACACGATATTACCGGTCAGCCGATCAAGGAATATCTGCCGCTGCACCCGAATGCGGCAGTGCTGTATGAGATGATGCGGAAGTCGTACGAATTCCTGAGCAAGCATCCGCTCAATCTGGAACGAGTCGCAAAGGGTTTGCGTCCTGCCAACAGCATTTGGCTTTGGGGCGAGGGCAAGCGTGCAGCACTCGATGATTTCTACGAAAAAAACGGTGTACATGGCGCAATGATTTCGGCAGTTGACCTGCTGAAGGGCATCGGCAAGTTTTCGCATATGCAGGTCATTGATGTGGACGGTGCAACGGGCTATCTCGACACGAATTTCGATGGCAAGGCACAGGCGGCCATCAAGGCGTTCCACGATGGTGCGGATTTGGTCTATATCCATGTGGAAGCACCGGATGAATGCGGCCACAGAGGCGAGCCGGAGAACAAGGTTCGTGCAATCGAACTGATTGACGAGAAAATTCTGAAGCCGGTTTGTGATGCATTGGCAGAGATGGGGGATTATCGTGTGCTGGTCACGCCCGATCATCCTACGCCCTTAAGCATTCGTACGCATACGAACGATGCCGTTCCGTTCTTCATCTATGACAGCACCAAGACACAGACCGGTGTTGTCGGGTTCTCCGAGAAAACCGCTGCGGAAACGGGTCTGCTGATTACACCCGGCTATACGATTATGCAGCGACTGCTGAACGGCTGATCTCTATGCAAAAGATTTTAGGCTACCTGCGCAGAGCCGTGCAGGAATACGATCTCATACAGAATGGTGACCACATTGCAGTCGGCATTTCCGGCGGCAAGGACAGTCTGGTATTGCTGGCGGCATTGCATCAATTCCGGCGGTTTGGGCTGCTTGACTATCAGTTGATCGCCATTACCCTTGACCCGCAGTTTGATGGCATTGCAACGAATTTTTCGCCGGTACAGCGATACTGCGATAAGATCGGTGTGCCGTATCATTTGATGCGGACGCAGATTGGCAGAATCGTGTTCGAGCATCGGAAGGAAACGCATCCATGCAGTTTGTGTGCAAAGATGCGCCGAGGTGCATTGCACGATGCAGCAAAAGAATTGGGCTGCAATAAGCTGGCACTCGGGCATCACAATGACGATGCGATTGAAACCTTCTTGATGAATTTGTTCATCGAGGGGCGCATTGGCTGCTATGCACCGAAATCCTATCTGTCCCGCAAGGACTTGACACTGATTCGACCGTTGAGCTTTGCACCGGAACGGGATATTATCCATGCGGCGAAGCATACTATTCCGGAAATCGTTAAGTCACGCTGTCCGGTGGACGGGCATACGTCCAGAGAGCGCATGAAGGAATTTGTGCGGGAACGGGAAAAGTGCGAACCGGGCTTTAAGACGAGAGTCTTTGGTGCGATGCGCCGAGCGAATGTGGACGGCTGGGGCGGCGTAACTTATCGCCGACAGCTTTCGATGGACGATCCGTCGACCAATGGTAAGCCGGAACGGTTTCATATGATGGAAACAAAGGAGCGTGAACGCAATGCGGATTCTGGGAATTGAAAGTTCCTGTGACGAAACGGCAGCAGCGATTGTCGAGGACGGCAGGAAAATTCTGTCAAATGTCATTGCGTCGCAGGCAGCGGAACATCAGAAATACGGCGGTGTCGTACCGGAATTGGCATCTCGCCGGCATTCCGAAGCGATTCTCGGTGTGGTACGGCAGGCGTTAGACGATTCCCATATGACTTTGGAGGAAGTGGATGGCATTGCCGTCACCTTTGCACCGGGACTGATTGGCGCATTGCTGGTCGGTGTCAGCTATGCGAAGGGGTTGGCATGGGCAGCGAAGAAACCGCTGATTCCGGTACACCATACAGAGGGGCATGCAGCAGCGAATTATCTGCTGCATCCGGAATTGAAACCGCCGTATTTGGCACTGATTGTCAGTGGCGGTCATACGAGAATTGCGGCAGTCACCGACTATACCACATTTCAAACGATTGGCAGAACTCGGGATGATGCAGCAGGGGAATGCTTTGACAAATGCGCCCGGGCAATGCAATTTCCGTATCCGGGCGGTTTGCACATTGACCGTGCGGCACAAAACGGCGATCCGAAGGCATATCGGCTGCCCCACACGAAGATAGATGGTTCGCCCTATGATTTCAGCTTTTCGGGATTGAAAACCTATGTGGTCAATCTGCTGCACCATGCGGAGCAATGCCATGAAACGGTCAATCGAGCGGATTTGGCAGCAGCATTGCAGACGCAGATTGCCAATGTGCTGACGGACAAAACGATAGCGGCAGCGGAAGCTTATGGCTACAAAACGATCGCATTATCGGGCGGTGTTTCGGCGAATACCGGTGTGCGTGCTGCCTTGCAGAAGGCATGTGATGAACGTGGATATACGCTGTATATGCCGAGCATTGCACTTTGCGGCGACAATGCGGCGATGATTGCGAGTCAGGGGTATTACAATTTCCTTGCGGGCATCACGGCAGATGAGAGCCTGAATGCAATGGCTTCCAAGGAACTGCACGGCGAATCGGTCGATTGGAAAGGCGGCATATAAGATGCGTATTTACAAAGATTTTTCGGATTTGGCAGGGCATACGCCCTTGCTTGCGGTATCCCGCTATGCGAAGGCAGAGGGCGTTGCTGCGGAGCTGATTGCAAAGCTGGAAGTCTATAATCCGGCAGGCAGTGTCAAGGACAGAGCGGCAGTGCGTATGCTGCAAGATATGCTCGCAGACGGTCGGCTGCAACCGGGCGATACGATTATCGAGCCGACCAGCGGCAACACGGGTATCGGGTTGGCGGCAGCAGCAACGCTTTACGGTTTGCGTGTGATTTTGACGATGCCGGACACGATGAGTGCGGAGCGGCGACAACTCTTACAGGCACATGGCGCAGAGCTTGTGCTGACCGATGGCAAATTGGGCATGGCAGGTGCGATTGCGAAAGCGGAAGCCTTGCAGCAAGAGATTTCCGGATCGGTGATTCCGGGACAGTTTGTCAATTTTTCGAATCCGGCTGCGCATTATACGGCAACCGGTCCTGAAATCTGGACAGATACCGATGGTACGGTTGCGGCATTCGTTGCCGGCGTCGGTACAGGCGGTACGCTGACCGGTGTTGGACGTTATTTGAAGGAGCAGAATCCGTCTGTGCAGATCATCGCAGTCGAACCGGCGAAATCGGCGGTATTATCCGGCGGTTCTGCCGGTGCGCATGGTTTGCAGGGTATCGGTGCGGGATTTGTGCCGGAGATTTACGATGCAAGCATCTGCGACCGTGTGATGACAATTTCAGAAGAACAGGCGTATGCGGCATGTCGGAAGATGGCGCAGACCGAAGGTATTTTGATTGGCATCTCCGGCGGCGCAGCATTGGCGGCAGCGGCAATTTTAGGCAGAGAACCCGAATTTGCCGGAAAACGCATCGTTGCGCTTATGCCTGACAACGGGGAACATTATCTTTCTATGGGGTTATTTGAAACATGAAACAAATCAGAATTAGGCTGCTGCCTTTGCTAGCTGTCTTGACATTGACGGGCTGTGGCGGCGAACCGGCATCCTCTGCGGAACAGCAATCGACTACCGCATATCCTACAACTGCGGTCACTACCACAATTACAACCACTGCAACACAGGCAGAACAAGGCTGCATCAACCCTTGGACAGGGGAGACGGGATATTCCGAGGCTGCCTTAGGCAAGCGACCCATTGCGGTGATGGTCAACAACATTACTGATTCACTGCCGCAGTACGGCATTGCGGAGGCGGATTGGATTTACGAGCTGCCGGTTGAGGGGGGCATCACCCGATTGATGGCAGTATACGGCGATGCGGCAAATGTCCCGAATGTCTGCTCGGTACGCAGTGCCAGATATTACTATTCGCTGCTGGCATACGGCATGGATGCGATCTACTGCCATTGGGGTGCAGACCAGACGATTGCCGTTGACACCATGAATTGTCTGCAAATTGACCACATCGATGGCGGTATCAACGGCTGGCAGAAATGCTATTTCCGTGATGAGGAGCGCATGAAGACATTTTCTTCGGAGCATACGGGCTATCTGGATGGCAGCCGTTTGGCGCAGACGATTTCGGAGTTGGGATTCCGTATCGAAACGGATACTGCCGTACCGTTTACGTTCCGTGCGCCGGATGATATCGAAACAGTTGGTACAATCTGCAACAGCGTGAATGTTCCGTTCTCAAAGTATTATTGGAGTACATTCACCTATGACAGCAACACACAGCTGTATCAAAAACAACACAACGGTTCTCCGCATATGGATGCCAAAGCAGGTATGCAGCTTGCCTTCCGCAATCTGCTGATTTTGCAAACCGATACCGGTTTGCGAACGGATGGGTCGCTTGTCGATGTGGCATTGAACGGCGGCAGCGGCTACTATGTTTCTGCCGGAGCGGCACAGGAAATCCGCTGGGAGAAATCGTCCGAGAACGAACCGATTCGGGTTTATGATTTGAAAGGAAATGCGATGGTGTTCAATGCCGGCAAGGTCTATATCGGCATTTTGGACAGCAATCGTCAAATTACAATCTCGTAACATGGAATACAAATGGGAACAATTACAGCAGAATTTGTTTGTCTGCCGCAGTGACCGGCACAGCTTTGGCACAGACGCATTTTTGCTGACCGCATTCAGCCGTTATCGTGCAAAGGATACCGTCTGCGATTTGGGTACGGGCTGTGGGATTATACCGTTGCTGATGCAGCGAGAGCGTCCCCCAAAGCAGATTTATGCGGTTGACATTCAGCCGGAAGCGATTACGCAGTTACAAATGGCATTGGAGCGGAGCCGAAAACCGCTTGCCATTACGCCGATTTGCACGGATTTGCGTGTGTTGTGGGAGAATGCGCCGAAGGGAGTACTTGACCTTGTGACCTGCAATCCACCCTATAAAGCAAACGATGCCGGCATTGTTTCGCCGGATATGGCAAAGCGGATTGCTCGTCATGAGGTTGCCTGTGAGTTTTCGGATATCTGTGCAGCGGCGGCGAAGCTGTTGCAATATCATGGGCGATTCTGTGTTTGCTGTCGGCCGGAACGCTTGACGGATGTCATGTATGCGATGCGTGCGCATGGGATTGAGCCGAAGCGACTGCGTCATGTCTGTAAAAATCCGGAGAGTGCGCCTTGGCTGTTTTTGCTGGAGGGCATGAAAGGAGCAAAGTCTTTTTTGCAGATTGAGCCGTCGCTGTATATGCGCAGCGGTACGGGCATGACTGCGGAAGCGGCACAAATCTGTCATTTTGGGGAGGCGTATCTATGAGCGGTATCTTATATGTTGTCGGCACGCCGATTGGCAATCTCGGCGATATCACCTTGCGGCAGCTTGAGATTCTCGAGCAGGTATCGTTCATTGCAGCAGAGGACACGAGGGTGACACGCAAGCTGCTCTCGCATTTTGATTTGCATACGCCGTTGGTCAGCTATCATGAGCACAGCACGGCGGCTGCCATTGAGCAGATTATGGCAAGGATTCGCAATGGGGAAACCTGCGCCTGCGTGACGGATGCCGGTATGCCGTGCATTTCCGATCCCGGTTCGATTCTGGTGCAGCACTGCATGGCGGAGCAGATTTCGATTCAGGTGATCCCCGGTCCGAGTGCGGTGATAGCGGCACTGGCGATTTCGGGGCAGGATACCGGACGCTTTTGTTTTGAGGGATTTTTGTCGGTGAACAAGAAGCAGCGGCATGATCATCTGGAGTCTCTGCGGAACGAGCATCGCACGATGGTATTTTACGAAGCACCCCATAAGCTGCAAAACACCTTGCAGGATTTACATAAATTCTTTGGTGACCGTTCGATTTCGATTTGTCGGGAATTGACGAAGTTGCACGAGGAGGTACAGCGAGTGACGCTGTCCGAAGCGATTGCGTACTACGAGTCGGTGACGCCGAAGGGGGAGTATGTGCTGGTGCTGGCAGGTGCAGCGGATGCACCGACAGAGGAACTCTCCGAAGAACAGGCGGTTGCGGCGATCGTACAGCGTGTACGGCAAGGTGAACGTGCAGCAGATGTCTGCCGAGAGGTTGCCGTCGAAACGGGTTTGACAAAGCGCAATTTGTATAAGGCTGTGATGGCAGCATTGGCAGAAGATGCATGAAATGAAAATCCCAAGCGTTTCCGTAACGCTTGGGATTTTGTTATGCCTTGGGTTCGGATGGCGTGTCAGTCGGGGATTCGGCTGCTGTATCCGGCTCTGCTGCCGGTTCTGCAAGCGGTACAGGCGTGGGTGTTTCGTCTTTAGACGGCTGATTGATCACTTCACGCAAGAGCGTATAGAGAATGGCGCAAATCGGTACGGCAAGGAAGATCCCGGTAATGCCGCCGAAACTACCGCCCAATGTGACAGCGACCAATACAAGAAGCCCGGGCAAGCCGAGAGAATCTCCAACGACTTTCGGGTAAATGAGCTGTCCTTCCAGCTGCTGGAGGACGAGGATAAACACGATAAACCAGATAACCATATCTGGTTGTTCCACCAAAATCAGCAATGCACCGATGATACCGCCGATCCAAGCGCCGATAATCGGAATCAACGCCGTAATGCCGACCAATACGCCGATGGTTGCCGCATAGGGGAAACGGAAGAGGGCAAGTCCTGCTGCACAAAGTACACCAATGATGATCGCCTCGGAAAATTGTCCGGTAAAAAAGCTTGCAAAGGACTGATTCGTTAAGCGCAAAATCCGAAAGGTCAGTTCATGGTGGCGGTTAGGAATCATCCACCTAAGCAATTTTTCGCAAAAACGTAAAATTTTGTCCTTTTGAATCAATGCGTAAATCGCAATAATCAAACCGAGTACGAAATTCGTCAGTGTGGAAATAACGGATGCAGTTGCCGAGACAGCGGTATCGACGACAGTCTGGAATTGTCCGTCCAGAAATGCCTGTACGAAGTTGAAGATTTGATCCCAGTTCAGTTCAATGCTGTTGACCTTGTCGATGAAATACTGCGGAATATTCCATGCAATCATTTTTTCGTTGATCAGGGCAAGGAGATGGTCAGAACTGGTCGGCATCTTTTCGACGAGGGTATTGATGGCAGTGGTCAGCTGCGGGATAATTAAGAAAATAACGGATGCAAGGATTGCGGCAATCACGAACACGGTCGCAATCACGGAAAGAATCGTACAGAGACGGCTGCCCCATTTTTTGGGAGATTGTGTCAGCTTGAAAAAGACCTTTTGGCGAAAGATATTGAGGAACAGATTAATGATAAACGCAATGACCACGCCGTAAATGACGGGCTGGAATACTCTCATCAGCCAGCCGATAATATCTAATACGGTATCGAAATGTAAAATACCGAGATAGAGTACAATGGCATAGGTAATGAGCAGAAATGCAGAGCGCATGCGATGTTTTGAGTTCATACTTTCTCCTTTCGAGTCCGCTTGGCTTTCTCGGGTTTCGGGGTAGCAGCAGCACGTGCATAGGCATTGCGATGGAGAATGGTCTGTGAACTGACTGCATCGGCAGGTGCAGGCGGCAGCAGATCGGAACCATCGGGCTGACGGATTCTTGCCTTGACCGGGTCGTCAAACTGCAATCGAAAATCTCTGTAAATGCGTGCTTTCAATTCGGCATTTCGTACCGGTGTACAGACCTCAACACGACGAATAGTGTTGCGGGGCATGAGATCGGCAGAGCCGAGGAAAATTTGCATCCGCTCCGGCGTACCAAAGAAATAGACACGGGCATGTTCGAGATAGCGGTCAACGATGCTGTGAATCCGAATATTTTCGGTTTCCTCCGGAATACCCGGTCGCAGACAGCAAATACCACGTACGAGCAGCTCAATTTGCACACCGGCTTTCGAGGCATCGATCAGAGCATCCATGATTGTTTTATCGCAAAGGCCGTTCAGACGGAATCCGATATAGGCAGGTTCGCCATTTTTGGCAAGTGTAATTTCCTGTTCTATCAACGCAAGCACTCGATTTTGTAAGCCCAGTGGCGCAACGAGCAGGTTATTCTGCGGCTCGGGCAGTTTTCTTTCCTCGAGCGCATCGAACACAGCAGCAGCTTCCGCACCGATCTCCGGATCTGCCGTCATGAGACAATAATCGGTGTAGAGCGAAGCCGTTTTCTCATTATAATTGCCGGTGCCGATTTGTGTAAAGGTTTCGATTTTGCCACGCATTTTACGGGTAATGCGGAGAAGCTTGGAATGGACCTTGTAGTCGGACGGACCGAAAATCACATGCACACCGGCACGTTCGAGTACTTTTGACCAAGCGATATTCCCTTCCTCGTCAAAACGGGCACGCAATTCGGTCAAGGCGGTGACTTGTTTTCCATGACCGGCAGCCTCACAGAGTGCGGCAATCACACGGCTGTCCCTTGCCATACGATAGAGTGTAATCTGAATGGAAATGACAGCGGGGTCGTCGGCAGCTTCGTCGAGCAGACGCAGGAACGGTCGAATGCTTTCATAAGGGTAGTGGAGCAGGATATCTTTTTTGCGAATCTGGGAAAACATCGAGTGATGCTCGGCGATGGCATCGGATTTCTGGGGCACCAGACGTTCATATTGCAAATCCGGATTGGGAATGAGGTGCTTGCATTCATACGCAAAGGAGAGATCGAGCGGTGCTTTGGCATAGAACACCTGATCGGGTTTCAGCGCAAGCTTTTTGCAGAGATATTCGAGTGCCGGTTGATAGAAGGTTTCGGAAAGCTCCATGCGAACGACAGGAAGACGCTTTCGTTCCTGCATGAGAATCTCCATGTCCGAGCGATAGTCGCCGGTGAGGAGATCCTCGATATCCTCGAAATCAATGGTCGCCGATCGAGTCGCACGGAGGATCGTGCGGTCAATGACGGTAGAGTTGGAAAAGATGGTATGTGCAAACGCAAGAATGGCGTCCTCGGCGAGAATGAAGCGGCCGCCTGTCCCCAAACGGATGATGCGCTGGCACTGGTCAGAAACCGGCAGCACGCCCATACGGATACCGGATTTTGATTCGAGCCGGAGAATGACATAGAGCGAGCGATCTCGGAAGAAGGGGAAGGGCTTGCCTTTGTCAATGACGATAGGCATGGAAAGCGGACGAATTTCCCGCTTAAACCAGTCGGCGAGGAAAGCGTGTTCGGCGGCGGTGATGGTATGAATGGTCACCTGTTCGAGTCCTTCATTGCGCAAGCGGCTCATGATTTCGTGATAGACAGCATCTCGGGCAGGTGCCAGCGTGCGGACGGTATCGAAAATGGCACGCAGCTGTGCTTTGGGTTTCAGGTCGGTGATGGTATCTCGTTTGTCGGGATTTTGGGATTGATCTTTCAGCAGACCGCCGACCCGTACTCGAAAGAATTCATCGAGATTATTCTGGAAGATTGCGGTAAAGCAGAGGCGCTCGAGCAGTGGATTCGCAGCACAGAAGGCTTCTTCGAGCACACGCTGATTGAACTTTAGCCAAGAAAGCTCTCGGTTTTCAAAAACATCTTCATTCATGGTAAACACTCCTACATGGGAGCAACGACAGGAAATTTGACATCGTTGCACGGCAAAAAACAAATGGGGTATATACATATCCATTATACTAAATTATGGTGGAAAAATCAAGTATTTCACAAAAGAATTTCGCCTCTTGACATTTTCGATGCACTGTGTTATACTGAAAACGGATACCGATTGGTATCACAGGAAGGAATCAGACAGCAAAGGAAGAAATGGCAATGAAAAAGTTTCTTGTGGTATTGGTAATCGTGGCTCTGCTGGGAGGCGGTGCATGGTTCTGGATTTCCCGCACACCGGAATATGCGATGAAGCAGATGATTTCGGATGTCAAGGAACAGGGCATTGATGGGCTTTATCCGCATTTGACAGAGGATGCACAGGAAACGGTCAATCGGGTGGCGGCGATTTCGGAGAATCAGCTTTTGAGCTCCATCATTGGGCTGTTCACGGATACGGATTATGTCAGCGTGCTGAAGGCGGAGATGCAGACCGTTGCATGGGAAGTGCAGGAAATCGAGAAAAGCAAGAAATCTGCGACCGTGATCGTCGGCTTTGACTATCTGCAGAAACTGGTCGGTACGATGGAGCTGAAGCTATTGCGGTTGGATGGAGAATGGAAGATCGATTCGCTGTCCTTCCCGGACTTTGAAAAAGTATCGTTGTAAGCCGCAAGCTGCTTTTTTGCAGATAGGCTTGTTTGGGGATTGATTTTTTTTTTGAAGTGTGGTATAATAAATGTATTGTTGTGAACCCTACGCCGCAGCGATGCTGCAATCTATGCGAGAGAAAAGAGAATCCATACCTATGCAAACAAACATCGAACCAAAGGAAACAACGACACTGGCTTCCGAGGGCAATTCGGCGAAAAAGCTGCTTGCGGTATTGCAAGGGGGATTGATTGGATTAGGCGCAGTACTGCCGGGTATTTCCGGTGGTGTATTGAGCGTGGTATTCGGTATCTACAAGCCGATTATGGAGCTGCTGAGCAGTCCATTTCGCCGATTTAAGACTCATGTGCCGAAGCTGTTGCCATATGTGATTGGTGCAGCGATTGGTTTTTTGGGGGTATCGAAGCTGCTGGGCTTTGTGCTGGAGAAATATCCCGATCCATCGGTTTGTCTGTTCATCGGCTTGATCGTGGGGTTAATGCCTTCGATTTGGCGTGAAGCAGGCGAGCAGGGGCGCACAAAAGGATCCTATCTTTCGATGGTGCTTGCGTTTCTGGTGGTGTTGGCGTTGCTGATCGGCTTAAAGCTGTTGGAAATTGCCATCGTGCCGAATTTCGGGTGGTATTTGTTCTGCGGATTCTGTCTGGCATTGAGCATGATCGCGCCGGGCATGAGCTTCTCGACTCTGCTGATGCCGCTTGGGTTATATGCGCCCTTTGTCGATGGAATCGGCAGCTTTGATTTCAGTGTTTTGATTCCCGGTGGTATCGGTGCATTGGTCACGGTGATTGCGCTCGCAAAGGCTGTCGATGCGCTGTTCAAGCATTATTACAGCGTTGCATTTCATGCGATTGTCGGTATTGTGGCAGCGGCAACGGTGATGATCATTCCGTTTGCAAGCTTTACGTCCTCGGTGCTCGCTTGTGTGATCAATGTGGTTATGCTTGCGGCAGGCATTGTTATTGCGGCGCTGCTCGACAAATTCAATCTCAGCTAATCGAAAATCGCTTGGCAGTTCGCTGTCAAGCGGTTTGCATATGCCGAAAAAAGCAGCATGGCAGAATACCATGCTGCTTTTGGATTATATCTGAGAATTGTTGTCGAGCCACTCCATGACATCGTCAACCGTAGTGAAGCACAGACTGGTGACGGTATCGGCACAGCCATAATAGATGGCGATACGACCGGTATCAGCATCGACCAGATTGGCGCACGGGAAGGTAACATTCTGCACATCGCCGATGCACTCATAGATCATTTGGGGGCTGATGAGGTAGTCACGACCGCGCTTGAGCACCTTCCACGGCTCGTCCTTGTCGAGCAAAGCGGCGGAGAAGCTGTAGACATAGCCATTGCAAGAGGTCAATACGCCGTGGTAGAAGATCAGCCAGCCGCGGTCGGTCTCGATCGGAATCGGACCTGCACCGATCTTGGTGGACTCCCAACCCTTGGACGGCCCCATCATGTGGCGGTGCTTGCCCCAGTAGGTCATGTCAGGCGACTGAGAAACGTAGATATCACCGAACGGGGTATGACCGCTGTCGGACGGACGGCTCATCATCATGTAGCTGCCCTGAATCTTGCGGGGGAACAGAACGCCGTTGCGGTTGAAGGGCAGGTAGGCATTTTCGAGCTGGTGGAAGGTTTTGAAATCAAAGGTGTATGCCACACCGATGGTGGGTTTCCAGCCGTAGGCGTTGCACCAGGTGACATAGAAGCGATCCTCGATCCAGCAAACACGGGGATCATAGCCATACTGGAATTCTGCCATCTCCGGAATATCGGTTTCGAAGTGGATGCGTTCGGGGTTGATATCCCAGCTCAGACCGTCTTTGGAGAAACCTGCATGCAGCTCCATGTTACGGGAGCGGTCATCGACACGGAAAACACCGGCAAAGCCGCCGTTGAACGGGACAACTGCGCTATTGAACACGCTGTTGGAGTTCGGGAGGATATCACGGGGAATGACCGGATTTTGGTCATATCTCCAGATAACGTCCTTACAGGTTGCGGGCTTTTCTTGCCACGGCAGGTTGGGAATGGAAACGCCGTTGATAATTTGAGTTTTCATCGGAAATCCGCCTTTCTGACTTTAAAATTAGGTAATGATGATAAAGGATCTCTGTACCATGGGAAGCGTATGGCATACAGTACAAAGTGCCCTTAGGTATTTGCATTATACCATATTTATTCGGAATTTTCAAGGGTATTTTGCTGATACGCAAGGAAATCCTTGAGGCTCATAGAGCGGTCGGAGTTGTATAGGTTATACAAATCGCTACTTGAATAATAGGAATTTGTGAACTTCCCGTCGGAATCCATAATGTATTCGCCATACCATAGCCCGTAGAACGACCAAACGGCATCATCAAGGGCGAGCATTTCGAGATTGGGTGGGGAACTGCATTCACTGAGTGCAAGGAGCTTTTTGCGACCGGTCATGTTGGCAAGGGCAAGGAATTGCTCATAGCGGCTGCCGAATTCGATATCGGAGTTGAGGTAAATGTCCACAGATGCGATATCATAGGTATCATCGGAGACGAGATAGGCGATACTCTGTCCATTCCAAATCCAGATGAGGTGATTGAGGTTGTGGTAATCGGTCATACGGTGATAGAGCAACGCCCAAAGCTGCTGATAGGCATAGGCACCGGATGCACCCCACCAGTACCAGCCGCCGCTGGCCTCATGGAGTGGTCGCCAGAGCACGGGAATTTTCATATTGCGCAGCTTGATGAGCGATTCGGAAACGGCATCGATATCCTGTAGTAAAGCGAGTGCGCCTTCTGGGAGCGTGCCGTCTGCAACGGCAGATTTGGCATCTGCAAGCGGCATCTGTGCCAATGCGGTGACATCGACCGAATCGAGTGCTGCAGCAAGATCGAAGTCAACGTCCTCTGCATACACGGAGTCCGTGCCGGGCGCATTCCATTGCCACATCAATCCGACAATGCCATTCATATACAGATGCCAGTCGGTGGCTGCTTCGATTTGTGCGAGGTCATTGCCTTGACCCAATTCGCTGAACCGTATGGCAGGGAGCTGTCCCGTGATATCTTGTATCAGCTTAAGTTCTCTGTTTTCCGGCGAGGAAACATACTGCCCGGTCAGCATTTGCTTGCCCCATTGGTTACAGAGAATTTGATAGAGCGCAGACGCTTCCTCGGAGGCGTTGGGATTGACAAGCGTATCGGCGATTTGGAAGGTATCGGTGTAGATGGTCGTGTGATTGACCAGCTCGAGATAATCAATCGACAGTCCGCCATCGAGTGTTTCGAGGGCAACAGTAGATTTGCCCTCTTCGAGGAAAATACCGTAGAATGTCACACGCATGAATTTTCCCGTTCCGTCCAAACGGAAGTGATGCAGCCGCTGCCCGTTGATCGAGAGGATATTTTCAACCTGTTGGTCGGCCGCCATGCAGATAGTCAGGTCATAGTGCTGCGTTGCCGGTACGGAAATCGGTATGACCAACGCATTTTGGGTATCGGCGGGCAATCCGGTCAGGTAGCCAATTCCACGATAATTCGGGATGACATCTTCAAGATGTACAGGCTTGCTGTAGTCAACGGTTTCCGCCTCAACTGCGACTATGACTTCTTGTTGTTCGATTTCGGGGACATTAACGGCATAGTTTTCCGGACCTAGCTCATCAATGGCGAGCGAAGAATCCTGATTGAGGGTATCGTCGTAGAGCGTGGGTTCTTTGATCGGAGTTTCCTTTCCTGCGAACCAAAATACCCACATAGCGGCAAAGGTCAGGACAAACACCACAAAATACAATACCAGTGAACGTCTTACGGGTTTCACAGGGGCAGCAGGCGGTATTCGCCCATCGGAACGGTATCAAAGCACATCGCACCGTCCGCCTCCTTTCTGATAGAAATGGGATAGCTGCTGCAATCGGTCACAGCATATTCGCCTTGCAAGAACAGTCGGCAGACACCGCCGTTGCGGGATTGTATCTGTGCTTGCGTGATGCGAAACTCTGCCCATTGCAGGCTGAGCACGAAACCGCCATAGGCACAAAGCCCTCGACATTCACCCTTATCCCAAGGGCAGGCAGGCAGTAGGGTAATGCCATCGGGTTCGGAGCGGAGCAATGCTTCCGCAATGGCTGCCGTACCACCGAAATTGCCATCAATTTGGAACGGCGGGTGCATATCAAAAAGATTGGGGTTGGTCGAGTACTGCATGAGCCGTGTGAGGTGTTCGAGCACCGCATCGGCTTTGCCGAGCCTTGCGTAGAAATTGGCAATCCATGCTCTCGACCAGCCGGTATGCCCGCCGCCATGTTCGAGTCTGCGGGCAAGGGTTGCTTCGGCAGCGGCAGCGAGTTCGGGGGTACGGCGAGGGGAAATTCGGTGGTCGGGATGGAGTGCAAACAGCTGCGACACATGACGATGTCCCGGTTCAACTTCCTCATAATCGACTGCCCACTCCATGATTTGCCCGTACTGTCCGATTTGGGGTTTCGGGAGATGGGAACGTTGTTCGGTGAGCAAAGTCGCAAAATCCGAATCGGTTTCGAGTAGAGATGCCGACTCGATGACGGCAGAGTAGAGCACATAGACGATCTGCGAGTCCATGCTCGGACCGGAGCAGAGCGAGCCGGTTTCGCCCGAGGACAAGCGGTACGTATTTTCCGGTGAAACGCTCGGGCAGGTGACCAACTGTCCGGCAGCATTTTCGGTCAGATACTGTGTAAAGAACAGTGCAGCCTCTCGCAGGGCGGGGTAATGCTTGCGGAGGAATGCAAGGTCGCCGGTATAGCGATAATGCTCGAAGATATGCAGGCAGAGCCATGCCGCACCCATCGGCCAAATGGTCGCAGGCATCCAGAGATCCTGCGGAGCGGTATCGCCCCAGAGGTCGGTATTGTGGTGGGCACAGAATCCTTCACAGCCGTACATTTCTCTTGCCGTTTCCCGACCGTTTGACCGCATGCGTTCAATCAGGTCGAACAGTGGCAGATGACATTCGGAGAGATTGCAGGACTCCGCAGGCCAATAGTTCATTTCGGTATTGATATTGATCGTAAAGCGACCGCCCCACGCAGGCCACATATCGACATTCCAAATGCCCTGCAAATTAAGCGGCAGCGATCTGGGACGACTGCCGGATATCATGAGATAGCGACCGAAATCGAAGTACAGCCGAAGGAGTGCATTGCGTGCAGCAGGGGAATCGGGATGTTCCTGTACAGCTTTCAGCAGCGCATCGGTGGGGAGATTGGTGGTATCGTCGGGCAATGTGAGAGATACTCGTCCGAACAGTGCTTGATAGTCCGCAATATGCTGTGCCGAAAGCGTTGCCCAATCGGCGGGTGCATGGCGTAAATCTGCGAGAGCCTGTGCAAGCAGATCCGTATCGGGATGGTAGTAGCTTGTGCGAACGGCGATGGCATAGACTGTTTCGGTGGCATCGGAAACTGAGAGCCGATTGCCTGTGCGCAAGATTGTGCCGTTGGTATACAGCACTCGAATTGCGGCTGCAAACTGAATGCCATGCTTACCGCCCATACCGCCATCAAATTGCAGCGTAAAGCCATCATCGGTTTGCACCACATTGTTGTGATCGTAGTAATCGTCCCGTCCGTCCATGGCAGCAGAGGAGGTGAACGGCTTGTCCACCGTTAGGCGAATGGCAATCAGCTGTGCCGGATTCGAGGCAATGACCTCTCGTTTGTAGTGGGTATCGCCGATTTGAAAGCTGCAGACTGCCGTTGCGGTATTCAGGTTCAGGGAACGGCAATAGTCAGTGGGATTGCCTTCCGGGATATCCCAGCGAATCTGCAAATCACCGAGCGGCATATAGTGCATCATATTGGGCGGACAGCCTTGCAATTTTTGAAAGGCGAGGGCTTCGGCAGCAGCGATTTTGCCGTTCCGCAGCAAGGCACGTACTTCCTGTAAGCCCTCTGCGGCATCGGGATTATTGCGTTTGCGCAGACCACCCGACCAGATAGAATCCTCGTTGAGTCGAAGCATTTCGCAGGTCGGAGCGCCGTAGAGCATTGCACCCATGCGGCCATTTCCGATGGGCAACGCTTCCTCGAAGCGAGCAGCCGGTCGTTTGTACCATAGAACAGAACGTGTTGTCATAGCATCCTCCTTATTCGGCATTGCTGTTGATTCGGTCGAGCAGAGCATTTACGGCATCTTCGAGTTGATTATCGGTTTGGGATTCGGCGTCGGCAACGGAGAGCACATCCGGCTCTAATCCAACACCATGATAGCATTCGGATTTTCCGGTGGCATAGGTTGCGGTGGTAAGGGTGACGCCGCCGTCGGAGAGCGGAAAGGTGGTCTGCATGATGCCCTTGCCGAAGGATTTTTCGCCAACGAGAATCGCATCGGCATAGTCCCGCAGCAAACAGGCGAACAGCTCGGCTGCACTTGCGGTATTCCCGTTCATCAGTACGGCATAGGGCATATCGAGCATTTCAGCATCGGATTCGACGATTGGGAAGGAACTGCCGTCTTTTTCATAGGCGAATGCAAGCTCGCCCTCCGGCAGAAGCGGATCCATCATCTGTTCGAGTGCATCCAGCATGCCGCCGCCATCATCCCGTACATCAAAGATAATGCCTTTGGCACCGGCTGCCATCATATCATGCAATGCGGTTTCAAACTGTGCAACGCTGACCGTGCGAAATTTTGTGATGCGGATATAGCCGATATGGTTGTCGAGCAGCTCGGCGGTGACAGTCGTTTCATTGACTTGCGCACAGACCAGTTTCAGCGTGGTTGTCGATTCGGTATTGGCTTTGCGGACGGAGAGGGTAATTTCTTCACCTTCTTCCCCACGAATGGTTTCGATGGCTTTTTCGTAATCAGATGAGAAAGAAATGCCGTTGACCGAGAGTATGGTATCGCCGGGAACAAGCCCTGCTTTCTCGGCAGCACCGCCGGACATCACACTTTGAATCGAGGCATAGCCCTCGTCATCACGCATGACACTGACACCGATGCCGACATAGACACCGGCGGTATTGTCCTCATAGGCTTCCAGTTCTTCTGCGGTGTAGTAGGTGCTGTAGGGGTCATCGAGTCCGGCGATATAGCCTTTGAGCATCATATCGACAATTGCTTCCTCCTCGGCATCACGGTAGAAGTATTCGCTAACGGTCGCATCGAGCTCTTCAAGCCGCTGATATTTATCGGAGAGCCGATCGACTTCGGAAACCTTGTCATTGAACACCTGAAGTGTAAATGCCATGGTCAGAATAAACGTGAGCGCAGCGGTGAGAGCAATCATGCTGATAACCGTGCTCAAACTGATTTTCTTCTGCACAAAAATCGTACCTTTCATAGCGTGGTAAAAACGGCAAGAAGCAAGCGGATGCTCCCTGCCGTTTTTTGTCATGAGGAACACAAGACGGGAACGGGTTGACCGAAACGTCTCGGTGCATTAATAGAGATAGCTTTGCGGATCGACAAAGATGCCGTTGACAATGACACTGAAGTGGAGATGATAGCCGGTGGAATTACCGGTTGATCCAACCTGTCCGATGACAGTACCCGCAGAAACCTGTGTGCCGACAGACACATTTATGGATTGCAGATGGGCGTAGAGTGTCTGTAATCCATTGCCGTGGTCGATACGGATATAGTTACCGTAGCCGCCGTTGCAGCCACAAAAACCCTTGTTATTGTGAGAGCAGCCACCACGAACCGTAGATACTGTACCTCCCTTTGCTGCGATGACTGCAGCACCCTGAATACCGCCGCCTGCGATATCAATACCACGATGTTGCCGTCCCCAGCGGAGGCCAAACGGACTGGAGATATGGTAGAAACCGGGGACAGGCCATGCGAGCGTACCGGCAGTATTCGGCGGTGTGATATAGGAAGGTGTATCGGAAGGTGCGGATGGGGTAGAAGGCGTGGAAGGGGTAGAGGGTGTAGTGGGGTTACGGTTTGCCAATTGTTGCTGCCGAATCTCCTCGAGAATCACAGCTTCCTCCGATTCGAGCATATCCATTTTGTCGTTGAATGCAGCGATTTCTTCTTCCGATGCATTTTGAAGCTGTTCCAGTTCTGCCTTGACCTCAAGGGTTTCGGTCATTGCCTGATCGAGCTCATCTCGGGAGGCGGCAAACTCGGCACGAACGCCTTCTATTTCGGTATTCTTGAGATTCAGCGCCTGAACCTGTGCATTGAGGTCAGTCTGAGATGTGTTGAGGGCTTCGAGCTGGGCTTTGAGTTCCTCGACCATCTTGTCATCATGTTCGGCAATCCGGCTGATCATGTCAAGCTTTGCCATCACATCATAGAAATCCGTTGCACCGACGAGCGCAGAAAGCATACTGTTATTGCCGTGCATATAGATTGTACGAATGCGCTGCTTGAATTCCTCCAAGCCCTTGTCGATATCGGCCTGCTGCTGTACAATTTGGGCTTCGAGAGTCGTGATTTCGGCTTGTTTGGCAGCAATATCACTTTGCAGACTTTGGATTTGAGTATCGATCAGAAGCATCTTGGCATTGATGAGATCGATTTTCTCTTGGAGTGTTTTTTGATACGCCTCTTGATTATCGATTTGCCGGGCGATTTGTTCCAGCTCTGCCTGCTTAGCATCGATTTGCTTCTGCGTATCGTCTTTCTCGGCATTGATTTCCGAGAGGGTCTTTGCTTCGACGGTGAACGGCGTACTGTGCCGATCAAACGAAGTTACCATGGAGCAGCAGGTGATGCACATGGCAGCCAGGACGGCAAAGACCTTCTTGTATTGCAGTTTCATGTTTTACCTCCTCGAAAGCAGATTACATATTGGCGGCGCGGTATTTGAGATGCGCACGAGTCGATAGCACACTGCCCAATGCGCCGATCAGGGAACCGGCGATCACATAGGTGAGGGTGACGGGAATGGCAATGGTATCGTAGGAGATGATATTTCCAAGACCGATGGCACTGAGCGCATCAAAATTCGAAAGCAGCTCAAAGAGGCTGTCGTAGGAGAACCAAGTCATCAGAGCAGCGCAACTGCCTGCCAAAAATCCATACACCATACCTTCTATGAAGAAGGGGAATCGGATGAAGGCATTGGTTGCACCGACACTCTGCATGATACTGATCTCACGTCGTCTTGCAAAGACACTGGCGCGGGTTGCGTTGGAGATGATGACCATGGAAACGATCAGCAGTGCAATGATGATGATTGCCGCAACGATCGAGAACATACGCCTTGCCTCGGTTAAGATATCGACAAAGGAATCCGGTGCGCTGACATACTCGACAGAATCGAGTGCTTCGGCGGCAGCAACGGTAGCTTCCATTTGAGAAATATCATTTACACGAATGCGGTAGGCATCGGGCAGGGGATTGTCATCCCCTAAAGAATCGAACACCTCAGTATATCCGCTCATATCCTGCTTGAGATCCTCGAACGCTTCTTCCTTGGTATAGAGCGTCACATTGCTGACATTCTCCATGGCATTGAGGGTATCACCGATCTCTGTGATTTGCGCATCGGTTGTGCCGTCAAGGAGATAGACAATTACTTCGTTTTTATTTTCAATTCCGCCGATGATGGCATTGATATTGATGAATAACAGGACTGAAATGCCCACAAGGAGCAGACTGACCAGCAATACGCAAAAAGATGCGAATGCCATCACACGGTTTTTCCAAACGTTATCAAAACCTTGACCGACGAGATAACGAAAACTACTCAACTTCAACGTCCGTACCTCCAATCACTTCGTCAAAGACGACCTCGCCCTGACTAATATTGATGATACGTCCGCCGAAGTGGCGAACCATTTCATGCGCATGGGTAACCATGAGAATGGTTGTCCCGCAGACATTGATACCTTGCAGCAGCTCGACCAACTCATAGGCAAGCTCCGGGTCGACATTACCGGTCGGCTCATCAGCAATCAGCAATTCAGGGTCATTGACGAGAGCACGCGCAAGGGCGCAGCGTTGTTGCTCACCGCCGGAGAGTTCACTCGGATAGCTGTCCGCCTTGCCCTCGAGTCCGACGAGGGAGATGACATAAGGCACTCGTTTGCGAATGAGCTTCATTGGTGCATCGATCACACGCAGGACGAATGCAATGTTTTCGTAGACGGTCATGGTATCGATCAAACGGTAGTCCTGGAATACCACGCCGATGGTACGGCGGAATTCCGGGACTTTGCGCTTTTTCATTTTCGTAAGGTTGTAGCCGTTGACACGCACTTCACCACTGTTGGCATCAATTTCCTTAAGCAGCAGCTTAATGAGTGTACTTTTACCGGCACCGGAACGACCGATGACGAAAGCGAACTCACCGTCCTCCACAGTGAGGTTGACATCGCTCAGTGCCTCGACACCGGTGCTTTCATAGGTTACGGATACATGTTTTAGCTCTACCAAGAGAGATCCTCCTTTTTCGGAATCTGAGAAAGACGGTCACAAATGTTTCGAGGTTATAAAACCGTTTTCTTTTGACTTCAGACGGCATGCTGTGAATGAGGGGTAGGTGCATGGGGTCTGCAACCGCATCTGGAGTATGGGAGATTTTGAGGGGATCAGTACTTCACGGGGCTGGCGGAGAGGTATTTCTTGACCATGAGGGCGATCTTGAAGATGATGGCGTGATCGAATTCACGCAGATCCAAACCGGTCAGCTTCTTGATTTTCTCCAAGCGGTACACGAGCGTATTACGGTGTACGAACAGTTTACGAGATGTTTCGGAGACATTGAGGTTATTCTCGAAGAAACGCTGAATGGTAAAGAGCGTTTCGTGATCGAGTGACTCGATGCTGCCACGCTTAAAGACCTCATGCAGGAAGGTTTCACAGAGGGTGGTGGGCAGGTGGTAGATCAGGCGAGCGATGCCGAGGTTATCGTAGCTGATGATGACCTTATCGGTATCGAACACCTTACCGACTTCGAGTGCCATCTGTGCTTCCTTGAATGAGCGAGCCAAATCCTTGACAGCGGTCACGGTCGTACCGATGCCGACGTTCACACGGGTATAAAATTCGCTTGAGAGGGTATCGGCGATAGAGCGTGCGAGCTTTTCGAGATCCTTACTGTCAACGGTGGACTTGATCTCCTTGACGAGAACGATATCGGTTTCGGTGATGTTAAAGACAAAATCCTTGCTTTTATCGGGGAAGAGATTCTGGATGACATCATACGGGGAGATATCGTTTGCGGAGACAATACGAATCAGGAAAACAACACGGCTGATTTCTGAGTTGAAGTGCAGCTCCCGAGCCTTAATGACGATTTCGCCGGGCAGCACATTATCGAGCACAACATTCTTGATGAAGTTGTTGCGGTCGTACTTTTCATCGTAGTACTGCTTGATATTAGTCATGGCAATGGCAAGCAAATCAGCGTACTTGGCAGCCGCCTCATCGGTGCCCTCCACGAAAACGGCATAGTCCGGGGTGGTGTGCGAACCGAACGGCTTGTAGGTGTAGCCGTCACGGATAAACAAGTCGGCAGACTCATTCATTTCCATGGAAAGAATATCCTGACTCTGACCAATGCGGGTGGTATCGCTGCAAGCGACAATGGTAGCAGTTTCATCGATCACGCCAATGGTGGCATTGATGACATCGTGCATCTGGACAACAAGTCCCTGAAACGGTCGATTCAGCATAAAAAAAATCCCTTCGCTTTCCTCATAGATTTCGACTCTGCACGGATTACAACTCCTGTGCGGAGAACCGAATGATTATTCGAACAAGCTGCAAAGCCTGTCCTTGAACCTTGAATGATGAGGGAATCCGACAATCCGCAGATACAACAGAAACAGCATATCTCTGAAACATATTACAGATTGTAACACATTCCCTTGTGGAGTATGTTACGGTTTTGTGAATAAATCGTGAACATTTTCTCAAACAACGTCATTTTCGATGATTGTTTGTAGAAAATAACGAAAACAATCTCTGAATTTCCAAAAAAGTGTAACCGGAATGTAATCGAACGATTACATTTTTTCGGGAGCGGAGACCTTGAGCAGTGTCAGCACATTGCGGAGTACGGAACCGGTTGCGGCACACAAAGCGGCTCTGGCATCTCTCAGCTCGGCGGTTTCGGCATCCCGAACCTTGCAGGCATCGTAGAATTTATGGAACAGAGCGGCAAGCTCAACGGCATACTTGGTCAGACGAGACGGATCAAGCTGTCTTGCCGCCTGATCGATCTCGGCGGGCAGGAGTGCGAGCTGACGAATCAGTTCATGTTCGGGCTTTGTTTGGAGCAGACCCAATTGGAGCGTGTCCGGAGCGGCAGCGGAGATATCGTTCTCGGCAAGATTACGCAGCAGGCTGCAAATTCTGGCATGTGCGTACTGCACATAGTAGACCGGATTCGATGCGGATTTCTCAACAGCGAGGTCGAGGTCAAACTCAAAGTGGGAATTGGCTTCCCGCAGATTGAAGAAGAATCGTGCGGCATCGACCGGAATATCTTCGAGCAAGGTCACAAGCGTCAGTGCTTTACCACTGCGCTTGGACTGTTTCACGGGCTTGCCGTCCCGCATGACGGCGACCATTTGCATCAGCACAACGGTCAGACGGGAGGCATCGACGCCCAAGGCGGTGAGGGCTGCTTTCAAGCGCGGCACATAGCCATGGTGGTCGGCACCGAGAATGTCAATGGCGCGGTTAAACTTTCGAGTGACGAGCTTATTATAGTGGTAGGCAATATCCGGCACAACATAGGTCGGAATGCCGTTGGAGCGAACGATGACGAAATCCTTGTCCGCACCAAGCTTTTCCGCTTGAAACCAGAGTGCGCCGTCTTTTTCATAGGTATAGCCGCTGGCTTTGAGCTGCTCGATGATACCGGTAACACTGCCATCGGCATGGAGTGTGCTTTCGGGAAACCAGGTATCGTAGTGAATCCGGTATTGTGCGAGATCGTCCTTCAGTCCTTGAATATTCTTCGGCAGTGCAAAAGCAACGAGTGCATCTCTGCGTTCCTTGGCATCAACACCGGCATAGGCATCGCCATGTTCTGCATGGAACGCATTGGCATGTGCGATGATATCCGCACCCTGATAGGCATCCTCCGGCATGGGGATATCTTGACCGCAGGCTTGCAGATAGCGTACCTCAAGGGAGGTTGCGAACTTTTCGATTTGGTTACCGGCATCGTTGATGTAAAATTCCCGTTCTGTTTCGTATCCGGCGGCGGTCAGGACAGAGGCAAGACAGTCACCGATAGCACCGCCTCTGGCGTTACCGACATGCATTGGACCGGTGGGGTTGGCAGAAACAAACTCAACCAGTACTCGTGTTCCGTTACCGGTATTGGTTTTGCCGTATTCCTCTCCGGATTGCAGTACCGTCCGTACAACATCGGTATACCATTTGTTCGAGAGGGTGAAGTTGATGAACCCGGGTCCTGCGACCTCGACTTTCTCAAAGGGAGAGCCGGAAAGCTCCATCGCACCGACAATCAATTCGGCAATTTTACGGGGCGGCATTCGGAGTGCCTTTGCAGAAACCATAGCGGCATTGGCGGCAAAGTCGCCATGAGAGCGGTCTGCCGGAATTTCGATGCCGAAAGCGGGCAGTGGCTCGGCAGGGATAGCCTGTTCGGCAACCAGGCGACCAAGGGCTTCAAGGATACAGGCTCTTGCGCTGTCTGAAGCAGCAGCAATGTGATTCATGTGGGGAACTCCTTTCCTATGTTCAATGGTTCATCGGTCGGCGAATTGTTTTGCGGCACGACCGTAATGGTAATGGTATTGAGTGTTTCGGCGGCAGAATTGAGATCCAGCGAATAGGCAATCGAAAGCGTGCCTCCTTTTGGGGTCAGTGCATTTTGGAGTGAGAGCGTATAGCTGTTTACCTGCATTTCGCCGAATGGCAGCTGATAGGAAGTCTGATGACGCTTTCCCTGCTCAAAGAGCATCAGAGAATCGACATAGCCGCTGCGGTGAATGGATACGACATTGCCGTTGAGAACAGAAATCAGCGTTTGAACGCTGGGTTCGCCTTTCTCCATGAATTCTTCATAGAGGATCATGATACGGTCAGACGAATAGGCATACTGTCCAAATACGAGGAGTTCATTGCCGTCACGTTCCCCCTCCGTTTCAAAAATGCTGCGAACTCGAATGGAAGCGGGGATGGAACGGAGGGAGGATTCGGATTGTGTAAAATTTGACAAGAGAACCTCCTATGCAGTCAGATACCCCGATCGGCGTGTTCCATTGCCTGAGAGATGAGCTTATCGAGTAGATACGCATAGGGCATACCCAAATCGTTCATCAGGAGGGGGTATATATCGGATGGAGACAATGCCGGCATGGTATGGACCTCACCGAGAAGGACAGCACCGTTTGCCTCACAGTAGAAATCAAAGAGTGCCAAATCCTTGCATTCGAGTGCATGGAATGCGGAAATGGCAGTATCGCGCAGAATGGATGCCGTGTTGGCGTCGCAGTTGGCAGGGATGACGAGGGAATCGGAATCATGACCGTGTACGATTTCCCCGACAAACGATGTGAATGGCGGGTCATAGCCGAATACGGCAACTCGGTATTCTCTGCCCTGTATCAGCTGCTCAACCAGAACGGTTTTATCTTTGGTAAAGGCTCGCTTAATGGCAACGGAGAGTGTTTCCCGATTAGCGGCAATGCCGGCCCCCATGGAAGCATCCGAGCCTGCGGGTTTGACATAGAGCGGATAATTCATGATGCTCTCAATGCGTTCATATTCCTGATGGAGTCGGTCAAGGCTGCGACAGGACACCGCAGTCCATTGTGGGGTTTGGATACCAACGGCATTGAGCAGCATATGGGTTACGACTTTATTGCGGCAGAGTGCTGAGCTGAGAATGCCGTTGCCGATATAGGGGATATGGGACATCTCACAGAGCCCCTGCACGGAACCGTCCTCCCCGAGGCGTCCGAAGAGCAAAGGGAAGATCACATCGATGCGTTTGAGGGCATAGACCTCGTCCTCAAGAATGAGGATGCCGCGGTGTGCCGGATCAGGGGAGAGAACAGCGGAGGCACAGTCGGGATTTTGTTCCCAACGGTGCTCGAGGATTTCGGCGTAGTCACCGGGAAAATAGAGCCATCGGCCTTTCTTGGTGATGCCGACCGGCACGACCTCATAGCGGTCATTGGCGGAAAGCGTCCGGCAGACGGCTGCTGCGGAACGCAGAGAGTCATCGTATTCATAGGACGTACCGCCGAAGAGGACGAGAACTTTGAGTTTTGCCATAGTGATGCGTGGCGGCGAATCTTTGGGCAGATTGCCGCAGCTCCTTTCGGGAAAATGGGTCGGGATTGAGAGCAGAACTGTGCAGATTGCCTTTGTGCAGATTTCCTGAAATCGGGGTGATTGGGGCGGTGCGAAAACAAAGAATCGCAATCACGCACAAACACCTGACAGACCGCATAAAATCAGTTCTTCTATATTGTAGCATACTTCACAAAAAAATGCAAGTCTTTTTTTGCAAATTCACAGAAATTTTTTCTGTGCATCAAAACGACGAGGAAAAATGGGGGAAAGCTCTTGCTTTTTTTCACAAAAATGATGGTTTGCACGAAAAAATTGAGCCAAAAGAGGTGACAGCACGGGAAAAATCTGTTATAATATGAGCAAGCAGAAACGGCATTGCCTGCAATGTACAAACAGGAGGGATATGATGGATATCATACAACAGCTCGCAGAGGAATTTCGTCTGCGCCCCGAACAGGTCGAGCAGACGGTTGCACTGATGGATGACGGCAAAACGATTCCGTTCATTGCCCGTTACCGGAAAGAGGTGACCGGTTCGCTCGATGATCAGACGCTGCACGCACTTCACGATCGATTGCAGTATCTGCGCAAGCTCGAAGAACGCAAGGAAGAGGTGCGAGCAGCCATTGAAGCACAGGGAAAATGGACAGACACGCTTGCAGAGCAGCTTGCGGCTGCTAAGACGCTTGTAGAGGTTGAGGATCTTTACCGTCCCTACAAGCAGAAGCGCAAGACGAAAGCGTCGATTGCGAAAGCGAGAGGACTCGAACCGTTGGCGCTGCTGATCATGGAGCAGAATCCTGCTGTTGATCCCGAACAGGCGGCACAGGATTATGTCAACTCGGAGTCGGAAGTGCCTGATATCGAGGAGGCTCTGTCCGGCGCATCGGATATTCTGGCAGAGACGGTATCGGATGATGCGGAATTGCGCAAGCGATTGCGGAATTTGCTTTATTTGCGCGGCACATTGGTTGTACGAGCGGTCGATCCGGAAGAGGACAGCGTGTATCGCAACTATTATGACTATCAAGAGAGCGTCCAAAAGGCTGCAAAGCACCGTATTCTTGCCATTAACCGTGGCGAGAAAGAAGGCTTCCTCAAGGTTACGATTCAAATGCCGGAAGGACTCGGCGAACAGAATGTCACACGGCAGTATGTGAAAAATGAGAGTGCCTGCGGACAAATCGTTGCGGCAGCCGCCTTGGAGGCATACAAGAAATCGCTGTTGCCTGCGGTACAGCGAGAGGTGCGCGCCGAGTTGACGGATGGTGCCTACGAACAGGCAATCACGGTGTTTTCCTCGAACTTGCGGCAATTGCTGCTGCAACCGCCAATGCGTGGCATGATTACGATGGGCGTTGACCCCGGATTTCGTACCGGCTGTAAAATTGCAGTTGTAGACGAAACCGGCAAGGTCCTGGCAACGGATGTGGCATACATCACCGCAAGATCTGCAAACACGATTGCATCCTCAAAAGCCAAACTGAAGGCGATGATTCAGCGTTGGCATGTCACGGCGATTGCCATCGGCAACGGTACGGCATCGAGAGAATCCGAACAGGTGGTTGCGGAGATTTTGCGGGAGTTGAATGATCAATCGATTGCGTACATGGTTGTCAGCGAGGCAGGTGCATCGGTCTATTCGGCATCGAAGCTGGCGGCGGAGGAGTTTCCGGATTATGATGTGGCATTGCGCAGTGCGGTTTCGATTGCACGGCGTTTGCAAGACCCGTTGGCAGAACTGGTAAAGATTGACCCGAAAGCAATCGGTGTCGGCGAATATCAGCACGATATGCCGCCGGCACGGTTGGACGCATCACTGACAGAGGTGGTCGAGGATTGCGTGAATGCGGTCGGTGTCGATGTCAATACAGCATCGGGTTCGCTGCTGTCGTATATTTCGGGTATTCACAGCGGCATTGCCCACAATATTGTCGCATATCGTGAGGAAAACGGCGCATTCCGCAGCCGAAAGGAATTGCTGAAAGTCCCGAAGCTTGGCGCAAAGGCATATGAACTGTGCGCAGGCTTTTTGCGCATTCGCAACGGCAAGCAGCCACTCGACAATACCGGTGTACATCCGGAAAGCTATGGTGCAGCGGAAGCATTGCTGAACGCATGCGGCTATGCGTGCAGCGATATCGGCGGTTCGCTCGAGCAGCTGCGGGAGACTGTGGAAACGAAAGGCTATGGCACATTGAGTCGGGAGCTTGGCATCGGTGAGCCGACTTTGCGAGATATTGTCGCAGAGTTGCAAAAGCCCGGCAGGGATCCGAGAGATGAATTGCCGGCACCGTTGATGCGCAGTGGCGATATCATGACGATTGAGCATTTGAAACCCGGCATGGAACTGGTCGGTACCGTGCGAAACATCATTGATTTCGGTGCATTTGTTGATATCGGCGTGCATGAGGACGGGCTTGTGCATATTTCTCGTTTGTCGGATCGTTTTGTTAAGCATCCGCTGGACGTTGTAAAGGTTGGGCAGATTGTGCGAGTACGAGTGATTGATGTTGATGTAAAACGCGGTCGCATTGCCCTGACGATGAAAGGCGTACCGCAGAACGACCTCTCTTAAAACAATCTGAAAATAACGCATTTTCTCGAAAAATTATATTGTGAAAATTTTGGAAAACCGATTGACAAGCAGTAGGATTTTATGGTAAACTGAAAGCAGGTCAAGACAGCTTGACCGGTAAAAAATCTGAAAGGATGAATGGCTATGAAACCAAGAACCCGAATCGCAGCGGGTGCGATGACAGCAGCAATGCTCTGCACGATGACACAGGGTGTGACGGCATTTGCCGAGGTTGCCGGCGAAACCATGACGGCAGTCATTACCCTGAACGGCGATACGATTACTGCAACCGGCGCGAATGTGACTGTAACCGGTAATGTCGCAACGATTACGGCATCCGGCTCGTATGAGATTGTCGGCACGCTGACGGATGGACAGATCTGCGTGAATGTTCCGGACGAAACGGTTGACCCGGAAACGGTCAAGCTGTTCCTGAACGGCGTCACCATGACGGGTGTCAGCGAAGCTCCGATCTATGTGGTCAATGCGGAGAACACGTCCATCAATCTGGTTGCTGGCACGGAGAACTACTTGTATGACGGACCGCTGTACACGAATACCGAGGCGGTCATCTTTGCGAAGGACGATCTGACCATCAAGGGTGAGGGTTCGTTGTTCATTGAGGCATCGACCTACTATGGCGTGCATTGCAACAATGACCTGAAGGTGACCGGCGGCAATATCAAGGTAGATACTATGCTGGAGGACGGTCTGCGCGGCAAGACTTCAGTAGAGATCAAGGGCGGTACGCTGAACATCAATGCCGAGGGAGACGGGATCAAGTCCACACAGGGCGATGTGATGATCTCCGGTGGCGAGATGGAAGTCAAGGCAGGCAACGATGCGATTCAGGGTGAAACCTCGTTGCAAATTATCGGCGGTACGGTCATGGCAAACGGCGACCGCGGCTTGACTTGCGCTTTGGCAGTGGCATCAATCAGCGGCGGCACGGTTCTGGCAACGGCAACGGATTTCCAGCCGACCTCGCTCGATGCGGTACAGCCTGTGATGGAGCTGAACTTTGCAGCGGAATGGCTGAAAGATCAGCACATCATCGTCACGAAGGACGGCGTGACCGAGTTTGACATGAAGCCGGATAAGAAATTCTCGTATGCGCTGATTTCCTATCCGACTCTGACGGTTGGTGCAACCTATGGCGTATCGATTGACGCACAGACACTGACGCAGGGTGCGACAGCCGATACGGCATTTGCAATGACCGATGCGATGACGTTGTTTACGGGCGTTGCAGCGAGTGCCGAAATAGTAGTAGCAGACGGCGATATTAACGGCGATGGTGTCGTGACGGTAGCGGATGCCGTTTTGCTGAACCGTTATATTGCCGAGGATACGCAAATCACAGTGACAGATGAAATGACGAACCGTATGGATTTGAACAGCGATGGCAGCATCAATGTACAGGATACACAAGCAGTGATTAGTATGATTGCAGGCACAAGCGTTTGAAAATGACACAGATAACAGACGGCATGTGGGAAACCGCATGCCGTCTTGTGTATTATAACTTCTTCTTTACAAAAGTTGTTTACTTTCACTTTAATAAAAATTTCTCATTTTTATATTAGCTATTTATTAAATTATGTTATATACTATAATTTAAAATGGATAGAAATGCCTGAAAAGGGAGGATTCCCATGGAGATGTTTTGCGGTGTCGCAGATATATAAATCGAGGCTTGCTTCTGCGGCATTGCTGAAAGAGCGGTTTCTTTCGTTGAAATGCTTGCTGTTTTTACCAATGAAGGAACTTGCCGCTGACTTTCATCAGGATGGCAACGTTAACATCCAAGATACAATTTTAATCAATCAATACCTCAGTAACTGATCATTCTGAAAAGGAGGAATCGTTATGAAAAAATTATTTAGTGTATCCTCAACAACCAGTCATTTTTAAAACGTCCCTATTTTCAACATCAAAAAAGAAAAAGGACAAGACAAATTCAAAGAGGTGCAAAAGCATCGCCGCAAGGCGGTCGATGTTCATT
>CALXHI010000004.1 GCA_944388075.1 uncultured Clostridia bacterium | reverse complement strand
CAATGAACATCGACCGCCTTGCGGCGATGCTTTTGCACCTCTTTGAATTTGTCTTGTCCTTTTTCTTTTTTGATGTTGAAAATAGGGACGTTTTAAAAATGACTGGTTGTTGAGGATACACTATGTAAACTCCCAAATTGATACAATAAAACGATTACCCTTAAAACGGGTCATTTTTGCGATTTTTGCGAAAATGACCCATGTTGGATTTTTGAGGATAAAAATGCAGCCATTCGTATTTGCTCCGCTCATTCCCTGTGTCGCAACACCTTTTTCCTCTCGTATCGTTGCCATTTCTTTGCTCCCTTCGGTTATTTTCACTACGGAACAATTTTAGCACTTTTTTTGGCAAAGTTAGGGTGTGGTTGACGGATACAATCATTTGCTTAAAAATACTGTTTCTGTATTTTTGAATAGGTAATCGTAAAAACATCAATCCAAACTGAACATCTCCTTCAAAAATTTGTAATGTTTCATAAATATTTTAGTTCTCAGTTTGTTTTGGCTTTTGAATTTTCTTCACTATAAATCGTAGTCTTAGAATAGTGCATATGAACACTCTCTAATAAGAGATTGGAAATGTTATCCCGAGTGACAATAAAATCAACCGAGTTGGGATTGGAAAACATCAGATAAAACAACAACAAGCGCTTGTATTTCAGCGCTATATTTTGTGTTTTTTCAAACTTCTCTATTGGGAAATACTGTATAACTAAAGTTGTTTTATTGTTGTGCTGATAATATCCGGTTTTTTCAAGAGCAAAATACTCATTTTTTATCTTGTTAAGCTGTTTTTTACACAGTCGCAATCTACCTCCAGAAAAAACGCAGTAACATCATTTTTATAGATTACAACTTGTAATTCATAGATTACAAAATTTCCATCTAAAATAGGCGTCAATGACTTGATTAAACTACTTTTTGTTTTTAGTAGATCATTAAAGTAAATGACGCTTTTTCCAATTCCCAGTATAATTGGGGACACATTATCAGTGAAATTAGTAGCAAAAATCCTATTGCTATGAATATTCTATGTTTTTCATTATATATCTCCTGGTTGATTTGAACCATCAACAAGTGCTTTGGCTTCGGATGTATTGCGTATCTTTCGCTTTTTCCCAAGTTGTTGCGTTAGTTAAGCATCTAAAAAACGGAGATTCTCTTACCAATCCGCTTTCGTGTAACATATGCTGAGTTTTATCGTCACCATCTGCGTGATATCCCCATACACAGGAATTCTATTTCAACGGATATTGTTCAAATTCTTCAGCTGCTAGCGTAACACTGTAATAAACATTATAGCATAGTCTTTGTCTTTTTTCAAGAGACTTTTACAAAAAATGCTATGTTGTAGGTTTGTCAATGATGCGTGACAAATATTTAAAAAATTCACCATTGATTGCGAAGCTTTCACATATTCGACGGGAGTTTTCCAAACCGATATTGCAAACCGAAAGGTAGATTTTTTGATATACGGCAAAGCTTGCATAATTCGTCGAATTGTGGTATACTATAATAGGAACACAAAGCTTGAACATGGAGAACAAGGAGGCTGCAAAGCATGAAACCATGGAATATAGCGATTGACGGACCTGCGGGTGCCGGCAAGAGCACGCTTGCAAAGCAATTAGCACAGCGATTGGGCTTTTTGTATGTGGACACAGGAGCGCTGTACCGTGCGATTGCGTATTATGCCATCACGCAGCAGGCGGAAACGGCAGAGGAGATTGCCGCACTGCTGAAGGATTTGACCGTGACGATGCAGGTAATTGACGGTACGCAGCATGTATTCGTAAACGGCGAGGATGTATCCGATCGTATCCGCACGCCGGAGGTTTCGATGGGCGCATCGAAGGTATCGGCGATTCCGGCGGTACGGGAGTTTTTGTTTGAGCTGCAGCAAAATCTTGCGAAAGCGCAGTCGGTGGTCATGGACGGCAGAGATATCGGTACGGTTGTGCTGCCGCATGCCGACCTGAAAATTTTCCTGACGGCGTCGGCGGAAAAGCGTGCAGAGCGTCGTTATCTGGAATTGCAGGAGAAGCAGCCCGGTGATGCACCGAGCTATGCGGATGTGCTTGCCGATGTGAAGCAGCGAGATTATCAGGATATGACCCGAGAAATTGCACCACTCAAGCAGGCGGAAGATGCGGTTTTGGTGGATACCACCGAGCTTTCATTCGAGCAATCGTCCGAGGCATTGTATGCGCTTTGTCGGGAAAGGCTGGGAATATGAAAAAGTTTTATCGGTTTGCGATGCGTGTGATGCAGGTTATTATGCCGCTGTACTATCGCATTGATGTGTTTGGCAACAAGGAGCTGCCGACGGATGGCGGCTATTTGTTCGTCAGCAATCATCGGAGCATGGCGGATCCGATCCTGATTGGCATACAGAACACGCAAACGCAGTTTTGCTTTCTGGCAAAGCAGGAGTTGTTCGAGGTCGGCTTGATCGGGAAATTTCTGCGGTATTTGGGTGCAATTGCGATTGACCGTGGTGCAGGGGATATGACGCCGCTCGAGGAGCTGAAAACACGGCTGAAAGCAGGGCAGAATGCAGTGATCTTCCCGGAGGGCACTCGTTCGGAGGACGGAACGCTGAAACGCTTCCGAACCGGTGCGGCGTTGCTTGTGGCACAAACGGGTGTATCGTTTGTGCCGGTTGCGATTTACTATACGGGAAAGCTACGATTCCGCACGCATATCACGGTTCGTTACGGGCAGCCGATTGCGGTACACTGTGAGCAACCGGATGCACCGACACCGGTGGAATTGAAAGTCATTCGCAATGCGATGAGCGGGGCGGTTGCGGAGCTGCTTGCACAGAACACGGCTGCACTGCCCGCGGAACAGACAGGACAGCAACCCTAACAGGAAGGAGCATCGGCGGACGCCATGAACCGAAGAGTGGATTACGGAAGAATTGCACTGGTATTGGTGTGCATTATCATATTGATTTTTGCTGCAGATTTTTGTGTGCGGCTGTATCGAAACAGTCAGGGCGGAACCGGCAGCTTTGAGCTTTCCGAGCCAACAAAGGTGACATCCTCGGCGGACGGTACCGGTACAAGTGTATCAACGGAGAATGACGCTGTGGTGACAACCACGACCACGACCGTTCCCGGTACGCAATATGTACCGATGCTGGCATCGGAAATCCATAACGGTCCGCTTGTGCTGGTCAATGGAGAATATCCGATGGTTGATACACCGGAATGCAAGGCATTTTCGGAATTCGAGTATGCACATTTCCGTTTGCCGTCACGGTCGCTGCAAGTGAACAGTTTGACCACGCAGCCGCTTGTGACAATGTTCAACGATTTCTTTGCGGCGACCGGTCTTGAGAATGTGATGATTTATGCCACGACCAATACGCCGAGTGCGCCCGCATACGCACTGGATGCACCGGAACGAGCCACGGGCTTGACTTTGGATTTGGGCGTACTGGACGCAGCGACCTCGAGTCATGCACCGTTGAAGGCAGAGGGCGGCTATGCGTGGCTACCGGAGCACTGCCATGAATACGGCTACATACAACGATATCCCGAGGGTAAGGAGGACATCACCGGACAGGCTGCAACCCCATGGCATTTGCGCTATGTCGGTCTTCCGCATGCGGCATACATGGCGGAGCATGACCTTTGCTTAGAGGAATATCTCGATGTGGTCGATGACTACAGCTTTGAGGGCGAGCATTTGGCAATCACGGTCGGGGAGAAGTCCTATGAGGTCTACTATGTGCCGAAGAACACGGAGGATTCGTTCACGCAGATTCCGTTTTCGAGCGAGGTAGAGGCGCAGGTATCCGGCGACAATCGCAATGGATTTATCGTTACCTGTGTGCTGAAATAACAGCAAAAAACAGACCCCGTATCGCTACGAGGTCTGTTTTGGCATATTAGAGCGTATAGCCCTTGTCCCGCAGTGCGTCAATCAATTCGCCGAGGATGGCAGCATTGGTTTCGGACACCGAGTGCAAAAGGTAAATCGCACCGCCATGCGCCGCATCGGTCAAAGTTTGGAGGGCGGCAGTGGGTTCGGGCTGTGCATCGGGATTCCAGTCTACATAGGCAACGCTCCAGAACACGGTCTGATAGCCGAGTGCCTGCACGGTTTGCAGCACTTGCTCGTCATATTCGCCGCAAGGCGGACGGAAATACTGCATCGTATAATCGTAATGCTCCTGCACATACTGATGCAAATCCATCAGCTCATGCTGCAGTGCTTCCTCGGAAAGCGTTGGGGCGGCAGCATGTTTCATGCCGTGATTGCCCAGACAATGCCCTTCTGCGAGCATCCGCTTGACAAGCTCCGATTCTCGCTGTGCGTAGTCGCCGGTGAGGAAAAATATGGCAGAAACTTGCTTTTCCTTTAGCACATCGAGAATATCATCGGTAAAGCCGTTCTCATAACCTTGATCAAAGGTCAGCACAATGCGGTGCTCGTCCGGTGTCAGGGCGTATGCACCGACATCGGCATGCTCCGACTGGAAGCTGACGGCATCGACCGGACGGTTTTGTGCATCACAGCATTTGCCCTGTCCGTAGCCGACCGCAAAGGCTTGCAGCCCCTGCATCAGCATTGCAACCGCAATCGCACAGCCCAGCAGCATCGCACCATAGCGTTTCATAGGCAGACTCCTTTCCATCGAGATTACGGGTGTGACCCCGCAAGGTAAGGATATGCCGAATGCCGCCGAGCTTGCAAGGGAGTTTTAGGGATTGGGCTGTTTTGCGTCCTGTTCGGCAACGGCGGGAATATAGTGCAATTCGTAACCGATCCAGACCGACAATGCCGTCAGAATCGGCGGCAGTGCCATGAGAAGCTGTCGTGTGGAATTGACAGCAGAAAATGGCTCAACGCCATCGAGCAGCAGCCGATGAATTTGCAGATAGGGCGCATTGAGCAGCAAAAATACATTGAGCATGAGACTGCTGTCTGCCTGCATTTGGAGCAGCAAATAGAGCAGCCAGAAGGGCAGTGCCGTTGCCAAGCCGAGCAGCGGCGGCATCCCGGCAGGACGGCGTTTGCCATTGATCCGATATTGTGCGGCATCTCGTTTGGCGAGAGTTTGTGCGGCACTGCCCATCAGAAGCACATGGGTCAGTATGCCGCAAACGAGCGACACATACGGCGACCATTTGGTATTGATGATGGCAAAGGAGAATGCCAGCACCAGTCCGAGAATTTCGGAGAGCAGCAGCCAAAGCAGGCAATGGAAATAGTGTTTGCAAAATTGTTTCATAGTTCCTCCGTGTAAATCGAATCCGAGCGGATATACTATCTCATGCAGGGCAAATGACGCATGAGAGGAGCGGTAACACCATGCAGCGAAACCAAGCGGAGCAGGCCGTGTGGAACGGCTACTATAAGAATGCGACTGTCGGGGCACATGCAATCGGAACGGTCATCGAACGGGCAAAGCATCCGAAATTCCGCTCTCTGCTGGAGAAGCAGCAGGCGGCATATCAACAGCAGCAGCGAGAGGTCAAGGCGGTGCTGGCGCAGAGCGGCATCGAGCCGACAGCGCATACGGCGATGGCAAAGGCATGCTGTGATATGGGCATTTGGAAAGATACGATGCTCGATCAGAGCGATTCCAATTTGGCAAAAATCATGCTCGAGGGTACGAATATGGGCGTCATCACGCTATTGCAGACCTTGCATGCAGAAAAGGGTTTGTCGAAACAGGCGATGGATTACGGCGAACAAATTTTGAAGCGTGAGAATGCCTATATGGAGAGTCTGAAAACATTTTTGTAAGGTGGGGATGGTATGGAGCGAATGGAAACGGATATGAAGATCTACACGCCGCAGTCACTGCGCACAACGGATCTCTGTCCACAGTCGGAGCAGGTACGAATTTGGAAACCCTCCGAGAAACCGATGCGGATGCAATAACAAGTGCAGACAAGGAGCACACAAAACTCCTTGTCTGCCTTTCTGCTATTATACCATAGGAGCGCACAAGATGCAAGTCCGATCAGCCGTAAAGCGGACCATAGGCTGCACAGGCACGGTAATCTGCGCCCTCCAAATCACGAGTGCCGAACGCCGACCACGCATGCGGACGGTAGAGGTCGAAGTCCTCGAGATTGTGCATGGAAACCGGAATGCGGAGCATCGAGGCAAGGGTAATGAGGTCTTTGCCGATATGACCGTAGACGAATGCGCCGTGATTTGCGCCCCAGTTCGCCATTACGGAGTATACGTCCCGGAATGCGCCGTCGCCGAAGGTGCGGGGGACAAACCATGTGGTCGGCCATGTCGGGTCGGTACGGCAGTCGAGCTTCTCGTGGATTTCATCGGGCAGAACGGCGGTCCAACCCTCTGCGAATTGGAGAACCGGCTGCGATCCGTTGAGGATATTCAGGCGGATCATCGTCACGGGCATTTCGGCTTGCGTACGGAAATGCGAGGAGTAGCCGCCGCCGCGGAAATAGCCGAGGTTTGCCGGACACCAGTCGGTTGCCGCCAGCATGGCAGCGATATCCGCATCGGTCACATCCCACCACTGCTTCATCAGGGCATTGCCGTTCTCGTCTTTCGCACAGCCGGTTGCATCGAGTGCTGCTGCGCCGGAATTGATCAGGTGAATGAAGCCGTTTGCGGCAATACCGGTCGGAGCAATGCCGGTCACTCGTTTGACCGCATCGGGACTCCAGTAAGTACGCACATCGGCGAATATGGCCGCTCTGCCGGTCAAGAGATGTGCAAAGAGCATCGAAACGCCGTTCAGACCATCGTTTTCGGTAGCAAGGAGAATCGGTTCCTTTTTGCCGTTCCAGTCAAAGGTCGAGTTGAGGATGGCTTCAGCAAAGTCGCCATTGGGCCGCCAGTCCGTCCACTGCCGCTGACCCTGGAAGCCTGCCAGAATGGCGTTGTGACCACGGGATTCCTCGAGCCAGTTCATCTCCTTGAGGACGGGGTTGCCGAGCATCAAGTCCCGAATGATCAGTGTCATCTTGGCACAGAATGCCCAATCTGCCTGTTTTTGTTCGGGTGTATGGGGCTTCTCGTTGAGGTCCATGCCTTCGGGACACTTTTCCTGCATCCAGACGAGCAGCTTTTCGTATTCGGCATGGTCATAGATTTCCAGTTCGATGCGGCGCAGAATTTCGGTCATGTCGACCCATTCGGCACGAATGCCGAGGTAATTCTGGAAGAAATCGGAGTTGCAGTACGAACCGCCGATGCCCATGGATACACCGCCGATGTTGAGGTAGGAGCGAGAACGCATCATGCCGACCGCAACCGCACAGCGGCCGAACCGCAGCAGCTTTTCCTTGACATCCTCGGGGATGGTGGTATCATCGGCATCCTGCACATCTCTGCCGTAGATGGCGAAGGCCGGCAGACCGCGCTGTGCATGGGACGCCATTGCAGCGGCGAGGTAGACCGCACCGGGACGTTCCGTGCCGTTAAAGCCCCAGATGGCCTTAATGGTCGACGGGTCAATGTCCATGGTTTCGCTGCCGTAGCACCAGCAGGGGGTTACGGAGAGTGTTGCCACGACATTCTGTGTTGAGAAATATTCGGTTGCCATGGCAGCCTCAGCGCAGCCGCCGATGGTCGAGGGAGCCATCACGCATTGCACGGGTGTGCCGTCGGGATAGCGCAATTCCTGTTCGAGCAGAGCTTTTGCGGCATGGGCGAGCTGCATACACTGGTCCTCGATGGATTCACGAATGCCGAATTGCCGCCCATCAATGATGGGGCGAATACCGATTTTCGGATAGATCATAGTCAAACATCCTTTCTGTTATTGGGTTGGAAATTGTTTGGAATATGCTTGCTTTGCCGCTGTCCAGTCCGACTGCGGCTGATAAACTTTGGGCGAAACCGAATGCGCGATCAGATTGTGAGCCTCCTCTAGGGTAGAGAGCGTGCGGGTTGCGAGGAACTGAATGACGAGATTGCCGTAGACAGTTGCCTCAATCGGCCCTGCTACAACCGGAATGCCGCAGGCATCGGCGGTCATCTGACAGAGCAGACGGTCTTTGACACCGCCGCCGAGCATATGGATTTGTATGTAGGTTTTTCCGGTACACTGTGTAATTTCGTCGAGCACTCGTGAAAAGCTGAGCGCAAGGCTTTCGTAGATACAGCGCATCTGTGCGCCGACCGATTCGGGGATTGGCTGTCCGGTCGCACGACAGGCTGCACAAATCCGTTCGGGCATATTGCCGGCAGGCACGAATGCGGCATCTTTCACATCAATAAAGCTGCGGAAGGCAGGGGATTGGAGTGCAAGCAGTTCGAGGTCGGCATAGGAATAGCTGTTGCCATGGGCATTGAGCCAACGACGGGTTTCCTGAATGAGCCAAAGTCCGGTCAAATTCTTGAGGAAGCTTACCCGTCCGCCATAGCCGAGTTCATTGCTCAAGCCGTATTTTTCTGCCTGTGGGGTCACGATGGGCTTGGGAAGCTCAGTGCCGAACAACGCCCATGTTCCGCAGGAGAGGAAGATAAAGTCGGATTGTGCAGTCGGGACAGCTGCCATGGCGCATTGCGTATCATGTCCGCAGACGGCGACCACATCGGGCATATGCGAGAGCGGAATCGGCATCGCATCGGCAAGCACCGGAGCGACCACGGTGCCCGAGGGGATGACGTCAGGCAGCATATCTCGAATCGGCAGCTTTGCCGCTGCGAGAATGGCATCACTCCAATTACCGGTATGGCAGTCGAGAAGCTGTGTGGTCGATGCGATGGATCGTTCGGCATAGCGTTTGCCGGTGAGGAAATAGCCGAGCAAATCCGGCATCATCAGCAAGGTTTGCGCTACCTGCATGAGGGCAGGACGGGTTTCCCAATCGGCAAGCAGCTGATAGAGCGTGTTGATCTCGAGCGGTTGAATGCCGGAGATGCGGTAGCTGTCTTGGAGGGTATCCGACCATTTTGCCACCAGCCCTTGCATACGGGTATCTCGATACTGTGCCGGATTCTGGAGCAGCAGACCGCTGTCATCGAGCAAACCGTAGTCGACACCCCAGGTATCAATGCCGATCGTATCGCAGCTGCCCTGTGCATCGGCAGCTGCAAGACCGGTTTGGATTTCGTGAAACAGCCGCAGCACATCCCAATAGGGCCTGTGCAGGAACGTGACGGGGGTATTGTCGAAACGGTGCAGTTCCTGCGTTTGGAGGATACCATCAGCGATCGTACCAATAACTGCACGGCCGGACGAACCGCCCAAATCGAATGCCAATGCACGATTTGGCATGAAATCACTCCTTCCTTTCGACCACAACACCCTTTTTCAGCAGGATATTGGCATAGAGTGCGGTTTCGCCGGTTGCGATGACTGCATAGGCGTGTTTGGCACGTTCATAAAAGGCAAATCGTTCGAGGCAGCCGATTTTGGCATTGGGATTTTCCTTTGCAATCATTGTGCGATAGGTATCCCAGATGGTCGGCACAACCGGGTCGCCGGATGTGACCGCCATCAGCTGCACCGGCTCGTCAACATAGGTATCGAGGGGCATCAGCTTGAGAATCGCTTGCAGCACAGCATCAGCAGAATGCCCGTCCAAGCGCACGAGCCGCTGTGCCATGGAGGCGGAGGGAAAATTGCCGTCGGCAATGACGATCTCATCGCCATGTCCCATCTCCATGAGGAGTTTGAGCAGATCCGGCGAGAGGATCGAAGGAATTCCTTTCAGCATGGCAGACCTCCGTCAGGACTTGTCAACGGGCTTGCCACCGTTATATTTTTGATAGCCGGGATGCTTACCGGTGACTTTGTACTGCTTTCGCATCGAGCAGAGACGGTCAATCTGGGGACGAGGGATTTCCTGTGCACCGCCGAGCAGATGGGCCGTGAGGGTAATTTTTGCGTAAAGCTCAAGGGTTTCCATACGGTAATAGGCGGTCAGCAAATCCGCACCGACAGCGAGTGCGCCGTGATTTTGCAAGAGCATGACATCATGCTTTTGTAGATAGGGGGTAATTGCATCGGGCACTTCTTCGGTCGAGGGCGTGCCGTAGGGTGTTACCGGCACCGAGCCGATCGCAATGACCGATTCAATCATGCAGTAGTTATCGATGGCGATATTGGCAACGGCATAGCCGGTTGCGGTGGGTGGGTGGGCGTGGAGCACGGCACGAACATCGTCTCGCTCTCGATAGCAGCATAGGTGCATTTTGATTTCGGACGAGGGACGGAAGCCCTCCTTTGCCTCGAGGATATTGCCGTCCTTGTCGATACGAACGAGGGAATCGGGGGTGATGAAGGACTTGCTGATACCGGTTGGGGTGGCGAGAATCGTGCCGTCATCGAGCAGCACGGACACATTGCCGTCATTGGCAGCGACCCAGCCGAGCTGCCACATTTTATGGCAGATATCACAGAGCAGATCCTTTGTTTCTTGTATGGTTGCCATAGGAAGCAATCTCCAATCGTAATAGAATTCAGGTAGAATTACCTATATCTATTATACTCGATTTTGGAGCAGCTGTCTAGAGTCGATATTGCTTTCTCGAAAGGTCTGCCGAACGCTTGACGAAATCGATATTTTGATGTATAATAGAACGGTATGAATGGAGACGCAAGGAAGGGAGGCTGCTATGGCAAAGGTATATACCTCAATTCTCAATGCCGATTGGCTGCATCTGACAGAGGTGTTAGATTCGATTGCGGCGTCAGGCGCAGACGGTGTGCATTATGATGTCATGGACGGCTGTTTTGTCGATAATTTGTCCTATGGTCTGCCGATTTTACATAGTATGCAGCAATACAATCGCTTGCCGGTCGATGCGCATTTGATGGTGAAAGAGCCGCTGCGCTTTGTCGAGCGATTTGCAGCGGAAGGCACGCAAATGCTGTCGTTTCACATTGAGAGCGACTCCGAACCGCATGCAACCATTGCGGAGATTCACCGCTGCGGTATGCGAGCGGGCATAGCCGTATCGCCAAATACACCGCTTGAACGGGCATTGCCGTATCTTGAAAGATTGCAAGCAGAGGACTTTGTGCTGCTGATGACCGTAGAGCCGGGATGGGGCAAGCAGGCATTTATATCGGAGGTGCTGTCGAAAATCGAACAGCTGCATACCTATTTGCAAACGCATTCGCTGCCGCTGCACATTCAGGTGGATGGCGGCATCACAGCGGAAACGGCGGCACTTTGCCGTGCGGCAGGTGCGGATTATCTGGTATCCGGTTCGTATCTGTTGGGCGCAGCCGATCCGAAAGCAGCGGTAGCATCGCTGCATGAAAAATAGAATATCCTTGCTAAATTATGGCAATATTGCTCTATCTGTGCCGTTACGGACAATGCGAATGATGGCATGATCGGGGAAAATGCAGCGACCGTATTCCTCAATGCGGGCAATGCTTCGGGTTTGCAGGCACAGGTTAGACGCATATTCCAGCAGCAGATGGCGCACACCATCGGCTTGTGCCGCTTTGAGCCGCAGCAATAATACATCGTTTGCCCGATAGCGATAGAGCGATGCCCGTAAGATGCCGGATTGTCGGATCAGCTGGCGGCAGCAGGCACAGAGCGATGCAGAATCGGGAAAGTATGCAGCAATGCGATGACGTTTGGCGGTAGACTGTGCGGTGAAGTAGACGATCAAGCCGCCGCTGTTTGGCGTCATCAGCTCGACCGTCACGCCGGTACGGGAGAAGGGAATGCCGCTGACAGACTCTGCCTGTTCGAGCAAACAGGCAATCAAAGAGAGCATACGGGCGGAATCGTCCGAGGGTTTGGTATCCGAAGCGGCAAGGAATTTGGCTGCCTCATCCGGACGCAGCTGTACCTTGACGGACTGTGCGTTCAGCCGTTGGATGGTCATGAATCGCTCCTTTCTATCGCTGCAAAAAACGGAGGTGAAGGTATGCAGCAAAACAAACGTGTGACACAGGACCAAGCCATGACGCTTGCGACACTGGTCTGTCTTGCGGCATTTCAATACGGCATGCGTGTCCTGCTGCTCTGCGTGATTGCGGCGGCGGTATCGATGACCGTAAACCTGATTGTGCTGTATGTGCGGCGCATACTGTTTCGGCTCAAGGATTTGGACGCAGCGGTGACGGGCATTGTGCTGACGATGATGCTGCCGCCGACGATTGGACTTGTGCCGTTGATTGCGGGCTGTGTGATTGGCTCTGTCATCGGCGGCATCCTGACAGGACTGCTGAAAGAAGCCCCTTTGTCGCCTGCAGCGATCGGATATGCTTTTTTATGGGCATGGCATCCTGATCAAATTCGTATGCTGCCGGATACGCTCGGCAGTGTCCCATTGGGGGGACTGTCGTCTGCGAATATGATGGAAGATATCTCACTGCGTTGGAATGCGTATGGCTTATTGCGCGGCAACTGGCTGGACTGGTGTCTTGGGGATGTGGGATCTCCGATGAGCAGCTTGTCGCTGCTGCTGTTGGTGGTGATCGGCGTGGTGCTGCTGTGCCGCAGAAGTGCATCGGCATCGGTAACCGTATCGATGCTGACAGTAATTTTGGCTTGTTCTGCATTGATTCGTATGCGAAACACCTTGCCCAATGCACTTGCATACAGTATGCTGACCAACCAAACGCTCTTTGCGATTTTATATTGCCACAGCGTACCGTGCTATGCGCCGAAAGGCATATACGGCATTGCGTATGGCGTGCTTGCGGGTACTTTGGTGATGCTTTGCACGAGAGTTTATCCGATTCTCCATGCGCCGATTCTGCTTGTGGTGCTGCTCAGTCCGGTGGCATGGCTGCTGCGGTATGCGGAACGCCGGCGTCCTCAGCCGGAACCAGAAATGGAAACTGCATAATGCTGTTGCAGTATTTTATTCCGGATACGGTGGAATGGTGCGGATATAGTATGCACCGAAACCGTCGCATTCAGCCGCTGATCGCATTACACAGATTTTGTCAGCAGAAAGGAATGTTATGTTACGTCGAAAACGGAAAGGACGGAAAATCTATACGTATCGTGTGGTCAACCGTCAGGTATTCAGCCGCTATCGTCGGGTGTTCTCGGCTCTGTCAACCGTGTTAACAATTGTAGGGTTGTGTTTGCTGGTGATTGTGGGGTATAGCGTGATTGGACCGCTGGCGACTCGTCTGCGGCAGGAGGCTGCAAAGCCAACGCAAACGCCCAACCCCTATGTCAGCTCGACCGCAACACCTGCAACGACTTTTGCTGCAAATTCCGAATCGCAGACCACGACAACGACTGTTGTCCATGCGATGGATTCGGAATCGGTGACGGTGGTCAAGTGGCCGGAGATTGCCGATGTGACCGATTTACAGCAGTTGGATTCGCTTGCGGCACAGGTTTCTGCGGAGGGATATCGGGCGATATTATTGCCGCTGCGGTTATCGGGCGGTGGGTTGACCTATCGTTCCGGCGTATCGGAAGCAGGGGAATGCGGTGCGATGGGAGAAACCGGTACCTTGCCATTGCTGGCGGAATACCGTAACATTGCCGAACGGTATCAGCTGGAGAGCATGGCGATTTTTGAAACGACCGATGATGCACTATATCCGCTCTATAAACCGGAAGCGGGCTTGCTGCTCGAAGATATGCCGCTTGACACGGAGTCGGAGCTTGCGCAGCAGGATTCTTTGTGGCTGACTGCGGTACAGGAGGAGAGCGGTAGACCATGGCTTGCACCGGAATCCGAAGCGGCACAGCAATATCTGCAATCGCTGATACAAGAAATTGATGCCGCAGGCTTCACACGAATCGTTTGCACGAATCCGAAATATCCGTCGTTTGCGGCAGCAGATTTGGAAGCCATTGGTACATCGGTGGCAGATGTGGAAACACGGTCAGCAAATCTGGTATCGATGCTGGATGCACTGGGCGATGTTTCGGCGCATACGGCATATCGTTTTGATTTGTATGCGGCACTGTCGAAAGAAGTACCCTTTTTACAGGGCGAACAGCGACCGAAGATGCCCTATGCCTGCGTGGAGATAGACCTGCGCAAGTTCAAGGGAGCATTCTACTACGATAATGTGCGTTATGACCCATCCAAGCTTTCGTTTGCGGACAGTGTCAAGCTGGTTCTGGATGTTGCAGAACGGATGACAGGGGAAAGCAACCTGATTCCCTGTTGGATTTCGGATGGCATGACCGATGTGCAGCTGGAAACGGCACTCGATACGACTGCGGCAGAGGGGTATTTGACGATGATTGTAAAATCATGATACAAATAACAATAGAATATAAAAACGGTGCATGATGATTTCATGCGCCGTTTTTGTATAGAGTATTCTTCGTAGAAATCGAAAGATACATAGCAGCATTCACAAATTTCACATACTGTAACCGCTATGTAACAAATAATGGAATGTGATATGATATAATAAAAATACAACCCTAAAAGGAGGTTTACGTTATGACACAGGGTAAACGAACAACAGCTGTTTTGACAGCGATCTGTCTGGTTGCAGTGGGTTTGTCAGAGTATGCACGTACGCCGCAGACAATCGGCGTAAAGGCAGTTCCTGTCATCAGCAGCTTGATGGAGTTCTACCAACAGGTGATGGAAATGGAAACACCGCAAGCAGCCAAGCAGACATTCGGTGAGCTGCGCTTTCATCAGGCACAGCAGCGTCTGTATCGAGACGGTTCGCTTGCCGGGAATGCGATGGGCGAGTTTGCTGTTGTCGATGGCGAGCTGATGGCAGACAAACGGATGATGACAGGTCAGACCGAGGGTGAAGCAGAGTATGTTTCGCTTGCGGCAGCAGAGAAGTTGATTGGTTGTGAGATCAGGCAGGATGGTGAGGAAACGGTGGTACATTCTCCGTTTTCGAGCTGTACGCTGATTGTGAAAGCGGCAGGTGATCCGGATTCGCTCGGTGCAATCGAGGAAACGAGCGGCTATCGGGATTTGCATGTACTGCGGTATGCGAGTGCAGCGGATGCGTTTGCGGCATATAAACAGTATCAGCAGATGGACGATGTTGAGTATGTGACACCGAATCGCACGATTCGGGCATCACTTGCCACAGAAATCAATGGCTCTGTCACCACGATTCCTGCGGAAGAAAAATCATGGGGTGTGGATGCCATGGGTGCGGACACATACTGTGATTGGCTGACAGAAAATCAGGAAACACTGCCGGAGATCACGGTTGCCGTTCTCGATACCGGTATCTACTATGAGCATGCGTGGCTGCAAGGTCGTATTTCGGAGGGCGGCAGGAGCTTTTCCGAAGCAGATGACGGGATTCCCGATGATCAGCATGGACATGGCTCGCATTGTGCCGGCATTATCGCCTCTTCGACGCCGGATAATGTCAAGATTCTGCCGATTCAGGTTTTGGATGCAGATGATGGGTATGGAACGTCTTTGGAAATCTACTGCGGCATGATGTATGCGCTCGAACAGGGCGTTGACGTTGCGAACATGAGTCTTGGCGGTCTGGGTGAAGATCCGCTGATGGACGAGGCAGCAGAAATGCTGGTAGAAGCGGACATCAAGCTGTGTGTTGCCGCCGGCAATGAGTCGATGGATACGGCATATTCAACACCGGCGAACAATCCATGCGTAATCAGTGTGGCAGCGGTTGATGAGTGGATGTTGCCTGCGGATTTCACGAACTACGGTGAACACATTGACTTTGCTGCACCGGGTGTGGATATTCAGAGCTGTGATATCACCGAACCAAATGCTTTGGTGGAAATGAGCGGTACGAGTATGGCAACACCGTTTGTAGCGGCAGCCTGTGCGAACCTACTCAGTGTCGATCCGACCTTGACCTTTGATGCGCTGTACGAGAAGCTTGTACAAAGCTGTCAGGATCTGGGCGAACCGGGCTTTGACGATGTCTATGGTCATGGCATGATTGATTTGGAGGTTGCCATGGATCCGGACAGATGCAAAACGCCGACGGCATCGGAACCGGGCGGTCAGTATGATGGGTCGGTCACGGTCAGTCTGTCGACCGAAACCGAGGGTGCAAGCATTTACTATACGCTGGACAACACTGTGCCGACACCGGAAACCGGTCTGCTTTATACGGAGCCACTGACCTTTACGCAATCTGCCTATCTGCGTGCGATTGCGACAGATGGCGATACGATCAGTACAGAGCTGACAGCATTGTACACGATCGACGGTATCGACGTAGAAGGTGCTGTTGTCATTGAAAATGGTGTGCTCGTCAAGTATAACGGTGTACAGTCGACGCTTGATCTGACGGATGAAAGCTTTATCACTGTTGGCGAGAACGCATTCCGCGGAAACACATCGATTGATACCATCTATTTGCCCGATAGCGTGACGACCATTGCCAATTCGGCCTTTGCGAACAGCGAAGTCAGCTATGTGAGGGGTTCGGGCCTAACGACGGTAGGCGATTATGCCTTTGCCAATTGTGGTAACCTATATGCGTTCCCGTTTGCGCAGTTGACCCATATTGGCGAATATGCGTTCAGTGGTGCATTATGGTATGCGGATTCTGTCGATGCTTCGATGGCTACAGAGATTGGTCGTTATGCGTTTTCTTCTACGGGCGCATCCACCTTTTTCTTCCCGTCCTCGATGACGTCGTTACCCGAGGGCGTGCTGATGGGATGCTATTATTTGAATTATATCAGCGCACCTGCGGTCACGAAAGTCGGTGCATACAGTCTTGCGATTGTACCGGTTTCTGTGGGTGACATGATAGATCCGATGACAAGAAACGGAGATGCTGTTCTGTATGATTTTGACTGCTCGGCCATTACAGAACTTGGCGATTATGCGCTTTGCGGATTCCGTTTTGGCGGACGAGAAGTGTTCTCGTCGCTGCAGGTGATCGGAGACGGTGCTTTGATCTATGTGGAAGGTACAGAGCTGTACTTCCCGACCTTAACCGAATTGCCGGCGGATTCGCTGATGATGTTTGCGGTTGAGCGTGTGTATTTTGAAAATGTAACCACGATTGGTTCCATGGCAATTCTCAGCGCAAACACACTCGTATTCAGTGAGGCGCTGGTGGAGTGCGACGCTGATGCATGGATCAATGTTATGCAGATTGCCGCTCCTGCGAATTCAGAAGCAAAAACGATCGCTTATGCGAGGAGCTGTCCGTTTCTTGCTATTCCCTGTTTTGCTGAGCAGGATGTCAGTTATGAGGTCATGCAGTATGTACCGGTGACACTCGAGGCTGTGGCATACGATTTTGATGTCACTTATCAGTGGTATCAGGTTGGTGCAGATGGTACACGCACAGCCCTGCCGGATGCAACATCATCAGCTCTTACGATTTCGACCGCTGTGCCTGGTGTCTATTCCTATGAGGTCGATGCTAATTGCGGTGGTACGGTCATCACTGCAACACGCACGGTTACAGTGAACGAAAAGACGATTGATGGCGTACTGGATATGGAAAAACCGCTTATACAGGTCTGGTCCGATGCACCGATATACTGTTACACATTTACGCCGGATACAGATGGCGTATACTATTTCTCTATTGATGATACGGATATCAGTTATAGTTCTTACGAGAGTTCGCTCATCCTGAACATTCAAGGAAGCGATTGGACCGACTCTATCGGCATGACCTATGGCGGAGAGCTGTCTTATACGCTGAATGGCGGCGAGACCTATCATATCCTGATGTATCGAGACAATGATCGCACCGATATGGCGAACACGGGTGAGTGGATTTCGTCTTTGACGATTTTGCCCGGCACGAGATATGACCGACTGGAGATCACTTACTGCGACATGATATTGGACGAAGATCAATTTTTCCGCTCAACCGATACCTTTGAACCGATTTGTCCCGATGTGACGATTACGGATTCGCTCACAACGCTGGTTGCATCGACAGATTATATGCTGACGTATTGGAGCAATGACCGAATCGGTACCGCCGTTATCTGTGCAGTGGGTCTTGGGAACTACTACGGGATGGCGGTCACCACCTTTGACATTCAGCGTTCCATCGCAGCGGATGAGCAGATTACGGTTTCGTTGGCAGAAAATGATACGCAAACCTATTTCTTTACACCTGAGGAAAGCGGTCTGTATCGTTTCATGACCGGCTACACGCAGGAACAGATGGCTGCATTTGTCAATGAGGAACTGCGTCCGACTGAGCAAGATACAGACTCGATGATCAAGATTTATGCGGAAGAAACAGGCGAATATTATGAAAATGATGATGGCAGTTCGCTTTACGCTTATCTGGAAGCGGAGCTGACCGAAGGCGTCTGTTACGAAGTTAGCTGCATGAATTATTCCGGCAGTGAAGATGCGTTTATGTTATATATTACGCAGACCAAGAGCTCAATGCAAGAAGTCAATGCGAGCTGTGATGATTGGTATCTGCCGTGGAGAGATGATAGCTTTGTGCCAACATACCAAGTGGAAACCGCCGATGGTACGATGTTGGTAGAGGGCGAAGACTATACTGCGACGCTGATCTTTGACGATACGCCGGGAGAATCGGCATTCATCTTCCTGGAGGGTATCAACAATTATGTTGGCGGATGTTATATTGCGTTAGAGGTGGGCGTTGGCGCTCAAACATCTGTGAATGCAAACCTTGTATTGGACGAAACCGTAACACAGAACACGACAAAGGCCTTGTATCTGCTGGAGCTGAAGGATACTGTCCTGCTCGAGTATGTTTCCACGGATGTGTCTGCGACAGCTTCGTTCCTGCTGGATGATGCCGTGCTCGTCAACAGATTGTCCGGCGGCGAACAGGCTGAGCTTAAGGCCGGCACATACTATGTATACATTGAGCAGAGTGCCGACATGGCGCAGAGCCATACGATTTCACTGCTGAAAACGTTGCAGTTGATTGAGGATGCAGAGGTTACGATTCCGGATATGGTATATACCGGTGCATCGCTCATGCCTACGGTTACCGTGACACTGGACGGTGTGGTGCTGACAGAGGGCGAAGACTACGAGATCAATCTCTATGAAGATATGATTGCACCCGGTCAATATTATGTGGAGGTGATCGGTATCAATGACTATACCGGTTTGACAAGCGGCACATTCCGAATTGTACCGGAACCGGATGAAACGAATCTGCCCATCACGACCGGAAGCTATATCGCAACCATCAGTGAGCCGAGCAGCATGGTGTTCTATTATTGGGAGCCGGGCGAAGGCAGCTTTCTGATCTCGAATGCACAATATGAGAATGTAGTGATTCAGGTGTTCGATGAGAACTATGATTTGTGTGCGATGCTGTCTGGCTTGGATCAGACCTATACGGTGGCAGAAACGCTTGCAGATACTCGTTATGTGCTTGCGGTCGGATTCAATGGAGCAAAGATGACCGGTGAGATTTCTTTTGATATTCTTTCGGATTATCAGCTGCTCGATGCTTGCACAGTCGAGGGTGCAGATGCAATTGCAATCGGTACGGAATACGAAACCATTCCCGATTATAAGGTACTGGCAGCGGACGGTGTGACTGAACTGACAGAGGGCGTGGACTATCGCATTCGCTCGACCGCCAATACCACAAGAATCGGTCAGGCTGTGATCACATTGCAAGGGATCGGGGATTATTACGGTATACTGGAATATCACTACTCAATCTATGATGAGATGCCGACCGAGGTTTTGGAGCTTGCGTTGAGCGAACAAACTGAAATTCTACCGGAATATCCGGCAGAGCAGTTCCACTACAGCTTCACAGCTCCGGCTGACGGAACCTATCATGTTACGACGGAAGAATTGTATGTAAGAGATTACAATTCGCTTGTCTATGATGAAAGCGGTGCCTTTATCGGCACATTGCAGAAGGATGGCAGCTTCAATTCCTTTACGCTGAAAGAGGGCGAAACTCTGACCTTCACATGGATTGTCCCGATGGTTGATATGCAAGATTATCCACAAAGTTACGCAATGACATTCTCCATCGAGGCGTATCAGGTCATGACCGAATACGGTGTAACCTATGAGGTTTACGGCAGCAAAGCGATGATTGTTGCCATCGATCCCGATTATGTTGGCATTTACATTCCGGACTATATGGGTGAGAATGACGAACTGATTGTGGATGTGACCGAGGAAACTTTGATGGAGTTGATGAACCATACCCAAACCATTTATCTAGATTCGGACTCCGAGTTGGGAGAAGCATTGAAAACAATGGATCTGTGTGTGGCATTTTTTGATTCGGACACCACGCTGACGGGTGATGTAACCGGTGATGGTGCGCTGACCATCAACGATGCCCTGACCCTGCACCGCTGGCTGACGGAGGGCAAGGGTATGTTCATGTCTGACCACCATTACAGCCTGGCTGACCACAACGGCGACGGTGCGGTTACCATTCTGGATGTGGAGAGTATTCTGAACGCCATTGCATTATGATATGGTAGTAGTTAAATTCCTATGCGAGTCCTGCTTTCGAGCGGGACTCGCTCATTTTGTGTGGCAGTGCTGTTTCAATTAATATTGTAGGGTTGTCAATGATGCGTGACAAAGATTTCAAAGCATTCCTGCCGCAGTTTTTTCGCCGCTTTTGTAGAGCCTATCTGCATGATGTGCCGCATCAGTATCATTTGCATATGAATTTCGCTTGCATTCACGGCTTACCGATGAAGGGAAGCACTTAAACTTACGGGCAATCATTTTAGAAGCAGATATCTTTTTTGTTGATTTTTACTGAAAAAGAGCAAATCCGATGTAGAGTTGGTTTTTGAGTGCGGCTGAATTTGCGATACAGTAAAATGTGTCTATCTGATTTTGTTTGATGGAGGAAACAGCTTTGTATGATGTTTTTCTGTGCATCCGATTCCGGTGCAGAGCAAAGCCAACAGCAGACAGAACAAATCGCCACCGGAACGACAACCGCCAACGAGCAGTCTGCGGGGACATAATCCTCCGAAACGCAAGAGTCGTATGAACGGGTAGAGATCGGAGAGAGGATCTATGAAGTGCCATACCACAAATGTGCTTCCGACATCAAAGAGCCATGTGTATGGGATCATATGACTCCAAAAACGGCAGAACCGGTCGAGATTGACGGGCAAACACTTGATTTTTCCGGTTTCATCGACAGCGATAGAGATTGTTCCGTGACCTACTCCTTTTGCACAGATGGGACACTGTATTTTCTGATGAACGATAGGGTGACGATCTGGTCTTATCGTTCTGATTTACAGCTGACAGAACCGGAACAAGTCGCTGTCATGGAAATCACGGATACAACGCCGCATTTTATTTGGAAATTGATTGCATTTCCCAATATGGATGAATTGTTTTTTGAGGGGACAATCGGGTCAAAGAAATGCTTTGGAAGCCTGAATGCCGAAACGGGCGAGATGACGTGGACGGAATGCTATGACAGCATGGATGCCGTGGATTGCAATACCGGCGTGATGCTGTATGATGAGGAGGCATATCTTCTCGGACGGGAGAGCGTTGTGCTGTACTGGGAGCAGGGGAATGTCAGCCGGATTCCGCTGAAGAATTCCAAGGAATCCGATTCCTTTGTGTATATCTCTCCGAATGGTGCGTACATTTGCACGCTGATGCATAGTGCAACGCAGGAGAACCGCTTGATTATACGATGTTCGATTTATGAAACGAAAACCGGCACATTCTGCCGACACTTTGATTGGACATTTCAATCAGATGCAGACAGTAACAGCGGATTCAGGTATCTCGTCATTGATGAAGAAACCCAATGTGTTTATTTGCGTAACATTGATAGTTAAAAGATTTTTGAAATATATTTTGGCGCGGAAGATGAAACTTGAGATGCAGCATATCAGCAAGCAATATCCAAAGGTATTGGCACTCGATACGGCACTGCTTTCCGCAACATCCGGTACTGTTGCTGTATGATGGTAAGCCGGTTGGCGGACGGTCGTGTCGAAAGCTGCTCGGCTATTTGCCGCAGTACCCTTGTTTCTATAAGCATTTCACCGCCGAGGAATTTTTGCGCTATATGGCTGCCATGAAGGGGCTGGATGCCAAAGCCGCACCGGCACGCATTACACAGCTTTTGAAGCAGGTCAATCTGACCGAGCATAAGGAAAAAAATTGGCGCATTTTCAGGCGGTATGCGACAGCGGCTCGGCATTGCACGGGTGATTCTCAACGATCTGGAAATCCTGATTCTCAATGAACCGACCGCCGGTCTTGATCCAACAGAGCGTGTGCGGTTTCGCAATATCATCTCCAAGCTGTCGAGCGACCGCATTATCCTGCTTGCAACGCATATTGTTTCGGATATCGAATGTGTTGCCAAAGAGGTGCTGCTGTTGAAGTCGGGGCAGCTGCTGCAAAAGGCAGCGCCATTGACCTTGCAGTCAGAATTGAACGGCAAGGTGTGGAGCATGTCGGTGCAGGAATCGGAGCTGCAAGCCTATACCGATCGCTATGTCATTGCCAATGCGGCTGTCGTGGACGGTGCTTACAGCCTGCGTGTCATCGTCCGGATCCCTCTGCGGTTTCCGAACTGCTTCGGCTTGAAGATATCTACCTGTACTATTTTGGTGATGCAGAATGATACGAATGCTTTCTTTTGAACTCAAAAAGATCGTTCGCAATCGCCTGCTGCTGTTTCTGCTGGTGTTGCTGATGGCGGTCAATCTATCACAGATTGTCAGCGATTTCCAAATGCAGTACGGGGAACACGATCGCTTGTTTGAAGGCAAGCAGTCGGTCTATGATGCCGTCGAAGGATCATGGGATCTCGCAACCATTGAGCAAGTGGTCACGACCAAGCAAAAGCTGGATCAGCTGATTTCCGGCGGTGATTACAGTACGGAACACAATCAATCCGATACGATTACCGGATATCTGTTTTCTGATGCGATGCTGTATGAAGAAGTGGAAGCGCAGATGAAATCGCTGTATCACTACGAGCGTACGATGACGGAACACACGCAAATGACACAAGAAAATGTGGCATTCTACCAAAGTAATGACAATGCCTATCAGGTCAATCGAAATCGACTGATGGCTGATACCTATGTTGGGCGTTCTGTTTCGGGGTATTATGCGATGGAGGGGATGGAGCGATATCTCCAATATGATTTCTCAACGCTTCTCATCCTGTTGCTGGTCTTACCGCTGCTGTCACCGATCTTTGCCAAGGAGCGTGAAATCGAAATGGACGGCTTGCTCCGTCTGACGCAGAATTATGAATGACTGCCATTGAGCAAGGTGTTGGCAGGCATGATTGCAATCTGTTTTGTGAGCGGGCTGTTCTTGCTGGAAGATTTCATTGCCTTTGCGTGGATAGATCGGATTGATGGGCTGACTCAGCCTTTGTATGCCCTGCCGGAATTTTACAACACACCCTTAACCTGTACGGTCGGCGGTTATCTGCTGCTGAATGTTTTGGTAAAGCTGCTCGGATTTCTGGTCATCGGCGGGATTTGTATGCTGGTTTCCGTTCCGGTCAAAAACGAAACGATATCGCTTTCGGTTACATTTGCAATCGGTTTGCTGTTGATTCTGGCAGATGTATATTGGGCAGATTCGGTATTTGCTTTCTGCAATCCTGTGGCACTGCTGTTCTTTGGTGGATATTTTGAGGACTTTCAGGCATTGCGATGGGGAGATACACCGGTATTTACCTTTCTGCTGCCGCCGGTGATCATCGTATGTGAATGGCTGCTACTATCGCTTACAACCGTATGGCTTGGAACAAAGAGGTGGCGTGTATGAAATATGAATGCTATAAGCTCTTGATCAAGCGAGAGGCGTGGCTGTTGATTCTGGTGTGTATGGTGGTACGATGGTGACCGATTGAATACACAAACCTATCTGGAAATGCTGAAAAATGATGTGCTGTATACGCCGGCAGATTATCGAGAGAGTTCGGAAGATATCATACCATTTACACCGGAGGATTCTGCGACATTGTGTATGTATGGCGGGAAAGCGACTTGCCAATATCGCATATCGATGTACGTCAATCATGAGCTGGTCAAAGGGGCATTTGACGGAGCGGATTATATTGACATGACGGTTTTTCGGATACGATTTGCAAGAAGGAGAGCCCAATGGACAATCCGGAAATCGCATGGAATGATGTCAACCATATATATTTTATAGCGATTTCGTCTTATCCCGATAACGCTTATGACCGATTTCGGGCACTCAAATCCAAAACCAAAACATTGCGTACCATACCGTAAGATGACCGGAACAATCAATCAGAAACCATGAAAAAGTGCTGTAATATCGGACGTATCATCTCTTCCTCTATGCCATCGAAACCGGAGTGCTGACGCAGTTCCCTCTACAGGGCAGGATACTGTACAGCATGAAAGCGGTATTTACTATGTCGGCGAAGAGCGATGCAGGTATCGCATTGTTGACGGCGATACGACTTGTGTGTATGACAAAGGCGCATGCACCCGGTTCTATCCGTTGGCAGGGCAGTTGGCTGCTGTAGTGCTCACGGATGAGGGCGTTCGGTATGAACGGATCGAGGTAGTCTCCAACGACGCCACATTGGATTTCAAATGATAGGGTTTATGTCTTGCTGCTATCGACCAAAATAATGAGGCAGAAATAGGTGAGAATGATTTCATAAGGAGGAAGAATGATGACACATACCTTTTACGGAATCGAAACGGCGACAGCAAAGCCATGTGATTTGCGCAATCCGAAGCTGCAATCGGTACAGGATTTGTTTGCGATTTTGCTGCACTGCTGGAGTGCGGAAACCTGTGCGCCGAGATTGCGGCAGGAATGGTCACCTGAAAATCCGACCAAGGGTCAGTGCTCGATCACGGCATTTCTGGTACAGGATTTGTTCGGCGGTCAGGTATACGGCATTCCGCTGGAGGACGGGAATTTTCATTGCTATAATGTGGTGGGAGAGAATCTGTTTGACCTGACGAGCGAACAGTTCGGGGAACGTGCAAAGACCTTGGTCTACGAACAAACTCCCGCGCAAAGCCGAGCGGTGCATTTCGCCAAGGAGGAAAAGCGATTGCGCTATGAGCTGCTCAAAGAGCGGATTGCGGTATATCTGGCAGAATAAAACGAAGGGCATTCCAAAACGGAATGCCCTTTACCTATGTATGCAATATGGATCACTTGAGAATTTGGAACTTGCCGATCACGGGCAGCTCCTTTGCACGACCGTTTGCAGCGTTGATGATACCAATAACAGCAAGCACTGCGAATACCAGTGAAATCAGATTGAAAATCCATGTAACAACAACGGCTATGCTGAAAATTGCCATTAGGATAGAACCGATGAGTTCTGTTATAATTTCATATCCGGCAGAGATCAACAACAGGATAAGCCCCTGATTGGCATGGAAGCGAGCGAAACGAGACTCCTTTGCAGCGAAAATCGGCACCAAGACAAGAATGCTGAGATATGCCAGCACAGCCATGACCTTATTGACTGAATATCCATCGAATCGTAGTCGGCGGTGGTATCTTCTGTCTGATTCAGCGATTGGAGCGTTTCGGTAAGGTTGAGCGACGATGCACCCGGTTGTGACACGGAAGATTGTGTGTAGGATTGATTTGGTGCTGTGGCGAGCGGTGCGCCACAGTTCGGACACACATTTGCATTTTCAGGGGTTGGTGTACCGCAATTGCTGCAAAAAGCCATTGGAGTTCCTCCTTTTGATTGCATATGAAATATCAAGTCGCAGAATTCGACTCTTGTCAATATTATAGCATAACAAATGCCTTTTGTCAAGCCTAAAACAAAATGTTTTTGCTTATTTGAGCAGTTGAATCGAGCCAATCAGCGGCAGGGGCTTTACCGCACCGGTTGCTGCATGGACAACGCCGAGAATCATTAATACGTTGATACCGATTACGAGTGCCCAGCTCAAGAATCCCAACAAAAGGGAAAACACAGGTTCAGACGACAGAAATCCGGTGAAAAACGCAGCAATCTGCAACAAAACCCTCAGCACGGTATTGACAATGAGCAACACAAGGCCCTGATTGGTATGGTAACGTGCAAAGGGCGAATGCTTAGCGGCAAGCAGTGGCACCAATACGAGAATGCCGAGATACGCAAGCACCGCATGAAGTTTGTTGCTTTGGATATCCGTCGGATCAAAGGCCTCTGCAGTGTAGGGCGGTTGTGCGCCATATGGTGCATAGCCATAGTTCTGTTGTGTGCCGTACCGGGGGTAACCGCAAGGCGGTTGCGCACCATACTGCGGTGGGATATTGGGCAAAGGTGTCGTAGTTTCAGGGGTACAGGGTGTTCCACAATTTGGGCAAAAGGCTGCGCAATCCTTGATTTCAGCAGTGCATCGGTTACAGACTTTCATAGCGCTTCCTCCATTCAAATTTTATTATTTTGCAAAATATATCAACAGTATAATAGATACTATGTTTTTTGTCAATCCCTATCATATGGTTGACACAGAGCTTCATTTGTTCCACTCCCGACAGGATAGAATCATGACATTCGGATGCTCGGCTGCATATTGCCGCAGTGCTGCACTCACATATGCCGTGACGATGACCTGTGCGCCGCTGTCGGTTCGCATATCCTTCCGCAAGAATGTACCAAACGGCAATGTGATTCGATATGGAATCGCCGCCAGTGTTCGCCGCAAGGCTGTTGCATGTGCTGTCCCACAGCCAATCGCTGTCACGCAGGGCATATCTGTAATTTCCGTATTCGCAGCGAATCGAATCGGTATTTGTTCTGCCGCAGCTGCCGCAAAGCATGTGCTGCAAATCCGAATCGCCTGCTCGAGTGCAGCCTTGTCACTGACGCAATCCCGATCGGTTTGCCGAGTTTCCATGCAAAGCAAAACAGTCACATGTTCTGCGGCCGTATCGGGATAGCATTTCACCATCAGCTGCTCGGTACGGGCACTCATCGTCCATGCCACATCTCGCAGGGAATCGCCTTGCCGATACGGTCTTGCATCGAGGAATGCTGTCCGGTCGGGGATCACACACAGCTTCCGAAGCCGTTCGCCAAAATGCGCCAAGGGTGTCGGCAGTTCCGGTATATTCTTGAGCACATCGGGCAGCACCCGAATCTCGGCATGGGCATCGGGCATAGCAATCGAATGCTCCAATGTCCCGAATACATCCGATATCACTAAAATTGCATGATCGATTCGAAACATACCACGCTGTGTGCAGGTCACACGCCAACGCCGTTCAATTTGACGATAGGGTGGCAGATAGAAAAAGCTTGACAAGAAGCGGGTTTCCTCACTCACCGAGGAAAATGCCTCCGAAAACTGCAAGGCGGCATGTGTGGTCAATTCGGCTTTGACCCAAGGAATCGGAATCCAAGTGTGGCTGCGAATGGTTTCGGTCAATGTGACGGTATCGCCTGCGGTGGCTTCGTCTTGGGAAAAGGCAATGTGATAGCTGATGGTGTGCGCCGCACGATGCCGAATGAGCCATTGCGAGAGAAAAAATATCCCGGCAAATAGCAGCAGTAAAATCAGCAGCGGCATTATTTGCGCACCTCAACAGTTCGCAATAGCTCTGCAATCAACGCTTCTGCGGAACGATCATTGGCGAGCAGTGCACCGCTGAGCGTCAGACGATGGGCACAGACCGCCGGCATAACCGCTTTGACGTCATCGGGTTCGACAAAGTCCCGACCGGCTGTCAGCGCATAGCCCTGTGCGGCAAGGCGGAGTGCGAGGGCGGCACGGGTACTCAGACCGTAACGCACCTGCGGATGCCGCCGTGTGGCATCGACCAAATCCAGCAGATACTGCATCACCTCATCGGCCATACGCACCTGCCGCACTGCAGCTTGTGCCGTATACAGTTCCTGTGCAGACCAAACGGGTTTCAGTGCATCGAGCGGATTGGCGGTTTGGCGGCTTTGCAGGATTGCGATTTCCTGTTCTCGGGTTGGAGTTCCCATGGACAGACGCATGAAGAAACGGTCAAGCTGTGCCTCGGGAAGCGGAAATGTACCGTTTAGTTCGATGGGATTCTGCGTTGCAATGACGAGGAATGGGTTCGGCAGCGGATGGCAGACACCATCACAGGTGACCTGTCCTTCTGCCATACATTCGAGTAGGCCCGACTGTGTTCGAGGTGCCATGCGGTTGATTTCGTCCGCAAGGAGAATTTGTGTGAAAACAGGGCCTTTCCGAAATTCCATTGTTCGCTTGCCGTCCGGTGTTTGCTGCAGCACGGTAAATCCGGTCAGATCGGCAGGCATCAAATCGGGCGTACCCTGAATGCGACTGTATTGGCATCCGGACGCCTTCGCAAACGCTTTGACGAGCGTGGTTTTTCCGGAACCGGGTAAATCCTCGAGCAGAATGTGACCGCCGCACAGTGCGGCAACCGTCAGCAGGCGTACCGTTTCGTCAGCCCCGACAACAACGGATTCTATCGCATTTCGTAACGCTTCTATCTTCGATATGATTGGCTCGGGCATAAATGTGCCTCCCGTCTGTAATTTGGCAATGTTTTCCAATGGCTTGGCAGGGTGTTGCCTTTTCATATATAGTATAGCATAACTTCAAGGACTTGTCAAATGCTTTCGGCTGCATGACAGAAGCTGTATTCTTGACATTCGGCAATGAATGTGATATAATCAAAATACCGAAAAGGAGTGTGAGCATATGAAAAAGACAAGTGTATTCATCAGTCGGATTCTTCGCCATAAGCCGGAGATAATCGGAATTACTTTGGATGCGCATGGCTGGGCAGATGCAGCGGAACTGATCAGCGGTATCAATGCCACCGGAAAGTATCGGCTTGATCGCTCCATGCTGGAAGAAATCGTGAGAACAGATCACAAACAGCGATACAGCTTTAATGAAGATAGGACAAAGATCCGTGCCAATCAGGGGCATTCCATTCCGGTAGATGTGGAACTGAAAACGGCAGAGCCACCCGAAATGCTCTATCACGGCACGGGGAAAAAATACGTAGCATCCATCCGAACCGAAGGGCTAAAACCACAATCTCGTTTGTATGTGCATCTGTCAAGGGATGTGGAAACGGCTATGAATGTAGGCAGCAGGCATGGCCAGCCCTACATTTTCCGTGTGTGTGCAGGAGAAATGTTCCGGCAGGGCTACCAATTTTGGATTTCGGAAAACGGCGTATGGTTGACAAAGGCTGTGCCGGCAGAATATCTGGAAGAGACATAAGTCCATCGCATACGCTGTACATAGAAAAGGGCATTGGAATGGCAGGTTTCATTCCAATGCCCTTTGATTTAGTACGTGATGCTTTGGATGTCATAGACACGTATCAGGTCATCATTGTTGCATAAGATGCGTACGCCGACTAACTGGGTGCTGTCATAATAGCGATAGCAGGTATAGTAGGTTTGCGCCGCAATCTCACTGCACAGCCAAACTTCACAGGTCAAGTGATCCGATCCGACTACGGTCTGATAGGCAGAGTACAGCATCGCTGTGGTGTCCTGCGTATCCGCAACCGCAAAGAAGCAAAGCTGCAAATCCGGCTGCATTTCTGTGTACTGCTCGGTGTGGGTAAACAGCCAGTCCTGTACACCCGTGCGAACGGTATAGGAACTGCTGCCGTTTGCAGATTGCATGTCAACGCATTCCACGCCATTGAGCAGAAAGCCGTCTGTCGTGAAGGTATAGCAAGCCGCTTCACAGCGGATGGATTTTCCATCAAGTTGCGCAGCCAATGTGGCAGCACGATCACCGGTATCAGTTATCGTTTCTTCGTTGATTGTTTCGCCGCTGCGGTAGTCGAAATCGAGATTTCGCATGGTGCGGTCATAGAGATTGCATTGTGCATTGATGATCAGGAATCCCGTCATCAAGACAGCGAGTACTGTTAGCACAATCAGTAAACGAATGCGACGTTTGCGTTTAACAAGTACCGCAAAGGGAACGAAATCGGGATCGAGTGCAGAATCTGCCGAAACGGACAATTCGTCGGTGTCAGGCAGTTTCGATTCGAGGCGGTTATCATGCAGTTGTGTATCAGGCATAGGCAGGCTTATTTGTCGTCAGACTTCGGGCTAGTTACCTTGTTGAGGAAGTATGTGATGAGAATTACAACGCAAATGACAATGAAGATGCCCAGCATACCAAGTCCCATGTACTTGAGGTTTGCGACGAACTGGTACGGATCAAAAGCAGCAAATGCAGAAAGCATGAGAATCCCTCCTTATCACAAGAAGAAGTTGAGAATCAGACCACCGGCGATAACGGAAGCGATCTGACCGGAAACGTTGACACCGGTTGCCTGCATGAGGACGAAGTTGGTGGGGTCTTCCTTCTGGACGATCTTATGTGCAACACGGCCTGCCATCGGGAAAGCGGAAATACCGGCTGCACCGATAACGGGGTTGATTTTTTCCTTGAGGAAGAGATTGAGGAACTTTGCAAACAGTACGCCGCCTGCCGTATCGAAGATGAAGGCGAACAGACCCAGACCGAGAATCAGCAAAGTTTCGGCTGCGAGGAATTTTTCAGCGACCATCTGGCTGGCAACGGTGATACCGAGGAAGATGGTAATGAGGTTTGCGAGGACTTTCTGAGCGGTTTCGGAAAGGCTGTTCAAGACGCCGCACTCACGGATGAGGTTGCCGAACATCAGGAAACCAATCAGTGAAACCGATGCAGGTGCAATCAAACCGGCAAGGATGGTAATGATGATCGGAAAGAGAATGCGAGTGGTCTTGGAAACGGGACGCTGGGTGTATGCCATGCGGATACGGCGTTCCTTCTTGGTGGTCAGCAGTTTGATGACGGGCGGCTGAATCATCGGCACGAGTGCCATATACGAATAGGCAGCGACCATGATTGCACCGATATACTGGGATTTGAGCTTGTTGGCAACGACAATCGCAGTCGGACCGTCCGCTGCACCGATAATGGAGATAGCGGCAGCGTCGGTGATGTCAAAGAACATGGATGCCAGACAGAGGGTAAAGAAGATACCAAACTGTGCAGCGGCACCGAAGAGCATGAGAATGGGGTTTGAGAGCAGCGGACCGAAGTCGATCATTGCACCGATACCAATAAAGAGAATGAGCGGAAACAGCTCGTTGGCGATACCGGCTTCATAGAGGACGCTGAGCGCACCTTCTTCTTTTCCCTGCGTGATTGCGCCGGAGAACGGCAGGTTGACGAGAATTGCGCCAAAGCCCATCGGGAGCAAGAGCGTGGGTTCCATGTCTTTCTTGATGGCAAGGTAGATGAGAATGCCGCCAATGATCCACATGACGACCATTTGCCAGTTGAGCTCAAAGACGTTGCTGAAAAGATCCATGAGTTCTTGCATGAGGAAACCATCCTTTCACGTTTGAAATTATGTTTTATGTTCGCATACTGCGACATCAAAACAAAAACAGCATACCATAAAATAGGGAAAAAGTCAAGGGCTTTATGGGGATTTCGGGGATTTTTCGGAAAAATACAGGGAAATATCGTGATAAAAACGGGAAAGGCGTGTGTTTCCGGCTTGACAAGGGCAAAGGTCCATGTTATACTATTGTAGAAAACGATCGGAGGTGCGATATGAAGATATTGCTTGGCATGAGCGGCGGTGTGGATTCGACCGTTGCAGCCTATCGATTGCAAGGGGAAGGCCATACGGTTTGCGGCGTGACCTTGGTTATGCATGAAATCGGCGCAGCGGAAGTGGAAAAGGCGGCAGCACTTGCGGAAGGTTTGGGGATTTCCCATCGTGTCATTGACTGTCGGGAACGCTTTGCGGCGATTGTGCAGTCGGATTTTGCAGCACGCTATGCGGCAGGGGAAACGCCGAATCCCTGTATTCTTTGCAACCCGACCGTGAAATTTGCTGTGCTGTATGAAACCATGCAGGCTCTCGGATATGATGCCATCGCTACGGGACATTATGCACGCATGAAAGACGGACAGCTCTATCGCGCTGCCGATCGGGACAAAGACCAAAGCTATATGCTCTACCGCTTGACCGAAGCACAGCGGCAGATGACGCTGTTTCCTTTGGGTGACAGTACGAAAACCGAGAGCATTGCCCTTGCCGAAGCGCAGGCATTGTACCCCAAAATCCCGAAGGACAGCATGGATATTTGCTTTCTTCCCGATGGGGATTATGCGGCATATCTGGAGCGTGCGCATGGCATGACCGCCAAGGCGGGGGTATTTCAAATGCCGGACGGTACGGTAGTCGGTACGCATGACGGACAATGGCGGTATACCATCGGACAGCGGAAAGGCTTAGGGATTGCTTGCGGCAAGCCGATTTACGTCATCGCCAAGGACGCTGCTGCGAATACGGTAACGGTCGGAGCATCTGATGCGCTCTTTGCCCGAAATGCCGTAATACGGGAATGCTGCTGGCTCTGTGATTTGCCGGAAACATTCACCGCCATGGCGAAGATTCGGTACAGCAAATCCGAATCACCGGTGACGGTACGGAAATTGGAGGGCAATCGAGCTGCGTTGGCGTTTGATATACCGCAACGAGCCGTAACGCCGGGACAATCGGCTGTGCTGTATGATGGCGACAGGGTCTTGGGCGGCGGCATTCTGGAGGCAGGAGCAGTATGACAACACTTTACAACAAGATAGATTTGCTGCCGGGCGTCGGAGAAAAGCGTGCGGCACACTATCATAAAATGGGCATCGATACGGCATGGGATTTGCTGAACCATATGCCACGTACCTATCTCGACTTTACTCAGACGGTATGCATTGCCGATGCGCCAATCGGTGAGCCGTGTGCGATTTACGGCGAAGTGGTCGAAAAGCTGCCCGAACAGCGCATTCGAGGCGGTTTGACCTTATATAAGGTTGTCCTCTGTGATGACGAGCAGGCATTGGTGTTGACCTTTTTCAATACGCCCTACACCTATCGCAGTATGCAGGTCGGGCAGCGGTACTATGTTTACGGTAAGGTCACGGGCGGCATGCTGCGCAAGGAGATGTCGTCGCCGCAGGTGCAGGCAGATGATGGGAGAGCTGTGCTGCTGTTGCCGATTTACCCACAGACCACCGGTTTGACTTCTGCGATGATGCGAACGAATGTGCGATCAGCATTACAGCTGCTGGAGGATTCGATGGAAACATTGCCGCCATGGGTGATGGAACAGTACGATCTCATGACACTTTGCGAGGCAATGCGGCAGATACATTTCCCGAAATCACAAGCGGACATGCAGCGTGCCAGACGGCGGCTTGCGTTCGAGGAACTGTTGAAATATCAGGTCGGCACAACCATGCTGCGCGCTCGGATGCAGGTTAAGACGGCATATGCGATGCAGCCGAATGTATCGCTGGACGATTTTATTGCGGCATTGCCCTTTGCTCTGACCGGTGCACAGCAGCGTGCGATTGCCGATATCGAGAAGGATTTATGTGGTGCAGTGCCGATGAATCGTTTGCTGCAAGGCGATGTCGGCAGCGGTAAGACGGTGGTAGCGGCAGCGGCGATTGTGTATGCGGTACGCAACGGCTGTCAGAGCGTGCTGATGGCACCGACCGAAATTCTTGCACAGCAGCATTTCCATACGCTGACCGCATTTTTACAGTCCATCGGGATTCAGCCGGTACTGCTGAACGGTTCGCTGACTGCCAAGGAAAAGCGTCAAATCCGCAGTCAAATCGCAGACGGCAGTGCGATGGTGATTGTCGGCACACACGCTGTCATTCAAAAGGATACCGTCTTTGCAAGGCTCGGTCTGGTGATTACCGATGAACAGCATCGGTTCGGTGTTGCTCAGCGCAGGGCACTAGCCGAAAAGGGCGGTCATCCGCATAAGCTGGTCATGTCGGCAACGCCGATTCCCCGCACTTTGGCATTAATTCTCTATGGCGATTTGGATATTACCGTGCTGGACGAAGCACCGAAAGGACGTCTGCCGATTCGCACCTATGCGGTGACCGGACGCAAGCGGGAAGATGCCTATGGCTTTCTTCGACAGCATCTGGACGCAGGGGAGCAGGCATACATCGTCTGTGCGATGATTGAAGAGTCCGAGCAGATGGAGCTGGTGCAGGCAGCGGAGCAATATGCGAAAGAACTGCAAACCGGTGCGTTTGCGGCATATCGAGTCGGACTGCTGCACGGCCGTATGAAGCCGCAGGAGAAAGAGCGGATCATGCGCCAAATGAAGGCACATGAGATTGATGTTTTGGTGTGTACAACAGTCGTTGAGGTCGGTGTAGATGTGCCGAATGCAACCATCATCCTGATTGAGAATGCCGAACGATTTGGCATGGCACAGCTGCATCAATTGCGGGGGCGTGTTGGCAGAGGGACACAGCAGAGCCATTGCATTCTCGTCACCGACAGTACGAATGAAGAATCAAAAGACCGTTTGCGAGAGCTTTGCCGTACAACCAATGGCTTTGAAATTGCCGAGGCAGACCTCAAGCGCAGAGGACCGGGTGACTTTTTCGGCTCGGCACAGCATGGTATGCCGCCGATGATGCAGGCAGCACTTTGCAATGATATGCCACTGGTGAAAGAAACGCAGGCGGCGGCAGGACAATTGTTGGAACAGGATCCGGATTTGCGGTCGTCGGATTGTGCGGCACTGCGACTTGCGATTCTGGAGATGTTTGCAAAGAATGGTGAAAACGGCTTGAATTGACAATATGCACAAAATGTTGCGGATATAAATCCATGGAACGCAAAGCTTTTACAAAACTTGACAAATTTCAAAAATGGGCTTGACATTTGCCGAGGAATGGTGTATAATAAACAAGTCGCCCGGGGAAAACGAAAACTTCCGAGGGCAAGACGGTGAATGGCCTGGTAGTTCAGTTGGTTAGAACGCCGCCCTGTCACGGCGGAGGTCGTGGGTTCGAGTCCCATCCAGGTCGCCATTCTAAATGCCTCTGTAGCTCAGTTGGTAGAGCAGGGGACTGAAAATCCCCGTGTCGTTGGTTCGATTCCGATCGGAGGCATCAATGCGGATTTAGCTCATCTGGTAGAGCGCCACCTTGCCAAGGTGGAGGTAGCGAGTTCGAGCCTCGTAATCCGCTCCATATCTCGGCGGGGAAGTATTCTCGTCGTGAAAGCAATCCGGAACAGTAATGTTCCGGATTTGTTGTTTATGCTGATATTGTGAAAAATTTCCCACATATTTTTCCCAATTTCCATACATGACAGACATAATCGGGTGGTAGAATGGGTACAACGGAACGGGAAGGACCTGATCCACAATATAAAAGGAGCGAATGAAAATGCAAAATCAAGAGCAATGGGAGATTGAACCCGGTACGGAACAAACACCGAAATCGAATGGTAATGGCAAGCTGATTGCGATTGCGTTGTGCTGTGCCCTGATGGGCGGTGGCATTGGCGCACTGGGTACGGTGGCCGGTATGCACGCACTGGATACGAAGGAACAGAGCAGCACTGCCGAAAACACCGGAAACTCGAATGCGGAAACCTCGACCGGTCAAGAGGAATCCAAAGCACCGGTACAGACGGTGGTGCGGGACGATGGCGAGCTGATGACGGCAGCCGAAGTCTATGCAGCAAATGTCAACTCGACCGTTGGTATCCAGACGGAGATTGAAACGAATTACTTTGGCTACCAGACGATGGCGGCAGCGTCCGGTTCCGGCTTTATCCTGAATACGGACGGCTATATCTTGACGAACTATCATGTTATCGAAGATGCGTCGAAAATCTCGGTCACGGCTTATGATGGTACGACCTACGAGGCGAAGCTGGTCGGTGGCGACAAGAGCAATGATATTGCGGTATTGCAGATTGAAGCGGAGAACTTGCAGCCGGTCACACTGGGCAGTTCCGATGACTTGATGGTTGGTGAAGAGGTCATTGCGATCGGCAACCCGCTTGGTGAGCTGACATTTTCGTTGACGAAGGGCGTTGTGAGTGCCCTTGATCGAGAGGTGACATTTACAACCGGAACGATGAACCTGATCCAGACAGACTGTGCCATCAACTCGGGTAACTCGGGCGGTGCGCTGTTCAACATGAAGGGCGAAGTCGTTGGCATTACGAATGCAAAATACTCGAGCAATTCCAGTTCTGAGGCATCGATCGACAATATCGGTTTTGCGATTCCGATTGACCATGCCATGACGCTGGTCGAAAGTATTATCGAGAATGGCTATGTGGTGAAGCCGTATCTGGGCATCTCAGTGACGGATGTATCGTCGGAGCTGACGGGTTATGGTCTGCCGGAGGGTGCAATCATCAAGGCGGTGACAGAGGATTCCCCCGCAGCAAAAGCCGGATTGCAGGTCAATGATATCGTAACGGCTGTGAATGGTGAGGCGATTACATCCAGCTCACAGCTTGTCATGAAGGTGCAGACCAGTGAGGTCGGTGCAACGCTGAAATTGGATGTATACCGTTCCGGCGATACGATGACCATCGAGGTGACGCTCGAGGAAAACAAACAGACGACCGATGATTCTCAGCAACAGCAGCAGGATGATTCGGGGAATAATTTCCCGTGGTGGGACTATTCTCCGTTTGGTTGATGTGTGAAAGAAAAGCGGAAACGCCGTGGGACTGCAAGGGTCAGTTCTGCGGCGTTTTATTTGTACAGAAAAAAATGTCATGGCATTGACCATGGCGAAAAAAGTTGAAAAGCCGCTTGTTCAGCTTGGAGGAAATCGCGCCACCGTCATTTTCGATTTGAGCGTAGTATGTTTTAAGCCGGGCTCTGAAAAGCGGAATCACCGACTTTGAAGCGAAAATGCAAGTCAGTGAATCCTGAAGTATTATTGCCTTCAATGACGGTAGCGTCAATGTATACGGATTTGGAAAGGTCATGTACGGGGAATGGTCGAGTTCGAGAACGGCGTGAAGGGTGGTAAGATTGGCTTGTTTGGCGGTGCAGGTGTCGGCAAAACGGTGCTGAATTGGTATTCGGACAGACGGACGAACCGCCGGGGTTAAGGAGGCGTGTGGCACAGACAGGGTTGCCGCTGGTGGAATACTTCCGTGATAAGACACATCAAGCAGAGGCAGTCCCAAAGAGGCTGCCTCTGCCTTTCGTCGAGAATATACACCGGAAGCACAAACAAAACCGCATAGGGAAAGACGGAAATGCGCCACATAAAGTTTTGGCATAGACGCATCCGTTGAAAAGGAGCGTGTGTAATTTGGGCTCAGGTCTTTGCGATGATGCGGAGCAACCGCATGCTGTCATCCGAAGTGAGCGTATTCGAACCATCGCAATCTGCTTGTTGCAGCCCAAGTGCGGAAACGGAAATATTTGTATCTTCTGCCAGATAGCGGCACAGCAGCACGGCATCTGAGACATTGACAACACCATTGCAATCGACATCGCCCATCAGCAGCTCTGCTTGCGGAGCAGTCGTTGTGGAAGTAGTAGTTGTTGTTATTATCGGGACTGTGGTAGTTGTGGTTGTAGTGACGGCAGGGGCGTTGCCATAGGCGGTAAACTGCAAGCCGGAGGGATCCTGATCGACCATGTCATTTGCGGTATTATCCCACTGTGCGTAGTAGTAAACCTGAATCTGTACCTCGGCAGCACCGGCCTCGATCGGCAGCGAAATGGCAAAGGCATCGATGCCGGAATCGCCAAGGCTGTCGGGGAAGGAATAGTCTGTCTGTATCCATTCGGAGGTGGCGTTATTCCAGTAGCCATACGCACCGCTCAAGGCCGCATAGGGCAGACCGGCTGCCTGAATGGTCAATTCGGTTGCCCCATTGGTCTGCACGACCCAGTAGTCGTTAGCGCTGTTATAGGAAACGGGCAGGGCAGCACCGGTATTCGGATCAATGATGATCGGTGCGGTTGTAGTGGTCGTGGAGGTGGTAGTTGCCGGTTCGGTGGAGACAGACGGATCAATCGCATTGGCGAGATCGAATCTGCCCTCTTCGGCAGCGAGCTTTGTCCACATATAGCGGAGCATCCAGCCATCGAAATCGGTGATTTCAGAGGAAGAGCCTGCCATCATGATAGACGTACCATTGCCGGGGAAGCCGCCTGGCGGGAATCCATCGGATTCTCCCTCACCGCCGTAGAAATCGGTCATACCGAAGCCGTGGCCGAGCTCGTGTACATGCACATGGGGTGCGCCGGTGCCATCTGCCATCGCAAGGTAGGCGTCATCGGAGAGTCGCTGTCCCCAGTCACCGCCACAGCCGCCGATGGACGGGAAGCCCTGCGTACACCAGAGGTACATATCAAACCGAGTCCCCGGATAAACATGATTGCGGTCGGAGAAGTAGTTGAAACTCCAAAGCTCATCGGGCGCATTGGGCAATGTTGTCGGGATGGTTTCGTATCCGTTGGGGGTATCATAGGTGCTGTCATAGGCGGTATGGATGTTGTCCCAAACGACCTCATCGGACTGCAAATCGAGCAAAAGACTTTTGTCCAGAACTGCCCAGCCGACGATGTTGACATCAACATGGTCATAGGGCCAGTTCTCATAGCCAACGAGCCAGTCGGTCCATTCGTTGACGGTATCCTCGACGAGTCGTTCCAAACCTTCTCGTTGTGCAAGAGTGATGGTTTTATAGGAATGCCAGCGCACGACATAGTTCAGCGTACCCTTGCCAGCGATGATCTGGTCAAAGAGGACGTTGTAACGCTTGGATTTTGAACCGGTGGAGTCCTCGTTGGAAATACGGTTTTCCCAGATCCAATTGGCAGCATATTGGTATTCGCTCGGCAGATCGGAGATGGAGATGGCAGATGCAGTCGGTGCTTGTTTGACCGTCTGCGGAATGGCAATGGCTGCACTTGCCACAGCGGCAGCCAGGGACAGCGCATAGAGCTTTCGTTTCATGATGATTTCCCCCTATTTCTCATATGTGTGGCACAGCAAAACTGTACAATATAAAGATACCATATTTTCAAGCATTTGTAAATGCAATTTTGTACATATGGTGTGTGTGTTTGTGCTGTTTTCAGGGAAGTATAGGATAGAATTGTCGGTAGCTGCCCTTGACGGATGGTAGGAATTATGGTACAATAAAGGCAAACGTACAAAATAAGGAGCATTTTATGAACAACCAAACGGAACAACCATTGCTGGCATGGACGATTGACGATCTGCCCGATGGCGAAAGCACGGATCGATATTTATCGCTGATGCGGCGATTTGGCATTGTGGCGACCTGCTTTCTGGTTGGCGACAATATTGCAAAGTACCCCGAACAGCCGAACGCATTGGTACAAATGGGCTGTGAATTGGGCAACCATTCGTATACCCATCGCAATTTGACCGAATGCAGCGAATCGGAAGCACGGCAGGAACTGAAACGGAATGCCGATGCCATATCTGCCTATGTGCCACGGGAAAAAATTCGTTTGATTCGGCCGCCGTACTATGCTTATGATGCACAGCTTTGTAGTATGGTGGATGCACCGCTGATTCTTTCGTCCTGCAACGAAGGCGAGAACAAGGAGCAGTCGCTCGAACGGCTCGGTCAGGCGAAGGACGGCGATATTATCCTGACGCATGGCTGGAACACGTCGACGGTAGCGGCATTGGAAGAACGGATTCCGATGTGGCTTGCGGCAGGCTATCGCTTTGTAACGGTATCGCAGCTGTTTGCGCTGCGTGGGATAGAACCGAAGGCAGGCGGGATTTACTATGCTCTGCCGCCGACCGGGGTAATCATGGAGGACAAAATATGAAAGTATTGGGCATTGACGGCAACAGCATCTTGAACCGTGCATTTTATGGTGTGAAGCCGTTGTCGAATCACAAGGGCGTATTTACGAATGCGATTTTCGGATTTTTCAATATCGTACTGAAAGCGTTGAGCGAGGAGCAGCCGGATGCGGTTGCGTTTGCGTTTGACCTGAAAGCACCGACCTTCCGGCATAAGACTGTTGCGACCTACAAGGCAAACCGTAAGGGCATGCCGGAGGAATTGGCGATGCAGCTCCCGTTGACGCAGGAGATTTTGCGTGCGATGGGTTATGCCGTTGTGACTGCAGAAGGTTGGGAAGCAGATGACATTCTCGGCACGCTGGCAAGGCTGTGTACGGAGCATGCAGCGGATTGCGTCTTGCTGACGGGGGATCGGGATAATTTGCAGCTGATCAACGAGCATGTCACCGTGCGATTGGCAACGAATCGGGAAACGCTGCAGTATGATACCGCAAAATTTACAGAGGAATACGGCTTTGCACCGATTCGCCTGATTGACCTGAAAGCATTGATGGGCGACAGCTCTGACAATATCTCCGGTGTGCCGGGTATCGGTGAGAAAACGGCGTTGAAATTTGTGCGAGCATACGATACGATTGAGGCATTGTATGCGGCACTGCCGACTGCAACGCTGACCCCATCGGAACGGCGAAAATTGGAGGCAGGAGAAGCGGCTGCAAAGGAGAGCAAGTGGCTTGCTACGATTGTGACAGATGCGCCTATCGAGCAGGAGTTGACGGCATATCTGCCCAAAGCACAGGATACGGAGAAACTGTCGGCGATATTGACCGATTTGGAGTTATATCGTCTGATGGAGCGTTTGGAGCTTACGCCTGCTGCCATAACCGAAGCAACGGCAGAATCCGTGCAAGCGATTGCATATACCGTTGGTACATTGGATGAAACGGGCTTGGAAACGCTCTGCAGCAAGCAAACGGCGGTTGCGTTTTTGTATCAGGACAATCTGCTCTATCTGGCAGATGATACGATGCTGTATCGGGTGACGAATCCTGCGTGGATCGATCGATTTTTCACATCGGATGTGCCGAAAATCACATGGGATGCCAAACCGGTGTATCGGCACTGCATGGCGGCAGGGGATACGCTACATCATTTACAGGTCGATGCTTTGATCGATGCGTATCTGCTGAACCCATCGATACCGGAATACAGCTTGAGCCGTTCCTGTGCGGAGATGCAGATTGGGGAGGATACGGCATTGGGGGACTATGCGGCGATTGCTGCATTGCCGCAATTGGCAGAGCGTTTGGAGCAGGAGATCGATGCACAGGGTATGCGGCAGCTGCTCGATGCGATTGAGCTGCCATTGGTTGAGGTGCTTGCCGATATGGAAATCATCGGTGTACGGGTCGATGCGCAGGGTGTTGCGTCCTTTGGGCAAATGCTGTCTGAGCGCATTGCCGAGGTCGAGCAGGATATTTACAATCAGGTCGGGCATACCTTTAATATCCTGTCGCCAAAGCAATTGGGTGTGGTATTGTTTGAGGAATTGGGACTGCCTGCCGGTAAGAAAACCAAAACCGGCTGGTCAACGAATGCGGAGGTACTGGAAGGCTTGCGGCATCGGCATCCGGTGGTCGAGCAGGTATTGCAATACCGCCAGTTGACGAAGCTCAACTCGACCTATGTCGAAGGCTTGACGAAGGCGGTTGCACCCGATGGCAGAATCCATACCTGTTACCGCCAGACCGAAACGAGAACCGGACGACTTTCTTCCACAGAACCGAACCTCCAGAATATTCCTGTGCGCACACCATTGGGCAGAGAGATGCGGAAATTTTTCATCGCCGCCGAAGGGAAAACATTGGTCGATGCGGATTACAGCCAAATCGAATTGCGACTGGTGGCGCATCTCTGTGGGGATGCGAATATGCAGCAGAGCTTTGTCGAACAGCGTGATATTCACCGCATGACCGCAGCGCAGGTATTCGGCTTGCCGGAGGAGATGATTACCAAGGAAATGCGCAGTGCGGCAAAGGCGGTCAATTTCGGTATCCTGTACGGCATCAGCGCATTCTCTTTGTCGAAGGATATCGGTGTGACGGTGACACAGGCAGATCGGTATATCAAGGATTATCTGCACTCATTCCCGAATGTAGAATGGTTCATGAAGGACACGGTTGCGCAGGCGAAGGAAATGGGCTATGTCACCACGCTGTTTGGCAGAAAGCGTTATGTGCCGGAGCTGAAAGCGAGCAATAAGGTGGTACAGGCTGCGGGCAAGCGCATTGCGATGAACACACCGGTGCAGGGTACGGCTGCGGATATCATGAAGGCGGCGATGGTAAGAGTATGGCGCAGATTGCGAGAGGAATTGCCGTCTGCGAAGCTGATTTTGCAGATTCATGACGAACTGATTGTCGAAGCACCGCAGGCAGATGCCGAAGCGGCAGCGAATATCTTGAAGGCGGAGATGGAAGCGGCATATCGTCTGAGCGTACCGTTAGAGGTTGAGGTTGCGACGGGGGAGAGCTGGTATGATGCCAAGGGTTGAGCTTGTTCTGATGACGGAGGAAACTGTATCGGCGGTAGCGGCATTGGCAAAAATTTGCTTCACTACGCCGTGGTCGGAACACATTTACTTTCGGGAACTGGACAGCCCGATGGCATTTACGCTGACTGCCATGCTGGACAGCGAACTGATCGGGTTCATCAATTGCGGCATTGTGCTGAACGAACTGACGATCAATTCGTTGGCGGTTGCACCGGCATACCGCCGACAGGGCATTGCTAAGGCACTCTGGACAGAAACTCTGCGTCAAATGGGGGACCGCATCTCCGTTTGCTATCTCGAAGTACGGGAGAGCAATGCTGCGGCACAGCAATTGTATGCGGCATTGGGTTTTGTGCAGAACGGCTATCGGCAGCGGTATTACGAAGATCCGCCCGAAGCGGCGATTCTGATGGCACTTGAGTTGTAATCGTATCCTGGATGCGGAAAGGGGGATATCATGGAAATTACGGAAATTCTGGAAAAACAACGGGACTATTTCCATAGCGGTGCAACCTTGCCGATTGCATTTCGATTGGAAATGCTGCGCCGACTGTATCATGCGGCGGAGCAATGGGAGGAGCAGATTCAGGCTGCTCTGCAAGCGGATTTGGGCAAATCGGCATACGAGAGTTATCTGTGCGAGATTGGCATGGTGTATACGGAACTGCGCTACCTGCTGCGGCATACAAAGCACTTTGCGGCAAAGCGCAGGCTGCTGACGTCGATTGCGCAGTTTCCATCCAAGGGTTATGAGATGGCTTGTCCGTATGGGAATACGCTGATTCTCAGCCCATGGAATTATCCGTTTCTGCTGGGCATCGAGCCGCTTGCCGACGCAATTGCGGCAGGCAATACGGTGGTCCTCAAACCCAGTGCCTATGCGCCGAACACCGCAGAAGCCATACAGGATATGCTGCACAGCTGTTTTCCGCCGGAGTATGTCGCCGTTGTGACGGGCGGCAGAGCGGAGAATCAAGCCTTGCTCGAGCAGAAATTCGACATGATCTTCTTTACCGGCAGTCAAGCGGTTGGCAAGGAGGTTCTGCGCCATGCGGCGGAAACGCTGACTCCGGCGGTACTGGAATTGGGCGGCAAGAGTCCTTGCATTATCGATGAAACCGCCAATATTCCGCAGGCGGCAAGACGCATTGTGTTCGGTAAGTTTTTGAATTGCGGGCAGACCTGTGTTGCGCCGGACTATATCCTCTGCCATCATTCGGTGCATGATCGATTGGTGAGAGCCTTGCGCTGTCAAATTGCGAAGCAGTACGGCGCAGAGCCATTGCAGAATCCCGACTACGGTCATATCATCAACTGCCGGCATTACGAGCGGCTTTGCGGCTTGCTTGAGCATAGCTATATTATCCATGGCGGACAATGCAATGCCAAACGCCTGCAAATCGCACCGACGTTGGTTGACCATGTACGGGACGATGACCCGATCATGCAGGAGGAAATTTTTGGTCCGATTCTCCCGATTTTGACCTATGACCGTCTGGAATCGGTGATTGCAACGCTGCATCACAAGCCCAAGCCATTGGCACTGTATCTGTTCAGCCGCAATCGCAGAGCGATCGACATGGTGACCAAGCGTTGCCGATATGGCGGCGGCTGTATCAACGATACGATCATGCACTTGACTGCAAGCACGATGGGCTTTGGCGGTGTTGGGGAGAGCGGTATGGGGGCATATCACGGCAAGACCGGATTCGATGCCTTTTCCCATACCAAGCGTATTCTAGAAAAGTACGCATTTCCGGATTTACCGATGCGCTATCAGCCCTACAAAGCCGGAGTGTTCGGGGCTGCTGTGCGAAAATTGATGAAGTAACAACATGGAAGGAGGAGCAATATGCTGCAACCATCACAAGCTTGGCTGCAAGACCCGGAGGTCTTTGCGGTCAACAGAGAAGCACCGCACAGCAACCATCGAATCACCACGCCCCAAGGCAGTCTGCGTCAGTCACTGCATGGCATATGGCAGCTGCGGTATCGGGAAAACGGCATATGGGAGAGCGATACCACATGGCAGAAATGGATTTTGCAATCGAATGTGGCATGGGATACGGTTGTCGTACCGGGACATCTGCCGTTGCAGGGCTATGGCAAACCGCAGTATGTCAACACGCAGTACCCATGGGAGGGGCATGAAACGATCGCACCGCCAGAAATACCGCCGGCGAATCCGCTGGCATGCTATGCGAAAACCTTTGATCTTGCACCTGCATTGCAGGGCAAGGATGTGTTTCTGGAGTTGCAGGGCGTTGAGCCATGCTGCTATATTTGGCTGAACGGGCAGTTCATCGGCTATGCGGAGGATAGCTTTACGCCGTCAACATTTCGCCTGACGCAAGCACTGCAGCCGACTGGCAATCGTCTGATCATTGCGGTCTATCGCTGGTGTACGGGCAGCTGGCTGGAGGATCAGGATTTCTGGCGGTTTTTCGGGATTTTCCGCAATGTAGAGTTGTATGCCAAACCAGAAAGCCATGTGGAAGATCTGCATGTGATTGCCGACTATGCGCCGGAAAGCGGCGAAGGTCTGCTGTCCGTGTCTACGATTTTGACCGGACTGTCGCCGGCACAGGTGACTGTCACATTGCAAGCACCGAATGGTGATACGCTCTTTGTGCATACGGGCAGTGCGTTGACCTGCCGCATTCCGTCCATACAACCATGGAGCGGCGAACAGCCCAATCTGTATACTTTGCTTGTGCAATTGTGGGATGAGAACAAGGTCTGTATCGAAACGGCAGAAACAGAAATTGGATTTCGCCGATTTTGCATTCAAAACGGGCTTATGCTGCTTAACGGCAAGCGGATTGTATTTCGTGGTGTGAATCGGCATGAGTTCCATGCGGAGCGAGGGCGCTGTATCACCGAGGCGGACATGCTCTATGACATTCGTCTGCTGAAACAGCACAACATCAATGCCGTTCGCACGAGCCACTATCCGAATCAGAGTGCGTGGTATGCGCTTTGCGATCGGTTCGGCATTTACTTGATTGACGAGGTCAATCTCGAAACGCATGGTGCTTGCGATTGCGTACCGGCGAGCGAACCTGAATGGCAGAGTGCGGTACTCGATCGTGCGAAGTCGATGTGGTATCGAGATCGAAACCATGCAAGCATTTTGCTGTGGTCCTGCGGTAACGAATCGCATTGCGGCGATGTGATTGCGAATATGGCGGCATGGCTGCATGAAATCGACAAAACCCGTCCGGTGCATTATGAAGGTGTTGGCTGGAATCGAGCATATGATTACATTACCGATGTGGAGAGCCGGATGTATGCGAAACCGGCAGATGTGATTGCCTATTTGGAGAGCAACCCGACCAAGCCCTATATCAATTGTGAGTATATACATGCGATGGGCAATTCTGTTGGCGGCATGTGCCTGTATACAGCATTGGAAGACCGCTATCCGCAGTATCAGGGCGGTTTCATTTGGGATTATCTCGATCAGGCACTCTATCGCACTGCGGTAGACGGCGAACGGGTTTTGGCATATGGCGGTGATTTTGGTGATCGACCGACCGACTATGGCTTTTGCACAAATGGCATTGTCTATGCCGACCGTATGCCATCACCGAAATTGCAGGAGGTAAAGGCACTGTATGCCCCGATTCGTATGCAGCTGACAGACGGCTGCTTATGTATCGAGAACCGCAATTTGTTCGCAGATACGGGGAATTTGCTGTTTCGAGTACGGCTAAAGTATGAGGATATCTGTTTGGCAGAGGAAATCCATCGCATCACAGTTTCCGCCGGGGAAACACAGCGCATACCGCTGTCGCAAACCATACCCGAAACCGGCGCTGAGTATGTGCAGACCGCAACGGCAGAGCTGACCATAGATACCGCATGGGCGAAGGCCGGACATGAAATTGCGTTTGCACAGGCAGTTTACCATACATCGCAGGCAGAGTCGGAGCGGCAATTACAGGTTGTACGCACGGCATATGGCAGCTTTGCGATTGGCGTGCACGGCAGGAATTGGTCTATGCTGTTTGACCGCAGAGAGGGCGGTTTAACTTCGTTTTGCTATGACGGTATCGAATATATCGAGCGTGTGCCGAAGGTGAGCTTTTGGCGTGCGCCGACCGATAACGACAGGGGAGCAGGCTATCCGCAGGCGGCAGTGCAGTGGCGGATTGCGGCGGCGTATGCCACGCCGATTGGCGAGGAGATTTCGGTAGAGGAGCAAGCGGACCGATTGCGGATTGTGGTACCGTTTCAGGCGGCGTCGACGCCGAGATTCCGTTATACGGTTACTTATGTGGCATATTTTGACAGCAGTCTGGAAGTGACGGCGGGATATCCGGGTGTGTCGGGTATGGCGGATATGCCGGTATTTGCGTTGGATTTTGCGATACCGACTCGATATCGGCAGGTGCGATATTACGGCATGGGACCGAAGGAATGTTATTGCGACCGAGCGTGCGGTGCACGACTGGATGTGCATCGTTACACAGCGGAATCGAATGTTTCGGGCTATCTCAATCCGCAGGAATGCGGCAATCGGACGGGTGTGCGCTATGTGCAGGTGACGGACGAGAACGGCGTGGGATTGGAATTTCGAGCAGAGGGGAAACCCTTTGAAATGAGCGTTTTGCCGTATTCGGTTTATGAACTGGAGCAGGCACAGCATCGGGAGGAATTGTGCAAGCCGTATGCGACATGGGTACGGATTGCAGGCAAGCAGATGGGCGTTGGCGGCGACGATTCGTGGGGCGCACCGGTGCATACGGAATACCGCATACCGGCGAGCGAACCGCAAGCCTTCAGCATGACAATACGACCGTATAAGGAATCGAAAGGAGTATCGCAATGACGGAGCAATCAAACATCGGACGCATTTTGGTTTCGGAAAAGGAATTGGCGGTTGCAGCAAAACAAGCTGCGGTACAGATTGAGAAATGGTATCAAGGGAATCCCATGCTGCTGGTAAGCATTTTGAATGGCGCATTTATCTTCATGGCAGATGTCTGTCGGCAGGTGCGTATACCGTATGAGATTGGGTTTATGCGGGTGCGGAGTTATTATGACAGCACGGCACCGACGGGCGCATTGGAAATTCTGATGGATTTGAGTCAGGATATTGCCGGCTATGATGTTGTGATTCTGGAAGATATCGTAGATACGGGACAGACATTGCGGTTGGTCACGGAACTGTTGGCAAGTCGGCATGCGTTATCGGTGCGAGTGATCACGCTCTTGGACAAACCGAGTCGGCGTACGGTAGCGTATCAACCGGAACTTGCGCTGTTTACGATTCCGAATGTATTTGTGATTGGGTATGGCATGGACTGTGCGGAGCATTACCGCGGCTTGCCATATATTGCGGAATATATCGGCACATAAGGCGATTACGTTGTGTTGGCGCAGCCAACACGCCGGTCAGACAACAAATGGTATTTAAGGCAACACCGCACAAAGCCCGCCTGACGGCTTTGCACGTCATCTGCCCTGCGCTTTTTGTTTCATCTGACGAAAAATCGACTGCGCATCTGACGCACAATCTTTGTGCGGTGTCGCCTTAAAAAATATCGGATACCGTCTGCAAAGCAAAAGTATCGGGTAATGCAAAAAAGGTATATTCCGCAATGATTGATATAGCTGATCCGAGAAAGACATCGTGCAGTTGCCTCCTCGCTTACGGCACTTCTGCGGAAATGGAAGAAGGACGAATTGACTTCTATCTTTTGGCTGACCCCAACGGTCTGCTTGATTGGTTTCTACACAAATATATCGACTGCGACGAAGATTATCATGACGAAGATAACGATTGGTATTGATTCACCAAAGAAACAGCCTCTCCGTTCCGCTTGGGAATAGAGAGGCTGTTTTAATAGCTTGCGTCTTTGTCTTGAACCATATTTTGTAGGTATCATGTCATGCGTTTACTCGGCAGCGAACATATCCTTGCCGACACTGCAGAGCGGGCAGACGAAATCCTCGGGCAGATCCTCGAACTTCGTGCCGGGAGCAATGCCGTTATCCGGATCGCCGACTGCCTCGTCATATTCCCAGCCACATGCTTCACAAACATACTTCATTGTATTCACCTCCAAATGCTTCATGAAATACCAACAGCAGCGAAACGCTTACTGAATGGGAGCAAAATCAGCTGCACCATGCTTACAGAGCGGACAGATGAAATCCTCGGGCAGGGTATCGCCCTCGTGAATATAGCCGCAGACCGTGCAGACAAAGCCCTTCTTGCCCTCGGTTTGGGGCTTGGGCTTGACTTTGGACTGGTAGTAGGTGTAGGTCATGGTTTCTTTATCAGAGAGAACTCTCGCCTCCGATACGGAGCAGATGAACATACCATGCGTATCGAGATCGACATACTGTTCAACCTTGAGCGAAAGCACAGCGTTGCAGTAACGGGATAGGATCGCCAAACCGTTATCGGAATGCAGCAATTCGGTATTGGCAAACTTGTCCACAGTGCGGCCGCTTTGGAACCCGAATTGCTCAAAGACGAAGAACGGTGCATCAACGCTCAGGCAATTGACATTCATGATACCGCTGTTCTTGATGACATGATGGGAGTAATTCTCCTTATTGATGGTCACAGCAATACGATTCGGGGCATTGGTGACCTGTGTGACCGTATTGACGATTAAGCCATTATCTTTTTTGCCGTCATTGCAGGTGACAACATACAGCCCATAGCCAATCTTGAACAGGGCAGTCATATCATTTTTATTGGCGGTTTCGTTTTGCACGGCGAGATATTCCATGCAAAGCTCGTCTGCAAGCGACATCAGCTGTGCATGACTCTCGTCATTGAGTGCAGAGAGAATGCGTACGGTTGGCTCAACAAAGGTCAGATTCTTGCACGGTTCGAACATACCCTTCATGATCTTAGCAGCGAGCGGTGCCCAGCTGCCGTTTTCAATGAAGGCAACGGTGCGATTGGAGTAATTGCGCTCGGTCAGGTGATCAATGAATTCCCGCATGAAGGGGAAAATTTCGGCGTTATAGGTCGTGGTGGCAAGCACGAGTTTCGAGTAGCGGAAGGCATCCTCGACCGCTTCTGCCATGTCGCAACGAGCCAAATCATTGACGACAACCTTTGGGCATCCATTTGCCTTGAGCTGCTCGGCGAGCTTGAGTACTGCCTGCTTGGTATGACCATAGACGGAGGTATAGGCGATCAGAATGCCTTCTTCTTCGGGCTGATAACTCGACCAAATGTTGTAAAGATTGAGGTAATAGCCGAGATTTTCAGTCAGCATCGGACCATGCAGCGGGCAGATGATTTGGATATCGAGACCGGCAGCCTTTTTGAGCAGATTCTGCACCTGCATACCGTATTTGCCAACGATACCGATATAGTAGCGGCGAGCCTCGCATGCCCAATCCTCCTCGATATCAAGGGCACCGAATTTCCCGAAGCCGTCAGCGGAGAACAGAACCTTGTCAGTGCTGTCATAGGTCACGATGACTTCCGGCCAGTGCACCATCGGTGCAGTGACAAAGGTCAGCGTGTGCTTGCCCAGACAAAGCGTATCCCCTTCTTTGACGACGATACGGCGGTCGGCAAAATCCGTACCGAAGAATTGCTGCATCATGGTAAATGCTTTTGCGGAAGCAACGATGGTTGCATCGGGATAGATTTTTGCGAAATTCAGAATATTGGCAGAGTGATCGGGCTCCATATGCTGTACAATCAGGTAATCGGGAAGACGATCCTGCAAGGCTTGCTGAAGATTATCGAGCCATTCGTGTGTGAAAGCGGCATCGACAGTATCCATAACAGCAATCTTCTCATCGAGAATTGCGTAAGAATTATATGCCATTCCGTTCGGGACGACATACTGTCCCTCAAAGAGGTCAATGTTGTGGTCATTGACGCCGATATATCGTATATCTTGTGTAATAAACATGAAACAATACCTCCATATATGATTCTGAGCGGTCAAATGCCTTCGACATCGCTCTCATACCATTATACCATAAATGCAGTTGACTGTCAATCATTCTTTATAAAATTCAAATACTTACATGTGAAATTGTCTGTTTTATGTTAGGGCACTTGTTTTTTTTTCAAAAAGGGTGTATAATAAGAACAAGAGCAATGTGGGCATATGTCCATTGCCGGTACAGGAAAGGAAACAGATGGACTATGAAACAATGGAAGAAAAGTCTGCACATGTTATCAACAGTCATTTGCTTGCTGATGAGCTGGGTGCTGACGAGCTGCGATACGGAATCGAGTATGGCAGACACCGGTGTAGACAGCTTGACATCACAGGCAGAACAAATACGGGACGATTCGTCTGCCAAATCCGATTCAGATGTTTTTGCGGACACTGTCACGACAGCGGATATAGCAGCTGCCACAACGCAATCCTCGACCAGTACGACCACGACGACAACAACTACAACCACAGCTTCCACGGACGGTGTTCCGTTTTATGTGACGGGGAGTGATTCGCCGAATGCGGCACTGTATGCAGAGCAGCTTTATGTTGCCGGGGATTCGATTGCACTTGGATTCAAGGTCTATGGTTTTATTTCGGAGGCACACAATCTGGCAAAGGGTTCACTTGCCATCTGGAACATGAACAAGTTTCCGTACAACTACGGCGGACAGACGATGTATCTGCCGGATGCGGTTGGCTATGTGAAGCCCAAACTGTTGTATTTGTCGATGGGCATGAATGATTTGAACATCCATACCGCAGAACATTATGCACAGGGCTATGTCGATCTGATTACGCAGATTCGGCAAAAGACACCGGATACCTGTATCGTGGTCAGTGCCATCACGCCAGTATCGGCAAGCTGTACGTTTACGAGCAATGCTCATATTCGCACCTACAATGCAGCCTTGCAAACGGCGGTTGAGGGCATGGGGCTTTCGGATGTGGTATTTTTCGATGCCAATGCCGTGTTGACTGATCCGGCAACACAGATGCTGCAATCGGGATTTTCCGGCGGAGATGGCATTCATTTGGGCACGCAAGCATATCAGAATATTTTACAGGCAATGTATCGGTATCTGGATACAACAGCAATTGTTGCGAGGCTGAAAGGCACGCCAGCCACGACGACAACAACGACAACAACAATGACTACGACAACAACGACAACAACAATGACTACGACAACAACCACTACAGCAACTGCTTCAGAATCGCTTGGCATGGAAGGCAGTGAATGCCTGCACAGTCTGCCGGTGATTTCGGTTGCGGGGTATGGTGTGATGCTTGCTTGGGTGAAACGGAGCACTGCACACACCGAATGACCGAGAGGAGCGATGAGCCATGCGGATTGCAGCCCTGCCGCTAGCGGTATTCATACTGTTTGGGATACTGCCCGTACCACCAGCTTGTGCGATAGCAACGGATGCGTTGACGGCACAATTGCAAACCTATCCCGATGAAATTACGATGCCATCAGCGGAATATCCGGAAGCATTGGTGGAAGTCTATCGCCAAGCACCGGCGCTTTGCTATGCGGCGGAAGGATATACCATTACGACACAGGGAGACGAAAGTCGGATTGCCATTCGCTATCGCAGTGAAAGGAATGGTATGGTGTATGTTGTGGATTCGCTTGCGGAAGCGGAGGCTTGTATTGCCGAGGCGATGCTGCTTTGCCAAGATCGGGTACAGCTTGTGTTGGCAACGGAGAACGAGTCGCTTGCAGATTGGGATTTGGAAGCCTATTTCACGCAGCTTGCGGCAGAAGATGTGTTGACGAGTACGATGCTTGCACGGCGGGCATGGAGCAGTTGGACACATCCGCTGATCGATTACAGTTGTTTGCGAATTGATTTGACTTATCATATGGGCACGGGAGAGGAAACCTATGCCTACAAGCAGCTGGCAGAGCAGCTTGCAAAGGCTAGGATCGAACGGAGCATACCGGCAGGATTGACCGATGCACAGAAGGTACTGATGGTACACGATATGTTGCTCAATAATGCGGTATATGATTCCCGAGGCGATGCGATACCGTACGAGAGCCATACGGCATATGGCGTTTTGCAAAACGGTGTTGGCGTTTGTGACGGCTATGCGGAAGCGTTTCAGTTGATGTTGCAGCAGCTTGATGTGCCATGCCTGCTTGTAACAGGAACGGCATGCAGCGATACGGACGACACATGGGTGGCACACGCATGGAATCTGGTACAGCTTGACGGGGCATGGTATCACATCGACTGCACATGGGATGATCCGGTGACCTCGACCGGCGAAACGATGGTGACACACAGCTATTTTCTGCTCGATGATACTGCCATGTCGGCACGCCATCAGTGGGACAGCGCAAACTATCCGGCAGCCACGGGCAATGCGTATACGCACAGTCAAATCGTAGCAACGATGCGAGCAGGACACCAATCTACATGGGAAACGCTTGCACCGATTGCATTGCGCTGCACCGATGTGGCTCGGGCGGAATACCGGGATAAGGGGACACCACTTACCCACGACGAAACATCGCCCCCCTCCACCGTAGCGACTACCACAACCACGCAGGCGACAGCCAATCAGGAAAAGCCCCTCGAACCACAAACAGAATCGGCACAGGATTTGTTGTATGTGATGGTCTTTTGGGGATTGGCAGCAGCATTGCTGCTGGTATATGGGTGTAGCAGGCGAAAAGCACACAACAATACTACAGAATAAAAAAGAACCCGTGTGATTCTGGCATGACAAGCTGTCGATGCTTGGAATCACACGGGACTTTTGTATTTTCATTCTGATATTATTTTGCTGTGAAGATTGCATCAAGACCTTGATGAAAATGACCATTTGACTTTGGTGTTTTGTTCTTTATCAATCTTGTAGAAAAAGGAAGTTGTGGACACCTCTAAAAACCTCTCTTTCCAACAAAAAAGCTGCCCAGAAATAGGCAGCTATCTCAAAAACAGTTCAAAAATGGTAAATGAATATGCTTTTCGTGCTGTTTAAGCCCCATTTTTCTTCAAAAGGGCGCAGTTATCCCCTTGATTTTTGAGGGCGTTTCAAAAATTCGTATCTGCAAATGTTGTAAACCAGATGTGTTAGTCCGATTTGAAACCATGCCCGTGTGATTCCTATGGAACGAATCGTAATTCCATTCATGGAATTTGTCATGAAGCCGAAGATGTGTTCAATACGGCAGCGAACTTTGGATTTCAGTCGATTC
>CALXHI010000003.1 GCA_944388075.1 uncultured Clostridia bacterium | reverse complement strand
ACATGACATCCTCCGAAGTGCAAGCTTTTTTCTCGTTTTTAACACTTTTCCTTGCACTTCTATTATATCACATTAGGACGTTTTTGTCGATATTTCTGTCAATATTTATGGTTTGAGGATACACTACTATATTATACAATAGATGAAATCCATCTGTCAAGTCAAACGGAAAAGAACGAAAAAATGTCGAAAGGGGATTCCATTTTTCCAAAATATCTGGTATAATAGAAGCACATGAAGTATGCCATCGCCATGGCGGCGATATCGCATCAATCACTAGGAATGGAGCCAAGAGGATATGATCAAACGATGGATTGCAGCTTGCATGACGATACTTGCGGTTGTGCTGTGCATACCGGTGCAGAATGCGAATGCGCTTGTGTTTACACCGAATTGTCAGGTTGCCAGTGAGGCGGCTGTATTGCTTAATATGGATACCGGCACGATCGTATATGAGAAGAACGCAGATATGAAGGAAATGCCCGCTGCATTGACGCAGATCATGACGGCGGTTGTAGTGCTGGAGACATGCCAGTCTATTTCAAACGAGCGTGTGACGGCAAAGCAGGTTTGGTTTGATGCGTTTGCGGATTATGAATATCAAACGGATTTGCGGTATGCAAATATCAATGCAGGCGATACGCTGACGGTGGAGGATTTGCTGTATGCGATGCTGTTGACCTCCTCCTGTGAGGCAGCGATAATGCTTGCCAATCATTTCGGCAACGAAAGCGAAGATGCATTTGTTGACCTGATGAATGACAAGGCGGCAGAGCTTGGCATGACGGCAACTCGCTTTACCAATGCTACAGGGCTATACAGTGCCCGTCAACAGACCAGTGCCGGAGATATGATGACGCTGTTGCAGTATGCGATGAAAGTGCCGCGCTTTGAGGCAATTGCCTGTGCAGATTCCTATACGCCGAGTGCGGCAAAAACTGCCGGTAAAGAAGAGCAGTGGGCATGGGAGCACTCGAATATCATGATGGACAAGAAAAGTGATTACTACTGTGCCGGCGTGCGCGGCATCAAGACCGCCAATTTGCAGGCAGCGGGGCGTTCGATTGCGTGTAAGGCATCTCGGGACGGTAACAATTACCTGTTGGTCTGCATGAATTCGCCGATGTATGATGAAACGGGTGCGAATCATTTTTATCACTGTGAGGACGCCAAAAACATCATTGAGTGGGCATTTTCGCATTTGTCCTATCAGGAGGTTCTGAAGGAAAATGTCGAGATTGACGAGGTCAGCGTTGCCAATGCAAAGGGCAATGACTATGTGATCGTTGTACCGAATGCAGGGTATTCCTGTATCTGGAGTTCGACAGCGGATATCAACACGATTCAGCAGACCATTCAGCTCGAGCAGGATATCAAAGCACCTGTTGAGAAAGGGCAGAAGCTCGGGACGTTGATCCTCAAGCTTTCCGGTGAAACACTGGCAGAGATTGATCTGGTTGCGGCATCGAGTGTGGAGCGTTCCTTCTGGAAATACAATCTCAGCATCATTCCGGGATTTTTCTGCTCGGAGGAGTGGAAGGCTGTCGGCATATCGGGTTTTTGCTGTTCGGCATTGTACATCGGGCTTTGCATTTTCTTCTATGCACGGTATCGGGCAGAGCGAAAAAAACGGCCGCAGCCACAGAAAAAGTGAGATAACGCATAATCATAAAAGTAGGATACGCAAAAGAAAACGGTACATCCGATTACAGGATGTACCGTTTTGTTGTATATGTGACCTGTGTTTGCACCATACTATGGATGAAAATGCGGAGAGGAGCAAGGGTATGATTGGATTGAAAGGTGTTACGAAATCAATTGTTGAGGTGCGCAATCCCGACAGCCCGTATTTTGAGCGTATTGTGTTTTATCTGAAACCGAATTTGCAGGGGATACCGTCTCGTGCAATACAAAGCGAGGTGCGAAGCTTTGCACGGGCAGAGCAGCCGGTGCGCAATCCGATGAAGGTTTGGGTCTGCCGCATTGTGCAGGCACTCGTTTGGAGCGGCATTGGAGCGATTATCGTTTTGCTGTGGTAGGCTCACACGTTTTTCAGCTGCATCGTACAGATGGTAATGAGCGTGCAAAGCAGCTGATAGAGGAAGAGAATTCCACCGGTGATATGGGCACTGTCCCAGAGCAGTACGAAAATTACCGCATAAAGCAGTCCCAGACCGGCAGTGATCGCCTGCATGAGCAAACCGGTAAATGCCGTAGAACGAATGCGTTTTGCCCCGACCAAGGTCTGCACCAGACCGGGCAGATTGCCGTCACAGATCATCGAGGGCTTCGAGGAGGACACCGGAGCGGTTTCTGCCTCGAAATCCGGTTCGAGCCTTGCCGGGAGGAATTTGAGCATTTCTTCGGGAAATTCAAACATTTTAGCCACTCTGCGCTGTGAAAGCAGGGCGTCATTGCTGCGAATCAGCAGGAAAATATGCTCTCGTTCCAGCGCATGCAGCCATCGCTTGATGGTGCGGCTGCTTTCCAGACGAATGATATACATGGCTGCCAGTGTGCCGGAAACCGAAAGATACAACGCCTCATCGCCCTCTGCGGTCAGCTCGGCGATTTTGGCAGCAGGCGGGAGCTTGTCGATGTTATGCTCGTGCATCATCTCCAATGTGCCGAGCAGTACCCGTTTATTCTGAATCCAGCCGCTGATGCCTTTGCCTTCTTCATAGGCGTAATTTTCAACCGGCAGCAGACATTGTTGTTCTGCCAAAATAGCATTGGCAAACAAATCCTTGAGGATACTGCCGCCGTGGCGGGTCAGGCTTGCCGCATACTGTACGGATTCGTTGATATGGCTGTCGCCGACGACCTGAATGGATTTGAGCTGGGTTGTGCCATGGGGAAAGAGAATCGAGGCATCGACCATCAGCGTGTTAACATCGAAGAAATCATCGACACTCTGATAGCCCAGCAGCAGACCATTGTGTTTGACATAGCGTTTGGTTCCGCTTGCCATGGGCAGATTGGAAACCAGCGTCAGAGCGGCACAGGCGCATGCCGAGCAGCAGAGCGCAAAGATGGAAACGCCGTAGCAAATACCGCTTTCGACGACCTCCGATCGGATCATACCGATGAAAACCGAAAACAGAATCGAGCAAACCAGAATGATGGGCACGGCTTTGTGGCAGAATTTATCGCCAAGATCAGTCGAGAAGGTATATTTGAGAAAATCCTTGACATTCTCGGTTTTCCGCATTGCAGCGAGCACCGGAAAATCACCGGTTGTTGAGCGAGTAAGGGATTCGGCACGCTGTTCGTTTTCGACATAGTGAATGCCGTATTTGGGCTGGTCGTTCGAGAGGACATCAAAATTGCGTTTGGCACGGGAAACGATCATCTTCTTGGCGATGGCATTGATCCAGACCGAAAACAGTGCAGCGGAGAGATAGACGGAAACCGTGCCGTCTTGGAGCATGGCAGGACTGGGTATGATCAAGATGGCAGACAGCAATGCCGAGGACAGGGAAAGTGCTGCCAGAGAATCGCAGTCTGCACGCAGTCGCAGCAGCTTGGAAAAGCCGTTCTTGAGCAGATCGCCGGAAATCGGGATTGCCAAAACAGCCAGCAGAATCTGGATAGTCAGGAAGCTCAATGGAGATGCCGTACTCGAGAGGAAATTCGGCAGCCTGACAAACGGCAGCCAGTCCAAAACGGTCAACAGACCGCTCAATACGGTGATGATGCCGAGCAGCACCACACGCAATTCGAGTGTGACCTGCAATTCCATGATATCACGGGAAATCGAAGCCTTGTCCTGCGGTTTGCGGTAGGTGCGTTCCTGCTTTGGCTGGTCGGCGATCACACGGCGTTCATCGGTGAAGGGCACGTCAATGTCCATCTCCGAGCGTTCACTCTGGTCGGAGAGGTCGATGTGTGTATGTTCCGCTTTGTCCATGAACTGAATCGGTGCAGCCTCCTCATAGGGCTGCTCCATGAGGGTGTCGGGAATCCGAGAAGTATCATCGGCAGCAGGAGATTCCGCAGCCGTTTTTTTGCGCCGTACCGTAATCGGACCGCCTGTCTGTCCGGCAGGCGTGACTCGCTCATAGGGCATGGAAGCGGTACTGCGTCGTCGGCGAATTTCCTTTGCCTGAGTGGAATCGTTCATGCGGCGAATTTTGGGCCGGTAGTCGCCCGACCCGTCCGACTGTAAAACTGCATGATCATATGCCTGTGCTGTTGAGCTGCTCGACCAGCGAGGTCGTGTGGACGGCTCCTGATTGGCAATGGTATTCATGAAAGAAACCTGCGGTTTTTGGATATCGGCAGGTGTTACCGTGTTGACGGGCGTAGGTTTCCGCAGGGGAGCATCCTTTTTCTTTTTGCGAATGGGATTGCCATAGGGGTCTGTTTTGATGGGGCGTCCATGCTTTCCCGTCACAGGTGCTTTGGGGGTACGTTTGGGAACGGGCTTGGGCGGTGGATTCGGGGCTGCCGGTTGTTGCTGCGGCGGAGCATCGGAAGCAGGGGATTTTACTTCTGTTGGCGTTGTATCGGCACTTGCCGGCTGTGGGGTTTCCTCCGGCAGTTCCGGAATAACGACCGATTCCGATTCCTGTTTGCAGCTTTGCAGCAGATCGTCCAGCGAAGAACTGTGTTCAAATGACATAGTATCGGCATTTGCAGGGAAACAAATGCCTGCTCCTTTCTATCCTGAGATCACGCCATGCGTTGGCGAACTGCCTCATACATCAAAATGCCGGCAGCCACGGAGGCGTTGAGGGAATTGATTTTGCCGAACATCGGCAAACTGATGATGCCGTCACACTGTGCCCTGACGGGCGCACTCATGCCATGTCCTTCCGAACCGATGACCAAACCAATCGGACCGGTCAAGGCTGTCTGTACGGCAGGTACACCGTCCATATCCGCACCATAGAACCAGATGCCTTGCTTTTTAAGGGCAATCATTTCGGTTGCGAGATTGCCGACACGGGCAACGGGAATCCAGCTTGCCGCACCAGCAGAGGTTTTATGGACGGTTTGCGTCAGCGAAGCACTGCGGCGTTTTGGGATAATGACGCCATCGACACCGGCTGCCTCGGCGGTACGGAGAATCGCACCGAGATTGTGCGGATCTTCGATGCCGTCACAGAGCAGCAGAAACGGGGCTGTACCTTTTTGCCGGCTGATGGCGAGCAGCTCTGCAACGGTCACATAGGTTGCACAGGCGGCTTGTGCGCAAACACCTTGATGCGTACCGCCCTCTGCCAATTGGTCGAGCTTGTGATTGTCTACCGTTTTGACGACAATGCCTTGTTTTTTTGCCAAAGTGCAGATCGCACCAAGGCTGCCGGTCAACGAAGTGACAAAGATAGTGTCAATCGGGGTGTCGGATTTGAGCGCCTCCATGACCGCATTGCGGCCAAAGAGGATTTGCGCATTGGAAGTGATATTGGGCATGGAACATTCCCTTTCTGTAAGGTTCAGGTGGCTGTGTATGCCATGGTGCGGTTACGAAAGCTGCGAGTGAAACTGCGGCATATCGATATCCTTTCCGTCAGAAAGCTCAGAAAGATGCGCTTCGATTTCGGGCAGGGCATGGAAAAAGGCATCGATGACAGTTGGGTCAAAATGCGTGCCGCTCTCATCGTGCAAGATTTGGCATGCCTCCTGCAAGGAGAACGCATGCTTATAGCAGCGAGGCGAAATCAGGGCATCAAACGCATCGGCAACCGCCATGATGCGTGCGCAGAGCGGAATCGCATCGCCCGAGAGTCCATCGGGATAGCCGTGACCATCCCACCATTCATGGTGACTGCCAGCCATCTGCACGGCAATCTCAAGATAGCTGAAATCGCCGAGATTCTTTTCGGCATTTTTCAGCAGATCCCGACCGGCGGTCGTATGAGTTTTCATGATCTCATATTCCTCCGGTGTCAGCTTGCCTTGCTTGTTGAGAATGGCATCGGAAACATGAATCTTTCCCATGTCATGCAACGGTGCGGCGATCATCATGTCAGAGATATATTGTTCGGTCAGGATATCGGCATATTGACCCTGTGCTTTGAGGGTACGGGCGAGAATTTCGACATAGTTTGCGGTACGCTTGATATGACCGCCGGTATTCTTATCCCGATTCTCGACGATATCGGCGAGTGTGATGATGATATTGTACTGCATCTGCGTAACCTGCTCATGAATACGGGCATTTTTGTTGCCTTGTAAGATCAGCACGATCGCAATCAAAGCGATCATGAAGCCGATCAGTCCGATCAGCATGGCATTGGAGAAAATCAACTGACGGAAATTGCGGGTGGATAGATTTGAGTAGGTGGAAATTGAGATGGAGAGCAGAAACAGCAGAGAGCCGATCACATACAGCACTGTGGTTTCCCAGGCAGCAAGACGGCGGTATGTCATTTCTTCGTAGAAATTCTTGCGCCATTCTTTGCCGCGTATCAGGAATGCAAAGCACGCAAGCAGTCCGATGCCATAAACGAAAATGCCGTAAATGAGATAGGATTCCGTATCGGAATCGAACAAGATGCTCGGGACTTTGAGAATGGGCATCAAAAAGCCTTCACAGAATCCGAGCACGGGAATTGCCGATATGAAATGGCAAGAGAGCGGCTTGCCATAGCAGCGGCAAATGAAAAGTCCCAGCACGCAAGCGAGTACGATTTCTCCGATCAGTGAGCCAAAACAACCTGCCGCAACCAGCGATAACGCAGTGCCGCCGAACTGGTAGATGTATTTTTTCTCCGGCGGTTTGAGCAGAAATACATAGGTTGCGATCAAAAACACCGCAACGCAGCGAAACAGACAGGCAATGATATCATAGCATACCGGAAGCATATAAGAGCCTTCCTTTCGGATTCAGCCGGAACTGAAGAATTGGATATCGTGCCGGTCATTTTGTGTATCTGTACATAAATGATCTATTGGAAACAAAATGCAGCATCCCCCCGATATCCTTTTTATTATAGCATATTATGTCGTGAAAATCAAGGGTTTTGTGCGGTGTTGCGCAAGAACAAAAAGCAATCTATCCATGTATTTTTGTTGTGATACAATCGAAGGAGAGCAAAAGGGTATAGGAAACACCGCACAAAGCCATCCAGCGGTCTTTGTGCGGTGTTGTCTTTATTCCACCAGTTCTATATTATAAAATTGCAATCGTCTGACTGCTATGAAATTTGCCGTGAATCCGATTGCAATTGAAAGGATAAAATAGAGGTAAGAACACCATATCGGAAAGTTTTGTTTGCTTAGGATCTCATCATAATGCAGCCAAACAATCGTATTCGCCATAGGAAACATCCACATAGACGAACTTTTGAGCGAGCAAGTCATGACCCCTGCTGCAACGATGAATATCGCAGCAAAAAGCCCAAGGGAATGAATATGAATGAGCTTGAAAAAATAGATGATAAGCGATAGCATAAACAGATACATCATCATCAGGACAATGGTCTGCACGACAGCGGAAATGAGGGACATCTGATTGTAAAGGTTTGACGGCAATAGTTGGGAAGTAAAGCTGTCGGCTTCGTTTGGGAATCGAGATATGTATTTTGTAACGGTATTACTCCACCCCGAACCAAACTCGCCATTTGATAATAATACGCTGCCGATCACGACTGTAAACAGAAAGGTAGCGATTGCAGAAATCAGAAACAACAGCTGTCCTATGAACCAATTGGTTTTTCCCGTTCGCTGGATAAAAAACAGTGTATTTCCCGTCATTTTCGGATAGTCGCTGACCAAAATAAGGAACACACAAGGCATCAGCATCACAAGCAAACCGGAATTGCCAATCGCAGTAAAAGGTTCCAAAATATTGAGCTTTTCACCAAACTTCTCTGCTCGTTCCAGTAAAGGCTCAACAGCAAGCGTTTTCATAAAAACAAGCAATACACCTACAGTGATCACTCTTGGATTGGTAATCCATTGAAGATATTCTGTCCTTGCGACAGAGCATATACATTTAAGCTTATTCACCGCAGTCTGTCCTCCTTAACTGAACGATAAGATAGATGATGAGACCTGCGACTATTAGGAAGCAATTGTATATCAGGACAGAGCTTTTACTGTCTCCAAGTTGTGATAATATGGCAAGACTATCGGGATGAATCGTTTTCGTCAAACGCATTAACTGAATATCAATATTTTCATAGTCCTCTACTGCCTGCGACTGCAATTTCAGGCAAGTTTGTCCGATTGCATATTTCAGAAAGAACGGTATGCACATAACAAGGTATTTATTTCGGATGGCTGCAGTCAGAACGATTGCCGGAACAGCCGACACAGTACCGTAGAGAAATATGGAGCCGAATTTCTGAAGTATGGGTAGAGCAAATCCGTCTTTCAGTTCAGGGAAATTGTACTGCATCATCTCATAAAATTCGGTCTGCAGCTCGATGCTGTAATCATCTATACTCGGAAAGAGAATCCATGCCAATACAGAGAAAATGACATATCCGACTGTTACTGCGCACCCTCCGCAAAAGCAGGCAGAGAAAAATCTTGAAAGATAATAATTTTTCTTGCTGCTTCTGGCTATCTCGAACCGCACAGACTTTGCTTCGTATTCATCGCAGACAAGTGGAATATACGCAAAAGCAGATATAATTGGTATAAACATGGTAAGCCAACTGCCGGTAGCAATCTGTATGACATTGAAATAACAGAATACTATGTTAGTCAGCATAAAGTCACGGTCAAAGGTGCGAAGCGCCATAAATACGGAGTATCGGTTTCCGTTGAGCGGATCGGTGTAGATATCAGCGGAAAAGCAAAGTATGACTGTAAACACAGTGCAAATATAGATGCCATACCCCGTCGCCGCTTTTTTAAATTTGTTTTAACGTTACGATAAATCATGGGAGCAGTCCGAGATCCATGGACGTGGTGTAGAATCTGAAATTACCGCCATCTTTCGCATCAACATAACAAACATATGATAAATCGTCATTATCGTTACGCAATGTAAATTTCCATGAGGGATGTATCTGTGTTGGCATGGTTTTCGTATCCAGACTGCCATCCTCTTCGTACATAAGCTTTAGACAATAAACAAATTCTACTTTCCGAACATTAAACTCAATATTGGATGTCATGGAATCACTCAGAATTTGCAACGCTTCGTCGATACTGACAATAGACTTGATATTGGTTGGCGATTCAATTTTCTGGAGTCTCTTCATGCTGTAAATCATATCAACATCATCGCTCTCCAACATAAAACCGCTTCCGACTGAAAAGTTATATTCGAATTTTGAGTACGGAACATATGCCCGTGCGTGATCAAAAGGAACTTCATCAAATGTACTGGTAGTTACAAAATGATATCCATAAACGCCCTCATCAATTTCCAGAACAAATACTTCTGAGACCTTCACAGAAAGAGTCGGATTCTCGGGATAGGGGAGCGTATTGACATAGTTTTCATAAAATTGGACTGCGTCTTTGATTGACATTTCCTTATCTAGTGTATCCTCAACAACCAGTCATTTTTAAAACGTCCCTATTTTCAACATCAAAAAAGAAAAAGGACAAGACAAATTCAAAGAGGTGCAAAAGCATCGCCGCAAGGCGGTCGATGTTCATTGCA
>CALXHI010000002.1 GCA_944388075.1 uncultured Clostridia bacterium | reverse complement strand
GCAATGAACATCGACCGCCTTGCGGCGATGCTTTTGCACCTCTTTGAATTTGTCTTGTCCTTTTTCTTTTTTGATGTTGAAAATAGGGACGTTTTAAAAATGACTGGTTGTTGAGGATACACTAAATTATAGTATTACCATTCCCAATCTTCCCAGAGCCGTCCGGCTTTTTCCTTGAGAGATTCGCCACGTTGCTTGTAGATCTCATTGGTCGCACCAATCACAATCAGCACAATGCCAACCAACAGCAAGAATACCCACCACGGAACATCCGGAAATGCCTTCATGCGGATATAGACCACAATGCCGAGGAGCGTTGCGCCGCCCAGCAAAAACCATTTGCGCTGTTTGATGTAGAACGATACCACAAAAATTCCTAAACCACAGAACAAAATGGTAATCAGATCAGCCGTCTTGCCCGAATTTATCGCCTGTATGCCGAGCACAAGCACACTGTATACACCTGTGCCAAACAGCAGCAAGCTGCCCTTTTTCGGTCCAAATAGCCAACGCAACAGCACGCCATATGCCACAAGCGGCAGCAAATGCAATTTGCCTTCCCAATAAGTATCCGAAACATTCCAAAGCGGCTGTCCCCAGCACGCAATCACAACCAACGCACCGGCAATGGTTATGATGAGCTTGCTATGCCGTTCCCGTATATTCGGGATATGCAGCAAGTGCAGCAGATAGCCTGCACCCAAAATCACGGCAAAGAATGCCATCCAATCTGCCTGCTTTGCCGTATATTCACCGGAAACCGCATACATCCAAATCGGAACGACACCGCCGGCATAAGTCAAAGACCAACCTCGCTTTTGTCCGGAGCGACAGCAGAATATTCCAAGATAGCAGAACAATACCATCAGCAGCCCCATACAAGCCGTCAAGCCTGCCACCGCTGTATTCTGTTCCAAATCCAGTCGTACACGCAAAACATCCAACGTGAAAATCAATGCCGCACAGCTGACCGTCGGCTGCAATCGCTCCTGCGTTCCACTCGTCCACCAAGCAACGGTGCTGAACAAAATTCCATACAAGCCAAAGAACAGATACCAGTCCTTCGGATTGACATCATACATTGACCATGCCAAGAACAGCGCAACATACGGCAAGGCAATTGCAGTCACCGTTTGCAGTGCCTCCCCGCCTCGGAACGAAAGCATTCCGCGCTGTACGAGAATCCCCAAGATACCAAAGAGCAGCAGCCATATCGTTGCCAGCATCCAAGTATGAAATCCTGCTGTCTCCCATACCAATTCCCGCAACGCATATTGTGTGCCGCACACCGTCATAGCCAATGCTGCCGTACAGCAAAGTGGAGTCGACAGATTCTGCCAACGAGAACGGGTGCTGAGCCAATACAGCAGCCATGCCGACAGCACAACCGCCCACACCGACCACAGTTCCTGCTTTCCGGTCGCAAACAGCGATGCACCCAAGCCATAGACCAAGGCCGGAATCAAGGTCACACCGGCAGCCATTTTGCGTACCAGATGGAACGAGTCCCGTATGGTCAAAATCGTCAAAAGCCCCAGCACGAGTGTGCCAAAACACCAGAGCTGCTCAGCAGTCACAAGCGTGTGTTCGATTTCCCAAAGCCATGTATTGGTTTTTACACCGGCAATCAGCAATGCCGGAACGATGAACAGTGCCTTGACAATTCGATTCGCACTGACCTGCTCCCGTTCCATCGCCAAATACCACCAATACAGCGGCAGCAGCCACAAAATTATTTGTGCCGCAATCATCAGCCCGGTTTCCGATTCTCCCAAAAAGCCTGCGTGTTCTATGATTGCCATGCCGCAAATGGTCATCGCAATCGGAAATGCGAAATCCGAACAGAGCGTACGCAGTCGTTCCCATCGGAAAAAGACAATCCCACAGACAAGCAGCAAGCCAATCAATACCAAATACCGCATCGGTTCGAGCGGCGGCAGCAGCATACCAATGTTGTAGCATAGGAAGATACTTTCCAGTGCAAGCCATGCACGCATCAAACCATCGCCCTGCAGTGCCGGCAGAATTGTCGCAGCCGTGAGAATCGCCATTGCAACGAGTGTCAGCCACGGCTCTGTTTGCTTGGACTGCATACCAATCCAAAGGAACACCATGCCATACAGCGAAAACGCATGATACGCAATCCGATAGCCCGGAACTGTATGCTTGGGCAAGACCTCCGACAGCACCAATACCAGACAAATCATTGCCCCCAAAATACCAATCAGCGATTCAAATTGCCCAACGGACATCTGAAAGCGATAGGACTCAGTCAGCGGTATAAACAGGAAGTGCATACCATACATCAGGATTGCGCCCATCGGCAACGCCGACCAAGCCTTCATTCGAGCGGTGTAGGTCGGTGCAAGGAACAGCATTGCGTACAGTACCGCACCCAAGCCATACCAAAACACATCGGCCTCGGAGGTTGTAGCCAAATACAATGGCAGCAACACAAAACCCTGCACCATCGCATACGGCACAATCACCCGTCCCAATGCGTTCGGCAGTAATTTCTGCACGAACGGTGCACCATAGCCAAATAACAGCACATATCCGGTCAATGCTATCGTCACACGGTTCAGCGTAAACCAATCCGTGCCAAGGAAAAACAGCCATGTCAAAGTCATCGCAATCAGCGTGCTGACACCCCATGCCACTTGCCGATACAGGAACACGGCAAGCAGTGACAGTATGGTAAATGCACCTGCCGACAGCACGAGCAGCCACGCATTGTCTGCGCCGGATAAACGCTCACCGAGCAGATTGAAATAGCCTGCCGCCCAAAGCGAAATGGGCAAAAAGGCTGCGCCCATCGTGTAAAATGCCATACTTGTGCGTTCGAGCTTGAAGACCCGATGTGCCAATACCGATACACCAAAAAACAGGACACTGCCTGCCAGCAGCGTGGCAAGCCGTCCGCCTGCCGTCATATCACTCCAAGTATACCGCACAAACAGCATACCCGAAATCACCACGAACACCACACCGACAAACAGCATGGCGGAAATCGCAGAAAATCGCCGTTTCGGCTTTGGCGGTTTCACGAATTCCGAAGCCGTCCGTTCGCCATTGACCACAATCAGCGGCTGACCGGGCCTCGGCGGTATGGGCCGCACGGGCGGAATCGGCGGCGCATAGGGCGGTTTCGGTTGCGCAGCAGAAGCGGGTGTGGTTGACGGCATAGGCATGGCTGCCGGCTGCGGCGCAACATTCGGTGCAGCCTGCGGTGTTGGCGATACCGAATGGGGCGTACTCGCCGATACATCGGTCTGTACCGGTTGTGCAGGTTTTGGTGTTTCCGCAGTTTCTGCTGAAACCGGCACAGTTGGCTGCTGTGCAGCAACGCTCTCCGAAACGGATACCGGCGGCATAGCCCCTGCCGGCAGTACAGGCGGCAAATCGCCCGTTGCTTCATAATAGTCCTCGCCGGTGATTTTACCTTCCTCGAACAGCCGATATAGCTTCATCTGCATTCGTTTCGTTTTCGAATTTTGTATCACAAGCCAAATCGGCAGCCCAATGGGGGACAGCAGCCAGTACGCCGCTGCGACAATCAATAAAGCAGCACCGAGTGATTCCATTTTCTTCCCTCCCTTACAGCTATCAGAAATTCTGATAGTCATATTATAGCATAAAATCATTTCAAATGCAAGAGTTTTTTGCAAATATCCCATTTGCACAATACAAATATACAAAAAAACATTGACTCCATTCTAAAAATCGGATATAATAATCCCAAGCTATCGGATGCCCTGCGGCAGCCATTGCATCCGATCCGCATCTGCTGCCCAATGAACATAAGAGATATGGGGGAATTCACATGAAATACATTCGCAAATGGTCAGCCCTGCTGACCGCCGCCTTGCTCGCCGCTGCACCATTGCGTACCGCTCTGTCTGCATCCGCCGCACAAGTCTTGCTGGGCTACTACGGCGATGTCAATCAGGACAGCGTTGTCAATGTCGCCGATGCCGTTCTGCTCAGCCGATATATCAGCGGCGAAGAAGATATCCTGACAACGGAAGCCGCACTCTTTGGCGATTTCGATTCCAACACAACCCTCGATGTCATTGACTTGACCCGGCTCAAGCGTGTGATTGCAAATCAGGAGGAACTCACGCCAATCTACACAGAAGTGGAAGATCCGCAGCCGAGTGCCGAGCTGATCTCGCCGCCGATTCAGGCAGTCAACCCGACTTTGCCGAGTGTGGGAAATACCCGTATTCTGATGGTTGCGGTCAACTTCCCGGACTGCCAGTTCGAGTCGCAGCACACCGCCGATGCCATCCATGACCTTGCATTCGGACCGGAAGATACTTCCTCACCCTATTATCCGCTCGAGAGCATTTCCGCCTACTTTGACCGTGCCTCCTATGGCAGACTCCATATGGAAGGCGATGTCTATACCTACACCGTACAAAACAGCATCAGCTCCTATGTCGGGCAGGCTGATAGTCTGGTAGACGAGGTGCTTGCCGGACTGGACAGCCAAATCGACTACTCCATCTACGATTCCGATGACAGCACTACGCTCGATACGCTGATTCTTGCGATTCCCGGTGCAGCCAGTGCCGATGACTGGTGGCCGTGCTCCGGCGGCTACTACGGCGGCAATTACTATGACGGTGTGATTGTCGGCAACCTGTGCATGGGTACATGGGATTTGAACGATGTCGCCGGTTTCAACAGCACATGGGTGCATGAGCTTGGTCACGCCATGGGCTTGCCGGACTACTATAAATATGAAAACACCGAGGACGGTTATTACGGTCTGAACGGAGATGCCGGTTTGGAAATGATGGACGATGCGTTCGGTGACTTCTCCGCATTCTCCAAGCTGATGCTTGGATGGTACACCGCCGATGAGGCGCAGATGTATTCCGCAAGCAACGGTTCGATGACCTATACGCTCCAAAGCTCACAGGATGCGCCCGGCTGTATCATCATTCCTCGTGTCGACGGAACCGGCTACCTCAGCGAATACTTCATCATTGAATACGCTACCTATGCCGGCAATAATCTCAACTGGCAGTTCTCCGACCAAAACGGCGGTATCCGTATCCTGCATTGCCAAGCAGAGGTGAAGGAGGGCTATTGGGGTCCTGAACTGCGCTACAACAACTATGGTCAGGATTATGACAACTCCAACCAGAAACAGCGTGTGCTGCGTCTGGTCAATGAGGGTAACGGATTCTTCCATGCCGGCGATGTCGTGAATAACAGCGTAAGCGGCTTTGCCTGGTATGACGACAGCGGTTACCGCACCGTTGACCCGAACCTCTCGATTTCTCTTGATTCTCTCGAAAATGGTGTATATACCATCACCATTACCGATCTTGCCGAATAACCGCAAGCAGACGGCTGCCGAATCTCATCGGCAGCCGCTTGGTTTTTGATGCAATCGCCTTCCGGCTTTCCCGTTTTACACGGGATTCCGCCGCTTGACAAGAGCAAAATCCTATGCTATACTATAAAATATACTTGCGATGTCGCCTTTGGCTGAAAACAGGCAAATTCTCGCTTTGCGAGACAAATTTCCGGTCTGCGGGCTGTAATATTTGCTCTCATTTGAGTAGAATGAAAGCACAAACGATACTGCAAGGAGGCATATACTATGGCAAAAAACACAATGGGAGCATTCATCGCAGCACTTCGTAAAACGAATGACATGACGCAGCAAGAAGTTGCCGATCATCTGCATGTCTCGAATAAAGCCGTCAGCCGATGGGAACGAGATGAGTGTGCGCCAGACCTGACACTCATTCCCGTAATCGCTGAACTCTTTGATGTGACCTGCGATGAGCTGCTCAAGGGCGAACGCATTCAAAAAAACACTGCATCCGAGCATCGAGAGCCAAAAGTCGAAAAACAGCTTGACACACTCGTGGAACGCAAGCGTACAGCCTATTGCCTGCTGATCTGGATCAGCATTGCAATTTCGCTGCTCGGCGTGACCGTCAGCGTGCTTACCATCAACTCAGCAGGCTTCAACGCAATCGCCAGAGCAACCGTCATTGTCGGGTTTGACATTCCGGCAGCCCTCTGTCTCTGCATTTCCCTGCTTCAAGCAAAAAGCCTTCACGCCGACAGCGAATGCTTCACACAACTGCATACCAATTTGCTCACTCGCTATTACCACTCAATCGTGATTCATTCCTATAGCGGCTTTGCAGTTCTCCTGCTGACAATTCTAACAGCACTGCTGTATCTGTCGATTTCACGCATCATCATTCTTTGTGGAGCATTGACCTGTGCATTGGCAATGCTTCTCAGCTATCGTCCCTATGCAAATTGGCTTGCCGGAAAAACGGTGCGGGAAGCACTTCCACCCACACCCACTGCCCTTCGCATACTAACGCTTGTGCAGATCACCCTGGTTTTGCTCTGCGGGTTTGCCGTCATTTTTCTTCCCACACAGGCCAGAGCGCCATTCGATTTCTGGGCAACCGAAGCCCCGACACTGGCCTTTGGATGCTGTGCCGGACTGAGCGTCCTTGCCTTTGTGATTGTCATATGCCGGACGAAACCGCACCGCAAGACCATCATTTGGTCCGGCATTCGCAATTTGCTGCTGTTCCTGCCTGCCATATCGCTCAATCGTGTGCCTTCCATTGTCTGGAATCAATTCGAGGAAAATACCTCCATGAATCTGGAGATTGTCCACTATTGGCACGCCCTCGGAGATGCCATCGCATTGGCATTGCTAATCATACTCGTATTTGCATGTATTTCCGCTTTTCACAATCGTAACATTCCGCTCTTTGCCGCGCCAATGATTGACAAATACCAGGCTGATATGTTATAATCAGTGCAGAATCATAAGAAAGGTGTGTCTACTATGCCCACAGCAAAAACCGCAGCCCGCAGCTTCTGCACCGTCAAGGAAATGACCTACATCGCCCTGTTTACCGTGCTGATCACGCTCTGCTCATGGATTTCGCTGCCCACTGCCATTCCCGTCACGCTCCAGACCTTTGCTGTCTTTGCCGCCATCGGACTGCTCGGCGGAAAGCGGGCGTTTTTCTCGATTTTTGTCTATCTCCTGCTCGGTGCGATTGGTGTACCGGTCTTTGCCGGATTCACCGGCGGTTTGGGTATTTTGCTCAGCTTCACCGGCGGCTATATGATCGGATTTCTGCTCACGGCAGTTGCCAATATGGGAATTACCCGCCTCTTTGGCGACAGCATTCCCGTACAGATTGTCTCGATGATTATCGGACTATTGCTCTGCTATGCCTTTGGTACGGTATGGTATATGCAGGTCTACGTCGACCAAATCGGCAGCATTGGACTTGGAACGGCATTGGCGACCTGCGTTCTGCCCTTCGTCATACCCGATTTGCTGAAACTCGTGGGGGCAGTGCTCCTCACACGTCGCCTGCAAGCCTATGTCAAGCTTTGATCTGCGGCCGCATCACGGGCTTTGCATTGCCTTTTTTGCCGGCAAGGGTTACAGCGATGCCTTTGTTGCACATATGACAGCACAGATTGCAATCCTCGAACAGGAAAATCCAACGGTTCATCTGGTTCCCGGTGATGACCGCATCTGCATGGTATGTCCCCATCTGCAAAACGGTATCTGCGAATCCCATGCCAAATCAGAACGCTATGACAAAGCCGTGTTGACATATTGCAATTTGGCATACGAAGATCGTCTCTCATGGCGGCAGTTCACCGACCTTGTCCACACACGGATTCTTGACCGACACCTGCTTGCCAATGTCTGCGGCGATTGCTGTTGGTATGCCATCTGCTCACAGGCACAATAAACCAATCACCCCATCGGTTTTCATGAGAATGCCGATGGGGTTTGCATATCTTTGCCGATTCTGTCGATACTATGGAAAACCAAAAGGAGGAATCGCTATGACAGAATCGAGCAGCTTTCTGCGGCTCGCACATCCACCCTCCATCACGGCATGGAGCAGCATGGTCGGGCCGCTCGAAAGCAAAGGGCCGATGGGATTTTGCTTTGATGCAATGTCGGAGGATAGCCATTTCGGACAGGATTCCTGGGAACAGGCAGAAAGCGAATTGCAGCGGCGCACATTACTGCTTTTGCTCCAAAAGGCAGACTGCACCCCCGAAGAAATCGACTGCCTGTTCGCCGGTGACCTGATCAACCAATGCACCAGTTCGACCTTCGGCATCCGCACATTGGGCATTCCCTTTCTCGGCATTTACGGTGCTTGCTCAACGTTTGCGGAGGGACTGCTGCTCGGGTCGGCACTCGTCAGCGGTACAGGCATTCGGCATTGTGCCGCTTTGACCTCCTCGCATTTTTCCAGTGCGGAACGGCAATTCCGGTTCCCAATGTCCTACGGCGGACAGCGTACACCAAATGCCCAATGGACCTGTACGGCATCGGGTGCGGCACTGCTGACACCGACCTCCGAACCGCCCTATGTGGTTGGCGTACTCCCCGGCCGTATCCGTGACCTCGGCATCACCGATGCCAACAACATGGGGGCTGCGATGGCACCGGCAGCCGCCGATACCATCACACGCTATCTCTCTGCCACCGGCACACATCCCTCGGACTATGATGCCATCGTCACCGGCGATTTGGGGATTGTCGGCAGCAAGCTGCTGCTGGAGTTGATGGAACAGAACGGCTATGACATTTCGGCTGTGCATAAGGACTGCGGTGTGATGATGTTCGACCCAACCACGCAGGATACCCATGCAGGCGGCTCAGGCTGCGGCTGTTCGGCAAGCATTATCTGCGGCTATTTTCTTCCAAAGCTCCGCATCGGCAGTATGCGGCATGTGCTGTATGCGGCAACCGGCGCATTGCTTTCGCCGATGATTTGTCAGCAAGGCGAATCCATTCCCGGTATCTCCCATCTCGTTCATCTCTCCCACACGCTTGGAAAGGAGAGCATATGAATTATTTTTGGGCATTTGTCATCGGCGGTCTGCTCTGCGCCATCGGCCAGATTCTGATTGATTACACGAAACTCACACCGGCACGCATTCTGGTCGGGTATGTGGTATCGGGCGTTGTCCTCGGCGCATTGGGGCTTTACCCGAAACTCGTAGACTTTGCCGGTGCCGGCGCAACCGTACCGCTTTCGGGATTCGGCAATCTCCTCGCAAAGGGCATTCGAGAGGACATCGCCGAATACGGCATTCTCGGTATCTTTACCGGCGGTCTGACCTCAGCATCTGCCGGCATTACTGCAGCGATGCTGTTCGGATTGCTTGCCGCCATCTGTTTTCGAGCCAAAGACAAATAACGAAACGGCACTCCGCCTATTGGGCTTGGAGTGCCGTTTCTGCTCTTTGATATGTGTATTCCATGATTCAGCCGATGATTTGGGCTGTACCCTGTAAGTACGGGGTCGTACTGGTGACAGTCAGACTGATGGTCGCATACTGATAGCCCGCAAGACCGGCGGTATAGGTTGTTGAGATTCGATTGCCGCTGAAAGATGTGCGGGCACAATTGCCGGAAGCACATCCGACATGCGTGATACCCGAGCCACTCATCAAATCTATGGCAAAGCGAACATTATTCGTCAGCTTAACGTTGCTATCATTATAAATCGTAATTTCAACCGTTTGCTGCTGCATACCATTGACATTTTTCCAACCGGATACCGTCGCACTCAGCACACGGATATTCGCCTGCGGTGCCGGCGTGGTAGCCTTGGTTGTTGTAGTCGTTGTAGACTTTAGGGTGGTCGGTACGGTTGTCGTCTTACGCGTTGTGGTCACACGAGCGGTTGTTGTGGTACGTTTGGTCGTTGTGGTATGTTTGCTGGTCGTCGAACGAGCCGTGGTGGTTGTACGCAAAGTGCCACTGCGAAATGTGGTCGTTCCTGCAACCGTCATGCCGGTCAAACGTTCCGCTGTTGCATCTGTACTCTCATCGGTCTCCTCTGTGGATTCCGTGGTTGTGGTTGTCATCGGCGGAGTTGTCATACCGGGCAGCATTGTCACCGACGCCTCCCCCGTTGTAATGGAAGTGACCGCACTCCCCTCGGCAGTTGGACGGGTCATTTCATTGGTACTGACGGCTTCCTGTCCCGTTTGCGATTCTGTCGTAGTTTCACCGCTGACGGATGACTCCGGCTGTTGCAGCATATCATCCTGATAGGAGAATTGGATGCCGCCAACCAATGCCGTAACAAATACGGCGCCCAAAACAACAAAGACCAAACCTCGCTTACAAGAATCAATGATGCTGCTGATCGGAACAGAGCGTCTGCCAAGCTCCCTACGCTTGGATTTCATAAACGATTCCATCGCATGATTCAGATGGTCAATATCCGAAAAATCCTGCTTTGGCCTTTCCTTGCCGGACATACATATCCCCCCTTCGAGACCATTAACCGATCGTTACCGGTTAGTTGCCGATTATATTATATCACACATATGTGAAAATGTCAAGTATTATCATATGCTTCATTTTAATTTTATACACATTCACAAATATTAAAGTCCGTTCCTGTACAGAATGCCTAGGCATTCGCCAAGTCTCAGAACAGGCGTGCATTCTCACGAACACACGCCATTTCGTTTAATCAGAGCCTTTTATCAATTCTTTGAGCTTGTCGAAAAAACTTTCCCGTTTGGAATAATTTTTCGATTCCAGCGATGCTTCCAACTGCGAAATGAGTTCCTTCTGCTGCTTATTCAGCCCCTTCGGGACCTCGATGAAGACCTTCACATACTGGTCGCCTCGTTCATTGCGATTCGGACGCTTGACGCCCTTGCCGCGTAAACGGAACACTGTACCGGTCTGCGTTCCCTCGCCAATGCGGTACTTGACATTGCCGTCAATCGTCGGCACAACAATCTCGTCACCAAGTACAGCCTGTGCATAGGTAATCGGGATATCGCAATAGAGATCATAGCCCTCCCGCTTGTAGAGCGTATGCGGACGCACCGTCACGCCAACATAGAGGTTGCCGTTCGGACCACCGTTCGTACCCACATCGCCCTGACCAGCCAAATTCAGCGTCTGTCCATCATCAATGCCGGCAGGAATATTCACTGTAATGGATTTCGGCACACGCAATCGACCCAAGCCCTTACATTTCGAGCATGGATTCTTGATAATTTTCCCTTTACCGCCGCAGCGTGGGCAGGCTTTCGATTGCGAAATCATACCAAACGGCGTCCGCTGGGTCGATTTGACTGTACCACGGCCCTGACAATCCGGACAGATCTCCAAACCGGAACCGCCTGCCGATCCCGTACCACGGCAATCATTGCACTGCTCCATGCGTTGAATCTGGATCGTCTGCGATTTCCCGTTGCACGCCTCCATGAAATCGATCGTCACGCTCGTCTGAATATCACGTCCTTGGCGCGGCGCATTGGGGTTGGACGCTCTGCCGCCGCCAAACATACTGCTAAAGCCGCCCATGCCGCCGAACAAGCTTTCCAAAATCTCGCTGACATCGGAATAACCGCCTGCGCCGGCACCCATGCCGTTATTCTCAAGACCATCATGGCCATACTGATCGTAGATGTTACGCTTTTCACTGTTGGAAAGCACCTCATATGCTTCCGTAATTTCCTTAAATTTTTCCTCGCATGTCGGGTCATCCGGATGGAGATCCGGGTGATATTGTCTGGCGAGGTGGCGATAGGCCTTTTTCAGTTCCTCATCGGTAGCGGTTCGGCTAACGCCCAAGGTCTCATAATAATCCCGCTTATCTGCCATATCCGTACACCCTTTCCTTGCATCCTATGCAACACATTATTTTGTGAAACAGCCACTTTGTATTATACCACATTCTCACGCATCTTGCAAGAGGTTATACCGCAATTTTTGCAGCTGCAAGCATTTTTCTGCCGAGTGCAACGCCCAATCCGGATACCACCGCCTGTTCCGAGAACATTTGCAGCGTCGGAATCGGGGACAAAAACACAACATACAGCAAGCCCATACCTGCAATTGCAACCAGCAAGCCTACAAGAATTCGTACTTGTTTTTTCATACCATTCCTCCCGTTTCCGTTCTGCATCGCAGGGATACAGCAATAGGGGGCAAAGCCTCCCCTGCCCCCATTGCATGTGTTCTTACGCTTCGGTAAAGTCGGCATCGACCACGTTGTCATCGCCGTTCGGTGCAGCACCGCCGCCCATGTTGCCCATGTCACCCATGTTGCCCATGTCGCCGGGATTTGCCTGCTGGTAGACCTTCGAGCTGAGCGCATAGAAAGCATTCTGCAACGCATCAGTCTTGGACTTGATCAGGTCATAATCCTCGCCCTTGAGTGCCTCTCGCAGCTCATTCACAGCAGTCTCGATCGGTGCTTTATCCTCTGCGGAAACCTTGTCGCCGAACTCGTTCAACGCTTTTTCGCACTGGAAGCACAGTGCCTCGCCGTTATTTTTGGCATCGACCTGCTCCTTGCGCTTCTTATCCTCTGCGGCAAATTGCTCTGCCTCACGCACGGCACGATCGATATCTTCCTTGCTCATGTTGGTAGAAGCGGTGATCGAAATCTGCTGCTCCTTGCCGGTGCCCAGATCCTTTGCGGAAACGTGTACGATACCGTTGGCGTCGATATCGAAGGTAACCTCGATCTGAGGTACCCCACGGGGAGCCGGTGCAATGCCGTCGAGACGGAACATACCCAACTGCTTGTTATCCTTCGCAAACTCACGTTCACCCTGCAATACGCAGATATCCACAGCCGGCTGATTATCGGCAGCAGTCGAAAAGATCTGCGACTTCTTGGTCGGAATGGTAGTGTTACGCTCAATGATTTTCGTGCAGATACCGCCCATTGTCTCCAGACCCAGAGACAACGGTGTAACGTCGAGCAGCAGCAAGCCTTCCTTCACATCGCCACCAAGCACGCCGCCCTGATAGGCAGCACCCAGTGCGACACACTCATCGGGGTTGATGCCCTTGAACGGCTCCTTGCCGAGACGAGACTTGACAGCTTCCTGCACAGCCGGGATTCTGGACGAACCGCCGACCATCAATACCTTGTCGATTTCGGAAATGCTCAGACCGCTGTCACGCAGTGCCTGATCGACCGGACCCATGGTGGCGCGCACCAAATCGGCAGTCAGCTCGTTGAACGTTGCCTGTGAGAGATTGAGGTCGAGATGCTTCGGACCGTTGGCATCGACGCTGATGAACGCCTCGTTGATATTGGTCGTCGTGGTAGAAGAAAGCTCGATCTTTGCCTTCTCGGCTGCACTCTTCAGCCGCTGCATTGCGGTCTTATCGGTGCTCAGGTCAATGCCTTCTTCCTTCTTGAACTCCGCAATCATCCAGTCGATGATACGCTGGTCGAAGTCATCACCGCCCAGATGGTTGTTACCAGCAGTTGCCAGAACCTCGGTCACACCATCACCCATATCGATGATGGAAACATCGAACGTACCGCCGCCCAGGTCAAAGACCATGATCTTCTGCTCTTCTTCCTTATCAATACCGTAGGAGAGGGCAGCTGCGGTCGGCTCATTGATGATACGGCGAACATTCAAACCGGCAATCTGACCGGCGTCTTTCGTTGCCTGTCGCTGTGCATCGGTGAAGTATGCCGGAACGGTGATAACCGCTTCGGTGACCGGTTCACCCAGATATGCCTCAGCATCTGCCTTCAGCTTCTGGAGAATCATTGCAGAGATTTCCTGTGGGGTATATGCCTTGCCGCCGATGGTGACCTTTTGGTCGGTACCCATCTTCCGCTTGATGGAAATGACGGTGTTGTCGGGATTGGTAATCGCCTGACGCTTTGCGATCTGACCGACCAGACGCTCACCGCTCTTGGATACGGCAACGATGGACGGGGTCGTTCTTGCGCCTTCCGCATTCGGGATGACAACAGCATTACCGCCTTCCACAACGGCAACACAAGAATTGGTTGTACCCAAATCAATACCAATAACTTTGCTCATGATTGTTTCCTCCTATTCAATTTATGATAGAATCAGATGTGATTGTGGTTACTTGCAATAAGCTAGCTGCAATTGGCAACCGATACCATCGCCGGACGAATCATCCGACTGCCGAGCATATAGCCTTTCTGATACACCTCACAGACGATATTCTCCTCGAGGGTATCATCCTCCACCTGCCGAATGGCATTGTGAACATTGGGATCAAACGGCTGATGGAGCGATTCGATTTCCGTCACGCCGAGCTTTTTCAGCAGCTCTGTCAACTGGCGGTAAATAATCTCCATGCCGCTTTGGAATGCCGTATCGCTACACGGCGACACCATCGCACGCTCGAAGTTATCGACCACCGGCAAGAGCTCCAGCACGGTCTTTGCAACGGCGTCCTGATAGGTTTCGGTTTTCTCTTTTGCGGTACGCTTGCGGTAGTTGTCAAACTCTGCAAATAGCCGGACATATTTTTCCTTCTCCGCTTGAAGTGCCGTTTCGAGCGGATTCACTTCTACGATTTCCGGTTCGCCGTCATCGGTTTCCGCATACGGCGTTTCGGCAGGATCTTCATAGAAGTCTGATTGTGCAGTTTCCGCAGCAGTTTCTGCAATGGTATCCTCGCAGCCATCCGCATCACGCAATATTTCCGTCATGTCTCCTCATCCTCCTTCTTCTCGGATATCAAGTCCGTAATCTTCTCGGTAAAATATTCCAAATATGGAATCACCTTTGCGTAATTGAGCCGCATCGGACCAATCAATCCGATACCGCCGGCGTCCTTGCCGTCTTTCCGGTATCTGCCGACAATCATACTCGAATTGCCGATGACAAAGGTTTGACCGGATTGCGGCGTTTGCGCCTCATTGCTGAACATTACATGAATGCCGCTGAAGGTATCATTCAGCATCGGCATGATCACATCCTGATGCTCCATAAAGGCAACGATATCCTGTGTATCCAATTCTTCACAGGTCAACAGGTTTCTCGTACCGCTCACGGTCAACTCCTGGCGCATCATATCCCGGCTCAGCTCATACAGTCCCTGCACCAACGGTCCGAGCGTCACCATGTATGCACCCATCGCCGTCACCAGCTGTTCCATCATCTCCGGCGACACATCGGTGAGCGATACGCCGTGCAAATGTTCCGTCAGATACTGCGTGAAGAACGCAAGCTGCTCCTCATTGAGGTCAAACTCCAAGCGGCACGCCTTGTTCTTAATGGTACCGCTCGATGTGATCAGCAAGATCACATAAAGTCGCTTGCCGGTCGGGATCACATCGACCTTCGAGATTACGGAGAATTTCGGCATCGCATTAACCGCAACTGCCGCACACTGTGTAATCTCTGCCAGTGCCGTAGTCACCGAATCGATCAGGCTGTCCTCGGTCAGTGTATCACTGCCAAATGCCATTTGATCGAGCTTTGCCCGCTCCTCCTCGCTCAAGCCCTCCGACTGCATACATTTTTCAATGTACACCTTATATCCCTGGAATGTCGGAATGCGTCCTGCGGAGGTATGGGGCTGTTCGAGCAGACCCAGCTGTTCGAGTACCGCCATGTCATTGCGAATGGTTGCAGCCGATACATGAATATCCGGCAAAGCGGCAATGGTTTTGGAGCCAACCGGTTCTCCGGTCAGGATATATTCATCCACGACAGCTGCCAGTATCCGCAGCTTTCGAGCATCCATGCCCTCGCCTCCTATTCGTTGGAATTTGCAAACTGCTTTTTTAGGTGCTAGCACTCTATGTCCTTGAGTGCTAAATAAATGATACCACATTTGCGGTACTTTGTCAAGCAGTTCGAGCCACTTTTTTTGAGATTTGGTGATATCAACAAATTGCAACGGCTTTTCCATTTTCGTTTTCGCACTTTTTGCATTCTTTGATTTGCCTCTCTATCCTAATAATCATATACTCGCCTAATAATCATATACTCGATGTCAAGACGCCCACATATCATCTGCTGCAAAAGCGTTGCCTTTGGATTATGTGACAGGAAAATTAGAGGATTGTTCATTGTGTTGGATACCGGATTGCGGTATACTGGACATGTAAACAGCACATCCGGGTATAACGATGTGCAAATTCGAGTCACAAATATCTAAATTGAGGGGGAACTTGACCATGAAACGTCATTCCATTCGTTGGACTGCAGCGGTATGCAGTGCAGTCCTCGCACTGGGTGCAGTGCAAATGCCCTACGCAGACAGTCTGCCTGCAATCGTAACGGCAGCCGATTCCGTCACCATTACCGAAGCGGGCGGCTGGTTTGAAACCGCTTACTGCAAATGGACACCCGTAGATGATGCATCCGGCTACAATGTCTATGTCAAGGGCGACAGCGGTAGCTATACCCAAATCGACAGCATGCTGATTCGCCAGTACAACGGCTACTATCGTGCCGATGCGGTCGGTCTGAAGGCAGGTACTTATACCATGAAGGTCTGCCCGATTATCAACAGTTCTGAGGCAGCCGGTACGGAAACCACAAGCATTTCCGTTGTTGCCAATGCCCGTGAGGGATATGCTTTTGCCGGAAACGGTGTGGGTTCGGGCGGCTATAACGATGACGGTACGCCTGCTGCCGGTGCGCAGATCATCTATGTTACCGATGAAACCAAAGATACCGTCACGCTCGATGTCATCACCAACAGCAATGGTGCAACCACAACTTGTACGGGTCTCGGTGCGATCATGAATGCCCGTAAGAAAGGCTATGACACCACACCGCTGATCATCCGCATGATCGGTAAGGTCACAGCACCGTCCGGTCTGAACTCCAGCGGTTATCTCGAAATCAAGACTTGCTCCAACATCACATTAGAGGGTATCGGTGATGATGCGGTTGCATACGGTTGGGGCATTCTCGTCCGTGGCGCAACCGATATCGAAATCGATAACATCGCTCTGATGCTTTTCCCCGATGACGGCGTGTCGATGGATACCGACAACAAGAACATCTGGGTTCATAACTGCGATTTCTTCTACGGCACTGCCGGTTCCGATGCCGACCAAGCCAAAGGTGATGGCTCCTGCGATGTCAAAAAATCCACCGATATCACCGTTTCCTACAACCACTTCTGGGATTCCGGAAAGGCAATCCTCTGCGGTTTGAGCGAACCGTCCGAATTCTTCATCACCTACCACCACAACTGGTTCGATCACTCCGATTCCCGTCATCCCCGTGTTCGTACCGGAACGATTCATGTCTACAATAACTACTATGACGGCAACGCCAAGTACGGTATCGGCTCGACGGAGGGCTCTTCGATTTTCTCCGAAAGCAATTATTTCCGCAACTGCAAATATCCGATGCTGATTTCCTTGCAGGGCAGCGATGTCTCGAACGGCAATGACGGTACGTTTTCCGATGAGGACGGCGGCATCATCAAGTCCTACGGCAACTACATCGAGGGCGCAAAGGCCTATGTCACCTATCAGCAGGACAATACCGAGTTCGATGCCTATGAGGCAAGCAGCCGCAGCGAAACCGTTCCGGCATCGGTCAAGACCAAGGTTGGTGGTACCAGCTACAATAATTTTGACACCGCTTCCGATTTTTATTCCTACACACCGCACGCAGCAGCCGATGTACCGGCAGTTGTCGGTGAATATGCAGGTCGTATGCACGGCGGCGACTTCGACTGGACGTTCGACAATGCCACCGAGGATAGCAACTACGGCATTATCTCCGATTTGATGAGTGCCATCAAGAGCTATACTTCCCCGATCGTTGCCATTGGCAGCGGCAGCTATGTGCAGCCGATCGACCCGCCTGTCACCACCACAACAACCACCGACACTTCTACCTCTACCACCACCACTACCACCAATCACGACGGCGGCACGACTCCGGTTATCCCTGATGACGGTTCCGGCTATGTTCACAACTTCACTGCCAGCGGTACCTCCAGCAGCTTCTATGCCATCTCCGGCAACCTCTCCACCTCCAAGGGTACAGCTATCTACAACGGTCTGACCTTGACCCAGTGCCTGAAGCTCGAAACCGCCACCAGCATCTCCTTCACAGCACCGTCTGACGGCACGCTGACGCTGGTATTCGGTGAGGCAGACGGCAATGCCAAGCTTGACGGCACAAAGATCGATTCCTCCAATGGTGTCCTGACCACGCAGATTTCTGCCGGTTCGCATACCATCACCAAAGCCGATTCCTGCAACCTGTTCTACATGGTCTATGCACCGTCCGGTACAACCACTGTCACAACCACTACCGCTACAACAACTACCACAAATACTACAACCACCACGACCGCTTCCATTGCACAAACCGTCATGGGCGATGTCGATTGCAATGGTATCTGCAATGTTTCCGATGCTGTTTTGCTCGCTCGCTATGTCGCTGAGGATGCCAATGTCACTGTCAGCGCACAGGGTCTGATCAATGCAGAATTTGATCAGAATCCCGGACTCAGTTCCGCCGATACCTCCGCCCTGATTGGTTACATCGCTGGCACAAACTAATTTTGCTACCCTCTTTCCAATATATGGAAACGGCTGTACCGCCCCAATCGGTACAGCTGTTTTCGTCTGCAAGATTGCTTTTGCACATAGTGCAGCGATAAAATGCCATTGCATTTTTCTGCGAGATCGTGTATACTGTAACAAAGAGAGAGGACACACAAATGGGAGATGGAACAATGATAGGAGCTTCATATGTATGGAAAAATTGCAATCAAAACTGCAGCCATCTTGGCTGCCCTTACCATGACAGCCGTAAGCGGTACCGTTCCGACCGCAGCAGAGCCAACCGCCATCAAACTGATGTGCCTCGGCGATTCGATCACGGACGGGTTCTGGATGACCGGCGGCTATCGTAATACGCTTTGCAGCCTGATTACCGAACATGGGCAGGAATCCTATGTTGACTTTGTCGGTCCGAACTGGGGCGGCAGCGGCTATGACCCGCAACATGCCGGATACAGCGGCTACTCGGTCGACAACATCGCACAGGAAGACTCCATTTCCGGTGCCAGAACCGGTCTGTCGAGTTTCATTGACTGGCTGATGTGCGAGCATCCTGCCGATGTGGTATTCCTCCAAATCGGCACCAATGATATCTTGAGCCTCTATGACCTCGAGCATTATGGCGAACGGCTGGAGGGGCTCGTGGACAGCATTCTTGCGACGTTGCCCGAAACCGGTATGCTCTATCTCGCAACGCTCCCCTGCATGGATGCCAACGATGCCACTTATATCTCCTCGTACCATTTTACGGTCGAGAGCATGGATGCCGCCGTTGAGCAGTGCAATACACAGATTCGTACGCTCGTCGAGAAAAAACAGGCGGAAGGCAAATCCATTCAGCTTGCCGAAATCAATCAGGTGCTGACCAAATCCGATCTTTATGACGGCGTGCATCCCATTGAAACCGGCTATGCCAAGATGGGACAGTTCTGGTATAACACACTCTGCGGCTACTGGGATATCGCAACCGATCCGATATCGGTAACCGGTGATGTCAACGGCGACGGAACGGTTTCCATTGCCGATGCCGTGACACTGATTCAACATTTAACCGATACCACCGAATTGGATGCCGAATCGGCAAAACGAGCCGATCTCTATGGAAACGGCTCTCTCAATGCCAAAGATCTTACCGCCCTTAAGAATACTCTGCTCTGACCTACAAGACGATGAATGGGGTACTGGTATCTCGAGATGGCAAGGTTTTGGTCTGCTATCCGCATGGGCGAAGCGATACCGTCTATTGCATTCCGAGCGGTATCACGGAAATTGCCCTCTATGCCTTTTATCAAAATCGTAAACTCGAAATGATTGTGTTTCCACGCACACTGCGTTGCATTGGAGGGGGGCATGGTTTGACTGTACGAACTTGCATACGCTTTCCTTTCCGGATTCGCTCGAACAAATTGGTGCATCCGCATTTGTTTCTTGTGACGACTTGACAACTGTAACATTTCCGATATCTCTTGCAAAGATCGAACAAAAAGCATTTGACGCATGCAGTGCATTGACATCGGTCACCGATTGCGGTACAAAGAAACAGCGGAATGCAGTTACGATTGCGGAGGGCAATGATGTACCGGATATCGTGCAATGCTGTCCGCAGGCATATCTCTCCGGAGATGTGAATTGTGACGGTGTGATCGACATTTCCGATGCGGTCTTGCTCAACCGCTATCTCTCCGAAGATACCGCCATCACCATAACGGATGCAAACCTGACCAATGCCGATTGCGACGGCACGCTCGGTGTGGATATCTTTGACCTCCGCAAGATCACACGGGTTCTCGTCGCCATGGATTCCTTCTGACAAAGAGAATAAAACGCTCCCGATTTCCGGGGGCGTTCCGTGTTTGCATGGCTTATGCAGTTGGCTGTGCTGCGTCCGACTGCAGCCACATCTGTATGCCGATCAGCATATTGTGATACAAGAGCGTCAGCTCCTCCATCATCGCTGCTGCCGCATCCCATTGATCGTTGCGCAAATACCACACCTGCTGCGAAAAGCGTTCGTGCAGCAAATTCATGGCAAGATTTCCGGTCATGCCTTTGAGCGAATGGGCTTCCGCTACAGCTTCTGTCAATTTTCCTGCAGCTATGACAGCGGTCAGCCGAGCAAAGGTCTCATCCTGCACAAATCGCTCCATAAACCGCAGCAGCTGCTCATCCTCCATCAGTCGATCGCAGAGAACTGCCGTATCAATGCCGGCCTCCTGCAAGGGCTGCAAATTCATTTCTTTCCTCCTCATTCGCTTTGGTATACAATTGCCGAATCTCCGGCTCGATCGAGAAAAAGCATCGGAGCAGTTCCGGATTGAACACACCGCATTGACCATCCCGAATCATTCCCAATGCCTGCTCCGCCGAAAACGCATCTTTGTAAACACGCTTGCTGATTAACGCATCATACACATCTGCAAGCGAAACTACCTGCGCTTCCGTTGTAATGGCATCTCCGCACAGCCCATCGGGATAGCCGCCGCCATCCCAGCGTTCGTGGTGATGCCTTGCGATATCGTAGGCATAGTTATATGAACCGTTTTCTCGCAGCTGCGGGATTTGTTCAAGCATTTCCGCACCCCGCAGTGCATGGGTCTGCATGACTGCATATTCCTCCGGTGTCAGACGGCCGGGCTTATTGAGAATCGTATCGGAGATCGCAATTTTGCCCACATCGTGCATAATGGCAGCCTGTGCGACATGCTCAATGGTTTCTGCATCCATGCTGTCGCCGAATTTAGTGTGTGTCAACAAGATCTTCGTGATATCGTAAATCCGGCGAACATGACCACCGCATTCCCCATCTCGAAATTCGATGACCGTCGAAAGCGCTTCGATCATCCCCTGATTGAGCTGATTGATATGCCGTGCCTGTTCGAGCAATTCGCATCGCTGCCGGTCTACGGTACGGCTCAGCTCACGACGTGCCCGATACAGTTCCACCACCGACTGCACACGCCGCAGCACCACATACGGAATCACCGGCTTGCTGATGACATCCATAACGCCCAGCTCATAGGCTTCCCGAATCATATGCGCATCGGTATTCGCCGTGATTAGGAAAATCGGGATTTTTTCGGTCAAACCACGTTGATGCAGCTGTCGCAGTACCTCCACACCATCCATTTCCGGCATCATCACATCCAAAAAATTGCACAATAGGATTCCGGCAGGCTGCAAATACGTTCCAATGCCTGTTTGCCGTTTTCGGCTTCCTCTGTGACATACTGTTGCTCAAATATCTTTTTCAAGATTTCCCGATTAAATCTATTCCCAACTCTATTGCATCAGATATTTTTTCGGCAGATTCATATGCAGTTGTTATACTGTTTACATCAATCCTTGAGTTTTTTATATCTTCTGCACTAAACACTTTTTCCAATACTTCTTCAGGGTGATTCGCTGCCCAGTCTAAAGCATATTCAGATGCTTTATTTGCGATAAATTCAACCAATGCCTCTTGATCAACAGCATCTTTTCCATCAAGATATACATCAACAGCTTCCTGTAAATATTCTTGTAATTCTTCTTCAAAGTTTTCATTGCTTGCCATAATCATTCTCCTTAATATTTTTCTTTAGTTAAATCCGCATAAGTTAAACTAATTTTTCTTATAGTTTCATTTTCATCGAAACTAATATCAATACGTTGCTCATTTATTCGGCCTGCAAACTTATCATCATTATTTGCTGTTCCGTAGCAATATGATCCATGTCCTTTTATCTCAACAGGCTTACCATACCTATCAATTACATCTTGTTTTGTTGACTTAAATGGAATTAAGCTATCTATTGAACAATCATCTGTTTCAATTGTCAGATTATATATAATTCCATTGTCCTTTGCTCCATCAAAATAATTCTCCAAACCGGCAACAAACATTTCTTTGCCATTATAATAAATGTATGCCAATCCAGAACCATCAGCTGAATAATGTGAATTTTCATGTTCTTTCCATGTCCACCCATCTTTTAAATCCTTTAATGCCATAGGAATTTCAAACGGCTGACCTTTGATGTTAATTTGTTTGCGAACATATTCAATATCGAATTTTCCTTGTTCCGGCTCGGATATCTCCGACTGAACCTCAGCCTTTCTCTGTTCATTGCTATCTGTACTTTCCGACACCGATTCGGAAATACTGCTTTGTGTGATTTGGCTTTCCTTAATTTCAGAAGATAAAGACGCAGATGTTTTTTCCGAATTTCCGCAGCCTGATATAGTTAATGATAAAACAGCCGCCGTTATAAATAAAACAAGTTTTCTTTTCATAATACCTCCAGTTAATACGAATGTTGAATTACGAATGAAATACTTTTAATATGGCTAATCCAGCCATTAATTAAAAAAACATCATCAACAATCAAAACGGTTTCACAAGCTGTCCGACCGATTATCATAGCATAGCATCGCCTCCCTTCTCCTGTCAGCATGGCTGTGTAGCCCTTATTTCGTATATTATATCACATTTTTCTACATTTTGCAAGCCCTTTATAGAATTTCTCTAACAGCGACATCGCATAAAGATTGCGCATCAGCTGCGCAGTCGTTTGAAAGAAACGCACCTGCCGTCTATAAGAAACGCAAGTCCGGAGTATCGTGTACTCCGAACTTGCCATGCCATATCAAAAACGGAAATCTCGCTTGCCTTCCTCGATGGAATGTAGGTGCTGTGCACAGAGTGCTCTCGCCTTTTCGTTGGGGATATGCTCCAACTGCGAGACAATCATCGCCTCGCCGATGGCTTTCGTTTCGGGAGAGGCATAGTCAATCAAGAATTCTTTCAGCGTCAGCAGCGCATTCGGATGACAGCAATTCTGAATCTGACCGCTCTTGCAAAGGTTCATGAAACGATCACCGGTTCTGCCCTCCCGATAGCAAGCCGTGCAGAACGACGGAATATACCCCATCTCCATCAGCCAGCGCACCACCTCGTCAAGAGTTCGATTGTCAGATACATCGAATTGCTCAGACTCATGTGGACGTACCGACTCACAGTAGCCACCGACACTGGTTCGGGATGCACCACTGATTTGGGATACGCCAAGCGGCAATACCTTTTCCCGTACCTGCTGGCTTTCTCTCGTGCTGATGATCATACCGGTATACGGCACACAAACACGAATCAACGCACAAATTTTTGCAAAGGTATCATCATCAATACCGTTGTCGAATGCGGACGGGTCAATGTCATCGGCACGCTTGATACGAGGTACACTGATTGTATGCGGTCCGACGCCATGCACGGCTTCGAGATGCTCGGCGTGCATCAGCAATGCCGCAAACTCGTACCTGTACATCTCCAGACCAAACAATACGCCCAAGCCCACATCATCAATGCCGCCTTCCATCGCACGGTCCATCGCTTCGGTATGGTAGGCATAATCATGTTTCGGTCCTGCCGGATGAAGCGTTTCATAGCTTTCCTTGTGATAGGTTTCTTGGAACAGGATATAGGTGCCGATACCGGCTTCCTTCAGCTTGCGGTAGTTTTCCACCGTCGTGGCAGCAATGTTGACATTCACACGGCGGATCGCACCGTTCTTGTGCTGAATGCTGTAAATGGTCTTAATGCTCTCGAGGATATACGCAATCGGGTTATTGACCGGATCTTCGCCGGCTTCAATCGCAAGCCGCTTATGACCCATATCCTGCAAAGCGATCACCTCATTGCGAATTTGCTCCTGCGTCAGCTTGATACGGGGAATCTGCTTGTTCTGCCGGTGGTAGGGGCAGTAAACACAGCTGTTGACGCAGTAATTCGACAGATACAGCGGTGCAAACATCACAATGCGGTTGCCGTAGAAATCGATTTTAATCTGCCGTGCCAGCTCATACAGCTCTGCAATCTTCTCAGGATTTTCGCATGCCAGTAGCACTGATGCCTCACGATGGTTCAAGCCCTTGCGCAGCTTGGCTTTTGCAATGATTTGGTCGATCAACTCAAGGTTATCTTTATTTTCTTCCGCATATTGCAGCGTGGCAAGCACTTCCTCGTGATCAATAAATTCCTCTGCTTTCATGGACTTGGGACGATACATATACAATACTCCTTTTCATAGTCAAATGGAAAAGCTCGGCGCATCTCCGCGTTGATGGACAAGCGCATACCCAATCTCTGCCATCTCCGCACGGCGTTGCTCCAGTTCGGCAAGCGTATCGTGGGCGGCAGTGTTTTTTCCGTTGTACAGCAAATAGTTTTGGCGTTCCTCAGACGGGGTCAGATTCATCATGATGACATTGGCTCCTGCCGCAACGCCTTTGCGCAGACCATAGGACTGCAAGGTACCCAGTGCCGTGGTTGCCGGCAGCAGCACATCAGGCAGCAGCAACCGCACAATCGACAAAATCCGCACAGTCATCTCCGCAGACCCTGCCGGCTGCGTGCCGAACGGAGTATCACAATGCGGCAGAAAAGGCCCAATACCGACCATTTCCGGCTCGAATTGCCGGATGAACTGCAAATCCTCAATGAGATGGTCAATCGTCTGGTACGGCGACCCGATCATCATGCCACAGCCGACCTGATAGCCGCATTTCCGCAAATCCCGTAAGCACTGCATACGGGTTTCGAGCCGCATTTCCGACGGGTGCAGCCGTGCATAATGGACAGCATTGGCGGTTTCGTGGCGCAGCAGATATCGGTTTGCACCGGCAGCATGCAGTGCCGCATAGCTCTTCCGACTGCGTTCGCCCAAAGACAGCGTAATCGCACAATCCGGATGCGCCTGCCGAATCGCCGCAACCAACGATACCAGCCGTGCATCCGTCCAATAGCCATCCTCACCGCCTTGCAATACAAAGGTGCGATAGCCCAATCCTGCGCCCAACGCACAGCATGACATAATCTGTTCCGGCGTCATGCGATAGCGCACGACCTTGGCATTCGACCGACGAATGCCGCAATAGAGGCAATCGTTTTTGCAATGGTTGGTGATTTCAATTAAGCCGCGCAGAAAGACTTGCTTGCTGAAGCGTTCGGTTCGCACAGCATCTGCCGCCTGTCGCAAATCCTGCAACAGCTCGATATGTTCGGTCGTCAGCAGGAAACGATATTCCTCCGCCGAGAGTCGGCGTTCCGTCTGCAATTTGCGAATCAAGGGGTGCATATCGGACTCCTTCCAAACAGCGCAAACAATAACAGCCCTGCCCGAACGGACAAGGCTGTTTTTCCGCAACAAATGCACCGTACCCCGATATCGGGATTACAGCTGTGAAAAGCAGTCACCGTTCTTTCGTGTTAGCATAGCTGCCACATCAGGATGGGACAGGATTTTTCAGCTGCCGAATGCTGTTGGGTCGGAGCATCCGGCGCAACAGGTTCGACATCTTATATATTATACCGTATCGTTTGCAATTTGTCAAGCAGTTGCCATTACAATTGTGCGAACACCTCGCCGATCTTGCCGTGAATCACCACATCTGCCTTGGCATCAAAGGGTGTCGGGTCACGGTTGACGAGAATACACGCATCGCCTTTGAAATCATGCAGCAATCCGGCAGCCGGATAGACCGCAAGCGATGTGCCGCCGACAATCATCACATCTGCCTGCCGAATCTGTCCCTCGGCTTCCTCCATCACATCGCTGTCCAAGGCTTCCTCATACAGCACCACATCGGGCTTGATCAAGCCGCCGCAGCTGCAAAGCGGCAAGCCCTCGCTGTCTGCAATCACAGAAACATCATACGCCCTGCCGCACTGCATACAGTAATTCCGCAGTACACTGCCATGCAATTCCAGTACATGCCGACTGCCGGCTTTCTGGTGTAACCCGTCAATATTCTGCGTGATGACGGCAGTCAGCTTGCCGTCCTGCTCCCACTGTGCCAATTTCCTGTGTGCCGTATTCGGTTCGGCAGTCAGGCAGAGCATTTTTTCCCGATAGAAGCGGTAAAATGCTTCCGGATAATGCAGAAAATAGCTGTGGCTCAGGATGGTTTCCGGCGGTACATCGTATTTTTGGTGGTACAGCCCGTCCACACTGCGAAAATCCAGAATCCCACTTTCCGTGGATACGCCCGCACCGCCGAAAAATACCATACGCTTTGCCTGTGCTACAATCTCTCTTACCTGTTCGATGACTTGCATACAATCCTCCCTTTTCTATGCTTATGATACCGCAATTTCAACGCTTTCGCCGCAGGTCACAGAGTAAAGATAGCACGCCTTCACCGGCATTTTGAGAATCCGGCGCAGCGCATTGGCATAAAGCTGCACCTGCAACGCATACAGCTCCACCAACTCATCTGCTGTTTTGACATGATCTGTTTTGTAGTCGACAAGCACAAGCCCATCTTCTTCTGCAAAGACCAGATCCATGATACCAATCAACATACCCTCTGTACCTGCATAACGCTTTCCGAGTTCCTCCAGTTTGCCGGACAACGCCAAATCTGCAATGCGAACGGTAAATTTTTGCTCTCGCATGACCTGTTTGGACGCCGCAATGCGCACATAGAGCGGGCTGACAAAGAATGTGCCAATTTCACTCTCCCGTACCGCCTCTGCCTGACGAGCGGTCAGACGGTTGCAGCCCTCCAGACGGGCAATCTCTCCGTTCAAATCCCGTGCCGCAGCAGCATAATCGGCGTACTGCATAAAGGTATGTACCGCCGAACCACGCTCGGAACCCGTCAGCTTGCGACGATCCTTCATAAAAGCCGGTCGACGCAGTGGCATTTCATGGAATTCCTCATGCGTCAATTCCGATACACCATATTTGGCAGTCAAATTCGCCAGCGGACTGTCATAATGCCATGCAATTTGCCGCTGCAATCGGGCAAGCAAATCGGCATTCGCTTTCGGTTTCACTTCTTGGGCTTGCACAGTTTCTTCCGCTTTCGGATTCTCGGTTTCTGTGATAACATCCACCCAAATTTGTGCCTGATCGGCATCGCCGTCACATTCGCAATCCAGTGCTTTCCGCAAGTTCTCGACCGAAATATTGCGAATGATTGCCATCAACAGCCATTCCTGCATCGAATTAGCAGATGCCGTCAGCGTAGGTGTCTGACCACCGAATGCCATCTGCTCGAAGGCATAATTCTTGACTGTCTGCAGCAGCGTTTTATTCACGACAACGGGGACAATCAGATTCTCTCTCGCACGGGTCAATGCCACATACAGCAGCCGCATTTCTTCACTCTGTTCCTCTCGGCGGTTGCATGCGGCAATCGTTTTCCATGGCAGCGTTTCATTGATGCTCAGCTGTTCGTGATCGAGCAATCGGAATCCAAATCCCATATCCTCGTGATATCGTTTGGCCGGCGGCGCACCACGTTCCCCCTTCGTCCAATCCGGCTCAGCCAGAATGACAAAAGGGGCTTCCAGCCCTTTCGACTTGTGAATGGTCTTGAGCTGCACAACATTTTCCGTCCCTGCCGGAACACCATTGCAGCCCAAATCCGCTCCACGCTCCAGAATGCTGTCAAGATAACGCAAAAACGCATGGAGTCCACCACCGTAATTTTCCTCGAACGTCTTTGCATGTACGATCAATGCTCGCAGATTCGCCTTTTTCTGTGCGCCGTTGCCGGTCATCTGCATCATACCGAGAAAATCTGTTCGGTGATAGATGCGGCGAATGAGCTGTTCGGATGTTTCCATCGAGGCGTACAGCCGCATTTCATTCATAAACGCAAGAAATCGGCTGCATTTCTCCGACAATGGTGTCGCCGCCCCCCCCTGCTTTTCCACCTGATCGGTCAGCATCCACACCGCATGGCTGAAATTCGACTTCGGACAGCGCAGCCGCAGTTCTGCCAGCTCATCGAGCGTCATGCCAAACATCGGTGAAAGCAAGGTCGCACTGACCGATATATCGAGCGTCGGGTTGTCTATCGCCCTCAAAATATCCAGCAAAAGCGTAATCTCCGGCGATTTCAGATACCCTTCCTCCTCCACGGATCCGACCGGAATTTGATGACTGCGCAATGCCTCCACGCAATTTGCCATTCTGCCATTCTTGCGAAACAAAATCAGAAAATCCTTCGGCTGACAAGACCGCTCTTCTCCGATGGACTTATCGAATACAATCGTGCCATGCTGCAAATGCCATTGAATGCGCTTCGCAATTTCGCCTGCCACATCCGGTCTGCTGTTTCCCTGTTTTTGGATGATCATCATCTCGACTTTGCCGGGATTTGGGGTGTATTGAGCACCCTGCACCAGCTCCTGTGTGCGGTCATAACGCTGTTCGCCGACCCGTTCGCACATCAGCTGCCGGAATACCACATTGACAAACGCAATCACACGCTCCGTGCTGCGAAAATTCTTGTTGAGGAACAATCCCGTATTCTCGGTCAGCTGCGGTGCTTTGTACGGCGCACCCTCCTGCATCGCTTTGGTAAACAAGGTCGGATTGGCATGACGGAATCGATAAATGCACTGCTTGCTGTCACCGACAATAAACAGATTGCTGCCGTATCGACTCGAATCGCCGCTCTTCGACAGCAGTCGGAAGATCAAATCCTGCAACGCATCGGCATCCTGAAATTCATCAATCATAATACAGCCGTATTGCTCGGACAATTCCTCCGCCAACTTTGTTTTCCGAATGCTGCCGCCCTCTGTGTGCTCTGCCAACAGGTGCAATGCAAATCGCAGCGCATCGTTGAATGTAATGACATTGCGTTCCTGCTTTTTCCGCTCGTACTGCTCGGCATAGAGCGATACCAGTCCGTCCAATGCACGAAACACTGCGCTGTGACGTGCCAAATCGACTTTGGCATATTGCAGCGGCAAGCACCAACCTTTCAATGATTCGAGAATGCTCTTGCCATGCTCCCGCAATGCCTTACTCATATTGTAATCATTCGGAAAGTTTTTTTTGTTCTTGGAGAAAAATTTTCCAAATTTCTCCGTTTGAATGATATTTGCCGCCGTCGCCCAGTCCGCATCACACACGGCTTTCCAAATGCCTTCCGCATACCCCAGCTCCGTTTGCAGCAGCGCAACATTTGGTGACTCCATCGCTTGCGCCAACAGAATTGCTCGCCGATACAACATACAGCAATCTTCCAACGGATATTGCAGCTCCTGCTTTGCCTTTGCGACCATACCGCCCTGTTCGCATGCCTCCGCCCATTCCGGCAGCAGGGTTTCGCCAAACGGGATCTCCTCCATGCGACCATAGACCGTCTGCATCAAATCGATCAGCTCGGTATCATCCTTCGGACAAAATGCCGCCAGCAAGCAGTCCAGCTTCGTCTTTGCATCGGCATCACCCTCAGCAATGCGTTGATTCCAGAGTTCGAGTGCCTGCTCGGCAGCCTGCGCACGCATGGCCTTCTCCTCATTTTCCTCCATTACACGAAAGCTTGCCAGCCGATCAAACTGCTCGCAGTGCTCCCGTACCAGTTCCATGCAAAATTTGTGGATGGTTGAAATTTTCGCACCCGCCAGCATAGATTGCTGCCGCCGCAGCCAAGCATTTTCGCTATCCTGCGCCAGTTTTGCGGTCAGAGATGTATGCAGACGGCTGCGGACTTCCGCTGCGGCATCGTTTGTAAATGTCACAACAATCATCTGCTCTGCCGGCATCGGATGCTCCGCATCGGCAAGAATCCGAATCAATCGCTCTACCAGCACCGATGTCTTTCCACTGCCCGCCGCTGCACTGACGAACAGCGATGCACCCCCGGCAACAATGGCGGCTTCCTGTTCCGGTGTCCACTTGCTCATTGTACATCCTCCTTTTCCTCATCCTGCGTTGGATCGGATTCTTTGCTGTTGAGAATGGCGTGCATGGCTGCCTCTGCCTCTTTTTCACTCATCCGATTACGGCAATATCCTATCTGCGAGGATTCGATGCCGCAAATACTCTCATATGCACAATATTTGCAAGCATCAAAATCATCCTTCTTATCACAGAGCGGATGCGGAGCCACATCGCCCTGCACAAACGATTGCAAATTGTCCTGCAACAGCTGCTCTACATAGCTGCGCAGACGCCGGAGCTGCTCCGGCGTAAAGACTGAAGATGCTTCCACATCCAAAGCTGCAGTCGGCTGACCGGCAGAGTCCTTGACCACGGCAGCCGGAATATAAACACCGGCAACATCCTTCTCCATGGCTTTCAGAACTTCCATGTCATTGAGTACCATGCCATTCATACGGTAATACGCATGGGTAAATTCTTCCACCGACTGCGCATCATCTCGCTGCCGTTTATACTCCGGACTGCTTGCCGGTACATAAAGCACGCCCGCTGCCTCTGCCTTCGGATAACACTGCGGATCATCGAGCAGTGCAAACAAATACAGCAGCATCTGCAAACTCATGCCGTAATACACATCTGACAGACTGAATGTTATTTTTCCGGTCTTGTAATCCACCACACGGACATACTGCTTGCCACCCTGTTCATACAAATCCACACGATCAATGCTGCCTCGCAGCTGCATCGTCACAGTATCGTTGATCTTCAGCTGATACGCTTGAACATCTTCCTGTTCCTCCATCTTGCCGATTTTCATCTCACATGAATCCGGCCAAAACTGCGATTGCTGCATTTCCTCCTGTGTATGTGCCATCAATCCGCAAACTCGCTCCGTCACACGGGAATAGTTCTGCAAAAATCTAGGTGTCTTTCCCTCCTTGCCGCCCAGCTGCTCTTCGAGATAGCGTTCCGCACATTGCTCCACATGCTGTCGGATATCATCGGATGTCATCGCCGTAAAGGCACTGCGGTCAGGGCAGCGTGCAAACAGCCGCTCCATGCAAAAATGCACCAGCGTACCAATCGAACGATTGTCAAGCATTTGCTTTTCACGGGGCTTGATGTTCAATACCGTTCGGCAAAATCCCCGAAACGGACATTTCAAGATTTCATCCAAACGACTCGCCGACATCTGGAATTGAGTGCCCAGCAGTTTCTGCATCCGCTTCGGGTCGTTGATACGCAGACGTTCCGGATTCTGCTGATGATACAGGCGTTCCAACCGTGCTGCTTCCCCCGACTGCGATTCGAGCAAGGTACGAATGGTCGCACGATCCGCTTCGGACACATGATAGTCCTGTACAAAGCTGTAATAGGCAGCTGCCGTCGTCGAAACGTAGAATTCGATCGGCATATCCGCTGCACGCTGCCGCCGCACACCGGGCAACAGCATCACACCGATCTGCTGCAAAATCGGCGATGGTTCCTGCTTGCTGCCGGCTTCATCCGCCAATGCATAGCTGATCCACAGCTTCTCCGATGCCGCAGACAAAGCCTTATAAGCTGTCAACTGTGCGGCGGCATTGAGGTCACTCGTCAACCGGAATGCTTCTATGCCCTGCTGCTGCAAAGTATGCCGCTCTAATTCCGTAAAGAAACCGCCAACCGCCGCCTCTGCCGGAAATTGTCCGTCCTGTACACCGAGAATGAAGACCACCTTCGGGTCGTCATAGCGTGCCATTGACACCGGCTGCACCATGACTGCGTCCAATGTCTGCGGCGGAACGGCAATGTGATTGCGGCGCAGGACGGCTTCAAGCATCCCCTTGACCTGCAACGGCGTTGCCGGTACATCGAGCAATACCGCATGCAGAGCCTCCAACACATCGCTCATCCGATCCCACAAACGCCGCATGGCACGTCCGGTCTGTGCTTCTTCAAGACTCTGCATCCCCTTAGCCATGCCTGCCGCCTTCTGTAAGCATTCCATTTCTTCGATACAGCGATAGAGCAATTCACAAATCGTCGCACCATCCTGCGCCTGCTCTACCGCACGGCGCATCTTCAGAATCGGATCCATCAGACGCAATCGCTGTGTTTCGGCAATCCCCTTCGGATCGGTCGATGACACAAAGGGCTTGTCCCATTGTTCCCCGTCAATGCACCAGGTAAATGCGTAATTCTCAAGCGTTCCAATCTGCTCCGGACTAAGCGGTGTCAGCTGTGTTTTCAGCAAAAGCAGAATCTGCTCTGTTGTGGATTTCCGCATCAATTCCAGCAAGCACAGCGGCAGCTTCATCACAGCCGTATGCAGCACACTACGCCGCAAATCCATGAAATACGAAATCTCATATCGTTCAAAGGCATTCTCGAGCAGACTGCCGTACTGCGGCAAATCCTGCATGACAACCGTAATATCCTTCGCTTGGATATCCCCCTGCATCAACAGCTGCCGAATTTGTGCCGCCGTATATTCCACCTCAAGTGTGATATCTCTCGCCTCTACGATTGTAACTGCTGTTTCTCCGTCAAATCGCTGTAGCTTTGGCGCAAAGATATAGCGACTGAGATACGTCAGCGAAGGATGCCGGAATCGATACGATTTCGTCAGCATCCGCACTGCAACATCCTGACCCAAACCCTTTGCCATCTCCCGCAAGCGTTGGCAGCTGCGGTTTACCATATCAAAACGGGAATATTTTGGTGCATTCGGGTCATCGGTGCGCAACGCAATCCAAACCTCTGCCGCATCTCGCAGCATGCTGTGCAGCAAGGCAAGCTGATCCCCGGTAAACGATTCAAACTCGTCCAGCACGATTACGGCATCCTTGAAATAATGCTGTTTTTCAGCCTCCTGTGCAGCCAGTGCCATATCCTTCTGCACATCTCGCAGCCCATGCGATTCCAAATCTGCAAGGTGGTCTGCGTACATTCTTGCGATATCCTGCAATTTATCGGAAAGGACACCGGTCGTATTGCCTGCCGCCTCCAACAGCTGTGACGGCGTAATATTTGCTTGCATCAGCGAGGACAGCTGTTCCATCAGCGCATCGAGGAACCCGGATTTTTCTGCCTGTCTGCCATAAAACCGCAGCGCATGAGATTTGCACAGCGATTTCAGCATTTGATGCAGCAGCACGATTTTTGCAGCGTCCCCTGCCGCATCGTTCGGAGCTTTCGCCGCCTGTTCTAGGATTTCCTCTGTCAGGAAGCGAAAAGTTGTCGTGCGACAGCGGTGAAACAGCTCTGCACCCAGTACATCATACAGCCGCTGATCATAGGTAAAGGCAAATTGGTCCGGCACGATGGTTCGCACCAAGCAGCCGCTCTGTGTTTTTTCTCGGATCAATTGGCGCAGCATGGTAGATTTTCCACAGCCTGCGCCACCCAAAATCATATGCAGCATAAAATTTCTCCTTTTTTCACATCAAAATTCTGTTGTATGCTGCCTATATTATACCATCAATTCCAAGGAATTGCAACGCCAAAAAAGTTAATTGTTATCCGATGTCCCAAAGCTCGGACAGCTGAAGCAGTGCCAGCATACCCCATAATGAAACATTCTGAATCTGCCCTCGCCATAGGCAATACAGCAGTCCCACAGTCAATGGCAGGCACGCCCATCGCCGCAAATGCGGGTGGCGAATCCCCCATGCTGAGCCCTGCCATAGCGCATCAATCAGGCTGCCGCCGTCTGCGGCACGATAGGGCAGCAGATTGAACAGTCCCATCGCAAGCTGAACACCTGCCGCTGTGACATGCCCCAATCGCCACAGCATAGCCGCCATCAAAAGATTTGCCGCCGCACCGGATAGCCATATCGCCGCCTGATGGTCAGCCGGACAGACCGCCAAATCACCAATCACCAACCGCATACCGACTGCCGACAGTCGCAGCAGCTTTGGGGGATGATGTAATGCAGCCGTCATGAACAGATGTGCCGTTTCATGGATGATACAGGCACTCAAGGTCAACCATACGGCATCGGACGGCAGCAGCAAAAACAGGCATGCCAAACAAGCCGGTGCGGTGAAATCAACCTCCAGTACCATGCCGCAAACCATCAGCCGAACCATTTGTCTTGCAGCGTCTGCCATACCGCCGAAACAGTCGGGCTTTCCTCCATGCAGCGCATCCATTCTGTTTGCAATGCCTGACCGTACTCCGGTTCTGCCCAGTGCAGCACAAGCACCAATAGTCCAAACAACACGGCAATCAACCCTTGCGTTGCCAAGACATCCGCAACCGAACCATTTCGTTTCGCCATTCCGCACACCCCCTTTCGGGCTAGTCTATGCGGCAAACCTGCCTATCATGCAAAAAAACGCAGCCCACATTCCTGTGCGCTGCGTTTTGCATACGTCCAATCAATAATTCTCAGCACGGAGCTTGAAATATGCCTGCGGATGTGCGCAAACCGGGCAAACCTGCGGTGCCTGTTTGCCGATTACGATATGACCGCAGTTCGAACATTCCCAGATCATATCGCCGTCTCTGGAAAACACCAAACCGCCCTCCACATTGGCAAGCAGCTTGCGATAACGCTCTTCATGCGCCTTCTCGATCTTGGCAACCATCTCGAACAGCGCTGCAATGCGCGTAAAGCCTTCTTCCTTGGCGACCTTTGCGAACTCGGCATACATCTCCGTCCACTCGTAGTTTTCGCCGCCGGCAGCAGCCTCAAGGTTTGCTGCGGTATCCGGAATTTCACCGCCGCACAGTTCCTTGAACCAGAGCTTTGCATGCTCCTTCTCATTATTCGCCGTTTCCTCGAAAATTTCGGCGATCTGGACATAGCCCTCTTTTCTTGCCTTTGAGGCAAAGTAGGTGTACTTGTTTCTGGCCTGCGACTCGCCGGCGAATGCCGCTTGCAGGTTGGCTTCGGTTCTTGAACCCTTCAATTCCATCGTTCATACCTCCATGTTCAGATTGATATTTGCAGCATTTCTGCGATACATAGCGCAGGCGGTCATCCGAACAGCCAACGCTATACTGTAATTATACCACAAAACAGCGATTTGTCAAGCATTCTTTTCATTTTTTTTGGAAAATTACGCCAAGAATCACGCAAACGCTTGACAAATCCATCCAAAAGCGTTACAATATTCAAGGAGACTCGTGCCCCATGGAAATTCGAACAGAGAAATCATGTCATCGGCTGGAAGCATGATTGCGAAGAGTAGCGGCAACGACAACACTCCCTGCGGTTCGGTATCCGAACACTACAATTTCATAAAAAGCGAATGCGCCGATTGCGCATTAAGTCGGGTGGCACCGCGGGCTGATGTTTGATTCGCTCGTCCCGAAACAGTCAAGTCTTTGATTGTTTCGGGGCGTTTTGTTTTCCGCATTATCTTATTATTTCATTTGGAGGTTCTATCATGTATCGTACCGTTTCTTGCAGTACCCTAAGAGAAACCCATATCGGTCAAACCGTCTCGCTGGCCGGGTGGATTGACACCATCCGTGACCACGGCGGTGTGCTGTTCCTTGATTTGCGTGACGAAACCGGCATCACGCAGGTTGTGTTCCAAGACACTTCCCTGCTCGATGGCGTCACCCGTGAGTCGGTCATTTCCGTCACCGGCGAGGTTGTCGCCCGTGACCCCGAAACTGTCAACCCCAAACTTGCAACCGGTCTCATTGAGGTCAAGGTTTCTTCGATGGAAATGCTCGGTGCCTGCACGGGACGTCTGCCGTTCATTCCGGCGGATTCTATGGAAACTCGTGAGGAAGTGCGTTTGAAGTACCGCTATCTCGACCTGCGCAACCCTGCCGTGCATGAAAACATTCTCCTGCGGTCCCGTGTGATTACCTATCTGCGCCGCCAGATGGAGGACATGGGTTTCCTCGATATCCAGACCCCGATTCTCACCGCTTCCTCACCAGAGGGTGCTCGTGACTTCCTCGTGCCGAGCCGCAAGCATCGCGGTACCTTCTATGCCCTGCCGCAAGCACCCCAGCAGTTCAAGCAGCTGCTGATGGTATCCGGCTTTCATCAGTATTACCAGATTGCACCCTGCTTCCGGGATGAGGATGCCCGTCAGGATCGTTCGCCGGGTGAATTCTATCAGCTCGACTTTGAAATGGCATTCGCAACACAGGACGATGTGCTGAACGTCTGCGAACAGGTCATCTCCAACACCTTCCACACCTTTGCACCCGACAAGGCAATCTCCGATGCCCCGTTTGAACGCATCACCTATGCCGATGCAATGCTGAAGTACGGCACGGATAAGCCCGACCTGCGCAATCCGCTCACCATCATTGACCTGACCGATTTCTTCTCCCGTGTAGAATTCAAGGCATTCAAGGGTCGTCCGGTGCGTGGCATTGTGGCAGACTGCTCTGCCTGCTCTCGGAAATTCTTTGAGGATTCACTCAAGTTTGCAACCTCGATCGGCATGAAAGGTCTGGGCTACCTGACCGCTTCCGAAGGTCAGTTCAAAGGCCCGATCGACAAGTTCCTTACCGATGAGCAGAGAGCCGAAATCCGTACCCTTTCCGGCATCAAGGAAGGTGAAACCATCTTCTTCATCTCCGATTCGCCCAAGCTCGTCAACCTGTTCGCCGGACAGATCCACACTTGGCTCGGTGAAACGCTCGGTCTGATTGAGAAAGATGCGTTCCGGTTCTGTTTCGTTGTGGACTTCCCGATGTACGAAATCAATGCCGAAACCAACAAACTCGACTTCACCCACAACCCCTTCTCCATGCCGCAAGGCGGTCTGGAGGCACTCGAAACACAGGATCCGCTGACCATCCTCGCCTACCAATACGACTTGGTCTGCAACGGCATCGAGCTAGCATCGGGTGCTGTGCGTAACCACAACATCGACATCATGAAAAAGGCATTCGCCCTCGCCGGCTATACCGAGGAGGAGCTTGCCAACCGCTTCTCCGCCCTCTACACCGCATTCCAGTATGGCGCACCGCCCCATGCTGGTATGGCACCGGGCATCGACCGCATGATCATGCTGCTCGCCGATACCGAGACCATTCGCAATGTCATTGCCTTCCCGCTTAATGGCAATGCACAGGATTTGCTGCTCGGCGCACCGTCTACGGTCACGGAACAGCAGCTGCGTGATGTGCACATCCAGATTCGCCCCGAAACCACAGTATAAGACCAACCGCCGCCGGATAGAACAATCCGACGGCGGCTTTCTGCGTTTATGGGGTCATGCGATAGCGATTGTCGAAGAGATCATCGGCAACCCGACAAATCAAGTCATACAGCTCCAAATGCTCGATGTATTTGACAGGAATGCCCTGTTCACCAAGAGCCGCACCAAGCAGATTGCCTGCCACCGCACCGGTCGAATCACTGTCGCCGTCATGGTTGACAGCGGCAATCATCGCCCTGTCAAAGTCCTGCGGATACTTGAGTACACAGTACAGCGCAATCGCCAAGGTTTCCTCTGCAACCCAGCCCTCACCCAGCTTTGCAATGGCATCGGCATCTGTCATGTTCGATTCTGTCAATTCCACTGCCCAATCCACCAGCTGTAAGAAATCAGGCAGCTTTTTTTCCTCCCGATATTGCACACACATCGCCTGCCGCATCCGTGCCACGCTCTCTCGCATGGAGGGCGTTTCCTGCGATGCCAAGTCCCGTACGAGATGCACCAGTGCTGCAGATGGCATGATGCCAAGCGGGTGACCATGCGTAATCGCTGCAGCCTCTGCACCCAATCGATCTACGGCATCGGCAGACAGCCCTGTATCGAGGAAATACAATCCGATCGGAGCAACTCGCATGACACCGCCACAGCCCTTGCTCGAATTGATTGGCTCGTCCAACACGGCATTGCGTGCCACACGGTCTGCATTCCCAAGATGAATCATGGCACTCAGGCAGGTGTTGCCCGGCGCACGGCAGGTATACAATGTGCGCACCTGACCGAGCCACAGCTGCGGCTGATAGCCATTGACCGTCATTTGCGTATACAGCCAATCCCGATAGGCTTCATAGATGCCCTGCGTATAGGTGATGGGCGTACCCTGCTGCTGCATATGGTTTGCATACAGCAGCCCAACCGCCGTAAACAGCGTCATCTGTGTATCATCGGAAATCTGCGCCACACCATCCTTGCACGCATATACGGTAATGCCCTGTGTACCATAGCGACGCAGGATTTGATCTCGCCGCAAAAATTCCACCGCATAGCCCAGTGCATCGCCTGCCGCACCGCCAAGCAAACAGCCTCGAAACCGATCTCTGTTTTTCACACAATCCCGTCCTTTTCTCCGTATTTGTGGATGCGAACAGTATATCGCAGTTTTTTGATTTTGTCAAGGTCGAAACGCTCTGTGCAATTGTTGCTGTTCCATTCTTGACACTTTGGCATGGAGACCCCTTGTCAATAGGAATCCGGCACACAATGCCGTAAACGGTGCAACACTGACCAGCCCGAACGAGCCAATGATGGTTTGAATCAATTCCGAAGCAACATACTTGTAATTGAGCATATGAGAAATCGGCGTGCCCTGTGCCATAAACACCATCAGCAATCCCAGATAGCCTCCGGAATATGCCAGCAACAGCGTGGTTGTCATGGTTCCCATCGCAGCCCTGCCGACTCGTAACCCCGAACGCACTGCCTCTTTTGCTGATAAATCCGGTCTTTTACATATCACCTCATAGACCGCAGAAGTGATATCCACAGACAAGTCAATCATTGCACCCGATGAGCCGAGAAAAATCGATGCCATGAACACCTGCGTCAAGCTCAAATCCTGATAGCCGGCATAGAGCAGACTCTCCGAATATGCCATAACTGCACCGTGAATTTGAAACAAATCGGTAAACAACATACCCAATACACAAGTCACGAGAATGCCGAGAAATGCCCCCGATACCGCAGCTCCGCAGCGTCGATCAAAGCCATACACCATCGCTATAGTCATGACGGTCAGCAAAAGTGTAATGCCCAATCCGACCAAAACCGGCGAATAGCCTTTCAAATACAGCGGCACGAGCAGTTTCCAGAGGGCAAGTACCGTGAGTGCAAACGAGCCAATCGCACGCAAACCCGTTTTTCCTGCAAACAGCACCAGCAAAATCACGAATGCCAATGCCATCACCACTTCCCATGGGATACGGTTGTGGTCAATCATGGTTACATGCGTGATGATATCGCCATCGACGCTTGCAACGACGAGTGCACTGTCCCCGACGGTAAAGAACTTATCCTGTTCCAATGCGCCTTGCAACAGATTGATACCGACAGCGGTTTGTCCCTTGAATTTGCCGGATGTGAACTGTAAGGTGCAGCGTTGTTCGCCGGTGCGCAGCAATCCCATATCGACAATAGACGAATCGTCCACTGCCATGACGGTCGCCGTACAGCGCTCCGCCCCCTGATACTGCACCGCATCCTCATAGCCGGTCGGGAGCAGCAGCAATATTCCAATCAACAGCAGACAAAGCAGCACAGGGCCGTGCTGCTTCATCCAATCCCGTATCTTGCCGTCACACGGCTTCCGGCAGTCTTGCGTCTCACTGCACATGCAGCATACCTGCCAGCTTGTTGTAAATATCGGTGTTGTCGTAGTAGCCGTTGAACACCTCTGCCTGTACACCATCTGCCAACACCGCAACCGGCAAGCCCGTATGGCTGTACGAGGTGAAATCGATGCCGGATTTGTTGTTGAGGATATGGGTAATGATAACGGTCAGCGGCTCATAGCTGCCATACATCACAGATTCTGCCTGCGCATCGATGCCGGTTTCAGTTTCATGGATGCTCTTTTCGTAGGCGGTCTTGAGCTGTGCCTGCTCATAGGCGGTTAGTACCAGCTTATCGTTTTCCTCACCGCTTGTCTTCAGACCAAACAGCGTTTCGATATCCTTCAGCACATCGGAAAAGGATGTGCCGTTTTCCCGATAGGCTTCCACATAGTCGGCGTCATACTTGGCAAAGGAAATCGTCTGCTTTTCGAGCAAGGTCAGGTAGGTATCATAATCTGTGCCGGCAAAGCCAATCGTCATACCGCCGGTTTCGTGGTCGCCGGTGACAAGAATCAGCGTTTCATCGGCATGTTCCTTGGCAAAGTCGATTGCCACTTGCACGGCATCTGCCAGTGCAACTGTATCGTGAATGGTCGATGCGGCATCATTGGCATGACACGCCCAGTCGATTTTACCGCCCTCGCACATCATGAAAAATCCCTTGTCATTGTCGAGTACTTCAATGCCCTTCTCAACATAATCCGCCAACGACCACATCTCATCGGTACGGTCCAGCTCATATGCCATTGCGCTGCCGTCTGCCAAATGCTCATCAATCAAAATTACCTTGCCATCGGATGCGGAAACCGCTTCGGCATCCTGATTGGTTTGCGTGACCTTGTAGCCTGCCTGCTCGGAAAGGGTGTAGAGATTTTCCGAGGGGTTTTCCTTGTCATGACCATCGGGCTTCAGCAGACCGCCGCCTGCGAAATATTCAAAGCCCGAATCAATCAGTTCCAACCCGATGTCATAGTAGCTCGAACGGCTTGCCTGATGGGCATAAAAGGCTGCCGGTGTGGCGTGGTTGAGATTCACCGAGCTAATGATACCAACCTTCATGCCAAGCTGCTCGTGTACCTTTTCGGTGATGGTTTCATAGCTTTCCTTGCCTTGCTCATCCATATTGATCGTGCCGGAATAGGTCTTGTGTCCGGTTGAAATTGATGTTGCCGTGGATGCGGAATCCGGTGCGAATGAGTTGGAATCATAGGTCACAGCCGAACCTGCTGCCGCAAAGTTCATGAAGTTGAGGTAGGACGGACCATCCAAAATCGCACCGCCGTTGTCATCCAGACTGGGCTGTGCCTGAAAATAATCCGTGTCGTTCAGCGCACCGAGATAATCGGCGGTCGACTGAATCTGCGGATAGCTCATGCCATCGCCGATGAACAGGAATACATACTTCGGTGCAGTTACCGCTACGCTAGGCGGTGCAGTGGTTGTGGTCGGCTTCTCCGCAACATTCTGTCCGGTGGTCATATCGGCAGTGCTGCTCCCATTACAGCCCACCATCGCCAGCAGGGACAATGCCATCAAACAAGCAATCAGTTTCTTCATATATCTTTCCTCCAATGTGTTTTTTACCTCGGGGTACAGCATTAGTATAACCGCCCGATGTAAAATCCAAAACCACAGGGTTGTAAAATGTAGGGAAAAGAATCGCCTTCCGATTCGGATGGAATCGAAAGGCGTTTTCATTCCGCACAGTGTCACGATAGAATTATCAAATCAATTCATCATCGGGAACATCTTTGTTTCTGATGCCCCAAGAACAGGAGACAAACTACGGAATGGATCGCTTGGTAAGCAAAACATTCTTTGAAATAGTTGCTTACCGAAAAAAAGAAAGGAAACCATTTCACAGCCGATGACATTCCTTCCATCATGGATGGCACTTCTCATCCAATAACAAGCAAATTATCGCTTGACCTTTTGTAGAAACAAAAAATATGCCAATACAATCATAATGACAATATCATATACCCTTGGACCGTCAAACAGTACCACGGAAATTATCAGCGTAACCAGCAGAATTCCAAAGGAAATCATTGTTCCAAATGCGCCTTTTTCCTTTGTCCTCCAAGTGAATACTGCAAATATCGGCGAGCAGGCAGAAAATGCTGCCCATCCGTATAGAAAGGCTATACTGTAAACGCTTGCGGTCAATTCTGCCGTAACATAGTATGCGATCAGCATACCAATGCAGAATACAAATATATTGAGTGCTGCTTTTGTCTTGGTTGCACTGAATACGGCAATGATTGTACCAATTAATATCCAGATAGACATTTGAGAAAAAATGTTTCCTAAATTGGTGGTGTATATATCCAGCAATTTGGATGCGATACCCAATCCCACCCCCAACAAAAACATGACACAAAGGGAAATTGCAAGGTTTGCCTTCTTCATTTTTAATCTTCTCCCTAAAAAACGACGCCCTGCCCTGCTGCGCTTTGCAGGGCGTTACATTGGCATTTTTGCTATCTCCCCGTCAGTTACCGGGAAAGCGATATACTACGGGAATTTATTTATCCAGACTCTTCATTGTGGGGAAAAGTTTCTCCAACAATTCACATCTATTCATATTCATTCAAATCCTTTATTCTGCTGACTTTCCCGAACTTCATACTCATTCATATTACATCAGGGAAAAAACAAATTTGTTGTCAATCTGTTGTCTTTGCAGCTTTTTTGTTGTCAGGCTTCACACCGAGAACCCTTCTCAAAAGATATCCAACTTTGATAAGTTGTTAAATGACTCTTGCTTCTTTTGATCCGTTGCTTCAGCGTAGATATCCATCGTCGTTTCGATATTACGATGTCCCATGATATCTTGAATTACTTTCAAATTAGTCTCGTGCTCACAGAGTCTGGTACAAAAAGTGTGTCTTAGATGATGACAGGAAAAATTCGGAAGAACAACCGGCTCGCGGCGCTCTCTTTTGGCCTTCACAACTTCCTCGGAATTGTGGCTGCAGATAATGCGCTTAATGGTTCGATTTACAGACTGAGGGGTTTGCACTCCGCCATAGCGATTGATGAATATAAATCCTCTCATACCGTCAATCACCGGATCATAAGCTCCATTCTCGTCCTGCTCCTCGCGGACCATCTGAAATGCATCATACACCACATCAAGCATAGGAATTGAACGAATACCCGCCTCGGTTTTGGGTTTCGATATCTGCAATGTTGATGTTCTGGAGTTTCCGACCGGGTAGTAGACTACACTGTGGTTGATACTGATCTTGCGGTTATCAAAATCAACGTCATCCCATGTCAATCCTAATACCTCGCCGATTCGACCTCCGGTGCCAAGCAACACAGCAAATAACGGCCACCAATGGTAATATATCGGATGGTTTGCGATGTAATCCATAAAGGATCTCTGCTGCTCCATGGTGAGAGCATGGCGCATACCTCTTGCTTTGTCGGACTCTTTGCTAACTTCCTTCATCACTCCATCAGACGGGTTCTTTCTGATTACCTCATCCCGAACAGCCAATTGAAATGTTGGATGCAGCAAGGTGTGTACCGAGTCCAATGTACCCAATGATAGGTCATCTACGTTCAGCAGATGGAGATAGAATTGGAGCACATCCGAATACTTAACCTCAGCAATTTTCTTTTTGCCAAATGTGTCCCTGACAAAACGATCATAGATGTAGATGTAATTACTGCGGGTGGTTTCTCTCAACTTGCATTTGGTAGACATATATCTATCAAATGTATCGTTCACAGTTGCCTTACCTGCAACATACACATCCAAGCCATCCAACTGATCCTTCATCAGTTGCTTTTCCTTTTCTCTAAGTGTTGCCAGATCATTCGCATATATAAACTTTCGCCGTCCCAACGGATCGGTATATGTGTACATATATCGCTTATCTGACGCTCTCTGTACCTCTCCCTTTCTAAGCGCTCTACCGCACTCGTCTTTTCGTGCCTTTGCCATACTGATTACCTCCTTCAATAAATATTGAAAAGGGGGCTCACTGGTGCTATACTAAAAAAGTGGACAAAAAAGGAAAGAGAAGGTATAATAGAATAAAACACAAGGAGGAAAAAGAAATGCCAAAAAAGAAAAGCACTCGTTACACGGAAGAGTTCAAGAAAACAATC
>CALXHI010000001.1 GCA_944388075.1 uncultured Clostridia bacterium | reverse complement strand
TTTTGCAGATGGACATGCCACGGAGATAGGCGAATTTCTTTTTGACAATATTGGCTTTGACACAGTAGATCCAGATGAAATAGAAATTCCAACGGACATCTCCGTTTTACCTAATGTTCCAAACATATGCGGCTCTCCGAGAAGCTCTATCAGGCGATTGCCGCATGGGCGGAGGACGATTTCCGTTCGGTCAACGGGCAGATTGAGTATCTGCTGACCGAATGCGTCAAGCAGCGGAAGAAAAACGGAAAATATGTCTCCGATACATTGGATGCACCACCGGATTTCGATGTAGCGCAGTTTTCGGATGATGCACCATCTGAAGATGATAGTTAAAAGACGAGCACGCATCGCTTCTTGCGAATCGGTGCGTGTTTTCGTTTCGTTATGGAATGCTGAATGTAGGATTTGGATAACCTAAGGCAATACCGCACAAAGACTGCCTGATGGCTTTGCACGCCATCTGCTTGCGCTTTTTCCGTCATATCTCACAAAAACACTCGGGAATACATAGAGTATTCCCTGCGCTTTTTGTTTCATCTGACGAAAAAAACGACTGCACATCTGACGCACAATCTTTGTGCGGTGTCGCCTTAACTTTCCTCTTGATAGAGGGCTGTGGCGCAGCGGCAGATGCCGATTGCGCATTCTGCAAGCGATACACGGGGTAAAGAAAAGGATGCAGGCACTGCCTGCCTACCGAAATCCCCGTGAGCGGAGGGATTTCATTCAAGATGTACAAAAACGAAAATGCCGATTGACAGCCCTTGCAAAGTGTGATATACTTTTATTTAGGAGAGTATGCCTACCCGGACATGCCGCTCCAAGGGTTCGGAAAGGAAGGTTTTACGCATGATGAATATTTGGCATAACATCAGTCCCAAACGCATTACCCCCGATGATTTTGTTGCTGTGATTGAGATTCCCAGAGGCAGCAAAAACAAGTATGAGTTGGATAAAGAAACGGGCTTAATCAAGCTCGACCGCATCCTCCACACCTCAACACACTATCCTGCCAACTACGGACTGATTCCCCGTACCTTTGCCGATGATGACGACCCGCTTGACGTGCTGGTACTCTGCACGGAAACGCTGTCGCCGCTGACCTTGGTGCGCTGCTATCCGATTGGCGTCATTCGCATGATTGACCAGGGACACCGAGATGACAAGATCATTGCCATTCCCTTCGATGACCCGACCTATAACTGCTACCATGATATTTCCGAGCTGCCGCCGCATATCGTGCAGGAGATGAGCCATTTCTTCTCCGTTTACAAGGAGCTGGAACAGAAAACAACCGCTGTCGACGAGTTCGGCAATGTCGATGTCGCCCGTGAAATCATTCGGCAGGATATCGACCGCTATGTTGAGGCATTCTGTAAGTAAAGATTCGGGATTGGAACCCCGATGAATTATTCGCAATTGCGAAGAAAATTGAAAGGATGTAAATCGTATGACATTGACAGGCAGCGATTCTTTGTATCGCAACACGAAAAGCGTGGCCCCGATCGGCTTGATTGCCATGCCCGGTGCGGAAGCACTCGGCGAAAAGATCAATTCCTATTTGGTACACTGGGCGAATGAGAACGGCATTCCCGATCGGAGTTACCTCATCGAATGCGAATGCCCTCGGTTTGCGTCGGGCGATGGCAAGGGCTTGATCAAGTCGACCATCCGCGGCAAGGATTTGTTCATTCTGATTGATGTGGGCAATTACAGCTGCACCTACAAGATGTTCGGCAAAGAGAACTGTATGAGCCCCGATGACCACTATCAGGACTTGAAGCGCATCATTCAGGCGGCATCGGGCAAGGCGCATCGTGTGAGCGTGATTATGCCGCTGCTGTACGGCGGTCGTCAGCATCGCCGCAACTATCGAGAATCGCTGGACTGTGCCTGTGCGCTGCAGGAGCTGGAGGCCATGGGCGTACAGAACATCATTACCTTCGATGCCCATGACCCCAGAGTCAGCAATGCTGTGCCGCTGATGGGCATTGACAATGTCATTCCGTCCTATCAGGTCTTGAAGTGTATGCTGCGGACAATCCCTGACCTGGATATCTCCGCCGACAACTTCATGGTGATTTCGCCGGACGAGGGCGCACTTTCTCGGAATATGTACTATGCGACCATGCTCGGCGTCAACCTCGGTATGTTCTATAAGCGTCGGGACTATTCCCGCATTGTGGACGGTAAAAATCCGATCGTGGCACATGAATATCTCGGCAATTCTGTTGAGGGCAAGACCGTGTTTGTTGCCGATGATATCATCGCCTCAGGCGGTTCGATGCTCGATTTGGCACAGAATCTCAAAGAGAAGAAAGCCGCTCGCATTCTTGCCTATGCGACTTATGCGATGTTCACGCATGGACTGGAAGCCTTTGACCGTGCCTATGCAGAGGGTACGCTCGATGCGGTCTTTGGCACGAACCTGACCTATCGCTGTCCCGAGCTGCTCGAGCGGGAATGGTTCCATGAGGTCGATGTCTCCAAATATGCGGCATACTTCATCGCTTCGATCAATCATGATGTATCTATCAGCACGGTCATTGACCCCCACGAAAAAATCCGCACCTTGCTGCATCGGACTCGTTGACATGATATGCAAGGCAACACCGCGCAAAGCCCGCCTGACGGCTTTGCACACCATCTTCCTTTGTGCGGTGCCGCCTCAAATCTCTGTGAGGGAATAGGAGGATTGCTATGCGAACAGGAGCGGAATGGGCAGCCGCCTGTGAAAAACGGCTTGGTATGCCCCTTGCAAAGGCAGAGGTGCATGCACTGCATGATGCGCTTGCCGCAGAATTGCTGACGGAGCTGCTACCCAATTGGCAGGCATGCCGGAAGGCACATCTGGCAAGCCGCAGAGTCTGCTATTTCTCGATGGAATTTCTGGTTGGCAGAGCCATTTACAACAACATCTACTGCATGGGCTTGGAGGAAACCTTGGAGCAGGCGTTCCAAGCGGCAGGTACATCGCTTTCCGTGTTTGAGGAAATCGAGGATGCAGCCCTCGGCAATGGCGGTCTGGGACGGTTGGCAGCCTGCTTCTTGGACAGTGCTGCCGCCTGCAAGCTGCCCGTAGACGGCTATGGCATTCGCTATCGCTATGGGTTATTCAAGCAGTCGTTTGCCGATGGGCGGCAGGTCGAAGAGTCGGATGACTGGACTCGCTTTGGCGATGCTTGGAGCGTTCGCTGTGATGCGGACAGCGTGCCGGTGCGCTATCGCAATCAAACCGTTCGTGCCGTACCCTATGATATGCCGATTCTCGGCTATGCGGCAAACGGCGAACAGCCCCATGTCGGCACGCTGCGCTTGTGGCAGGCAGAGCCGGTCAAGACCTTCGATTTCCATACCTTCAATGCGCAGGACTATCTGCACGCCTCTGCGGAAACCATTGCGGCAGAGGACATCTCCCGCTGCCTGTACCCCAATGACGATACCCGAGAGGGCAAGGCACTGCGTCTGAAACAGCAGTATTTCTTCTGTGCGGCATCGCTCGCCGATGCCCTGCGCAAGCATAAGGCGCAGTTCGGAACACTCGATAACCTGCCCGAACAGCTTGCCGTACAGCTCAATGACACGCATCCGGTCATCTCGATTCCGGAGTTGATTCGGCTGCTGATGCAGGAGGGCTATGCGTTTGCGGCGGCACTCGACATGGCAAAGCGTGTGTTCTCCTACACCAATCATACCATCATGCCCGAGGCACTCGAGAAATGGGACTGCGATTTGGTAGAGGAACTGCTGCCGGAGATTTTCTCGATTCTGCTGCAAATTTCCGAGCAGGAGCTTGCGGATCTGTATGCGAAGGGCTTGCCGAACGAGCAGATTCAGGCTCTGCGCATCATCAAGGACGATCGTGTGCATATGGCAAATCTTGCGATGTATGCCGGTACCTATGTCAACGGCGTTGCGGCAATTCACACCGAATTGCTCAAGACAACCGTGCTCAAAGATTGGTATGCGCTTGCGCCGGAGAAGTTCCAGAACAAGACGAACGGCATTACCCAGCGGCGTTGGCTTGGCGTGTGCAATCCGGAATTGACGGCTTTGCTCGGCGACCTGCTCGGTTCTCGGGATTTCCTGACCGATTTGGATCAGCTTGCTACGCTGCTGCCCTATGCGGAGGACGAAGAGGTACTGCGCCGATTCCATGCGGTGAAGCAGCAGAAAAAGCAGCAGCTTGCCGACTATATCGCCAAGGCAGAGGGCGTGACCATCTCGCCGGACACCTGCTTTGACATTCAGATTAAGCGGCTGCATGAGTACAAGCGGCAGCTGCTCAATGCGTTCTCGATCCTGTGGATTTACCTTGGTTTGAAGGATGGCAGCATCAAGGACTTCCGCCCGACCACATTCTTGTTCGGTGCGAAGGCAGCTCCCGGCTATCGCCGTGCGAAAGCTATCATGAAGTATATCAATGAGATTGCGAAGCTGGTGGATGCAGACGGGGAGATTCGGGACAAACTCAAGGTCGTATTCGTGCAGAATTACAATGTCAGCTATGCCGAAAAGCTCGTAGCTGCTTGTGATATCTCCGAGCAGATTTCGACTGCCGGCACGGAGGCATCCGGCACGGGCAACATGAAGATGATGCTCAACGGAGCGGTGACGCTCGGTACAATGGACGGTGCGAACATCGAAATTGTGGAAGCTGCCGGCTTGGAGAACAACTATATCTTCGGTGCAACGGTCGAGGAATTGGCGAAACTCGAGGGGTATTGCAGCCGCCGCGTGATGGCAGAGAATCCGCAGATTTCCTGTGTAGTCAAGACGCTGATCGACGGCACGGTTTCTGATGGCGGTACGGGGGAATTCCGAGAGCTGTACTTTGCCTTGCTTGATGGGGCAAGCTGGCATCAGCCCGATCACTACTACCTGCTGCTCGACCTGCCGGACTATGTGGAAACGAAGCTGCGTGCCATCCATGATTCTGCGGACACGCTGCCCTTTGCGGCAAAGCAGCTGCGGAACACGCTCTCTGCCGGACGGTTCAGCTCCGATCGTACCATTCGGCAGTATGCAGCGGAGTGCTGGCATGTGTTATAATTTTGTCGAAACCGACCAAAAGAAATGGGACGTGCCGATAAAAAATCTATGCGAAGGGATGCGAACAAGATTGACATTTGTACCGAGCTGTGCTATAATGATACTATAGGTAATTGCCTATGAACTTCATGGTGTTTCAAAACGGAGGTACAGAACAATGGCATTTCTTCAGCTTCCCTTTGTGCAGGCATTCCTTAAAATGCTGCTGAACTATGTGAATTTTACGGACAGAACTTCTCGTGCCGATTTTTGGTGGGCATATTTGGCTATTTGCATTGTCAGTGCGGTAGTTGGTTTCATTTGCGGCATTTTGGGCGGTATCGGTGAGATTTTCATGATACTGATCAATTTTGCTTTGACAATTCCGTCCATTGCACTTGGCGCACGACGCCTGCATGATACCGGAAAATCCGCACTTTGGCTTTTGCTGGCACTGACGGGTGTTGGCGTGATTGCATTGATTGTGTTCTGGGCACAGCCGGGCGATGACGGAGATAATCAGTACGGTTCTGATCCGACTTCAGGCTATGGTTATTGAGAACAGTGGAATGAAAACCGGCGGATGCTTGGGGTATCCTGCCGGTTTTTTAGTGTGATATTTTGATTGGAGGATATAGTATGAAAGCAGTGATTACAGTAATCGGACATGATACCGTCGGGATTCTGCACCGTGTCAGCGGTATTTGCTCGGTGAACAATGCAAACATCATCGAGGTAACGCAAAGCGTGTTGCAGGATTTGTTTGCGATGTTCATGCTGGTGGATATCAGCAAGCTGGACGGCGATTTCTCGAACCTGTCGAATCAGCTGACGGCACTCGGGGAAGAGATGGGCTTATCGATTCATACGATGCACGAAGATATTTTCAATTCCATGCACCGCATTTAACAGGAGGGCATATGCTGAATACTTCCGATATCTTAGAAACGATCCGCATGATTCAGGACGAATGTCTTGACATTCGTACGATTACGATGGGCATATCGCTGCTTGACTGCTGCACCGGCGATATGAGCACGCTCTGCGACCGTGTGTACGACAAGATTACGCACTGTGCGGAGCATTTGGTTGCGACCGGCGAGCAGATCGAAGCGGAATATGGCATTCCGATTATCAACAAGCGAATCTCGATTACGCCGGCTGCGATTATGCTTGCGGCAACGAACGGCGGTGATCCGGTACAGTTGGCACGTACCCTGCAACGGGCGGCGGAGACCACCGGCGTCAACTTCATCGGCGGTTTTTCTGCGCTCGTGCATAAGGGGTTCAGTGCCGGGGACCGGGAACTGATTCGTGCAATTCCGCAGGCGATGGCAGAAACCACTCGTCTGTGTTCCTCGGTCAATGTCGGCTCGACGAAAGCCGGTATCAATATGGATGCAGTTGCGATGATGGGGAAGGTCATTCGGGAAGCGGCGGTGTTGACCGCAGATGCGCAGTGTATGGGTCCTGCAAAGCTGGTGGTGCTCTGCAATGCGCCGGAGGACAATCCGTTCATGGCAGGTGCATTCCATGGCGTTGGCGAACCCGATTGCGAGGTACATGTCGGCGTATCGGGTCCGGGTGTTGTGCGTGCGGCGATTGAGAAATACCCGGACGCAACGTTCGACGAGCTTGCCGATATCATCAAGCGCACGGCGTTCAAGATTACCCGTATGGGACAGCTGGTCGGTACGAGAGCCTCGAAGATGCTCGGGGTACCGTTCGGTATCGTGGACCTGTCGCTTGCGCCGACACCGGCAATCGGTGACTCCGTGGCACATATCCTCGAGGGCATGGGTCTGTCGGTCTGCGGTATGCACGGCACGACTGCGGCATTGGCATTGCTCAACGATGCGGTCAAGAAAGGCGGCGTGATGGCGTCCTCGTCGGTTGGCGGATTGTCGGGTGCATTCATTCCGGTTTCGGAAGATGCCGGCATGATTGCGGCGGCAGAATCGGGTGTCCTGTCGATTGAGAAGCTCGAAGCGATGACGGCAGTTTGCTCGGTGGGTTTGGATATGATTGTACTGCCGGGTGATACGCCTGCCTCGACCATTTCAGCGATTATCGCCGATGAAGCGGCCATCGGCATGGTCAACAACAAGACCACGGCGGTTCGGGTAATTCCGGCGATCGGCAAGCAGTCCGGCGAATCGCTGGAGTTTGGCGGTCTGTTCGGTAGTGGACCTGTCATGGCGGTGCGCAATGAGAGTGCGGAAGCGTTCATTGCCCGTGGCGGACGGATTCCTGCCCCGATGCACAGTATCCGCAACTAATCCCTTTGTACTTTGAAAACCCGACACCAATTTCGGTGTCGGGTTTATGCAATGACAGCGGCTTCGCCCACCGGAGGACTCTGCCCTTCGGATTCCTGCCAAAGGATCGATGCCGCTTTGGAAACCTGCGATTGGAAAGCGCATGACTTTGCAGCCGGCGATATCGCTATTATGGCAATTCTTAGAGATGCCAACGGATGGCATTGGAAATGTTCACAAAAATGATGGCATAAAATTGTAGGAGATTCCAAATGCGCTTCAGTTTGCAAAGATGGCTTGCGTTTTTTAGGTGAATCTGTTATACTATAGATGGGTACAATGCCCAAATTATCATATTAGGAGGTCTTGCATCATGAATGAAATGCAAGAATGGCTGTCTGTAACCGCCCAAATTACGGATGTCGTACAGCTGACAATGTGTGATGGTCGAACGGTCAGAGGTATTTTGGCAGAATGGCAGGACGACCGGATGCTCTTGCAGACAACTGCAAACACAAAGGTTGCATATGCTGTAAACAATGCGTGTGCCATAAAGATTTATCCCGGCTTAAAGCAGCAAATGCAAGCGGAATGCAAAACCGGAGATTTGCTCGAATGGAAACTTACATCCGGCGAATGCGTCAAAGGCGTGCTTTTGGAATGGAAGGATGCTTGTTTGCTGATGCGTCTGCCGGACGGCGGCATGTGTATGCTCAGCTATCTGACCATTCGGCAGTATCGGAAATTGCAGTTTATGCCGGATGCGGTGGCGCAAACAATTCCGGCAGCACCTGTAACAGAAACCGTGCAATCGGCAGTGACTGCCATGGGTGCAAACACAGGCTTGCTGCAATCGGCAATGGAAACGATGCTGGCGGCGAAGCAGTCGATTTCTCAGTGGCAGGAACAGCTGCGAGCCGAAGCGGCAGAGGTCTATCGGCAATGTGCCCCGAAGCTCAATTCGCTGAATGATGCGCTGAAAAATAATCAAACTGCGGTCAAGCACGGCAAAACGCCGGCTGTGATGATGAAGCTGGCGACGGTTTCTCGGGATTATCCGGGCATGGTAGCGGTTCTGGCATTGCTTTGTGAAACGGCACTGCTTGCGGGAGATGAAAAATACAGCAAATTGGCACTGGACTGCCTGCAAGAGGACTGGACGCTGCAATGTTATGAATCGCCGGAGCTGCTGCGCTGTCTTGCGCTGTTGAGTGCAAATTGCAAACAATATGATGCGTTGACAGCGATTTGGGACGACTGTCCGAACACTGCCGCAGAGCCGATGCTGACAGCCGCAGTCCTTGCTTTGACGGAGAGCGGTGTTGCGGTATCGTTGCCGAATGCGGCTGTGATTTGCGATGCGGAAGCACAGAATGCGACATATCTGCGGAAATTGCTTGCGGAACAATCCAGCAAAGCGATCACAGGCATTGTGCGTCCGGAGTCTCAGCCGGAAGAACCGGGATCTGAGAGACCGAAGAAGGTATATGCGGAAATCAATGAGGAAAGCATCAAAGCAAGCCGGGAGCGGTTCTGGAATCCGCCCGGATTGACTGTACCCGAAGGCAAAAAGCTCGGATTTGTGGAGAAATACAATGAGCATCAAGTTGGCATCATTGTGGATCGTGACAGCAAGCTGTATCGGTTTGAGGGCAAGGAATGCAGTGAGCTGATTCAAGATCGGATGCAGGTTGGTTTGTTTGTTTATTTCACCGATACGGGTGTGACGATTCCCGGCCGCTGGAATAACGAGATGAACCTTGCGACGGACATCGAAGTGCCCGAATGCGTCGGCTACATTGAGCGGTTCTATGCCGGCAGTGCGTATGGATTCCTCTTTGAGCAAAGCCGCTATGGCAAAGATGCGAGGGGTCTGTATTTTCTGCGGCAGAACATGCTCGATACGGTGGAGCTGGAGAATGGTCACGAGTATCGGGTATCGTTCCAGTATGCCAGAGGCAAGCGGGAGTGGGTGCTGGATGCGACCAATGTTCGTGTGCTAGAGGATTTGACCGGAGCGAGCTGGAAGCAGGATGTTGTAGATCCGCAACCGCAGCTGCCGGATTTTCCGGAATTTCCGGCATTTCCGTCTGCGCCGGAGCTGCAACCGGAGTCTCAGCCTGAACCCCAACCCGAACCGCATACCGATCCGCTTGCAGAGGTTTCCTTTCGTGACGGCGAAGCGGACATCGGATCGGTTACCGAAGTTGTGGAGTCTGCCGATGTGACAGCGGAAACGGTGCTGTCAGACACGGAAGCCAAATCAGACGCAGAGCCTGTGGAATCGCAGGATACAGCGGATGCTGTGGCTGTACCGCAAGAAGAAAGCGGAAATCCCGAAGAATAAGCAGCAAATCGACAGGGAGTCGGAGTACCCCTGTTCTGCTGAACCATAACGCATGATTGCTTGTCCCATCCACCCTGTTACCAGCAGGGTGGATTTTTTACGCTGCTGCGATATGACGCCATGCCGGCATACCCCACATAGAATCACTTCTTTTTCTTTCTAAATCCGCCCCCCATGCGACCATCATTTCAGGGTTTGCCGTTTTTCTCGTCTTTGTCCATGACCTGCTCCATGTCTCCGTCTTCATCCAAATAAACCAAGTCACCAATTTCAAATTGTTCGACCTCCATATCACCTTTTGAGACAAGAACCAATTGCTTTTGCCCGTTTTTGTCGGATATTGTGACAGCATATTCATCTTGTGCATCTGTTTTCGGAGTGATTGCAAGGATGGTATAGCCCTTGTCCTGAAGCTGTGCATTCACCTTTTTGTCCTTGTCCATGCCCCAGGCTATGCCCAAAACCATTCCAAGGGAAAGTCCCAAAACCATGCCAAGCAGCCCCTGATCGAACACGGTAAATCCTATCGTCATGCCGATGGAAATGCCTAAGCACATGCCCATGCTCATTCCAAGGGTCTGATATTTATGCGGGTCGATTTGATGCTTTTTCATATGTTCCTCCCTGGATTTTCAATTTCTGCAGAACGGTTTCCATTTGACAATCGATTTGGTTGCATTGATTCATGCCCCCCGTTCTTCTGATGGATTCGGCAGCCATTTTAGATATTATATCATAGGTTACTGAAAAAGGCAAGCTTGCAAAAAGGCGAGGAATTGATATTTTCGTGTAGGATTACAAATAGAAGCGTGACAGTTAAAAATGCAGCGGATTAATGGAAGCTGTGGTATCTTGAAGTTGTCACACAAACTCATACACAGGAGGCAACTAAATCCGCTATGAATACGATACCGCAAATCACCCGCTGCAGTCAAGCTATCATCACGCCAACAAATAATCCGGGAATGAATGGCAAACCTTTTGGGGATTTTTGTTCTGTAAATGGTGGGAAAGGCGATGCTTGTAGGCTCCACAAAGCAGAGGTTTTTGCGGTATTTGTGGGACAATGCAGCTGTGCGCAGAGTACTGATTGTACAAAAACAAATGGTAAATATTGTATAGAATTCCGCTTTACATTTATAAGCTCATATGATATGATTATATTAACATGATAATTGGGTGTGGCAGGAACAGCTTTGGCAATGACCGTTTTCGATATCGGCGTAATATGGACATACACAGTGTATCATGTGATTTCCGTGGCAAGGTAAGGTTGATTATCGAGCCAATGGGAGTGATTTCGTGTTATTTTGTTTGTTCTTTATACTTTAATTTGAAAGGAAGGGCGATCTCATGCGATATATCGTTCACAATCTCAAATCCCTATGCAAAAAAGAGCCATTTCTCTTTCTGGTGATGCTGATTAGCATTGTTTCCTCTGCTGTCATTATGCTGTTTTCCTATGGTCTTTACCAGCATTACCATGTTCAGCGGTATGAAACGGAGGTGGATGCGAAAGAGCTGACACCGACGCTTCAGGAGAATGCCGAATTGCGGAAAGAGGATTTGGTGCGGTATCTGTCGGCACTGTCTGATGATACACGCAATGCCATGGACGTCATTTACACTTCTGCACGATTAGAGGAATTTCCGGCTCCATATTATACGGAAATGCCGTTTCGGTTCACGATCCAAGACGGAACATACGGCGTCTCACAGATTACAAAGCAAAACTGGGAAAACAGAGGCTTGATGGTAGAAGGACGGTATATTACCGATGCGGAGGAAGCCGCCGGTGCGAATGCAGCATTGGTCTGTTATTACAGCGAAGAGATGCTTTATAATGAAGCAACGCAGGCGATTCTGAATGACGATCAGACTATTACTCTGTTCGGAAAGCAATATCAAATCGTGGGAATCTACAATGCCGGCGGCGGTACGCCGATTGTTCCGTTTTTGTCCGTACCGGATTCGCTGCAGCTGAGTGGGCTGGCATTTATGTTTCGCAAAAATATCACCAACACGCAGTATCAGGACATTGTGACACGGGCACAGAACGAGATTCCCGGCGTACTGATGTTTGAGGATTTGGATTTCCCTGATGCCGAAACCGTTTACCTTTACAATAATATCATGCTGATTGCGGCATTGATTGCAGTTTTGACGGTAATCAATTTTGCAGTGCTGTATCGGTTCATCGTTGCAAAACGTATGCGTGAGATTGCAGTGATGCGGATTTGCGGCTGCACGGTCGGGAAGGCGTTTGCAATTTGTTTGGGGGAATGCTGTCTGCTTTGCATTTCAACGTATTTGCTTGGCATTGCCGTGTATATTCCGTTTATGAAACAGGTGCTGAGTAAGCTGTTTCCGTATATGCTGCCGTCCTATTCCGGTGCTGTATACCTTGTGGCATTTTTGCTGTATGCTTTGATTATGCTGTTGATTGTCGGAACGATGCTGCTCGTGCAATTGCATCGCAAGCCCGTTGAGGCGTGGAAGGACGGTGTGGTATCATGATATGGAAGACTGCATGGGGAAAACGCTGCGGCGTAATATGGCATTGCAGCTACTGAGCATTTTACAAATGACTGCCGTTCTGCTGCTGTCCGCAGTGATGGTATCTGCTGTCTGCATTCGCTATCAGACTTATGCACCGTTTGCGGATTATTTTGAATCAGAGGGCTTGTTTTGCAAGTTTTCCACACCGGCGCATGACGGCGATTTGTATGACCTGCAGGTACGCATTACGTCTGCTGAAGAACTACGCACACATATCAGCGCCGCATCCATGCTGCCGGCGTACGAAATCACCACACAGGTCGATGATGGCTCAGAGTACGGAGAAATCCCGTATGCGCTCAGCTATGATGCGGAAATCATTCAACGCTATCAGCCGAAACTGAAAAGCGGACAGTGGTTTTCCGATTCTGTGAATGAGATTGAACTGGTGATTTCTGAAAATGATTATGGTTGGAACGTCGGCGATGTGGTGACGCTCCAAGTCGGTGCGCAGGAAACCATGATTCCGGTGGCGGCAAAGGTGGTTGGCGTGCTGGAAGATGGTGCGGAAGTGTTTGGGATGTTCCGCAGCCGCGATCAGTCCTATGGCGATATTTACAAGCTGACCTACGATTCGTTTGATTTTGGTGCAGAAGGAAAGCCGCTGCTGCTCTTTTCCTATGATGCAATTGCCGAACTCGAGCCGATGCCGATACAGAGCATCTATTCCACGCTGCTGTTGTCGTATCCCGAAGGCATAAGCTCCGAAACATTGAAACAGGATCAGCAAACGCTGAGCAAGATGGGGTGTGCGTTCTCCATGCTTCTACCCGAGATGGACAAAAACAGCAAGCAGTATTTGGCGCAGCAGCTGTATGAATTGCTGCCGATTGTTGTAGTGCTGCTGATTCTGGTACTGGTGAGCAGCATTAGCAGCTCCGCCCTTGCCACCAGACGCAGATTGCGAGATTATGCGACATTTTATCTTTGCGGTATGCAGTGGAAGCAATGTGCTGCCGTCAATTTCTGTCAGGCCGTCATCGCTGCCGTAGCCGCCGGTATCCTTGCGCTGTTCGGTTTGCTGCCCATCAAGTGGACACCACTTTCGGAATCATTTTTGATTCTTTGGAATGGCTATCTGATTGCGGTGTTAGGGGGTATGTTTTTGCTGTATTTGCTGTTTTCGATGTTGATGCCGCTGATGATGCTGCATGCAGCTTCCCCCCCGTGAAATTCTCAAGTCGAATTAAGGAGGCTGCTATGATTCAGTTGAAAGACGTACACAAGATTTACAACCCGAAGAAGGCCAACGAATTTGAGGCGTTGAAAGGTGTATCGCTGACCATCGAGGACGGCGAGATGGTGGCGGTCATCGGCAAAACGGGTGCGGGAAAATCCACGCTGCTGCACATTCTGGCGTGCATCGATTCCTATGAATCGGGCGAATATCTCATTGACGGCACACTCGTCAAGAACCTGTCGGAGCGAAGGTATGCACAAATTCGCAATGAGAACATCGGCATGGTCATGCAGGATTTTGCGTTGGTCGATGATTTTTCGGCGATAGAGAATGTCAGGTTGCCGCTGGATTTTGCCAAAAAGAAAAAGCCCAATCGCAAAGCGATAGCGATGAAGGCGTTGGAATCCGTCGGTATGGACGGTATGGCGAAGAAGCCGGTGAATAAGCTCTCGGGTGGACAAAAGCAGCGAGTTGCGATTGCAAGAGCCATTGTCAACGAGCCGAGCGTGATTCTTGCCGATGAGCCGACCGCTGCGCTTGATACCAAAACCGCTGCGGAGATCATGGCGGTATTCAAGGAACTAAATGCCCAAGGCAAGACCATCATTATCGTCACGCATGACATGGGTGTAGCGGAGCAATGTGACCGCATTATCGAAATCAGCGACGGCTTTATTGTTTGAGCCGGTTGCAGCATATTTCATAAAGAAAAAGTGCCGTAACAGCGGCACTTTTTTGCATATTGGGGTTTCACCTGCAAATGATAGGATTGTTTTGTATATGCTTATTTGGACGCATTGCGAGGACGGCGCAGATCATCGGTATCGAGCCAGATGGTAAACGGCCCGTGATTGCAAAGCTCGACCTGCATATGTGCGCCGAATACGCCCGATTCTACGATCGGCACGGACTGTCGGCAATATGCCAAAAATGCCTCATACAGACGGTTTGCCTTATCGGGCGGTGCGGCACCGGAAAAGCTGGGTCTGGTCCCCTTGCGGCAGTCGGCACAGAGCGTAAACTGCGAAATTACGAGCAGAGAGCCGCCAATATCGGCGAGGCTGCAATTGGTTTTGTCATTCGCATCGGCGAAGAGGCGCAGCTTCAGGAGTTTATCTGCAAGCAGCGTCATTTCGGCATCGGTGTCGGTATTCGTCACACCCAAGAATACGAGCAATCCCGTTTCAATCGAGCCGACCACCTTGCCCTCCACCGAAACAGAGGCGTGGTCTACCCGTTGCATCATCGCACGCATGGTCAATCCTCCTTGTACACACGTTTGGCGAAATCGACCGTAGCCTTCGCATCCTTGGCATAGCAATCTGCGCCGATGGATTGCGCATAGTCCTCGGTCAGCACTGCACCGCCGACAACGGTTTTGCAGCCGGGATATTGGGCATGGAGCAGGGCGATGGTTTCTGCCATCGCACCGACCGTTGTGGTCATCAGCGCACTCAAACCGACCAGCGAAACCTGATGGGCGATAGCGGCATCGACAATCGTTTGCGGCGGTACATCCTTGCCCAAATCGATGACGGTATAGCCGTAATTTTCGAGCAACAGCTTGACAATGTTCTTGCCGATATCGTGTACATCGCCCTGCACGGTTGCGATCACGATTTTGCCCTTGCTTTGGGATTCCTGTTTGACAGCGAGGGTCTGCTTGATGACGCCGAACGCACTCTGTGCGGCGGTTGCTGCCTGAATCAGCTGGGGCAGAAATGCGCGACCGGCTTCATAGTCCGCACCGACCGTATCGAGTGCCGGAATCAGCATATGGTTGATGATATCGAGTGCATCCTGCTGTTCGAGGGCGGCAGCAGTCAGTCTGGCGGCATCCTGTCGCAGACCGTGCACCACTGCGGATTCCAGTGTCATATCGCTTTGCGAGGCGGTCGAGGTGGGTGCAGCGGTCGGCTGATTTTGGTAGGCGGCAATGAAGGCGGCGCAGTTTTCGTCCATGCCGGCGAGCAGGCGATAGGCACGCACCGTATCCATCATGCCTTCCGCCATCGGATTGAGAATCGGCAAAGTCAATCCGGCACTCAATGCCATATTCAAAAACGCACGGTTGAGCAAAGGCCGATTCGGCAAGCCAAAGCTGATGTTCGACACGCCGAGCACCGTCTGCAGATCCAATTCTTTGCGTACACGGGAAACCGCCGTCAAAGTTTCGGTCGGACCGTTGGGATCGGTGGATGCAGTCATGGTCAGGCAATCGAGGTAGATATCCGTTTTCGGGATACCCAATGCCAGTGCACGTTCGAGAATCCGCTTACCGATGGCAAAGCGTTCCTCGGCAGAAGCCGGAATGCCGTTCTCATCGAGCGTCAAACCAACGATTGCCGCACCGTAATGCTTGACGAGCGGCAGAATGCTTGCAAGGGAGCTTTCCTTGCCGCAGACCGAATTGATGATCGGTTTACCCGGATAGCAGCGCAAAGCTGCTTCGAGGGCAGCCGGGTCGGAGGAATCGAGCTGCAACGGCAAATCCGTCACCTCGATAATCGCCCGAACCGCCTGCGGCAGAACGGCGGCTTCATCAATACCCGGCGTGCCGACATTGACATCGAGGATATCCGCACCCGATTCGGTTTGCGTGATAGCTTCGTTGCGCAGATAGTCCATATCGCCATCGAGCAAGGCTTGCTTCATACGCTTTTTGCCGGTCGGGTTGATGCGTTCGCCAATCACACGGGGACGGTCGAGCAACACGGTTTTTGTACCCGAACAAACCGCCGATTTCGGTTCGAGGGCAGGGCGAGTGGGGCTTACGCCGTTGAGCACCTGCCGTACCGCACGGATGAAATCGGGCGTTGTACCGCAGCAGCCCCCGAAGAATTGCACACCGTACTGCGCATAGGGCAGCAGTGCCGCGGCAAATTCCTCCGGCGAGATATCATAGCCGCCGGTGACGGGGTCGGGGAGTCCGGCATTGGCTTTTGCAATCAAGGGCAGGGTGGTCCATTGCGACAGCTCCTGCATCAGGGGATAAATCTCACGAGGTCCGAGTGAACAGTTGATGCCGATGGCAGCCGCACCGAGGGCCTCGAGCGTCAAAGCCATCGCAGAGATCGGGCAGCCGGTGAAGGTTCTGCCGGTTTCGGTGAAGGACATCGTGCAGAGGACGGGCAATGTGGTATGCTCTTTGGCGGCGAGGAAAGCGGCTTTCATTTCGAGCAAGTCGCTCATGGTTTCGATGACAATGAGGTCAGCACCGGCATTTGCGCCTGCCATCATGGTTTCACGGTAGCAGTCATAGGCATCGTCAAAGGAGAGCGTACCGGCAGGATGGAGCAGCTGTCCGGTCGGTCCGACATCGAGCGCAACCAAAGCCTTGCCGTTTGCGATTTGCTTTGCATTGCGAATGGCAGCGGCAATGCTTTCAGTCGGGTCGATGCCCGAACCGTGCAGCTTCAGACGGTTTGCACCAAACGTATTGGCATAGAGAATTTGCGAACCGGCATCGAGATAGGCTTGATGCACGGCAGCCACACGTTTCGGGTCAGTGAGGTTGAGCGCTTCAGGCAATTCTCCCGGTGCGAGGTGCAGCATTGTACCCATGCCGCCGTCCAGAAAGACGAAATCCTGTTTGCAAAGAGAAGAAAAATCCATAGTATTCTCCGTTCTGATTATGATGGGATCGGGCGATGGGGGCAGTCGTCACGGAGCGGACAGAGGGCACAAGCGTGTCCACAGCCGAATCGCCGTGCATCCTTTGTGGGCTGTGCGGAGAGACCGATGAGTGCCGTGACGGATTTCATCGGCACGAGCATACCGCTTTGCGTGACGGTCAAGCCAATGCGCTTGCCGGCATCGAGCAGGCGCAGCAAATCGGGTTGCATCTCGAGCGGAAAATCCCCATAGCCGGCACTGAATCGTTCGGTCAGATAGCAATTCGGAAAACGGGTGCGAATCTCCTGCACGACCGATTCGCAGACCTGTTCGACTGCATCGGCGGCAACCGCATCGAGCAAAACTGCTTGTGTCATATCCTGTGCCTGCGCCGTACGAATCAGGCGGTCCACCGCATCAGAGAGCGTCACCGCCATGACCACAGCCTGTGTACAGCCCTGCAAATGCGTCTGAATATCTGAGCCGGCAAGGGGCAGTCCCGCCAGCGTCAAGCCGGTATCGGCTCTGTTCAGCGGAAAGCTTTGCCAGCAGCTGCGTGGCGTTACGGCAGCGCAGAGGGTATCCATGGCCTGCTGCAATGCCGCAGACAAGGTGTCGTCGAGCGTCGGTGTACCCAGATACCCCAGAATATCCGGAATGGAAAGCTGCTGCGGCGTCATCGGTTCAGCGCATCGGCGACGGCTTCAACGATATAGTGCGCCACATCGGGGTTGTTCATCGTATACAGGTGAATGCCGTCTACACCGTTTTCGGCAAGGTCGAGGATCTGCTCAATGGCATATTCCAAACCGGCGGCTTTCAGCGAAACCGGATCATCGGCATAGCGAGAGAGCAATCTTGCCAGACGGATGGGAATGCTCGCACCGCAGAGCGAAACCATGCGTTCGATGGATTTTTTGTTGGTCACGGGCATGATACCGGCTTCAATCGGTACAGCGATCCCGGCAACAGCGGTCAATTCCCGGAAGCGATAGAAGGTGCGGTTATCAAAGAATAGCTGCGTAATCAGGTGGGAGACACCGGCATCAACCTTGTGTTTGAGGTTGCGAATGTCCTCGAAGGGGTCGGCGGCTTCGGGGTGACCCTCCGGATAGCAGGCACCGCAAATGTCGAAATCGCCATGTTCCCGAATGAATGCCACCAAATCGGACGCATAGCGGAACTCGTTTTTCGGCTCGATGTCGGGATTGCGGTCGCCGCGGAGTGCGAGGATATTCTCGATGCCCTTTTCCCGAAAGACCGAAAGCTTTTCGAGGACGGATTCTTTGGTATCGTTGATGCAGGGCAGATGTGCCATCGAGAGGATGCCGTGCTGATTCTGGATGGCGGCAGCGATATCGGCAGTGGAGGCACCGGGTGTCGAACCGCCTGCGCCATAGGTTACGCTGATGAAATCGGGTTGGAGATCCTGAAGCTGTTCGAGGGTGCGGTAGATGGTGTCGATGGGAGAGGTGGGTTTCGGTGGGAAGACCTCAAAGGAGAGGACAGTACGTTGCTTAAATACTTCGATTGCTTTCATGTTGAAACCTCCATTATTTCGGAATTTGCCAATCAATCGGCTGCATGCCGTGTGCCGTGAGGAAGGCATTGGTTTTGGAGAAGTGGCGGCAGCCGAAGAAACCGTTGTAGGCAGAGAGGGGACTTGGGTGTGCGCATTGCAAAATCAAATGCTGCGGGCGGGTGATCAGTGCAGCTTTCGCACGAGCCTTGCCGCCCCAGAGCAAGAATACGATCGGCTGTTCCCGTTCGTTGAGCTTCGTGATGATGGCATCGGTCAGGACCTCCCAGCCCATGCCCTGATGGCTGTTCGCCTGTCCGGCACGCACGGTCAGCGAGGCATTGAGCAGCAGCACACCCTGCTTTGCCCAAGCGGTGAGATCGCCGGAACGATCTCGGTTATCGATGCCGAGGTCGTCATAGATTTCCTTATAGATATTGACAAGGGACGGCGGCTTTTGAATGCCCTGCCGCACGGAAAAGCTAAGACCATGCGCCTGCCCCGGTCCGTGATAGGGGTCTTGCCCAAGAATCACCGCCTTGACCTCTGCGTAGGGCGTATATTTGAGGGCATTGAAGATATCGTACATGTCAGGGTAGACCGCCTGTGTTTTGTATTCCCGAATGAGGAATTGGCGCAGTTGCAGATAGGAATCAGATGCGAAATCGGATGCCAGCAGTGCATCCCAATCATTGCCGATATGAACCATGGTACACCTCAATTCTCATGAAATCGCTGCAAAAACTGCTTCGTTCGTTCGCTTGCCTGTTCGCCGAAGAGCTGTGCCGGCGCACCTTCTTCGGCAATCACGCCCTGCTCCATGAAGATGACGTGGTCGGCGACATCCCGGGCAAATGCCATTTCATGCGTGACAATCACCATCGTCATCCCCTCTGCGGTAAGTCCCTTGATGACACGGAGAATTTCTCCGGTCAGTTCGGGGTCGAGTGCAGAGGTTGGCTCATCAAAGAACAGGATTTCCGGCTTGAGTGCCAGCGCACGGGCAATCGAAACTCGTTGCTGCTGACCGCCGGACAATTCGCACGGATAGGCATCGGCTTTGGATGCAAGCCCCATTTTCTCAAGCAGCTGCATTGCAGTGGCTTTTGCGGATTCTGCGTCCTGCTTGAGAACATGAATCGGTGCTTCGGTGATATTGCGCAGGACGGAGAAATGCGGAAACAGGTTAAAGCTCTGGAACACCAGACCGATTTTCATGCGAATTTGCTGCAAGGTTTTGGTCGGTGCATAGACTGCCTTGCTGTTTTCGGTGTGGAACATTTCCATACCGCAGACGGTGACCGAACCGCCATCCGCACGTTCGAGCTGATTGACGCAGCGCAGCAATGTCGATTTGCCGCTGCCGGACGGGCCGATAATCGCAACGACCATGCCTTGCTCGACGGTGAACGAGATATCCTTCAGCACCGCCAAATCATCAAATTGTTTGGAAATATGGGAAACCTCGAGCATTGCCATGGGAATACCTCCTTATTGACAGTAGTTGAGCTTTTTCTCGATGAAGGACGACAGCACGGTAATCAGCATGGCAATCATGAAATAGAAGATACCGGCGATGAACAGCGGCACGAGCGAGCTGTAGGTCTGCATCTGCTGTTTTGCCTTGAGCGTGATTTCGGCATAGGCGACGACATTGGCAAGGGAGGTATCCTTCACAAGGGTAATGGTTTCGTTGGTGGTGGCAGGCAGCACCCGTTTGAAGACCTGCGGCAGGATAATGCGGAAGAAGGTTTGGAGCTTGGTAAAGCCCAAACAGGCGGCTGCTTCGTACTGTCCCTTGGGGATAGACTCGATGCCGCCACGGAAGATTTCGGCGAAATAGGCGGCGTAGTTGAGGACGAATGCGAACAGGATGGTCGAGAACATATAGGAATCGCCCTGCACGGGAACGGCATCGAGCAGATTCCGCAGGAACTGCGGCGTATTCTCGCTGACCCGCAGCATCGGGATGGCGAAATAGGCGACGATGACCTGCAGCATGAGCGGCGTACCACGCATGATGAGGATATAGATGTTGACGATGCCGGAAATGAGCTTGATTTTGCACATTTTCAGCAGTGCGACAATCAAGCCGAGCGGAATCGCATAGAGCAGTGTAAAGCCGAATACTTTGAGGGTCGGCAGTAGGTAATTGAGCAGAATGAGCGTAACTTTTCCGATCTCTTGCGCAGTCATGATGATTCCTTTCGAGATATGTATTTTTTGGGGAGTATATACTCATATTATAACACAAAAAGCATCCGAATGCAAGACTCGGATGCTTCTTTTCTGTGATAGTGCAGTAAAGGCAACACTGCACAAAGACCGCCTGACGGCTTTGCACGCCATCTGCTTGCGCTTTTTCCGCCATATTTCACAAAAATGCTCGGAAATACACAGAGTATTCCCTACGCTTTTTGTTTCATCTGACAAAAAACGGCTGTGCATCTGACGCACAATCTTTGTGCGGTGTTGCCTAAAATATTGCAATAAAACAATCAGGATTTCGGGTCGGGAATGCAGGTGACGTCATCGCCGAACCATTCCGTGCTGATTTTGGCAACCGTGCCGTCTGCTTTCATTTCGCTGAGGATACGCTGCACCTCGTCCCGCAGCTCTTGATCTGCCTTGCGGAAGCCGATGGCATAGGACTCTTCCTGCAAGCCGTCGGGCAGGATCAGCCAGTCCTTGGCATCTGCCGTAATCTTGTACTCCGCAACCACAGAGTCCATGAACACGGCATCGACCAGTTCCAAATCCATCTGCTGCAATGCCTCAACATTGGTTGCAAGTGCCTGTACGGTAATAGTCGAGCCAATTTCGCTTGCCTCGAGAATTTCCTGTGCGGTCGATCCGTTCTGTACGCCGATTTTTGCGGTTTTGAGGTCGTCCATTGATTTTGCCTCGCTCTTCGCCGGTACGACAAAGACCATCTTGTTGGTCATGTAGGGTTCGGAGAGGTTCATCGACTCCGCACGAGCCGGATTGACGGACATACCGTTCCAGATGCAGTCGATGTTACCGGCGTTGAGGGATTCCTCTTTGGTGTCCCAGTTGATGGGCTGCTTGACCAGTTCCACGCCCATTCGCTTGCAGACCTCCTCGGCAAGGTCGATGTCAAAGCCGACGATTTGGTCGTTCTCATCGGTATAGCCCATCGGCTCAAAGGTTGCGTCCAGACCGAGAATGAGCTTGCCGCTGTCCTTGACCTTTTCGAGAGAATTTTTCTCATCGTTCTGAACGGACGATCCGCCGCATGCACCCAAGCTGAGCAGCATACCCACAGACAGCAGTGCAGCAAAGCCCTTGCGAATACGGTTCCAATGTTTCATATGACTACCTCCAAGATACGGTGAAATTGATATGGATATCATAATCGAATCGTGCTGCTATTGTAAAGAGATTTCGAGAAACTTTGTATGTTCTCATAAAACAATTCCCTCGAAAGTGACAAAAATCGGAATGTTGACGGATGGATTTGCTTTTTTGCATGAGATGTGGTATGATACTATATACACATACTGCAATACCGCACAGGGAGAGGTTCTCTGTGCGGCATTGGCGGAAGGAGATATTGGGATGAATTCGGAACAAATGGAGCGGTTCACGCAGCAAATGGCGTTTCTGGTGGAGCTGGACAAGATGAAGAATATCCGCCGTCAGACCAGAGTTTTGCACGAAGACCGTGCGGAGAACGATGCGGAACACGCATGGCATTTGGCAATGCTGGCATTGGTGTTATCGGAATATGCCAACGAGACGGTGAACGTTGCCACGGTGGTAGAAACCGTGCTGATACACGATATTGTCGAGATTGACGCCGGCGATACCTATGCCTATGACACAGCCGGCAATGCGACCAAAGTCGAACGGGAGCAACGAGCCGCCGAGCGGTTATTCGGTATGCTGCCCAAAGAGCAGAGCGAACGCTTTCGCAGGCTCTGGGAGGAATTTGAAGCCGGCAGTACGCCCGAAGCACGCTTTGCGGCAGCCCTCGACCGCATTCAGCCCTTGACGCTGAACTACTGCAAGCAGGGCGAGAGCTGGCAAAGGCATCGCATCAAGCCTGAACAGGTCATCGGACGTATGCAGCCGGTCTATGCCGGTTCAACGGTGCTTGGGGATTATGCGATGGAATTGATTCGACGAGCACAGGAAAACGGCTGGTTTGTCACAGATTAAAGTGAGTGCGTGGGAATGCCGTAGGACGCATAACGGGCGGCAGCGGGCGGTTCGGCACTGAGCACATAGCCGTTGCCGCGGACGGTATGCAGCAGCTTGACCGGATAATCTCGGTCGAGCTTTTTGCGCAGATAGTGAATATAGACGCTGATGACGGCACTGCCCGGCTGCAGCATCGACGATGGCACATGTGCTTCAATGTCCTCACGGGTGAGCGTTTGCCCTTGATGCTGCACCATATATTCGAGGATGGCAGATTCCTTGGCAGAGAGCAGAATGCGTGTACCGCTGCGGGTGGCGATATGGTGCTCGGTATCGACGGTCAAATCGGCGACACAGAAAATGGACGGGGCTTTGTTTGGCAGCTGATAGGTTCGGACGAGCCGCCGCACCCTTGCCATACATTCATCGATGTGAAACGGCTTGACGAGATAGTCATCCGCACCGCTGTCTAAACCGCACACACGGTCGGCGACGGCTGACTGCATACTGAGCAGCATGACCGGCGTATCGAGGTTGCGGTTGCGCAGTTCTCGCAGCACCTGCAGCCCCTTCATATCCGGCAAACCGGTTGACAGCAGAATGCCATGAAAGCGAGGCTCGGTCAAGAGTCCGAGGGCATCGTGACCGATTGCAGCCGTCGTGACGGTAAATCCATCGGCTTCCAGACGGGTACGCAAGGACTGTACGAGTGTGCGATTGGATTCTACAATCAAAATTTCCATAGCAGCCTACCTTTCCCTTCTCATTCATTTGGTACATCCACAGAATAGCACAGGAACTTAAAATGAAACTGAAATTTCTCTTAATTTAGGCTGCGGAGAATATCCTTGAGGGCAGTACGTTCGGATTCGGGCATTTGCAAGGTGGTATCGAGATGATATAGGGCAATGCCTTCGATCGACGGGTCTTGCAATACCAGTGCTGCTTGGCGTGCCGGGATTTCCGTATCGGTCTGCCATTCGGCAGAGCCGATACCGGCATAGGGGTCGGAGCTGTTGACCTTATATGTAGCAATGCCGATGAGCAATCGCACGGTATCGGCTCTGGGCAGGGCTTGCCATGCGGCGACCGTTTCGGCGAAGGGACTGCTTTCGTTCTCGAACCCGAAATAGATTTGCGGAATGACCCAATCGGCATAGCCTGTATGAGCGAGCCAGTAGGCAGCATCGGCATAGAGATGCTCTGTGGAGACGGTGAGATTGCCCTGTGGGCTGACCGAAAAGACCGCATCGGGCTTGACCGCATGAATGCGCTGATAGAGCCTTTGCATCATGCGGTGGATATTCTGCTTACGCCATGCGGCCAGATCGGTTTCCCCGGACTCGGCGAAGCCCGCAGCATCAAAGGCAGGGTCGGTGGTCGGATAAAAATAGTCATCGATGTGAATGCCATCAATGTCGTACTGCGTGAGCAATTCCTCAGCGGCATCGCAGAGAAAATCGCAGACCGATTCACTTGCCGGATTGAGATACCAGCGGTCATTGACACGGCACATGGTTTCGAGCCGCTGTTCCGCATCGAGAAACCAACGTCCGAGCGTGGTGTCGCCGGTATGCTGCGGCATGACCGCATCGGTTTGCAGGCGCAGGGGATTGATCCACGCATGGAGCGACAACTCGCATTCCGCACAAAGCTCTGAAAGCAATGCCAATACATCATCGTCACCGGTTTTGGGGTAATGGCTTGAGGTGTGGTATGCCTCCCCGAATGCGACCGTATGTGCAAAAATCGTATTGATACCCAAATCCTTTGCCTGTTCGAGCCATGCACGAATGCGTTGGCGGTTGACGGCATTATCAGGATTGGAGAGCAGCACATCGTAGGCGAAATAGGGTATCCATGCGGCAATGACAGCATCTTGTGCATCGGTTTGCGGTGAGATGGAGAGGTGGAGCTGCTGAAGAGTTTGTTCCTGATAGGGGAGCGGATTGTGCAAAGCGTCAGGGGATTCGATGGGCTGTGTACAGCCTGAGAGTATGAGCATAGTAGAGAGCGTTGCAATTATTTTTTGAAAGATACGACACATCATATAAGACCTCTGATTCAGATTTCTCGCTTTTTATAAGATTGTGTTTGTGCGGTGTTGCCTTAGTATAACGCCTACATCCTGCGAAAAGACTCGAACTGCGTCTACATCCGAAATTTTTTCTGTCCACTGTCGAACCGGCACAAAAAAACGCTTTTAGAGAACCGTTGACCGGAACTCTAAAAGCGTTTGGTGTTATGGTAGATTCAGGGCTTACTCAATGCACTGTGCCTTGAGCAGGTTGGTCGTACCCGAAATGCCGAGCGGCACACCCGCCGTGATAACGACCAGATCGCCGGGCTTGGTATAACCGGCTTTGCAGGCTGCCTCAATGGCGTGGTCAAACAGAGCATCCGTACTGGTCTCCTCATTGATGACAAGCGGATGGACACCCCAAGAGAGATTCATCTGCCGCTGAATCATCGGGTCGGTGGTGCAGGAGATGATCGGGAACATCGGGCGGTATTTGGAAATCAGACGAGCGGTTTCGCCCTCCTTGGTGACGGTGACGATGGCAGAGGCATCGAGGTCGTGCGCCGTGGTAACAGCGGCATGGGAGATAGCGCTGGAAATGCCCATCTGCCCAATCTGACGGCGAATGAACTGTCCTTTGTAGTCGATATTGCTTTCGGTCGTAATGGCAATGCGCTCCATGGTCTGTACGGCTTCGACCGGGAACTGACCGGCAGCGGTTTCGCCGGAAAGCATAATTGCACTCGTGCCATCGTAAATCGCATTGGCAACATCGGTAATCTCGGCGCGAGTCGGACGGGCATGGGTAATCATGGATTCGAGCATCTGGGTAGCGGTAATGACCTGCTTACCGGCTTCATAACCCTTGCGAATCAAAGTTTTCTGAATGGCAGGGATCTGCTCAAACGGAATCTCAACGCCCATATCGCCACGGGCAACCATGATGCCGTCAGCGGCTTCGAGAATCTCATCAATATTCTCGACACCCTCCCAATTCTCGATTTTTGCGATAATGCGTACACCGTACCAGCCAAGGCTCTGCGTAAACTTGCGCAGATAGCGGATATCCGCACCGGTACGGGTAAAGCTGGCGGCGATGAAGTCGAATCCGAGCTTGCAGCCGAATTCGAGGTCATTCATGTCGGCATCGCTCAGATAGGGCATCGACAGCTTAACGCCGGGGAAGTTGCAGGATTTGTTATCGGAAATCATACCGCCATGAATGACACGGCAGGTCAAATCCTGTGCGCTGACCTGCTCGACACGCAGTTCGACCAAGCCATCGTTGATCATGACCGAAGCACCGGGCTTGACATCGCTGGTCAGTCTGGGGTAATTGACGCTGCCGAGTTTGTTATCGCAGGGGCAGTCACGGGTGGTGAGGGTATAGATTTGCCCCTCGGTCAATTCTGCCGGACCATCCGGAAATTTACGCAGACGCACTTCAGGACCTTTCGTATCGAGCAGGGTAGCGATCGGCAGACCGAGTTCCTCACGCAGACGCACGACAGTTTCAAATCGTTTGCGATCGATCTCGTAGTTGGCATGAGAGAAGTTGAAGCGGGCAACATTCATGCCGGCGAGCATCATTTGACGGAGCACATTCTCGTCCTCGGTGGACGGACCCATTGTGCAAACGATTTTGGTTTTGCGGAGAGGGGTTTTGGAATACATGGCAATTACTCCTTTGACTGGATATTGGGCAGAATCAGCATCGAATCGCCGAAACTGAAGAAGCGGTATTGTTCCTGCACGGCAATGCGGTAGGCATTCATGGTATGCGCATAGCCGGCGAAAGCGGAGACGAGCATAATCAAGGTGGATTCCGGCAGGTGAAAGTTGGTGATCAAGCCGTCAATGCAGCGGAAGTCATAGGGCGGATAGATGAAGATACCTGTATCGCCCTCGCAGGCGGTGATATCGCCATAGGCTTGCATCGCACCCTCGAGGGTACGGCAGGAGGTCGTACCGACTGCGATCACCCGACCGCCGTTTGCCTTGGTTTGACGGATCTTCTCGGCGGTTTCAGCGGAAATCGAGTAATGCTCGATGTGCATATGGTGGCTGCGGATATCGTCCTCTTTGACGGGACGGAATGTGCCGAGCCCGACATGAAGTGTGACGAATGCCTGCTCGATGCCTTTGGCTTTCAGCTCGGCGAGCAGCTCGGGTGTGAAGTGCAATCCGGCGGTCGGCGCAGCAGATGAGCCAAGTTCACGGGAATAGACGGTTTGGTAACGCTCTTTGTTTTGGAGCTTTGCAGTGATATAGGGCGGCAGAGGCATCTGTCCGATTTCATCGAGTACGGCATAGAGGCTGCCGTCACAGTGGAATTCGACAATGCGGCCGCCGTCCACCGTTGTATCGAGTACCACGGCATCGAGTTTGTCGCCGAAGGAGAAACGAGTACCGATTTTGGCTTTTTTTGCGGGCTTGCAGATGATTTCCCAAACCTTTTCCCGAACGGGTTTTAGCAAGAGAAATTCGATTGGCGTTTGGTTTTCGGTTTTCACGCCGTAAAGACGAGCCGGCAGCACACGGGAATCGTTCATGACAAGCAGATCACCCGGCTGCAAGAAGTCGCCCAGTTCATAGAAATGGTGGTGGGTGACAGCACCGGTTTCACGGTCAAGACACAGCATACGAGATGCGGAACGGGGTTCGATTGGTGTTTGGGCAATCAAGGCTTCCGGCAGCTCGTAGCCGTAGGTGGTACGTTGGGTATAGTCGATCATAGGTCACATCCTTTCGGAAATTGCGGGTCAAACTGCAAAAGACCCAACCTTTCCCATATACCATTATACCACAAATCCAATCACTTGTCCAGTACAAAAATCCCTGTTTGAACCCCGGCAATCCGTGCAGAATGCAGGCAGTGCCTGCATCCATTGTCTACCGCGAGCATCGGGTGCGGAATGCGCCATCAGTATCTGCAGCGGTGTCCGGAGGACAGCGTCCTCCGGTGTATATGAGCAACGCCGATATACATTGAAAAGCCCGACGCTATCCGGCGTCGGGTTATTCAAAGAATAAAGAGCAATGTCATACCTGCGGCTTCAGTTCCTCTTCAAATTCCGCATTCAACTGCGGGTCAGCGGAGAGCATGGGTGGGATATCGGCACCATTTTGCCGATCGAAATAGTTTTTGGTAATCCGAGCAATCAGGGCGCTCATGGCGATGAGCGCAATCAAATTCGGAATTGCCATCAAACCGTTTGCCGTATCGGAAATCGCCCAAACCAATTCGCTGTGAATACCGGCAGATGCTACGATCAACAGCACATACAATATCTTGAATGTCGTAATCGCAATGCGTCTGCCCTTTGTGCCGAGCTTTTGGAAGAGGAAATCGGTTGCCTTTTCGCCGTAGAACGACCATGCAATGATCGTTGTAAAGGCGAACAGCGGCATAATAATCGCAAAAATGACCGTGCCTGCACTGCCGAAATTGACGGTAAACATCTCCATGGCTTTGATGGTATCGTCCTCCGTGCCGGTCAATGCGGCGATATCGAAGGTGGTCAGGAAAGTGAGGGCGGTCAGCGTACAGATGATGAAGGTATCGAAGAAAACCTCGAACACACCCCACATACCCTGCTTGACAGGCTCTTTGGTTTCCGAAGCGGCATGGGCGATGGGGGACGAACCCAGACCGGCTTCATTGGAGAATACGCCGCGAGACATACCCTTGCGAACGACCTGTGCAAAGGCATAGCCCGTGATACCGCCGCCGACCGCTTTGAATTGGAAGGCGTGCTGAAAAATGAGGGCAAATGCGTGTGGGATTTCTGTAATATGGGTGAAAATCGCAATCAGCGAAGTACCGATGAACAGCAGCGACATGAAGGGGATCAGCATAGAAGTGACCTTGCCGATGCGCTAAATGCCGCCGATAATGATGAGAGCGGTCAGAGCGGCAATGCCGATGCCGATACCGATTTGCAGAGCCATGCTGTTTTCGAGTGTGGTCAGCTGAGAAATCGCACCGGAAATCGAGCCGGAAATTTTGTTGGTCTGCATACCGCTCATACCGATGGCAGCGAGGACGCAGAACACGGCAGAGAGATAGGCGAGCCAATTCTTTTTCAGACCGGCAGCGATGCTGTAAAACGAACCGCCGCAGAATTCGTCGTTTTCGTCCTTTTTACGGAAATAAAGACCGAGCACGGTTTCGGCATATTTGGTGACCATGCCGAACAACGCCGATACCCACATCCAGAACACCGCACCCGGACCGCCGGTCAAAATAGCCGAAACAACACCAACGATATTGCCCGTACCGACCGTTCCGGAGATGGCGGTAGAGAATGCCTCGAACGGGGACACCGTGGTAGTTTTTCCGGCTTTTTTTCCTGTTTGCGGCACATATCCTTGACGGTCTGTCCGACAGTGATTCGCAGGGCATAGCCGAAGCGGCGGATTTGGAGCCAACGTGTCCGCAGGGACATAATGAAACCCGTGCCGAGAATCAGGATAATGGCAGGGAGACCCAGACGAATTGGTTGATGATTTGGTTGACTTGCTCGATGCCATCGAGAATGGTTTGCCACATATTTACCTTACCTCCGAAGCTGTGAGATTTGGGACATCTGCATGTCGCATATAGTATAGCAAATTATGCGCAAAAAAGCAAGAAAGAAATTGTAAACCCGAACGATCAGAGCAAAATCAGATTGATATTCCGATATTGCTGCTCGGCGGTTTCGAGCACATGGAGGATTGCTCTGCCATAGCGGTCGGTTTTGGTGAGCAGCTGTTTGACAGGAGTGACGATGATGGTAAGCGGCGGATGGGGTTTGGCAAGAAATTCCTGCAAAGCATCGATGGGTTCACTGTACCAAAACGGCAGATCGAAGGTCTGAACCAGCAGGCGATTCATGGATGCACGATCGGTAATGCGTGTGCAGTCCAGCAGAATTTTTTTCATGATAGCATCCCTCCTTGACAAAATAACGAATCATACCTATTATACCACAAAATACGACAAATGTAAAGGGTTGGCAAAGCCGAGAATCTATGGTATAATAAAAATAGTGCGGTGTTGCTGCCGCAGGAAAACGGAAAGGGAGGGCTTGCTATGGGACAAGCTGTGATTTTGACGCATCCGCTGTTGCAGCATAAGATATCGCTGCTGCGCAACAAGAGCACCGATACGGGTGTGTTTCGCCGAACGGTGACGGAGATAGCGATGCTTTTGGGGTATGAAGCGTATCGGGATTTGGAAACGGAATCGGTTTCCGTGACTACGCCGCTCACCACGGCAGAAGTACCGATGCTGGCAGGACAGCCGCCGGTACTCGTACCGATTCTGCGTGCCGGACTGGGTATGGTGGAGGGTATGTCGGCACTGCTGCCGGAAGTTTCGGTTGGGCATATCGGTTTGTATCGGGATGAGGAAACCTTCGAGCCGCATACCTATTTCTGCAAGCTGCCGCCGAATCTGTCGGAGCGGCAGGTGATCGTGCTCGACCCGATGCTGGCAACAGGCGGCTCTGCGGTACAGGCGATAGATGCGTTGAAAGAAAAGGGCTGTAAGCGGATTCGATTTGTCAGCATTATCGCTGCGCCGGAGGGCTTGCAGACGCTTCAGCAGGCACATCCGGATATTGATATCCTTGTCGGCTGTCTGGACTCGCATCTGAATGAGCGGGCATATATTGTACCGGGTTTGGGCGATGCCGGCGATCGGCTGTTTGGCACGATTATACCATAATGGACCGTTGTAATTGTAATCATATACAAATTCCGGCAAATAACTTGCATTTTTCAAAATAATATGCTATACTATATCATGAGGCATTTACTTGCCGATTATGTTCGCAAATCAGCAATTTGTTTTCTGATGAAAGGAGAAGTTCCATGGGTCTGATCAAAGCAGCAGTACAAGCAGTCGGCAGTGCATTTGCCGATCAATGGCTTGAGTATTTCTATTGCGATGCCATTCCGAATGATGTGCTGGTGGTCAAGGGACAAAAGCGCACCAAGGGCAATAACAAGGGCAGCGATAATGTCATCACGGCAGGCAGTGGTCTTGCTGTCGCAGACGGTCAGTGCATGATCATCGTCGATCAGGGCAGAATCGTTGAAATCTGTGCCGAGCCGGGACAGTATACCTATGATACATCGAGCGAGCCGAGCATCTTTTGCGGCGGTCTGGGCAAAGGTGTGATCGAAACGTTCAAGACCATCGGCAGACGCATTGCGACCGGCGGCGATACCGGAAATGATCAGCGTGTGTACTATTTTAATACCAAAGAGCTGATCGACAACAAGTTCGGCACGCAGAATGCGATTCCGTTCCGTGTGGTGGATACGAAGATTGGTTTGGATGTGGATATTACTGTGCGCTGCAACGGTGTATATTCGTATCGCATTACCGACCCGATTTTGTTCTATGCGAATGTATGCGGCAATATTCAGCATTCGTATAAGCGCAGTGAACTGGATAACCAGCTGCGTATGGAGTTCATGAGTGCCTTGCAGCCGGGCTTTGCGAAGATTTCGGAGATGGGCATTCGGTACAGCGCACTGCCGGGTCATACGATTGAGCTTTGCGATGCGATGAATGCAGTTCTGTCGCCGAAGTGGGCAGAGCTGCGCGGCATTTCGATTGTATCGATTGCGATCAATTCGATTACCGCACCGCCGGAAGATGAGAACATGATCAAGGAATTGCAGCGTTCTGCTTCCATGGGCAATACCGCTGTAGCGGCGGGCACGATGGTCAGTGCGCAGGCTGATGCGATGCGTGCAGCGGCATCGAATGCCGGCGGCGCAATGATGGGCTTCATGGGTATGAACATGGCGCAGCAGGCAGGTGGACTCAATGCACAGTCGCTGGTACAGATGAATGCACAGCAGCAGGCGGCACAACAGCAAGTAGCAGCGGCTGCGGCAGCCGATACATGGACTTGCAAGTGCGGCACAAGCAATACCGGCAAGTTCTGTACGGAATGTGCAGCGCCGAAGCCGGCGGCAAGCGGCTGGCAGTGCGTATGCGGTGCAATGAATCAGGGCAAGTTCTGCGCAGAATGCGGCAAGCCCGGACCGGCAGAGGCATTCCGTTGCGACAAATGCGGCTGGAAACCCGCAGACCAGACGAAGCTGCCGAAATTCTGTCCCGAATGCGGCGACCCGTTCAACGAAGCAGATAAGGCATAACCGCCGGCAGAGCTTGTGTAAAGACTTTGTACTTGGAAAAACCCGACGCAAAACAGCGTCGGGTTTTTCTGCGAAAAAGACCGAAACAAAACAGTTTCGGTCTAATTTGGAAGGTGGGAGATGGGATTCGAACCCACGATCTTCGGGACCACAATCCGACGCTTTAACCAGCTAAGCTACACCCACCATATGCAATTGTAAAAGGGATTCAAACCCTGTAATCGGCTAAAACGCGCCTTATAGGATTCGAACCTATGGCTTACTGCTTAGAAGGCAGTTACTCTATCCAGCTGAGTTAAAGGCGCATAAGCGAGTGATGGGAATCGAACCCACGTAACCAGCTTGGAAGGCTGGAATTCTACCATTGAACTACACTCGCATTTGCAGTTCGGCGTTCCAACACTGCATGAATGATTATACCACATTTCCCGTGATTTGTCAAGCCCTTTTCGAGATATTTTTTTGGAGAAGGGAATTTGTGTGTAAAATGCAAATTCAGATTGGAAATCCGTTGACTTTTTTTCGATATTTTGTTATAATAGAACAGGATTCTGACGAAAAGAGGGGATACCGAAATGTACCAACCCGAACGAAAACCGCTGCTGGGCAGTGTGACGACGGATGCACATTTTCATATGCAGTATGCCGATGCTTCGTTTTTCCATTATTTCGGCGATGATGTGATCTACTCGATTCTCCGCACCGTGCATGAAGCGGATACGGAGCGATTGCTGCGAGCGGCGGAACGGCTGCGAGATGGGCAGATGGAACAGCAGGTCATTCGGATGCGTGGCTGCATGACGGATTGGCGGTGGATGCTGGTCTGCCTCACGGCACATGGCGAGGGCGAACAGCGGCAGTATCGGCTGCGCATTTCCGATGCTATGGTGATGCAGCGGCAGATGATGGAGTTGCTGAAGGAAAACTCAAACTATCGCTTTTACCTGAACCTGATGCGGGAGTTGGCGTTTGAATATTCCTTCCGCACGAAGCATATCCGAATTTTGGCGTTTGACTGCTGTCGGGAATCGGTGCTGACGGATATGCAGCTGAGCGAATGGAAGGAACAGGCGATTCGGGAGGAAATGATTGATTCGTATGACATCCCGAAGCTGGAAAAGCTCTGTCAGGATATCGAAACGGGCACCTGCCGCTTCCGATACGAGATGGAAACGAGTCTTTGCTCGATGGGAAGCCGCATGGAGTATTGCCGATTTCAGGGCGTGACCCGCAGCGATGCGCCGGGCGAACGGATCGTGCTCGGTACGATTTCGTTCCTGCATGCGAAATACAAGACCACAGAGCCGGGCTGGTATCTCGAAGCGAATCGTGATCCGGCGACCGACCTGCTGAACAAGAATGCCATCACGGCGCATGCAAACTCCGTGCTTGCGAGCCGTCCGGAGGGATTGGTCAGTCTGGTGATCCTCAATGTGGACGAGTTCAAGGGCATCAACGACCGCTACGGACATTTGTTCGGCGATGAGGTATTGTTCACGCTGTCGCATATCCTCAAAACGGAAATCGGGGAACGGGGCGTTGCCGGACGCATCGGCGGCGGTATGTTTCTGCTGATTTTGCAGGGCATTGCCGATGAAACCGATTTGCGAGGCATACTGCGTGCGATTCGGACAAAGTTTGAGTGGGCGTGGGAGAATCAGGAAACCGCTGCCAGAAAGCGTCCGCACGTGACCTGCTCGATGGGTGCGGCATGCTATCCGATTGACGCAGATAATTATGAGCTACTGTTCAGTCAGGCGGATAAGGCACTTTATATCGCCAGCGAAAAGGGTAACAACCGCTATGTTATTTACGATATCCAAAAGCATGGCGAGGTGATTCCGAATCGGGAACGTTCGGTGGCGGACTTGTATGCGACCGTTCCGACGCAGAGCAAAGCGGGATTCATAGCGGATTTGGTACGCCTGCTGCCGAGCGACACACCGCCGGATGTGTCGGATATTATCTGCCGCATCGGCGCACAGTTCGGTGTGGACGGCATACAGATCTTCACATCACCCGACTGGAAAGCGGCACACAGCTGGGGCCATCCGGTTGCCGGGACGGCGGAGGTGATGCTGGCAGAACCGTTTATCCGTACATTCCAAGAGGACGGTGTTTGCGTGGTCGATAACATCAATGCTTTGGAGGGCGTTGCCGATGAGGCATACGCATGGTTTGCCGGAGAGGGCATTCAAGGGACGGTGCTTTATCGGGTGGATCGTGCGGGCAAACCGGCGGCATTGATTGCGTTTTCGTATTTCGGGCGATTCCGAAAATGGAGTACGCTGGATGTCAACCATCTGACGGTTCTGGGCGGCATTCTAGCAGGTCTGCTGGATAAAGCCGAATAGAGCGGTGTCGAAACCACCGCACAAAGCGCATTGCAATGACTTTGTTCTGTCCCATGGGATAACGGAAGGGTCCGCAGGAAATGCCGTTCGTTCGCACCCGAACGATCATGGTATCAAAAAGCGATTTTGTCAACACTCGCATTCCGGTTTCGGACTGTATGGTTTCCGGCATCGTATGCAGGTCGGCGGTATGCGCATAAAAAACAGTTTTGGAAACCCGATTTTGGCGTTCCAAAACTGTTTTTGCTTGCACAGAGAAATTCGGAAATTGTCATTCTGCGGTTTCGAGCAGATACGGTTACCTCAGCGAGGCTCGCAGATCAGCTTGATGGCAGTACGCTCTTCGCCATCGATTTGAATGCTGGCGAAAGCGGGAATGCAGATGAGATCGATGCCGATCGGTGCGAGATAGCCACGAGCGATGGCGATGGATTTGATGGCCTGATTGGCGGCACCGGCACCGACTGCCTGAACCTCAACGGCCTTCTGTTCCCGAATGACACCGGCGATCGCACCGGCAACGGAATTGGGTGCGGAATGGGAAGATACCTTCAATACTTCCATGGGGAGAACCTCCTTTTGAATATGTGATGCGTAGGTGGCTTTGAATGTGTGAAACGAGTATGTGAGTGGTAGTACATAATAAGCCTCAGGTATAGTATAACCCATCCGCATGGAATTGTCAAGGGGGATATTATGAATTTGTGGTTTCTTTGATAATGATACGGGCTATTTTGGTACATTTGCCTGATTTTTCATCCATGGAGAGGGCGACAGCCTGCAAAACACAGGGTGCAGAGGCTTCCGTAAACGCAATCGGCATATGAAACCGCTGCTTTGCGACGGCAGGCTCTACGGATACACCGAGTACGGAACGCTGTCCGCCGACCATACCGACATCGGTTAAGTAGCCGGTATGACCATCGAGAATTTCCTCATCGGCGGTCTGCACATGGGTGTGTGTACCGATGACAGCGGAAACCTTTCCGGCGAGATACCAACCCAGCGCACGCTTTTCGGCAGTTGCTTCGGCATGGAAGTCGATGAAAATATTGGGCGTGGAGAGCGTGGGCAGAATGGCATCGATGACGGTAAACGGATTGTCGAGCGGCTCGAGAAATGCTGTTCCCATCAGGTTGATAACGGCAAGCGACCAACGACCGCCGTCCAGCACAAACAGTCCCGAACCCGGTGCGCCATTGGGATAGTTGGCAGGGCGCAGGATTCTCGGATTGTCGAAAAGCTCGTGACAGCGGCGGCGGAAGCAGTGGTTACCGGTTGTGATGACATCTGCACCGGCACGGAACAGGGCATGCGCCGACTGTGGGGTAATGCCATTGCCTTTTGCGGAATTTTCGCCATTGACGATGACTACATCGGCTTTGTATTGCCGCTTGAGGGCAGGCGCATGGGCGGCAAAGCATTGGCAGCCGCTTTCGCCGACCACATCGCCAAAAAACAAGAGATTCAAACGTTACCTCCTCGTAGGGTGGATTTCATGCACGATGCAACGGATTATGGAACGATCAGGACATATTCGGCAGTTGTGGTGATGGATGTCGCAGGGGTTGTCGTGGTGGTAGTGGCTTCACTTCCGGTCACTTGGCTTGAGATGATTTCGTAAATCATGCCGTTTTCATCGGTACTGGTTATGATCGGCGGTGCAGTTGTGGTGGTTTCGTCTCCGGTGGAGGTGGTGCTTTCCTGTCGGAGAGCATCCCAATAGTCGGTGGTGGTGGTGCTTTGGGTTGTTGTGGTTTCGGGAATGGAGCTGTCGGCGTTCTCCGAGCTGGTTGCCATCTTGCCGAGCATGATGATAAAGCAAACAGCAAGGCAAGCACCGACAATGGCAAGGATTTGTTTGAATTCCATGGGCTTCCTTCTTTCTATGCGAATCTGTGTTCAGGAATTTTTATCGGTACGGCGTTCTCCGGCGAGGGGGTTATTGTCGATGGCGTCCTGCCGCTGTTCGCTGGAGAGGTGGGTATAGATTTCGGTGGTGGCGATGGACTGATGCCCGAGAATATCCCGCAGTGTCAGCGTATCCACATGACCATGCTGATACATCAAGGTTGCGGCGGTATGACGAAGCTTATGGGTGGAAAGCCCCTTGCCGGCAAGTCCGGCGGCAGAGAGATAGTGCTCGATAATCTGCTGAACCCGACGTTTGCTGATACGGCGGTGATTGCGGCTGAGGAAGAGCGCACGGGGTTCTTCCGGGGGATTGGTGCGGGAATTGCGATACTCCTGAATGGCGGCAAGGCAGGCATCATTGAGATAGACAATGCGTTCTTTATTGCCTTTACCAAGCACCCGCACCTGTCGATTGTAGAAATCAATATCGCCGACATTCATGCCGACCAATTCGCTCAGACGGAATCCGCAATTGAGAAACAGCGTGACGATGCAGTAATCGCGCAGACCGTCTGTCGAGTTGGCATCGGCGGCACATTGGAGCATACGCTGACTCTCCTCAAGGGTGAGGAAGCGGGGCAGCGGTTTCTTGACGCTCGGCAGCTCGAGATTCCGGCAGGGGTCGTCGGTAAGCAGACCCTTGGTCTTGGTCAGATAGCGAAAGAGACTGCGCACCGCACACATGCGTCTGGCAACCGAACGAGGGGTATTGCCCCGCACATCCCGCAGATAGCGGATGTAGTCATAGAGGATCGCTACGCTGACGGATTGCAGTGTGCGAATGGAAATATCTCGAAGATTGACAGTATCCAGCTGCGTCAGATCGGGATTGGGCTGCAGAGTGAGATGTGCCCATCGCAGAAACCGTGCAATATCCTGATAATATTCCGCAACCGTCCTTTGGGAGCGTCCTTTGATGACATCTAGATGCGTCAAATAATCGTTTAGAAAATCGGGATTGGCATCTCGATGCAGATCCACAATACCACTTCTTTCACATAGGGTTTCATCTTTATATTATAACGCAGAATGCTTAGAATTGCAAGAGATTTCCGCAAGATTTTCGGGAATCGTTGGGGGAAGTCGCCATATTCGCAAATGCGGGTAGACAGTGTTTGTATGCAACTCCCAAAAGCGGACGGAAGCCTTGCAATTTGCGGCTTGTTTTGGTATACTATATAATGTATATGTATGCGAAAGAAAGGGTGAGGTTCCGAATGGATTGGATGGAACGGATAACAGCCATCGCCGATTTGCGCGGCGTATCGGGCAGAGAACATCGAGCCGCCGAAGCCGTCTGCGCACAGCTGCGTGCCTATGCGCCGGATGCCGTTTGCAAGGACGGCACGGTCATCGGGCATATCGGTACGGATTCCGAAAAGCCGTTGCTGATGATGTGTGCGCATCTCGATCAGGTCGGATTTTTTGTGACGGATATTACGGCAGAGGGTTTTTTGCGCATTGGGGCAGTGGGCGGCATCGACCGCAGACTGCTGCTTGGTCAGGCGGTTGTGGTGATGGGCAAAACGCCGGTATTCGGCGTGATATCAATTTTGCCGCCGCATTTGCTGCAAGGCGATCAGGCAGTGCCGACCGATGCAACGCTCTGTGTCGATTTGGGCTATGCTTCGGCAGAAGCTGTCCAAGCGGTGGTGCAGCTCGGTGATGCGGTTTGTTTTGCGACCACCTGCAAACCCTTGCAGGGCAACCGCATGACCGGCTCTGCACTTGACAATCGGTGCGGCGTAGCGGCAATTTTGGGTGCGGCGGAACTGCTGGCACAGGACAGTGAAACCTTGCCTTGTCGGGTAGCGATTGTATGCAGTGCGCAGGAGGAACGGGGCAGCCGTGGTGCGATCCTTGCCGCACAGACCGAAGCCTCGGATTATGCGATTGCGGTCGATGTCACCTTTGCGACCGCCCATGATGACAGCGGCACAGGCTGCATGACGCTCGGGAAAGGGCCTGCCATCGGCATTTCCTCGGTACTCGATGCGGCATTGTCGCAGGTTCTGCTCGAAACGGCGAAGGCGGAGCAGATTCCCTGTCAAATTGAAGTCATGCCGGATGGCACGGGTACGGATGCCGACCATTTGGCACTCAGCCCCAATGGCGCAGCGGCAGCAACGGTATCAATTCCGCTGCGCTATATGCACACACCGGTGGAAGTCATTGACTGTGCGGATGTGGCAGCAACGGCAATGCTGCTTGCGGCGTATGCAAGGAGGTGCGGTGCATGAATTGGACGGAATTGGAAACGCTATGTATGCTCTGCGCTACATCCGGCAGAGAGCATGCGGTACGGGACTATATTCTGCAGGAACTCAAAGCCATGCAGCTGCCGCCCGAGGCGGTGACGGTGGATCGGCTGGGCAATCTTCTCGTGCAGAAAAAAGGCAAGCGTCCGGCAAAGCGGAGGGTACTGTTCTCGGCGCATATGGACGAGGTCGGCATGATGGTGACCGACATTCACGCAGACGGTACATTGGCATTCGGCACGGTCGGCGGCATTGATGCGGCGGCGATGGCAGGACGGCAAGTGACCGTTGGCGACAAGGGGCTTACCGGTGTGATTGGCACAAAGCCGATTCACCATCTTTCCAAAACGGAGCGCACAGAGCCGATTGCTGCAAAATCCCTCTGCATTGATATCGGCGTAGATTCCAAGGAAGCGGCAGAGCAGCTGGTTTCGCTTGGCGATGCGGTGTATTTTGATGCAAGCTATCGGGAATTCGGAGACGGTATGATTGCGGCAAAGGCACTCGATGACCGATTCGGCTGTGCGATTTTGCTGCAATTGCTGCGGCAGGATTTGGAGTATGATCTTGCGGTTGCATTTGTCGTGCAGGAGGAGGTCGGACTGCGCGGGGCAGGGGTCGCCGCAAGGACGATTGCACCGGAGATCGGCATTGTCTGGGAGGCGACCACGGCGGCGGATTTGCCGGAACAATCAGATTCGCAGGCAGTTTGCCGACTCGGAAAGGGTGCGGTGCTGTCATTTATGGACGGCAGAACCATCTATGATGCTGCGCTGTACCGCATGGCAGGTGCGCTTTGTGACGAACGGGGAATCCCATGGCAGACCAAGTACCGTATTGCCGGCGGCAATGATGCCGGAGCGATCCAAACCGCAGGCAAAGGCGTACGGGTATTGGCGGTCAGTGTGCCGTGCCGCTATCTGCATTCGCCGCTGTGCGTGATTCGGAAATCCGATGCGGAAGCCTGTGAAAGACTCGCATTGGCATTGGTTTCTGCGTTGCAGGAATCTGAGGGCTTGGCATGATCACGGAAGTCCACGCCGTCGACCCGCCGATGCAAACGGCATTGGCGGCCTGTCATTACGGCAGAAAAATGCTCATCTGCATACAGGCATATGGCACGCAGTATTCGTTCTGCCGTTTCTTTCGGTTATCGGCAGGCGAAAAGACCGCTTGGATGATGCTCCAGAACAGTACCATGCTGATTAGCTCGCAGGATGATTTCACTGATATGCACGAAGCCATAACGGAACTGCAATGGTTCTTGACCATGCACCGGCCGTTCCGCATTGAGGGCTGTCAGAGTCTGGTGCTCGGACTCGAATTGGACGGGTATCAGATGCGCCGCCGCTCGATTTTCCGTCTCGAACCATTGCCGGTATCGCCGGTATTTCGCCCGGAGGAAATCAACTGCGAACCCCGGCTTGACGATGTGTACGAGATTTTGCAGGAGGGCTTTCCGAATCTGATTGCCCATGATTTGTGGCTGACCGATACCTCTCATATGGTACGGCGAGGGCTGCGGAAATGCTATACCTACTGCAATGTAACGGTGGCAACGGCTGTCTACGAATATGAAAAGCAAGTCCTGATCGGGCAGGTTGCGACGAAAGCCGCCGCTCGTGGAAAGGGCTATGCGAGAGATTTTCTGCACTGGATCGCCTGTGATTTGGCACGGCAGGGCAAAATCGGCATTTTGTATGCTTTGGATTTGCGTGCAGGATTCTATCGGGAAATCGGGTTTACGCTGCTCGGAACGGAGCAGGTCTGGGAACGTCTGGACGCAGAGCCGGATGCAAAACGGAAGGAGGCACTCTAAACCGATGCGACCCATCTATCAATTTGCGCCGCAATTGGAAGCGGCAGCGAAACAAGCAGAACAGATTGCCGCCAAACAGTTTGCGGAGATTGATGCGATTGCGGAATATTGTACGGCAAAGGTCCTGAAGGCATTTCAGGACAATCAAATCAGTGCGGCATGCTTTGCCGGCGCAAACGGCTATGGCTATGACGATGTCGGCAGAGATCGGCTTGACAAAGTCTGGGCGCAGGTATTCGGCACGGAAGATGCGCTTGTGCGCCATCATTTTGTATCGGGTACGCATGCGCTGTCGACAGCATTGTTCGGTGTGCTACGACCGGGAGATTTGCTGGTCAGCGTGACCGGTGCGCCCTATGATACGCTCGAGGAGGTCATCGGCATTCGGGGCGAAGCGGGCAATGGTTCGCTGGCGGATTACGGTGTACGCTATGCGCAAGTCGATTTGACGGCAGACGGTAAGATTGATTTGGAACGCATTCCGGCAGCGATTGCAGATGCAAAGGTTGTGTATTTACAGCGTTCGCGGGGCTATTCACTGCGACCGGCATTGTCGATTGCGGAGATGCAGGCGGTTGTTGAGATTGTGCGAAAGGTACGGCCGGAGGCAATTGTCATGGTTGACAACTGTTATGGTGAATTTGTGGCATATGACGAACCGACCGATGTTGGTGCAGACCTGATTATCGGTTCGCTGATCAAGAATGCCGGCGGCGGTATCGCACAGACCGGCGGCTACATCGCCGGCAAGGCAAAGCTCATCGAGCAATGCGCCTATCGCCTGACCTGTGTCGGCATGGGCAAGGAAGTCGGCTGCTCGCTGACCCAATGCCGGGAGATGTACTTGGGTTTATTCCTCGCACCGCAGGTAGTTGCCAGTGCAAGAAAAACCGGTGTGTTTGCAGCGGAGCTGTTCCGTCTGCTCGGTTACAGCTGTCTGCCGTCTGCCGACCGACCGGCAGGCGATATCATCACGGTGATAGCGCTTGGCAGTCCCGAAGCGCTGAACGCATTTTGCAGGGGCATTCAGGCAGGCTCTCCGGTTGATTCATATGTTACGCCGGAAGCATGGGATATGCCGGGCTATGAGAGCAAGGTCATCATGGCAGCAGGCACATTCACCGGCGGTGCATCGATTGAGTTGTCGGCAGATGCACCGATTCGACCGCCGTATGCGGTATATATGCAGGGCGGTCTGACCTATGCAAGCGGTAAGCTCGGCGTGCTGCATGCGGCACAGGCGATGGTGGACGCCGGTCTGCTGTAATCAAATAGAACAGAATACAAATGGGAAGGATGGAATCTTATGGCAAATCACGATGACCTGCAAGACATGGAAATGGACGACTATTTTGAAGACGGTGCATTGCGAGAGAGTGATCCGCCGAAACCGCAGAAGAATTTGACCGAAAAACGGAAACAGCGTGCGGCAAGGGGAAAGCGGTTTTTGATTCTCCTGTGCATTGTGCTGGCATTGGGATTGGTGATCGGCATCAGCGTTTATGTCAGCAAGCGGCGGAATGACGGTATGCGTCATGCGGAAAAGCTGTCCTTTTCTCTGGGTGCGACGTTAGACAGTGCCGAGAAAAACGCAAGCCTGACACTGGTGGAAAAGTCCGAATATGCAAGCTTATTTTCGATGGTGCAGGGCAGTGCCGGTATTGTGGAGAGCCGGAAGGATACCGAAGTGATGGGCGTGCAGCTGCCGCAGTGGCTGATTGTCACACAGGTGGAGGATGGAATGCTGAGCGAAGTGACCTACTACAACTTTGAGTTGCTCGAGAAACAGCCCTGCGGTACAGAGCGCAAGGCGTACCTCGATCCGCAGGCCTTGCAGTCGATTCCGGAAATCGAGCAGCTCGAAGCACAGCTCGGACTTGAGCCTTACTGCGTCCGCTATGATGCGGAAAAGCGGCAGTATCGGGAGTACCGCTATTGCTATGAGGATGGCGAAACGGAGAATATCACCGCCTATCGCATCAAGGTGATGTGGAATGCAGATGGTACAGTGCAGTCGATTGCTGACGAGCGCATTGATTTCATCGGTACATTCCTGCGCATCGCCGAACCGGTTACATCGGGAAACGAATTGTCGTAAAACATTACAGATCAGATACAATTTGAAAGCAAAACGGTGTTATCGCCCGCAAAGGGATTGACAGCGGCATGGATTCCTGATACAATAATAGAGAGCGAAGGAGAAGAATTTGTCTGCGTCTGAGAAGCATTGGGAGATACGAGCCTGTGCAGATACAGAACGGAAGGAGTGGACGCAATGAGTGAATTGAATTTGTGCTATGGCTGCATGAAACCTTTGGACGGTGCAACGGTCTGTCCGAACTGCGGCTATGACAATCATACATCGAGTCTGGATGCCTATCTGAAGCCCGGTCTGGTTCTGCACGAGCGGTATTTGATCGGCAAAGCGATGGAGAGCAATGGCGAAGGCGTCACCTATATCGCATATGACTGCAATATCGGGTGCAGGGTACTGGTACGGGAATATTTTCCCGAACAGCTTTGCAAGCGTGTGCCGAACAGCCCGTTGATCGATGTGGATTCTGCCCATTTGGCGCAATATAAGGCGTTGATGGCGGAATATACGGAGTTGAACAAGGCTCTGGCACGGCTGCGCAGTCTGGATCATCTGAACCCGGCACTGGATTTGTTTGCGGAAAACAATACGACCTATGCGGTGTTTGAATATTTGAACGGCTGCACCTTGCTCGAATATCTGCGGGACAATGCCGGAGAACTGAGCTGGACGACGGTACGGAGAATCTTTCCGCCGCTGTTCACGACCTTGAGTCTGCTGCACAATGCCGGCGTCCTGCATCGGGGCATCAGTCCGGAAACCATCTACGTGACTGATAAGCGGACACTGAAGCTGTGCGGATTTTGCATTTCGGCGGTACGCACGAATCATACGGAGCTGGAAGCGGAGCTGTATGATGGTTACGCTGCACCAGAGCAGTATTTTGCCGACCGGCAGCAGGGAACATGGACGGATGTTTACGGCATTTGTGCGGTGCTGTACCGCATTTTGACGGGCTGTCGGGCGACCGATGCACATACCCGTCTGGACTACGACAATCTGACGCCGCCGATGGGCGTGAACGACCGCATTCCGGAGAATGTGTCGAGTGCGATTATGCGTGGCTTGTCGCTGGACAGCACACAGCGCATCAAGACAATTACCGATTTGGTCACGCTGCTGTTTGACAATACCGAAAAGGATGACGATACTGCAAAGACTGCGACTGCGATCTATCGTGCGGATAGCATTCAGCAGGCGGCAGAAGCGGAAAAACGCAAGGATCGGACAATCGTCATGCAGTCTGCAAAGCCCGTTTCTCATGCAGCGGAGCATAGCCATGAAGCGGTGCATAAGACAGAGCATGTGCAAGCACCGACACCGAAGCCGGAACCCAAACAGGAAAGCTGGTTTGAGCGGATGAAGCGTCCGCTGGTGATTGCGGTATTGCTTTGCCTGATTCTTGTTATTTGTATTGTCGGCCTGATGAAGCTGCTGGGCGGCAATGAATCGTCTTCCTTGACGGATGGTTCAAGCTGGTCATCGATCGGAGAAAATGTGGTGCAGGTTTCGTCTGCGGAAACAACAACTGCGACGAAATATGATGGCGTGATGCCGAGACTGGTTGGTATGAACTACCAGATCAAGAAGGGCGAGATGGCAGGCTGGCTCGAGCTGGAGCCGGAATTCGTGTTCAGCGAAGAGTATCCTGAGAACGAGATCATTTGGCAGGAAATTGAAGAGGGCGAATTGTTCATGAGCGGCAGTACCATTAAGGTGCAAGTCAGTTTGGGCTCGTCCCGGAAAGAGCTGCCGGCATTCAGCGGCTTCCAGCTGCAGGCATACCTTGCGAAGCTGGAAGAAATGGGCTTTGTCAAGGCGACAGACGGTAACCGCAAACCGGTACAAGGATCTTCCTCTGTGGATGGAACCACTACGACCGAGAATCCGCTCGACCAGAAAATCATCTTTAAGACAAAGGTCGATTACAATTATGCCAATGGCTATGTTTGTGCGGTGTCGCCGCAGGTTGGTACGGTGATCGATTTGCAGAAGGACTACGAGATTATCGTTTACTATGCAAACAATCCGGAAATCACGACGACGACCACAGAATCCGAAGCCGGTGAAACCACAACTTCCGGTTCGCAAACCGAGGATACGAGCAACAGTGTGAGTACCACGACGACTACCACGACAACCGTAGAAGCCGCCGCCGAATAAACAAAAGGCTGAGCAAATCCACAGGGGTTTGTTCAGCCTTTGCTGTATGTGTTAGTGGGAAATTTTTCCCGATTGGAGTCTTGACCAAAGAATAATGATGAACTGGGCGGGAATACCAATGATAAAGAGCTTCCAGTAATTGTATTGGTAGAGCGTAAAATAGACCGCAGTGAGCGTACTCCAGAGCAGAACGGAGATGATGGCGTAATTCCAGCGGCGGTTGAACCAGATAGAGTTGAACACCAGACAGACGATTGCCGTAATCGGCAGCGCATAGAGGAACAGGAAGGATTCATAGCGCAGTCCCGGTGCAAAGAAATCGAGGATAACAAAGAGCAGTGTGGCTATCAGCCAGACCAGCAGTGCCGCCATACCGGTGATGATCAGGCGATTGTGCCGTTTGATATGAGGAGAAGGTTCGACAGGGGCTTCGGCTACGGGGTCGGGTGCAAGCAGATGCTGCCGTTTGGCACGTTCCTCTTCCGCACAGACCAGATCATCGAGCGTGACCCCATAGAGATCGGCAATGGCTTTGAGGACGGCGAGATCCGGCAGCGATTCGCCCCGTTCCCATTTGGATACGGCTTTATCGGAATAATGAAGCGTTTCGGCAAGCTGAAGCTGTGTCATATGGTGTGCTTTGCGCAGCGCAATGAGGTTTTCGGCAACTGTGCGCTTGAGATCGTCCAAGTAAGTTCATCTCCTTTCGAGGTACGGTACTATTATACCATACTTTCAAAAAGAATGCAAGTACGAAAAACGAAAACACTCTCCTGTCGGTAGAGCAGTAGAATTTTGACTCTACCGCCCTACAGCAAGGAGTATCGCAGGGAAACGAACGGTTGCGTGACAAATCGCCGCCGATGGTGTATATTGGAATCATACAGAGGGCACAGTGTGTGCGCAGAACCCCGGAAAGGAGTCTTGGTTATGCAAACAGAAGCAACCTATGTTTTGGTGACGGACAGCGCAAGCGATATGCCGGAAGTCATGCTGGAGGAATGGGGGATTCCCTGCATTCCGCTGAATTTGTTTATGAAGGATTCGCCGGCGACACAATGCACGCTGAAGGAGCCGGAGTTTTATCAAGCGATGCGAAACGGGCAGGTTGCCTGCACCTCAGCGGCGAACCTTTCGACCTTCCGTGAGGCTTTTGTGGAGATTTTGGAACAGGGAAAGGATATCCTGTATCTGGCATTCTCGTCCGTATTGAGCTGCATGTATGCGACGGCGAATATGGTGGCCGAGGAGCTTGCGGAGGAATATCCGGAGCGAGAGATCATGATTGTCGATACCCGTTGTGCGAGTTTGGGACAGGCGTTGCTGGTCTACCATGCGGCGCAGAAATGGCGAGCGGGTATGCCTTTACATGAACTTCATACCTTTGTCGAAGCAGAAAAACTGCACGTGATTCACTGGTTTACGGTCGATGATTTGGTCTATCTGAAGCGAGGTGGACGGGTTGGCGCACTCAGTGCGTATGCGGCAACGATGCTTAATATCAAGCCGATCATGCACGTATCCGATGCCGGCAAGCTGGAAGCGGTCAGCAAGGTGCGTGGCAGGCGGAATGCGATTGCGGTGATAGCGAAGCATTTTGCTGAGGAAGCCTATGACCGTCGGGGCGATATCTTTATTGCCCATGCGGACTGCATGGAGTCTGCAAAGCAGCTGAAGGAAATTCTGCAACAGGACTATCATGCCGGAGATGTATTGATCGGGAATGTCGGGCCTGTGATCGGCGCACATGCCGGACCGGGAACATTGGCACTGTTTTATCTGGCAGCAAAACGCTGATCTGCATACACATACGCAAACACCGTACCGAGTGAGCTGCAACGGCACGGTGTTTTTGCATGGATACAAAAATCCCCGTCGCACAAGGGCAACGGGGACTTGTTGTTGGAAGTAAAATCACTTCAGCTCGATGGTAGCACCGGCATCCTCGAGGGTCTTCTTCAGAGCCTCAGCGTCAGCCTTCGGGCAAGCTTCCTTCAGGGTGACAGGAGCCTTCTCAACGATCTCCTTAGCCTCCTTCAGGCCGAGACCCAGAGCGTCCTTGCAAGCCTTGATGACATTCATCTTGGAATCGCCGAAGGAAGTCATAACGACATCAAAGTCAGTCTTCTCAGCCTCAGCAGCGGGAGCACCTGCACCTGCACCGGCAGCGGCGATAACGGCAGTCACGCCGAATTCCTCCTGGATTGCGTCAACCAGCTCTTTCAGCTCCAGAACGCTGAGAGCCTTGATCTCTTCGATAAACTTCATAGTCTTTTCGGAAGCCATGATAATTCTCCTTTACAAAATAAATATAGATGAAACAGGGGATCAAGCAGCAGACTCGTTCTTCTCGACGAGTGCTTGCAGGGTAGCAGCCAGCTTCTGAATCGGACCCTGAAGAGAGCCGACGAGCTGTGCGAGCAGGACGTCCTTGGACGGGACCTTGGACAGAGCCATCATACCGGCAGCATCGTAAACTTCACCGTCGACAAAACCGGCTTTGAGTATGAATTTTCCCTCAGACTTTTCGGCATATTCGCCGAGGATACGAGCAGCAGCGGTCTGATCGTTCTCGCAGATTGCGATAGCGGTCGTACCCTCCAAAACGGAATCAAACTGATCGTAACCGATGTTGTGCATGGCAAGACGAATCAGGGTGTTCTTCTGAACCATGTAGGTCACACCTGCCTCACGCAACGCACGACGCAGCTGGGTATCATCAGCAACACTGATGCCCTTGTAGTCAACGAGGACACATGCGCAAGCGGACTTCAGCTGTTCGGTCAGAGCAGCAACCTTTTCCTGTTTAGCCTGCAAAACCTTCTCACTAGGCATTTGATTTTCACCTCCGTCGTAGAATTGCAGTAGCGAATCCAATGGAGGCAATGAAAAAAGCCTCTCCCGACAAACGGAGAGGCGGTATTGTTCTGGCGTGTGCATAACAAAATACCGGCACTCCTCGGTTGGACTTCCGATACTTGCATACTGGTATGCGAACGCTCTGCCAACTGTCTTTGGAATACGGGACATATTCAGATTCAAACTGCCTCTTTATTATACCACAGTCCGAATGAATTGTCAAGGGGTATTTTGCAATTTTTCAAGTTTTTTTTTGCTGTGCCTGTTCGAGGGCTTCTCTTGCGGTCTGGAGCAGCAATTCGGAGGGCTGATCGCCGCTCATGATACGGGCAATCTCGTGAACTCGTTGTTCGGGTGTCAGCACCGACACTTGGGTATTCGTGGAGATCAGGTCAGACTGCTTTTCGATGAGTAGGTGGTGATTGGCTTGGGTGGCAAGCTGTGCCAAATGTGTGACGCAGAGCACCTGATGGTGGGTAGAGAGCTGCCGGAGCTTCCGTCCGATTTTCTGTGCGGCATTACCACTGACGCCGGTATCGATCTCGTCAAAGATGAGGGTTGGGATATCGTCTCGTTTGGCGATGACGGCTTTGAGGGCGAGCATCAAACGGGACAATTCACCGCCGGACGCAATCTGTGCAATGGGCTTGGGCGGATCGCCGGGATTGGTAGAGATATAGAACTCGGCATTGTCCATGCCCGATGGTGTCAGCTTACCCTGTGTCAGCTGCACACAGAGCCGAACTTTGGGCATATTCAGCTCTGCCAGCTCTGCGGCGACCCGTTCGGAGAAGGCTTGCGCCAGCTGCTTGCGATAGGCGGAGAGCTGCTTTGCCAAATCGGTAACGACATGGAGTCTGCGTTGCCGTTCCTCTGCCAGTTCTGCGAGCGAATCGGCATCGGATTGCAGTTGCTCCATCTCATCCATGGATTGCTCAAGCAGATTGCGCAGCCCGTTAGCATCGGTTTGATAGCGCAAGGTCAGCGTATTGACGGCATTGCGGCGGTCGTTCAGGCGGGCAAATTCTGCCGGAGAAAGCGGATTGCCGGCGCAGTCGGAGAGCGAATCGGAGATATCTCGCAGTTCGATATTGAGGGAACGCAGGCGTTCGGCGAGGGGAGCGGCATCGGGCAGGCTGTCGGCAAGGCGGTTCAGCCATTCGCAGGCAACTGCCAGCGCATCGGAAAGATTCTCCTCGCCATCGGTCAGCACCTGTGTAATTTGCGTAACCTGCGCACTGTGCTGTTCCGCCTTTGCGGCTTGCTGATACTGTTCATCGAGCAGCGTATCTTCATCGGGCTGTGGGTCGAGTTCGGCAATTTCGGTCATGATTTCCTGTAGGGCAAGGATACGCTGCTGCTTTTGCTGCTCGGATTTTTTCGCCTGACCGAGCTTGCGCGCCACGGTTTGCAATGCCTGAAATTCCTCTTGGTAGCACAAGCGCAGGCTGTTGTCTTCACCGAATTGGTCGAGCACGTCGAGATGACGGTCAGGGCGCAGGAGAATTTGGTTATCATGCTGACCGTGGATATTGACAAGGGTTTCACCGACCTGTCGCAGCAGTGTCACGGGAACGGTTTTGCCGTTGATTCTGCCAATGCTGCCGCCGTCTGCAGAAATTTCACGGGTCAGCATGAGGGTATCGGCATCGAGCGGATAGCCATAGGCTTCGGCACTTTCTGCGAGGATTGCGGCAGCGGAATCGGGAATCGGCGAAAATACGCCCGAAATGATGGCTTTTTTCTCGCCGGCACGCACCATATCCCGACTGACACGCTGTCCAAGTACCGCTTGAATGCCGTGAATGAGGATGGATTTACCGGCACCGGTTTCGCCGGTAAAGGCATTGAAGCCGGCTTCGAGCGGAATGACAGCAGAGGCAATGACGGCAAGATTTTGGATGGACAATTCCTTGAGCATAAACTACCCCCAGATATGGGATTCCAAATCGACGAGCAGAGTCTGCGCATCGGATTCGGAGCGTGTGAGAATGAAGATGGTCGCATCGCCGGCAATCGTACCGACGACCTGCGGGGCTTTGAGGTCATCAATCAGGGCACAGCAGGTCTGTGCCGTACCGGGTTGGCAGTGCAGCACGACTGCATTCATGGCGATATCGATTTTGCTGACGAAATCGGACAGCAGATTCGAGGACGAGACCGCCTGCCGTGTCCGAACATAGCAGCGTTTGCCGCTCGAACGCATTTTTTTCTGCAAATGCAGCTGATGAATATCCCGAGAAACCGTGGCTTGCGTCACGGAAAAACCTTGCGCTTCGAGGAGCTGCTGGAGCTGCGTCTGCGTGGTCACATCGTGCTGCTGAATGATGGCGAGGATGGCTTCATGGCGTGCATTGGTCATGGCATCCGCTCCCTTTCCGGCAAATCGAAGCCTTTGAGCGGCTGCATGAGCTTGCCGTTTAGGGCATCGTAGAATGCAGTCCCCTTGAAATCGACAAAAGGCGTGGTTTGCTCCGCACGGGTAATGACAATCGACTGCCCTTGCGTGAGTGCAGCAATGCCGGTACCGTCCACATGTACGAGCAATTCGTCCACATGAGAGGCGGAATAGGTGATGCGGATTTTTCGCTGGGGAGCAAAGAGCATCGGTCGTGCGAACAGCGAATGCGGGCAGATGAGATTCATCTCGATCAGTTCGAGATCCGGCTCCATGACAGGCCCGCCGGCAGAGAGTGCATAAGCGGTCGAACCGGTCGGTGTGGAGAGGATAATGCCGTCTGCACGGTAGGTTCCGATCAGCATATCATCTGCAAATACGGAGAAATCGCAGAGCGTATCTCCCGAACGGGAGACATAAACATCGTTGAGCGCATAGTGCTGTGTGCCATCGGCACTGCCGCCGCAGATGGTAGTTTGGAGCATCATGCGGTGACTAATGGCATATTGTCCGGTCAGCAACTGACGGAGGATGTACAGCTCTCCGGCTTCGATGGCAGCGAGAAAGCCGAGTCTGCCGGTATTGATGCCGACGAGCTTTACAGATGTTCCGAAAATGGCATTTGCACAGCGTAAAATCGTGCCGTCACCGCCGATGGCAATAGCGAAATCAGCTTGACACATCAGGATTTCCTGCGGCAGGAATTGCAGGTAGGGGAGTGTATCGAAGTGCTGCCGCAGGGATTCGTCCATTAAAAGCTGCACACTGCCTGCCATTACATCGGGATAAAAGAGCTGGCAGACCGCTCTTGCGGTTTGATAGGCATCCTGTTTTTGGAGATTGGGAGAAATCACGAGTTTCATAGGCAATCTGTTCTTTCCGCTTGAGAAGGTTTTAGCAGGAGCAGAAATTCGGTATTGCCGCTGCCGCCCAAAATCGGGGAAGGACAGTCGGCAACGGGGTTCAGACCCCGGGCTTGTGCGGCGGCACGGATTTCTGCAAGTACCTGCTTGTGGACATTGGGATTGCGCACCACGCCATGTTTATTGAGTGCCGCCCGACCGGCTTCAAATTGCGGCTTGACCAGTACAACCGCTTGTCCCTGCGGTTTCAAAAGTGGCGCAAGATACGGGAAAATCAGGCGCAGGGAGATGAAGGACACATCGCAGCAGATAAAATCGGCAGGCAGTCCCTTGGCATCGAGCGACAGCTGTCGAATATCCATGCCATCCATGGCTGTGACCTTCGGGTGATTGCGAAGTTGGGGAACGAGCTGGTCGTGCCCAACATCGATGGCAAGCACATGCTTTGCGCCATGCTGAAGCAGGCAGTCGGTGAACCCACCGGTCGATGCGCCGATATCGAGACAATTGGCGTCCTGCACGGAGATACCGAATGTTTCGATCGCAAATGCGAGCTTTTCACCACCTCTGCCGACATAGGGCAGGCTTTGCGTGACGGCGAGCTTATCGTCCGGATTGACCGTGGCGGCAGGCTTCATACAGACCTTGCCGTTGATGGTAACATAGCCCTGCAAGATTACGGTTTTGGCACGGGAACGGGTTTCGGCAAGCCCATGCTCGACGAGGGCTGCATCAAGCCGGCTCATACGAGTTTCTCCCGAATGGTCTGCACCATGGCATCTGCCGTCAAGCCGAGCTTCTCAAAGATACGATTCACCGATGCCTGCCGCACGAAGCCGTGGATGGCGTTGTGGAAATAGTTGCCGTGATAGCCCGCTTCGAGCAGGAGTGCGGCGAACTGTTCGCCGATGCCGCCCAGCTCATCGCTTTCCTCGAAGAATGCGATATTGGGGTACTGCATGGCGATGGTGAGCAGCTCTGCATCGAGCGGTACGATCGTGGTCAGCTTGAGCAGGCCGCAGTCAATGCCCTGTGCTTGCAGCTGTTTTTTTGCTGTCAGCGCATTGGCAGAAATGCGGCCGTAGGTGATGATCAGCATCTGCTTGCCGGGAATATGGGAAAACCGCAGGTCAACTGGCAGTTCGGCGGCGGATGGCGGCTCCTGTCCTCTGGGATAGCGCACGGCAACCGGACCCTTGTCCTGATGCAATGCTGCATGCAGGCAGAGCCGCAGTTCGTCATAGCCGGCAGGCGAGTATACCTTCATATGGGGAATCGCCGCAAGCATGGAAACATCGAAGATGCCCTGATGGGTTTCACCGTCCTCACCGACAATGCCGGCACGGTCGATGGCGAATACCACATGATGCTTAGCGATGGCGACATCGTGGATGATCTGGTCGTAGCCACGTTGCAAAAAGGTCGAATATACGGCAAAAACGGGCTTCATACCCATCGATGCCATACCGGCACAGAAGGTTACGGCATGCTGTTCGGCGATGCCGACATCGAAAAAGCGGTTTGGGTGTTCAGCGGCAAAGAATTGCAGAGCCGTTCCGTATTTCATGGCGGCAGTGACCGCACAGACGGATTTGTCCTTGGCAGCGATGGCAGCAAGCTCTTTGCCGAACACGGTAGAATAGCATTCGTCGGTCGAGATCTCGGGATTTTTGGATTCCACATCAATGCGGGGAACGCCGTGATATTCGCCGGGATTCTGCTCGGCAGGCGCATAGCCCTTGCCCTTGATCGTGTGGACATGGACGAGCACCGGGCAGTGATACTGCTTTGCCGCATCGAGCACCTCATCGAGTGCCTCGACATCATGCCCATCAATCGGTCCCAAATAGACAAAGCCGAGCTGGTCGAACAGCGTTGAGCCGATGAGATTTTTCTTGAGCCGATCCTTGGTGCGTTTGAGCATACCGGCAATGGGCTTCCCGACTTTGGGGATAATGTTGAGCGTTTGTTCGACCGCCCATTTGGTACGGACATAGTCACCGCTGTTTCGGATATTGGCGAGATATTTTGCGATTGCACCGACATTTTTGGAGATGCCCCAGTTGTTGTCATTGAGGATGACGATGAGGTTGTTACGGGTTTTGCCGCCGTTGTTCAGACCTTCGTAGAACATACCGCCGGTCGATGCTCCATCTCCGACCACGGCAATGGCATAGTGCGGATTCTTGCGGATGCGCATGGCATCGGCAATGCCGCAGGCAGCAGAAACGGCGGTACTGCTGTGCCCGGTGATGAAGGTATCGTGGGGGGATTCTGTGGGCTTTGGGAATCCGGCAAGGCCGTTTTCCTGCCGCAGGGTGTGGAAGGCATCGAGTCTGCCGGTCAGGATTTTATGCACATACGCCTGATGGCCGACATCCCAAACAATGCGGTCATCGGGTGAATGGAAATTGCGATGCAGGGCAAGCGTCAGCTCTACGACACCGAGATTCGAGGAAAGATGCCCACCCGTCTGCATAACCGTATCGATCAGCAGTTTGCGGATGGCTTCGCAGAGCAGCTTGCATTGGGGTATGGTGAGCGATGCCAAATCTTCAGGGAGGTTCATGGCAGTCAAATCGATGGGATTTGGCACGGAAATTTGTCGTTCTCTACTCATTTTTTACTCCAAATGACAAGAATCCTTTGTTAAGAAGGGTCAGATGCAGCGTCATCGGATTCTGCGTTCTGTTTGTCATATTCGGTGACGGTGAGTTTGGCAGCGTCCAGCTCTGCCTTGCAGTTGGCAGCGAGCGTGACGCCTTCTCCGTACAGGCGAATGGATTCCTCCAAGGAAAGACCGCCCGCCTCGAGCTTGGCAACGAGGGCAGAGAGCTGTTGCATTTGTTCTTCAAACTTCATGTGGATACTCCTTGCTGCGTGGTAATGACGGCATGGCAGACGCCATCCGTCAATTGCAATCGCACGGTATCGCCGGCATTGAGTGCATCGGCAGACCGTACAATGGCATCCTCGTGATACACAATGGCATAGCCCCGCTGCAACACGGTCAGAGGATTGACCGCCCCCAAGCGGCTGAGCAGCAATGCAAGCGACTGCTCGGTATGCGTCAGGCGTTTTTGCATGAGGCTATGTAATTTGGCTTGCAGGGCTGCACATTGATTGGCTGTGAGTATAATGCGCTGCTGAGGGGACTGCCGTTCGAGCCGATTGCCGAGCCGATCGAGGGCTTGGCGATGCGCTGCAATTTTGGCATAGAGTACGGTTTGCATTTGCTGCTGTAGGGCATGGATGCGGCGATACAGCAGGTCCATTTCGACCGATGCAAGCTCTGCGGCGGCAGAGGGTGTCGGCGCACGCAAATCGGCGACTTCATCAGCAATGCAGTGGTCGATTTCGTGCCCCACAGCACTGATCACCGGTACTGGCGATTCAAAGATGGCGGTTGCAACGGCTTCCGCCTGAAAAGCTTCGAGGGTTTCGGATGCACCGCCGCCTCGTCCGATCAGGATGACATCGCAGGCATCTGCACCGGCAGTACGGATAGCTGTTGCGATGGAGTCCGGTGCCGTTTCGCCCTGTACGAGCGCAGCATAAATACAGACCTTGCCGATGGGATAGCGTCGCCGCAGGATCTGGAGCATATCTTGCAATGCCGCACCGCTGCGGGAGGTGACGATACCGATTTTTTTCGGCATATCGGGAATCGGACGTTTGCGTTCGGGAGAGAAATAGCCGAGTTTTGCGAGCTTTTCCCGACGCTGTTTGAGGGCGAGTGCCTGTGCACCGATGCCATCGGGTACAAGGTCAACGACTTGCAGCTGATACAAACCATCCCGTTCATAGACCGTCACGCTGCCTTGTGCAATGACGTGCATACCGGATTCCGGCTGAAACGGCAGACGTTCGGCATTTGAGCGGAACATCACCGCACGGACGGAGCTTTCCGCATCTCGGATGGAAAAATAGCAGTGACCGGATTTGAAATTTCTCGTGAAGTTAGAGATTTCGCCTTGCAGCAGCACCAGACGCAGATTGGTATCGCCTTGCACCTGCATAGAAATGTAACGATTGAGTTGGCTTGGGGTTAAGCGGAGCATAGACGACTCACCTCCCGATATGCGGCATAGATGGCGATGCCGGCGGCGTTATCGCAGGAGAATGCCGGCTCGGAGAATGCGGTTTGTGTGGGGACGGCTTGGAGTGCCTGCTGAATCAGCCGATTGGACATGACGCCCCCTGCATACAGCACTGCCGCATTCGGATAGACGTTCAGCGCATCGAGCGTCATGGCACGCAGAGCCTCAGCAACCGTGTTGAGACAGTAGCGTGCGATATCGGCAGGCGGCGTTTGCCGTTTGTATAGGGCTTCGCATTGGTTTTGCAGTCCGGAGAGCGAACAGCAGCCGTTGCGGAGCGTGATTTTGCCATGGGCATTGCTGTGACTGTCGGCGGCAAGCCGTTCGAGTGCCGGTCCGCAGGGGAATTGCAGTCCGAGCATCAACCCGACACGGTCAATGGCTTGTCCTGCCTTCAAATCGAGCGAGGACGAGACCGGATCGATGGTCAGGAGCGTATCGGGATTGGGCGTACAGCAGACGCAGTCGGTCGTACCGCCGCTGACATGAAATGCCAAAAAGGGAGGGGCATCGGGTCGCAGCCATGCCAATTGTCCTGCTGAATAGAGTGCTGCCAGGATATGCCCCATTTGATGGGAGGTGCGATGCAAGGGCCGCTGAACAGCAGCTGCCAGCACCTGTGCCGTACCGATGCCTGCGAGAAAGCAGGGCATATACGAGCCTTCCGCACTACGAGGTGCAGTGGAAACGCCATAGGCATCTGCACACAGACCGCCGCAGCGTTCCGCCAACGCTTCGAGTAGCTCGGGGAGCTGTTTTGTATGATGGAACACCGCATCGCTCTGCCGCAGGCCGGCTTGTCCGTCCGGTACGGGCAACAGCCGTTTTTCCTGCACAATGGTCTGTGTTTCGGTATCGAAACGGGCGCAGGAGGTAGTATAATTGCTGGTATCAATGCCGATGGTGATCATTGGGGATTCGCACGGGCATACGCACCCAACAGACCGTTGATGAAACGGGCGTCCTCCTCATAGGTATACTGCTTTGCGAGGTTGACGGCTTCAGAAATTGCGGCATTCTGCGGAGTGCCGTCATCGTAGCGGATCTCGTAGAGGGCAATGCGCAGAATGGCGAGATTGATTTTCGGGATACGAGCGAGTGCACGGCTTTTGCTGTACTGCTGAATAATACCATCGAGTTCCTCGGCATGTGCGAGTGTACCGTTGACGAGTTCTTTGACGGCATCATTGACGATAATTTCGTCGATATCCTCAGCGATTTCGTAGAGTGTTTCGATGGGATCATTCCGCAGGAGCTTTTCAAATATCAGCTTGAATGCGCTGTCACGGACTTCAATTCGACTCATGTATTTTTCCATTCCTTTCCGGGGCGTTCAATCAAACGAAAGGCCTGCGGCGATGACATGCACCTTGGAGACAATGACGCCTGCCATGCTCTGCACCTGATCCTTGACGGTTTTCTGCACCTGCATAGCGACATTCGGCAGGGAGTAGCCCGCTTGCAGGATCAGTTCGAGGGAAATGGAGATGGTATCGCCGTCAATCCGGACGGAGATGGGTTTCGAGCAGGAAAAGAGGCTGCATTTTTCAGGTGCAATGGCCTGTACGCCTTCGACTTCGAGTGCGGCAGCGGAAGCGATCGAACGGATCACATGTTCGGAGATTTTCACTTCGCCATGCGTGACGGGCTTTTTCGGATAATGGTTGCTCATACTGTGTTCCTCCGTTTGCATTGTGGCAGTACGCAGACAGAACGGCTCTGCGCACTGCCGATACGATATTGTTCTTGCCGTAGGGGACACAAAGCTGCCCCCACAGCGTATACACATCTATTATACCATTTTTTTTCGATTCCTACAAGCGTTTTTTCAAAAAAAGCCCGTCATTTTCGGAAATAATTTTTTGGCAATGCGGCATGGCTTCACGGGGATGCCAATTCGGGTGTGGAATTGGCAGCAACCTCGAAAATGCGAATGCCCTCTGTAGGAACGGATGCCTCGGAGAGGATGATATCCTTGATGGCGGCAGCCTGAGCTGCTTCGAGGGCATCGCATTCAACGACGACCTTTGCGGTTTCGCCATCGAGATAGACCACGCAATCGGAGAAGCCTTGGGAACGGATAAGGTTTTCGATGACGGTTTCGCTTTCGATGAGCTTCGAGAGGTTGACAGCGTCAATGGCATTGGTCACCATCTCCTCCTCGCTGAGGTCACCGCCGCCGATGATGCTTTGGAGGGTCTGAACGGCGATATCTCGGCTTGTCTGCTTATCGAGCCGTGCCTGCGCAAAGAAATCCGCATTGGAAACCGTACCGTTGACCGGCTCGGCAGTACCGTAATCACCGAGGTCACCCGAATGGTTGACATCTTCGATTTGGGTATCATTCTTTTCGGCAGTGGGATAGAGCGCATTGCCGCCCGACAGCACATAGTTGAGGTAGACGGCAACGCCGAGCACGAGGGTCAGCGCGCTGAGGATGATCTGTCGCTTTCCGATGATCAAGGTTGGCTTTTTCATGTTAATGAACTCCTTTCGATGGGTCGGCAGGATTCCCTTTTCCGACGTAGACGGCATTGGCAGGGAGATCGAGCAAGGCGGAAACGGCATGGAGAATGCGTTCCTGAACGATGGGACTGTCGCCGCCGGTACAGAGAATGGCAATGCCCTGCACCTGCGGATACTGTGTTTTGGCGATGAGGGGGGATTCGTCGCCATCGACACGGGTGAGAACGACCTCGTGTTCGGATTGGCTGGTATGCTCGCTTTGGGATTGCTTCACCTCCTGGGCATAGATTTGTTCTGCACTGCCGGAAATCGTCACCATTACCTGTACATCGCCCACACCGTCCATATGGGAGAGCAAATCGGTCAGCCGCTGTTCGAGTGTGAGCCGGTAGTCATCTTCGGATGGGGCAGGGCTTTGCGATACGGCAGAGGGCTGCGGTTCGGTTGCATCGTCCTGTGAAAAGACGGATGAACCCAGAATCAGCAGCATACCGGCAATGCCGATCCAAACGATGTACTGCAAGCGATCGCATTTGGCAAATGCCTGCCGTAAACGCTGCAGGAATGTCATGGTGTCACCTCCTTTGTCAGCGAAACGGCATCGCCGAGCCATTCTCGTAAATAGATACTGCCGGTGAGGGTATTTCCGGTTATGGTTACCTCACTGATATCTATGCTGCCGTCCTCGCCAATATGCACGGTGACGGCGGAAACCCGACAGTTCACCTTGGCCTCCTCGAGCTTGCGGTTGAGGGCATTGGCAATGCTTTCGGCGATGGCATCGGCATGCGCCTGTTCGGCAAGGGCTTGGATTTCCTCGGTGGATGCGGCAGTGGCATCGAATCGGCGCTCCCATGTATCCGGCGAAATCCGAGTGAGGGACGAGAGCATCCCGATGAGCAGCAGCAGCGACAGCAACAGCCGGATTTGTGCAGAAAAGCGTTCGAGCGGTATCAGCTGTTCGGCGAGGGTCAGCCCCAGACCGAGGGTACAGGCGGTCAAGATGGTGGTACGCAATGTGTCCATGCAAGCTCCTTTCTAGCTGCCATCGAGCAGCAACAGCATGATGGCGGTTGAAAAAATCAGCATCAGCGTACAGCAGACGAGCAAGGCAAATGCTGCTGCCAAAACCTTTTGCATGGCGCTAAAGAGCCGGGCCAGCGGCTGTGCACCCGTCATATCGGCAAAGAGTGCCGCAATCGAAAAGACGGCACGATAGAGCAGTGCGGAGATGAGCGGTGGCAGGCAAAGACAGAGCAATGCCAAAATGCCGACAGCACCCAGACCGTTTCGCAAAAGCAGAATGCTGCCCTGTACGCTGGCATAAGCATCGGAAACGGCACTGCCGACGATCGGAATCAGACTCGATGACACAAGCTTGACCGCCTTGCTCGTCAGGGAATCGGCGGCTGTTGCGACAAAGCTGCGGATGGAGAGCATCGCCGAGAACATCGTCATGAGGAAGACGAGAATCCAGGCATGTACTTTCAGCAGACTTTGCATCCAGCCGGCGAGCTTCCAATTCGGGTTGACCGCATCGAGAATGCCGAGGGCGATGGCAGATTCGAGCAAGGGGAACAGCAGATAGGAGGTCAGCTGTGAAATGCTCTGCGTGAGAAACAGCACGAATACCTGATAAGCAGCCCCGCTGCTGACTGCACCGCCTGCAGCGATAAACGCAGCAAATACGGGCAAAAAGCTGCTGATGAACAGCGTACTTTCTTGCAGGGTTTCGGCAATGCGCACCAGACACTCGGTGATCGGCTCGGCGGCTGTCCCCACACAGAGCATCACGCAGAGCAGCTGAAACACAGGCTTAACCGAACCGCTGCGTACAAAGGTATCGCCCATGCCGGTGAGTCCGGCAGAGAGCAGCGTCAGTGCCAGCAGACTGCCGAGCAGTCGAACCGGTGCGGACGCTTCCTGTTTGCAAGTTTCCCAAAGTTCGCTGAAGAATGCGCCGGGCGACAGCGTCAGTAACGATTGCGGGTCGGCACTGTCAATGTTTTGGGCATCGAGAAAGTCGGCGGCTTCCTCGGGCAGGTCGAGCGCATAGGGGTCGGCGGCGGCATAGAGTCCCTCCATGCCATCTTCAGCGGAAACCGTCATTGCCGGACAGGCAAAGCACAGTCCCCACAGCAGGCATATCAGAGTGAGGGCACGCATGCAAGCACCTCCCGAATCAGTGCGAGCAGCTCCTCCGTCAGCGGAATGCAGAGCAGCAGCAAGGCAATTGCCCCAAATAGTGTGACGGCAGAGCCGAGCGCAGTTTCGCCGGCATCCTTGCAGATATCGGCAGCTAATTGCGTAACCACGCAAATGCCCATGGCCTTTGACAGGATTGCGGTATGGGAGGGATTCAAACCGCCCGATTGCAGCAGGGCATCGATTTGGTTGAGTATCGGGGCAAACGACCGAATCGCAACGCAGGTTAAGAGCGTACCGAGCAAGAGCGTCAACAGGAGGGCCTGTTCGGCGGCATAGCGTTGCAGAAGCTTTGCGAGCAGAACGGCGGTCAATGCCAGTCCTGCGACCTGCATGGCGGTTACCATAGACCGAATACCGTCTTGACGGTATCGAAGAGGTCTTGGATTTCGTTGATGATCAGCATCAGCACGACAATCAAGCCGGCAAGCGTGGTCAGCATGGCTTGCTCCTCCCGTTCGGCACGCTTGAGGACGAGATTGAGTACCGCAACAATAATGCCAATGCCGGCGACTTTGAAAATCAGGTCTATGTCCATGCGTCACGCTCCGTTCTCACAGCAATAGAATCACAAGAAATATGCCGCCGAGGACGCCCATGCCCGGATATAGGCGACAGCGAGATTGTGCAGCTGCCTGCGCATCGTTGCGCAAGCTGTCAAGTCTTGCACTGCAAAGCGACAGGGCAGAGAGCTGCCCGTCCAAATCGGTACTGCCGAGGGTTTGTCCGACTGTTGAGAGCAAATCCCGTTCCTCCTCGGAGAGGGACATATCCTCGGCAATGGCGGTTTCCCACCCATCGGGAAAGGGAATATCCCGAGCCACGGCATCTTGCAGAAAGCGCAGCTCCGCAAAACAGGGCTGTTCCGCAAGCATCGCCAGCAAATCGGCGATGGTCGGGCGGGTAAAGCGCAGGGTTGTCCCCATCTGGTCGAGCAAAAGCTTGAGACGCTCCAGATGGCGCACCCGTCGACGCAATTGCGCTGCGGCATACAAACCGCTCATCGTGCAGCATACGAGCAGCAGCAAACAGCCCAGACCCTTCATGCACAGCCTCCGACTCGCCGCAGCTGTAAAACCTGTCCGCATTGGCTGCCGGTGCCAAGCAGCACAATATGCGTAAAAGCGTTGGCGTCGATGAGCCGTTTGATTTGCGGACGGGCAAATACTTCGCTCATCGAGCCGGCATGGGCTGAGGCAAAGAGCCGCACACCAGTATTGAGCGCACCGAGCAGTGCCGTGACTTCTTCGGCATCGCCAATCTCGTCACAGACCAAAATCTGCGGCGACATCACTCGAACTGCAATGCCAATGCCGATGGCCTTCGGGTAGCCGTCAAAGACATCGCTTTGTTCGCCCAAATTGAATTGGGGAACGCCATGGCGCATGGCTGCCAGTTCGCCACGCTCGTCAATGACAGAAATGCGGTATTCTGCACCGAGCAGGCGTGATAAATCTCGCAGCATCGTGGTTTTTCCCGATGCCGGCGGTCCAATCAGCAGGCAGCCGCCGAATTGTCCGGCGAGAAGGCTTTGCTTGAGGGCGACGGCACAGCCTTTGCGTTCGGAGGCGATACGGACATTCATGCCGCTGATAAAGCGAATGGTATCGAGCCGGTTGTTGTCGAGGACAGCCGAAGCGCAAATCCCGACCCGATTGCCGCCGGCGATGGTGACAAAGCCCTGTTTGAGGTCATTCTGGTAGCTGTGGATGGAGTGTTCGCAGATGGCTTTGCAGATGGCATCGAGCTGTGCCCGATGGACATAAAGCCCATCGGTTGGGGTTTCGGAGAGCGTGCCGGCGCCTGTGAGCGCATATTCTTTGCCTGCTGCAACCACGTGCATGGTGCGCTCGATGCGAAGACGAATCTCCTGGATTTTGGGTTGGCGCAGTAAGGGGATCTGCTCGAGTGCGCCACGCAGCGTTGGGGGGAAATAGGGGAGTACCTGCGAAAAATTGCTTTGGGGTTCCTGCATGATGTGACCGCCTTTCGGTTGTGTTTGCTTCATCCTATGCGGCGGCAGGACAAGATATGACGACAAAAAAGCCGTCCGAGATCGCACTCGAACGGCTCTGTTTGTATTATGGGTTACATACCGATATTGCCGGTGCTGTCGGCATTGAAGAATTGGTTGCTGCTCTCGGTGTAGTAGTCGTTCTCGCTGAGGGAGGTGAAGTCCTCATCCTCCGGATCAGGCAGACGGGCACCGCAAACGCCGCAGAACATATTCTTCTCGCTGTTTTCCGCATCGCACTTCGGACACATCTTGCAGCCACGCAGCGTATTCAACTCGAATTTCATCTTCTTGATTCGGCGGCGGCGGGCATCGATATCCTCGCAGAGGGAACGAAACACGGCAGGATCTTCATCCGGATTCTTGTAGTATCGTTTGCCGAGGTCAGCAAAAATTTCAACAATGCGCTCCTCCTCGTACAGAATTTTGCGTTTTAGGTTGTTGATTTCGGAAATGTTCGCAACCTTTTCGGAAACGCCCTTTCCGGCATCGCTGACACGATCCAAGATTCCCATAAAAACACACTCCTATTCAAAGTTATTCAGGCATAGTCAGATATGTGGCAGATCTGTGAGCGATTTGTGGGCATATCCGGATATACCAGTACAATTTACCTGTTTCTATTATACATATATTTGGTGAAATGTCAAGAGAGCGCAATATAATTCGGCAATTTCATGTAAAAAAAGAGAGAAAATTACAGCATTTTTCACAAAGGCTATAAGGAATCAAGGCTTGCAGAGATCGTCGGCGGAAAGCAGCTCGACATTGGCAGAAAGCAGTGCCTGCAAACCGGCATCGGTCTGTTCCATGCGGAAGATGATATAGGTGTGGTTATTCTTTTGGCATATAAAGTCATAAAGATATTCCACGTTAATTTGTTTATCATCGAGAATTTGGAGGATTGTTGCCATCCCGCCCGGCTCATCATTGACCCGTACGCCAATCAGATCGTTGACACGAATCAGCCAATCGGCATCCCGCAGCACCTGACAGGCTTTCTCATGGTCATCGACAATCAAACGCAGGATACCGAAATCGCTGGTATCGGCGAGATTGAGGGAGATGATATCAATGTTGTTCTCCTTGAGAATGTTGGCAACCGCACTCAGACTGCCCTGCTTGTTTTCGAGGAACACAGAAATCTGTTGGATGGTATTCATATCCAAACCTCCTAAAATAGAATGTGGGAATGTGTATCAGTGGAGCTTGCGCTTGTCGATGACACGCACAGCCTTGCCTTCACTGCGGGCGATGGTTTTCGGGGAAACGAGATGGATTTTCGGGTTAATGCCGAGCATGGTTTTCATGGCACCGGCGAGCTCCTTTTCGGCACGCTGAATGTCCTTGACGGTATCGGAGAACTGCTCTGCGGACAGCTCAACGGAGATATCGAGCGTATCGGAATTGTTGACACGGTCGACCTCGATGAGATAATTCGGGGCATAGCCCTGCTCGATGAGCACGGTTTCGATCTGGGACGGGAATACGTTGACACCACGAATGATCAGCATATCGTCGCTGCGTCCCATCGGCTTGCACATCTTGACCAAAGTACGGCCGCAGCTGCACTTCTCACGGGTCAGCACGCAGATATCACGGGTACGGTAGCGCAGGAGCGGGAATGCCTCCTTGGTAATGCTCGTGAAGACCAGTTCACCCTTCGCGCCCTCGGGCAGCACCTCGCCGGTATTGGGGTCGATGATTTCGGCGATGAAGTGATCTTCGTTGATGTGCATACCGGTCTGTGCGGAGCATTCAAACGCAACACCGGGACCGGAGGTTTCGGTCAAGCCATAGATATCGTAAGCCTTGATGCCGAGAGACTTTTCAATTTCCCGGCGCATTTCCTCTGTCCACGGCTCTGCACCGAAAATACCGGCTTTCAGGCTGATATCATCAGGGGTCAGACCCATGTCATGGAGGGTTTCACCGATGTAGGCGGCATAGGAGGGTGTGCAGCAGAGGATGGTGGCATTGAGGTCACGCATAAACTGGATTTGACGCTCGGTGTTACCGGAGGACATCGGCAGCGTCAGGCAGCCGACCTTGTGGGAACCGCCGTTGAGACCCGGCCCGCCGGTGAACAGACCATAGCCATATGCGACCTGGCAAACGTCTTCATTCGTACCGCCGGCAGCGGTGATGGCACGAGCACAGCAATCCTCCCACAGGTCGATGTCGTGCCGGGTGTAGAAGGCGACAACACGCTTGCCGGTCGTACCGCTCGTAGACTGAATGCGAACGCAGTCGGCAAGGGGCTTTGCGAGCAAACCATAGGGATAGGCTTCACGCAGGTCATTCTTGGTCAAGAACGGCAGCTTGTGCAAATCGTCAATGGACTGAATATCGGTAGGGGTTACGCCCTTTTTGTCCATCAAGTCACGGTAGTAGGGAACATTTTCGTATACATGCTTGACCTGTGCGACGAGGCGTTCATTTTGCAGCATGATCATGTCCTCATGGGGCATACACTCGATTTCGGGATTCCAGTAGCGTTCCATAGATGATATCGCTTCCTTTCGGTATGTGATTTATACTGCACGACCCAAAGCGAAGGCTTTGCGGTTCATGTCGATGAATTTTGCGGGGACGCACTGTGTGAGGGCATCCTGCCAAACGGCTTCGTCAAACTCCATTTTCTTGGACACCACGCCCATCAGTACAACATTGGATGCCTTGGCACTGCCGGCTTCCTCGGCGAGTGTGAGGGCATCGACCGCCGTGACATCAATCTGCATGGCACGGAGCTTTTCGATGATTTCGGTGGGATAGCTTGCCGCACCGGTAATGACGGGCATCGGGTCGAGGGTTTGTGTAGACGTGACGATTTTGCCACCCTGTTTGAGGCAGCCTGCCCAACGAGCCGCTTCGAGCAGCTCAAAGGAAATGATCACATCGGCTTCGCCCTTCTCGACAACCGGAGAATAGACGGCATCGCCGTATTTGACATAGGTGACGACAGAGCCGCCACGCTGCGACATACCATGCACCTCACTAACCTTGACCGCATAGCCCTGTGCGAGCAGTACCTGACCGAGGATGCGGCTTGCCAGCAAAGAACCCTGCCCGCCGACGCCGACAATCATAATCGATTTTGTTTCCATAGTATTCACCTCATTATGTTTGGGATTGCAGATCACGAAATTGCATCGAATTTGCAAAGCTCTTTGCAGATACCGCAGCCAACGCACTGGGTATGGTCGATGCAGGCTTTGCCGTCCTTCATGGAGATGGCAGGGCAGCCGAGCTTCATGCACATTTTGCAACGCTTGCAGCGGTCGGCATCCACATGGAACGGTGCATTGTGCTTGACATATTTGAGCAGTGCGCAGGGACGGCGGCTGATGATGACACTGGGGGCATCGACAGCCAGTTCCTCGAGGATCGCCTGTTCCATCTCGGCGAGATGATACGGATCTGCAACCCGTACCCGTTCGATGCCGATGGCATGGCAAAGTGCGACGAGGTCGACTGCCGCAGCCGGATCGCCCTTGAGGTTCTTACCGGTGGTCGGGTTCTGCTGATGGCCGGTCATGCCGGTAATGGAGTTATCGAGAATGATAATGGTTGAGTTGGAGGCATTGTAGGCGACATTGACGAGGCTGTTCAGACCGCTGTGCATGAAGGTGGAGTCACCGATGACGGCAACGGATTTGTGTTCGGCGTCCTTGCCCAGCACATGGTTGAATCCGTGCAGGCAGGAAATCGACGAACCCATGCAGATGGTCCAGTCCATGGCTTGCAGCGGTGCGGCAGCACCGAGCGTGTAGCAGCCGATATCGCCGGAAACGGTAATCTTATGCTTGGACAGCACATAGAACACACCACGATGCGGACAGCCTGCGCACATCACGGGCGGACGCACCGGCAGCTGTTCCGGATATGGGGTTACGGCATTGGTTTTGCCGAGGAGCTTTTCGGCGATGATGACCTGATTGAGTTCCCCGATGCAGCCGAAAATTTCCTTGCCCTTGCAATCAATGCCGAGTGCCTTGCAATGGGCTTCTAGGATGCCGTCCAGTTCTTCGATGACGTAGATGGTCTTGCAGGACGCTGCAAAATCGAGGAATTTCCGACGGGGCAGCGGATTGGTCATACCGAGCTTGAAGTAATTGACGGTATTGCTGAGGGCTTCCTTGGCATACTGATACGCCGCCCCGCAGGTAATGATGCCGATGTTCGAGCCGTTGTCCTCGATTGTGTTGACGGGAGTGGTTTCGGCATAGGCGATCAAATCTTCGGTACGCTGCTCGACAACCACATGACGTCCCTTTGCATTGGCGGGCATCATGACATATTTGTCGGGCTGCTTTTGGTAGGGGACGAGGTCCTTTTCCTCACGGGGCAGCAGCTCGACTGCACTCTGCGAGTGTGCGACACGGGTCGAGGTACGCACCAAAACCGGTGTATCGAATTGTTCGGAGAGGGTATAGCCGAGAATGGCGAAATCCTTGCATTCCTGCGAATCAGACGGCTCGAGCATCGGCACTTTCGATGCGATGGCATGGTGACGGCTGTCCTGCTCATTCTGCGAGGAGTGCATACCCGGATCATCGGCAACGGCAATGACCAAACCGCCGTTGACACCGGTATAGGCGGCAGTATAGAGCGGGTCGGCAGCGACATTCAAGCCGACATGCTTCATGGCAGCAAAGCTGCGGGCACCGGCGAAGGATGCGCCGAGGGCAGATTCAACAGCAACCTTCTCGTTAGGAGCCCATTCGGCATAGACTTCGTCATATTGAGCGAGGGCTTCGGTGATCTCGGTGGAAGGCGTGCCGGGATAGCTGGATGCGAATCGGCAGCCGGCTTCGTAGAGACCTCTTGCAAAGGCATCATTTCCGAGCATGAGCTTTTTCATAGTGATATTCTCCTTATTTGAAAATCCGATCTCCGCAGGTTGATTGCAGGTAGCGTGCAACGGCATTCTCAAGGTTTGTGCCGATCACGAGATCGGCAGCCGCCTTGAGGGCATCTGCCGCATTGGAAACGGCAATGCGCCGGTCACACGCCTGAAAGAGTGGGAGATCATTGTGGTTATCCCCAAATCCTGTGATGGTCCGGGGCTGCAGCAGCGAACGCAGCCGCTCAACACCATGCCATTTGGTGGCATCCGCAGCAGCCAGCTCCAGATACCAGATATCCGTCCGATACACATCTTGATAGTAGGCGATGGAGAGGTCAGGATTCGATTGGAGTGCATCGGCAATCGGCTGCATGCGGTCACGGGTGGCATGGAGCGAACAAAAGACGGCATCGGCAAAGGCGAGCTGTTCGAGGGATTCGATTTGACGAAACGGCTTTTCGTAGCGGTCCTTGCGTTCCTGATAGAATTGCCGCATATCCTCGGTGGACAATTCGTCATAGCAGCATTGCAGTACACCGTCCGAAACGCAGTAGACAAAGCCGTTCAAGCCATGCCGGCGAAACAGCCGTATTGCACGCAAAAAAGCATTCGGCTCGATAACAGCCGCATGGAGAATGCGTTTGGCAGCCGGGTCATAGAGCACCGCACCGTTTTGCAAAATCCACGGAATCCGAAAGGGCAGTCCGTCCAAAATGGGCAGTACCGAGTAGGCGGTACGGGCGGTCGCAACGGTCAGCGGCAGACCCTGTTCGAGCAGCTCACGGAGGATGGCATGGCTCTCCGGTGAGAGGACGGCATCGGCTTGCAGGAGCGTGCCGTCCAGATCGGAAACATAGAGCGTATCAATCACGGGACGGCTCGACCGGAGCATAGGCAATGCGGATGGTAGGCAGCTTCTCGATGACGGCATAGGCATTTTGCAAGCCATCGGGCAGCTCAAGGTCATTCTTGCCCGATGCAGGCGGTGCGAAAATCCGCAACTCCAAATCGGCAGCATCGGTCAAGGGCTTTTCAAAGAATGCCGACATCAGGTCAACGAATTTGGTATTCGGTGCTTTATAGAACCACATACCATTGAGTTCGAGCATATAGTTGCCGTCGTCCTCGAATTGCAGCTCACAGAAATGCGGATTGCCCTCGAAATGCAGCTTCAGAGCCAAGCCTTCGGCATCTTCTGCACCGCCCCAGCGGAGGGTTGCAGGCAATGTCGCTTCACCGCACGGTGTGATTTTGGGCAGGAACGGCTCTTCGTGAATCCATTTCTTATAGCGCTTCATGATGGGCTGCTCGATGCCGACACCGGGGTGATTGGGGTCTTCGATTTCGAGTCCCAGACGGCCGCGGTCACGGAACTGGTAGAAGTTGATGGCAGTCAGCCAAGGCTCTTTCTCCGCCTTGACCAGACGGAAGAAGCCATCGACCATATCGCATTGTTCATACGGACCGGTGACATCGCCATCGGCGTTGAATTCACTCATGACCATGGGCTTTTTGACACCGCCGTTCAGCTCGGTGAAGCGCAGGAAGGAGCGATGGGTCATCTCATAGGTTTCGACATAGCTGCCGCGGCTGTGGGAATTGCCGCCTTTTTCGGCGACATCATACGGCCAGCCCCAGTGCAGAGCCATATACTTGTCCACCGACCAGATATCGGCAGCCGGAATGGTCTGTGCGAATTCCTTTTCCTTGACGATTTCAGTCGCATTGAGGTCTTCGATACCGCCAATGCAGATGATGGTCTGGACATTGGGGGCATGTGCCCGAATGACTTCGCTTGCGCGGACGAAGAAATCGGCGACTTCCTGATAGGTGCAGCGCTTGTTGAACGAGAACCAGTTGCCGGTCGCCTCGTGATTGAGACGGAGCAGCACTCTGCCATAGGGTTTCAGATCCTCGGCAATGGCGATCAGGTGCTCATCGGTGACATGGGGGTCTACGGTCAGCGTCAGGGTGAGATCCTGTCCATGGGAACGGATATCCTGCATCTGCCGGAACACCTCGCTGTTTCGGTCACCGTTCAGACCGCCGGTATAGGGGAAGTAGTCGTCATAGGGGTAATCCCACTGAAACGAAACATCGGCACCGGCATGTGCAAGGCTTGCCCGAACGGGGAAGCCCTCGTCGAGCGGATAGTAGCAGTACATCAAATTGACGCTGCGATGGGGACGGCCGAGCTTGCGGAGAATATAGTCCTGCGAGACATATTCGCCTCGTTCACTGCCGTCGGTCAGGTCGGCACCGCAAACGGCGGCGCCCATGTGAATACGATAGAGCTGTTGATTCATAGCAAGCAGTTCCTTTCATGATATGGTGGCAGACATCAGTCCGCAAAATAACGGTCGAGCAGCTCCCGCTTGAGTTTCCAGAGCGGCTCGGACAGGTCAACATAGTAGGCATGGGGATTCTCGAATCGCTTGACCTCATCCCAAATCGTATCGAGCTGCTTCGTGCAGTAGGCACGGATTTGGGGGAGGGTCGGCTGTTCATAGACACAGACACCCTGCTCGAAAATCGGCACTTGCAGCGGACGGGCAATGAAATTGGTCAGCGTTTTACGCTTGTAGGTGAATTCCGGGTCGAAGATGACATAGGGCTGCGTATCGTCAATGGTTTCCTCTGCGAGGGTAATGACATCGGCGATTGCCATGCCGGTATCTCGGTCAAAGAGCCGCCAAGGCTTTTTGAAGGCGGGATTTGTAATTTTGGAGACATTTTCGGAGAGCTTGATTTTGGGGATCAGCGTATTGGGCGCATCGGGCGTACCTGCCGCAGCGAGCTTGTAAACGCCGCCGAATACGGGTTCGGAGCGAGAGGTGACGAGCCGTTCGCCGACACCGAAGCTGTCGATCTGTGCGCCCTGTACGAGCAAATCACGAATGAGATATTCGTCCAGCGAATTGGAAGCGACGATCTTCACTTTGGGAAGCCCAGCCTTGTCGAGGAGAATGCGTGCCTTTTTGGAGAGATAGGCAATATCGCCGCTGTCAATGCGAATGCCGAACGATTCCTGTGCATGGCCTGCCGCCTCGAGTTCTCGGAACACGGTGATGGCGTTTGGCACACCGGATTTCAGGACATTGAACGTATCGACCAGCAGCGTGCAGTTTTCCGGATAGATGGCGGCATATGCACGGAAGGCATCGAGTTCATGCGGGAACATCTGCACCCAGCTGTGAGCCATTGTACCGAGAGCCGGTACACCGAAATCCCGCTCGGACATCGTGCAGGCAGTTCCGACACAGCCGGCGATATAGGACGCTCTCGCACCGTAGAGGGCACCGTCCGTACCCTGCGCACGGCGAGAGCCGAACTCCATGACCGGTCTGCCCTCGGCGGCACGCACAATGCGGCTGGCTTTCGTAGCGATCAGGCTCTGGTGGTTGATGGAGAGCAGCAGCATGGTTTCGACGAATTGCGCCTGAATGGCAGGACCACGCACGGTAATCAGCGGCTCATTGGGGAAAATGGGCGTACCCTCCGGGATTGCCCAGACATCGCAGGAAAAGCGAAATTCTGCCAGATAGTTGAGAAATTCCTCGGAGAATAGCTTGCGACCACGCAGATAGTCAATATCCTCGGGGGTAAAGCGCAGCTGCTTGATATAGTCGATGGCTTGTTCCAGACCTGCCATGATGGCATAGCCGCCCTGATCGGGGACTTTGCGGAAGAACAGATCAAAGCAGGTCAGGACATCGCCCAGACCGTTTTGGAAGAAGCCGTTCGCCATGGTCAATTCGTAGAAATCGACCAACATGGTGAGATTGCGTTTCGAGATGGAAAGCGGTTGATTCATAAGGTATCACACTCCAAACAAGGTATTGCCTACAAAAAGGCTCTGCATGAACTCTCGGGCGAAGGATGAACGCATCTGCATCGCAGAGAAATCAGCAGAGCCTTTGTGTGCGAATCGGAAAGATTAGGGCAACACCGCACAAAGACCGCCTGACGGCTTTGTACGGTGTCGCCTTAGCCGATGGTGACGATCACGCCGGTCTGCTCCCGTCCGCTGCAAACGGCATTGGACTCATCGGTATCGATGTGCATGGCGAGCTTGAACTTGTCGGACACACGGACAACAACATCGCCGAGTACCGCAGATCTGCCGTCGGTAACGAGCTTGACCCAGACGATCTGCTTATCCTGTACGCCGAACTGAGCGGCATCTTCGGGCGTCATGTGGATATGCCGCTTGGCAACGATGACACCCTCCTTTATGTCGACCTCACCGCACGGACCGATCAGCTTGCAGCCGGGCGTACCGGCAACATCACCGGATTCCCGGATGGGAGCAGCAATACCGATGGAACGGGCATCGGTAGCGGAAAGCTCGACCTGATCGGCAGAGCGAACAGGACCGAGGATGGAGACATTTTTCAGGGTATTCTTCGGGCCGACAACGCTGACGCGTTCTTCGCAGGCGAACTGACCGGGCTGGGAGAGATCCTTTTTATGGGTAAGGGTTGCGCCCTTGCCAAAGAGTACTTCCAGAGTTTCTGCGGTCACATGAACGTGGCGGGCAGAGGTTTCAACGATGAAATTCATTTTGATTTCCTCCAAATATGTTCAAAATAGGGCAACACACTTGCATTGCAAACCTTCTATAGTATACTACAAAAATCCTGTTTCGTCAAGTAGTGATTCGTGAAAAATGATGAGTATTTCCGAAAATCGACAAATAAGACTGCGGGGCAGGGCAGGATATTTGCAATTTGGGCTTTACAAACGGAACAATATGTGATATAATAACGGGGTATTGTTGTTATGGGGGGCGATGATTTGCAATTCACGGAATTGCTTTTGCTTGCCATCGGGCTGGCGATGGACGCATCGGCAGTGTCGATGTCCAACGGCATGAGTTATCTGCGGGAGCATCCGCAGCGGACTTGTTGGATCTTGAGCGATGGCATATGTTTTGGTTTGATGCAGGGGCTGATGCCGTTGATCGGATATTGGCTGGCATCCTTTTTTTCGCATATCATCTCGGCATTTGACCATTATATTGCGCTCATTCTGCTTGGGTTCATCGGTGCAAAGATGATTTGGGAGGCGCTGCATGAATCCGATGAGATATCCGGCAGTGCATGGACGATACGGCTTTTGCTGCTGCAGGGTGTAGCAACAAGCATTGATGCGTTAGCGGTGGGTGTGAGCTTTGCGGCATTTCCGGATTTCCGGATTTGGACAGCCTGCGCCTTGATTGCCGGGATCACCTGTGCTTTGAGCATTTTGGGCTGTGTATTGGGGCAGAAATTCGGCTCGATGCTCGGCAACAAGGCACAGATTTTCGGCGGCATCATCCTGATTGGAATCGGCTGCAAAATTTTCATTGAGCATATGTGGTTTCCGTAACCTGCGATATCGTATTACAAAAACCGTTCGGTTTGGCAGCCGGACGGTTTTATTGTTTGCAGATACAAAGAATCCGTCCTCGGTACTTGCATTTCTACCCGGTCTATGGTACAATAATACTATGTGCGGTGTCGCCCTATATCATCTGCAATCTATGAACTCGAAAGGAAGTACAGACCATGAGTGAAATTCGTGATATCAACCTTTGGGAAAGCGGCGAACAGAAAATTGCATGGGTCAAGGGCAATATGCCGTTGCTCCGCAGCATCGAAGCCGAATTTACCGAAACCAAACCCTTTGCCGGACTGCGTGTGGCACTGTCCATCCATCTCGAAGCGAAAACCGCCTATCTCTGCCGTGTGATGGCGGCAGGCGGTGCGGAGATGTATATCACCGGTTCGAACCCGCTTTCCACGCAGGATGATGTGGCTGCTGCTCTTGTGCATGGCGGTCTGAATGTCTATGCGTGGCATGGCACGACGCCGGAGGAATATGAAGCGCACACACGCCGTGTCATCGAGGCAAAGCCCCATCTCATCATCGATGACGGCGGTGACCTCGTTCATCTCATTCACACCGAATATCCCGAGCTGCTCTCGAATGTCATCGGCGGCTGTGAGGAAACAACGACCGGCATTCTGCGCCTGAAAGCGATGGATCAAGCCGGTGTGCTCCGATTCCCGATGATGCTTGTGAATGATGCCGACTGCAAGCATCTGTTCGATAATCGTTACGGCACGGGACAATCCGTCTGGGACGGTATCAACCGTACCACCAACCTCATTGTTGCGGGCAAGACCGTGGTTGTCGCCGGCTATGGCTGGTGCGGTAAGGGTACGGCAATGCGTGCCAAGGGTTTGGGCGCAAAGGTTGTTGTCACGGAGGTCGATGCCATCAAAGCCATCGAAGCCATCATGGACGGCTTTACCGTCATGAAGATGGAGGATGCTGCCAAAATCGGCGACTTTTTCGTCACGGTCACGGGCTGCAATCGTGTGATCACCGAAAACAGCTTTTTGCAAATGCAGGAGGGCGCAATTCTTTGCAATGCCGGTCACTTTGATGTCGAGGTCGATATGGAATGTCTGCGGAACATCGCCGTGCGCAGCTTCCCGGCACGCAATCATATCATGGGCTATGAGCTGCCGAACGGCAAGACGATTTATGTACTTGCGGAGGGGCGCTTGGTCAATCTTGCCGCCGGCGACGGTCACCCTGCCGAGATCATGGATATGAGCTTTGCCATTCAGGCGATGAGTGCGGCATATCTGGTCGAGCATCAGGACAAGCTTGACGGTATGCTCCACACTGTTCCCCACGCCGTGGATGAAGCCATCGCCCGTCGAAAGCTCGGCAGCATGGGTGTGGAAATTGATATCCTGACCGAAGAACAGCGGCAGTATCTCTATGGAAATTGAAAGGAGAATCCCTATGACACCGGAAGAAAAACTCCAAGCTTGTTATGAAGCGGTTTCTGTGAAAATACAATTCCAACCGGAAATCGCAGTGGTACTCGGTTCGGGACTGGGCGATTTTGCGAACAGCATTGATATTGTCGCCACACTGCCCTATGCCGAGATTCCGCAGTTCCCCGTTTCGACCGTAGCCGGACACAACGGCAGATTTGTATTCGGCTACGCAAACGGCGTACCCGTTGCCATCATGCAGGGACGGGTGCATCTGTATGAAGGCTATGCACCGGAAGATGCGATCTTGCCGATCCGCCTGCTGTACCGCATGGGTGCAAAGGTACTCGTGCTGACCAATGCCGCCGGCGGCATTCAGCATGGTATGAAAGCCGGGGAATTCATGCTGATCACCGACCATATCTCGAATTTTGTACCATCGCCGTTGCGGGGTGCGAACATCGACAGTCTCGGCACTCGTTTTCCCGACATGAGCGAGGTCTACAGCAAACGCTTGCAAGCGGTACTGCGCAAGATTGCCATCAACGAAAACATTCCGCTCAAAGAGGGTGTTTACCTCCAGACTGCCGGACCTGCCTATGAAACCCCGGCAGAGATTCGTATGTTCCGTACCCTTGGTGCGGATGCGGTCGGCATGAGTACCGCCATTGAAGCGATGGCGGCTCGGCACTGCGGCATGGAGATCTGTGGGGTATCCTGTATCAGCAACCTTGCCGCCGGCATTAGTCCGACACCGCTCTGCCATGCGGAGGTCAAGGCGGCAGGAGATGCTGCCGCCCCCCAATTCCGCAAACTGATTACGCTGGCTTTGACCGAAATTTACGCTCTGCTTGAAGGTGGGGTGACCGCATGATCCGCTTTTACAATGCCCGAATCCTGACCATGGAACACGGCTGTGATATTGTTGAGGGTGAGCTTTGGACGCAGGACGACCGCATTGCCTATCTCGGCGATACATCCGATACCATGCCGGCATTTGAACGGGAAATTGATGTACAGGGCAATCTGCTGATGCCATCCTTCAAGAATGCCCACACGCATTCGGCGATGACGTTTCTGCGTTCCTTTGCGGAGGACGTTCCGTTACAGCAGTGGCTGTTCGAGAAGGTATTCCCCTATGAAGACCGTTTGACCGCCGAGGATGTATATGCGTTTGACCGGCTTGCGATGCTCGAATATCTTGCCGGCGGTACGACTGCCGTTTTCGATATGTATTTCTTTCCGCAAAGCACCGTGCAGGCGGCGATTGACTGCGGCATGCGTGCGGTGCTCTGCGGCAGTATCAGCGGTACGGCAAAGGATGTAGAGAGACTGCAAGCCCAATATGACACCTACCATGCCATGCACCCGAGAATCGGCTATCGCTTGGGGTTTCATGCGGAATATACCAGTGACGAATCCCTGCACCGTGAGGTTGCACGGCTTGCCGAAGCCTACAAAGAACCGGTTTATCTCCACCTGAGCGAAACCGAATCCGAACATAAAGCCTGCGTGGAACGATACGGTGCTACGCCAACACAGTATCTCGATTCGCTCGGCATTTGGCAGTATGGCGGCGGCGGTTTCCATGGGGTATGGCTCGACGAAACAGATCGTGCCATTTTCCGTGACCGGGGATTGTGGGTCGTGACCTGCCCGGCATCGAATGCCAAGCTCGCAAGCGGCATTGCACCGCTGAAAGCGTTCCGTGCAGAAGGAATTCCGCTGGCTGTCGGTACGGATGGAGCAGCCAGTAACAATGCCCTTGACATGTTCCGAGAGATGTATCTTGGTACGGTGTTGCAGCGGCTGAGATACGGGGATGCTGCCGCACTGTCGGCAACGGTTCTGCTTGAAGCGGCAACTGTCGGCTCTGCGCATGCCATGGGCTTGACCGATTGCGACACGCTCATGGTCGGCAAGCAGGCGGATTTGATTCTGGTAGATTTGATACAATACAACCTACAGCCGCCGCATCATATTCCCGAAAGTCTTGTTTACAGCGGCAATCGGGACAATATCCTTCTGACGATGTGCGCCGGCAAGATTCTCTATGAAAACGGCGTATTTCATATCGGTGCAAGCCCGGAGGAAATCATCGCCGACGCCAATTCCCGCATCGAACGCTTGACTCGATAATCTCAACAAACAGCATCGCACAAGGCGGACAGAAAAGCCTTGTGCGATGGTTTTTTAATATTTTTTTGCCAGCTTATGATAGGCATTTTGTGCATAGGTATCTGTCATGCCGGAAATGAAGTCGCAGACTGTCCGAACCAAAATCCATCTCTTGCGGTAATACTCCTTCCCTTCAGGAGAGAGTCTGTCATACCAGTTCATGCTTGAGACTTCATCCGATTGAGTTTTGGGGGATTGTGTTGTTTGGGCATCCGTGTTCGAGGCTTCTTCCGACTGGTTTTTGGGGGAGAGTTCTTGAGACAAATCCATGTTTGAGATTTTGTCCAATTCCTGCTGAACAATTCTGAAATTTCCAGATTCAAAATCCACAACATTCGGCGTGTACTCTCGAATTCGGAGCGTCAGCCAGCGCAGCGCCATACGATCCATCAGTTTTGGATTTTCGTAGTATGCCTTGAACAGGCTGCTGACAATGACGGCGGCATTGCTGTCGAACAAGGAAACTTCGGAGCTGTTGATGACCTTGCTGGTAATGACAGTTTCCAAATAGTTGTTGATTTTTTGGGCTTCATCAGAAAAACAGATCAATGTGCTGTCGACTCTATGAGATCTCTTGAAAAGCAAGTTTTTATTAACGTATGTATCCATTTTTTTCTTGAGGTTGCGATGACATCATGAATAAAATAGGAAATGATTTTGGAGACCAGTCTGCTGTTTCTCAGCTCAACTTCATCATATAATCTATGCCCGGCATCTTTGGCTTCCGCAAGCTCCTGATCGATTTCTTGGATGATGGTTGCGATATTGGCTGTTCTGTTCAAAGACAAGTAATTTCTCAATTCCTCATAGGTAATCGAATTGGAAGAAAGCGCATCGTCCAAGTCATGACCTCTTTGCGCAATTTCATCTGCGATTGCAACCACCTGCCCTTCGAGCGTTGAGCAAATCTCCAACACTGCTGCATCTTTAGATTTTTCTGTATCTTCACTGATTTTGGGCAGCATATATGCACAAGCGTTTTCGCTGATAAACTGTCCCAAATCATATTGGTCACGCTTCAGCTTTGTGTGCTTCAGCATACCTTCCAGTGTCTGATAGCTGAGGTTCATGCCATACGAACTCGAATAGGATTCTTCCAGCAAAGACGCCACTCGAAGCGACTGAAAATTGTGCTTGAAGCCGCCAAAATGCTTAATGCCGTAGTAATCATCGTACAAATTAACGTTTTTGACAATATCACATTTCCCTTTCAAAATATCATCCAATGTCCGTTCGCCTTGATGCCCAAATGGGGTATGACCAATATCGTGCCCGAGCGCAATGGCTTCCGTCAAAAACAAATTCAGATGCAATGCGGTCGCAATATCACGGGCAGTCTGCGTGACTACCTGTGAATGCGTCATGCGAGTTCTGTAATAATCGCCTTTGGTTGCGCTAAAAATCTGCGCCTTATCCACCATACGCCGGAAGGCTTTGGAATGTACAATGCGGTCATAGTCCCGTTGAAATTCGCTTCTTAGATCCGGTGTGCCTTGTGTCTGCTGCTCCTGCGTATATTCTCGGATGCAATCTCGATCTCTTTGAGCCAATACATGCAAATTGTCGAGCGGGTCAATGAATTTTTTTGTGCCGTCTGCACCTTTTGAAGGGTTGGCAGATGGCACATCGCCGGTTGTACCCAAAGCTTTTGCCTGTTGTGCGATTTTGGGTGTCGGTTTTACCTGTGCAGCTACGAACTGTTCCGGCTCGTTCAAAATCAAAGCAATTTGATCTGCAACGATTCTCGATTTCTCAACAGCTGTAAAGGCTGAGTTCGTGAATTCGGAAAAATCAACAAATTCAAGCAATGCAAGGATATTGCGAAAGACAAGCCCTTGGTTCAACTGTACAGATCTTACTCTTGTCAGATAAAAATAATCATACTTAGATGATAATGTGCAAAAGCAACGATAGGCATATTGAATTTTTTGTTCCAAACTTCCATTGATGTTATTATCATAAACAACAACCAATGTACAAAAATAATCATTGTTTTCAAAGGCTTTATCTTTAAAATATGAAGATAAATGTTCGCTGTCCGTCGAGTCAAAGCGGTATGATTTTGAGCTATAGTTGTCAGAGAGAGGCATAAATTTATCTTCAATTTCTGATTTATATTTTACCAATTTAATTATAATGATCTCGTCATGCTTTACCTTGATGCTATTGTTTTGCGTGCTCACTCGGGGATCCTGTGCCGGCATTTGTGTATTGTTCGCCATCTTCCAAAACTCCTTTCAAACAGAAATATGAATATGATTTGATTTCTTGCTACATAAACTATACCACAATTTCCGAGGATTTTCAAGTAAATTTCGTGATTTTATATCAAAAAGCAGTTTGGTTGTCCGTGTGCTCTGTATACTATTATTTTCTGATATACTCATTTTGGCAATCTTCGGACGCTGTAAGGCAAACTGCAGAAAAAAGGGCTTGACAAACGGGACAGTATATGCTATAATGATTCTGTTGCGAATACAACTGTCCGTCATGGACGGAATGTTGGATGAGAATTCTTTGCAGAAAGGCAGGCAGAGCGATGGCAGAAGCGAACAAAAACTGGGTTGTTGTCGATGTATCCGTATTGCCGGATGTGATTACAAAAACCTTGCAGGTCAAGCGGATGCTGGCAAACCGAGAGGAAAAAAGCTCTGCGGCGGCGTGTCGGAAAATCGGGATTTCTCGCAGTGCATTTTACAAGTATCGGGATTCGGTTTTTGTGTATGAGGAGCAGATGTGGCAGCATATTTTCACCGTCTATCTGCGGCTGCACGATCGCGCCGGTATTTTGTCCGGTGTACTGCATGCGCTGACGGCGGCATCGGCGAATGTGATGACGCTCAATCAGAGCATACCGGTGGATGGCGTTGCAACGGTGACGGTTTCATTTCGCATGGAGAATGCAGCGAATGTACCGCTGCTTTGCGATGCACTGGGCGAATTGGAGGGCGTTGTGGAATGTCGTCTGCTGTCAGGTTCTTGAAGGAAAATGGAAAGGATAGTTTCAGTATGAAGAAGATTGCGGTTTTGGGTTATGGTACGGTTGGATCGGGTGTTGTCGAGCTGTTCTATAAGAATCGGGAGAAAATTGAGCAGAAGGCAGGCTGTGCGCTGGAAATCGGCTATATTTTGGATTTGCGGGACTTTCCGGATTCGCCGTATGCAGACAAGTTTGTGAAGGATATGGGCGTGATTCTGGCTGACCCCGATGTGACGGCGGTCGCAGAATGTATGGGCGGTGTCGAGCCGGCATACAGTTATCTGATGCAATGTCTGGAGCGTGGCATCAGTGCGGCGACCTCGAACAAGGAGCTGATTGCGCAGAAGGGCGACAAACTCCTTGCCATGGCAAAAGCACATGCCTGCAACTGTTTCTTTGAGGCGAGTGTGGGCGGTGCGATTCCGATTATTCGACCGTTGCACCGCTGCTTGGCAGCCAATGACATTACGGCGATGTACGGCATTCTGAATGGTACGACAAACTTCATTCTCAACCAGATGCTCAGCGAGGGCATGTCGTTTGACGATGCACTCAAGCAGGCACAGGATTTGGGCTATGCCGAGCGCAACCCTGGTGCCGATGTAGACGGCATTGACGCATGCCGTAAGATCTGCATTCTGTCCTCGCTCGTGTACGGCAAGCATGTGTATCCGGACAGCATTTCGACGACGGGTATCCGCAGTGTTTCGCTGGAAGATGCCGCTGCAGCCGATGCACTGGACGGTGCGATTAAGCTGATTGCTGCGGTGGAGCGGCTCGAGGACGGCAGAATTCTGCCGCTGGTATCGCCGATGTATGTGCCGCATGCGAACTTGCTTTCCCGTGTGGATGGCGTATTCAACTGTCTGGAGGTCTGCGGGGATGCGGTTGACCGGACCTATCTCTGCGGCAGAGGTGCAGGCAAGTTGCCGACAGCCAGTGCCGTGATGGGCGATGTCATTGAAGCGGTCAAGCATCAGTGCAATGTGTTCTCTCAGGATTGGGCATCGGCAGAGGATCAGAGCTTTGTTGCGCAGCCCGAAGCACAGACCTGTGGTATGTTCATTCGTTTGACAGAGGACTACGGCGCAGAGACGATTGCCAATGCGGTTGCACCGGTCATCGGGGATGCCGATGTTGATATGATTGCGAATGCCTGCGTGATTTCCGCAAGACTCGATGCCGCACAGCGAGATGCCATTTGCAAAGCAATTGCCGATGGCGGTATGCAGATTGCCGCATGGCTGCCGGTACTGGACGCATAATATTTTGAAAATAGGACACGGAAATGCCGTATTTGCGAGAAAAGCAGATACGGCATTTTGTATGTTCCCCCAAATTTTCGATTTCCTGTGAGAAAATCCTGTTCGATAACGAATCCAAAGGCGCAGGGGAGCCTTTGTGCACTACAAATTGTTGTAAGGGAGGAATTGTGACGAAAAAGAAGATTCGTATGGTAGTCTTTTTGTGAATCAGCTTATATCGTAAATCTTTATTACAAAAAATTATGGTCGAATAGGCATTGACAAATCCCGACAAATATGGTATACTATAAGTTAAGTTGCGCCGCTGTGGTGGAATTGGCAGACACAAGGGACTTAAAATCCCTCGGATATTGTTTCCGTACCGGTTCAAGCCCGGTCAGCGGCATACAAACAAAAGGCACAGCGTCTGGCTGTGCCTTTGTGTTATGGTGTTATTCGGAATCTTGATGCAGACGGCGAATGACATTGCCGTCCGCATCGACAATGACGGTATGCTCGAGGGTCTGCACGAGATTGCTGCGAAAGCGTTCCCGATAGACATTGCGCAAACGGGTTTGCTCTTCTCGTTCGGCATCGGTCAAGCCTTCGGTTTTGGCTTTCCGGGCAAGGGCGTTGATGCGTGCAATCAATGGGTCAGTCATGGGGGATGCTCCTTTCTTCGGATGGCTGAATTGATTACAGTATACCATAAAATCTGTGAATTTGCAAGGGGGAATTCGATGGTAGCATTGGTGACGGGTGCATCGGGTGCGATTGGTGCGGCGATTGCACGACGGTTGGCTGCCGATGGCATGACGGTGTTGCTGCACTATCACAGCCATGTCGACTGTGCTGAACAGCTTGCCGAAACGCTGCATACCAAGGCATATCAAGCGGATTTGGCAGAGCCGGCAGAGATAGCGGCGATGTTTTTGGCGATTCGTGCGGAGAATGCACCGATTGATTTGCTAGTGAACAATGCGGGACTGTCCTATACAGGACTGTTTCAGGACTGCACACCGGAATTGGCAGAGCGATTGCTGCGAGTGAATCTGTATGCACCGATGCAATGTGCGCAGGCGGTTTTGCCGGAGATGGTATGCCGAAAGTGCGGCAATATCGTCAACATTGCCTCTATCTGGGGCGAGGTGGGTGCATCGTGTGAGGTGCATTATTCGGCGGCAAAGGCAGGGCTGATTGGGTTCACAAAGGCATTGGCGAAGGAGGTCGGGCTGTCGGGGATACGGGTGAACTGTGTATCGCCGGGGGTGATCGACACGCCGATGAATGCCCTGCATACAGCGGAAACGATGGCAGAGCTTGCGGATGCGGCGGCACTGGGGCGATTGGGCAGACCGGAGGAAGTTGCAGAGGCGGTAGCGTTTTTGGCATCGGAGCGTGCGGCATTCGTGACGGGACAGGTGCTTTCGGTGAACGGCGGATTTGTGTGAATGCAAATTTGTCAAAACAAAAAGAGCTTGTTCGAGGAAAAAGCTTGGTTTCACGAGCTTTACGACTGAATCTAAAACAAACAGCCTCTCTATTTCCGTTTCGGAATTAAGAGGTTGTTTTAGTCGTATGCCGTCCTTGTCTTAAACCGTATTTCGTAAAAACCGCTACATGGCTATCCGACGAAAGGGGACGCATCGTTTGATTTTGGGATATGGATTGACAGTCAGGGGGCTTTATGGTATAATAATCGTAGACAAACAGTGTTCGGAGGTGTTTTTATGCAGACCAATGTTCAGGAACAGCTGCAAGCCTATGTGAATCGAGTCGAGCAAGTGTTGACGGAAACGCTTGCGGGATTCCAAGAACGGGGTGTTTCGCCGGATTTGGTACAAACGATGGCATATTCGGTTGATGCTGGCGGAAAGCGGATCCGTCCGGTATTGGTATATGCGTTTTGCGAACTGCTCGGCGGTGATTTGGCATATGCCGATGCGGTTGCATGCGGCTTAGAGATGATTCATACATTCTCCCTGATTCATGATGATTTGCCTGCGATGGACAATGACGATTTTCGCCGGGGCAAGCCTTCATGCCACAAGGCATTCGGCGAGGCAACAGCGATTCTTGCCGGTGATGCACTGGCGGCATTGCCGTTCTGCCGAATTGCAGCAGATGTGCAGTTATCGGCGGAACAGCGTGCAGCGATGATTGCGGTACTGTCCGAAGCAGCACTCGGCATGATTGACGGGCAGGTGCTGGATATGCAGTATGAAACCCGTCAGGATATTACCGCTGATGATTTGAAGCGGATGTATCATGGCAAGACCGGGGATTTGATTGCGGCGGCATGTCGGCTGGGATGTTTGGCGGCACATGCTGCACCGGAACAGATAGAAGCGGCGGCACAGTATGGATATTTGCTGGGGCTTGCGTTTCAGATTGTGGATGATATCCTGGATGTGACGAGCACACCGGAGGTACTCGGCAAGCCGATTGGCAGCGATGCAGCGGAGAATAAGACAACGTTTGTGACATTGTATGGTGTTGAGCAGGCAAAAGAAATTGCTGCCGAAATTACCCGACAAGCCTATGCACAATTGGATTACTTTGGTGATGCTGCATTCCTGCGGAGTCTAACGCAGATGTTACTGGAGCGCAAATCATAACATTGTGTTGACGGCAGGCAGTGTCTGCCTCCGTTTTTCTACTCCGACCATAGGTTCTCAAAATCCGATATTCGGCATTCCATAACATTGTGTTGACAAAGTCAACACGTCGTTAGAACCGGAGAAAAATTTCCTCAAAATGGGATTCTCAAGGGACAATGTGGAATTGTCAAGAAATGTGCAGTCAGAGAATACCCAAAATCTGTAATAGACAGGTATCAGGCGGCATGGTGAGCCGGCCCGGTTGAAGACCTTAGTGCCACAGGTGGGAGGCCATCCTTGTTGA